>NZ_JBYQGS010000002.1:0-214609 GCF_058200355.1 Streptococcus sp. SCPM-O-B-23252 (M501)
AAAAGTTTTTCTTTTTTTAAAAAATAGAAAACGAGAAGCGTATTCTTCTCGTTCTCTTATGATTATACAAGTTCTTTATATTTTTTCTGTTCTGCTTTATTTGCCCAAACGTAATGTCCAGGTTTGATTTCAACCATTTCTGGTTTGTCGGTTGAATAATCATGCTGATCAGGATCATAAACTTTCAGAACTTTTTTGCGTTCTAGAATTGGATCTGGAATCGGTACAGCTGATAGTAGAGATTGTGTGTATGGATGAATTGGATTATTAAACAATTCTTCCGTTTCAGCTACTTCTACAATAACTCCTTTGTAAATAACCGCAATACGATCAGAGATAAATCGAACGACTGAAAGATCGTGTGCGATAAAGAGATAGGTCAAGCCCAACTCTTTTTGGAATTTCTTAAGGAGATTTAAAACTTGCGCACGTACGGATACGTCAAGGGCTGAAATTGGCTCGTCTGCGATAACAAATTCTGGTTCCATTACCAAGGCACGAGCAATCCCAATCCGCTGGCGTTGTCCACCAGAAAATTCGTGAGGATAACGAGTTAAATGCTCTGCTAGAAGCCCCACTTCATGCATAATCTCTTTTACTTTACGTACTCGGTCTTCTTCATTTTCGAATAGGTGATAATTGTACAAACCTTCTGAAATAATGTAGTCGACCGTTGCACGCTCATTCAAACTTGCTGCCGGGTCTTGGAAGATCATTTGAATTTTTCGGATTAATTCATTTTCATCCTTACGCGATTGCTTCCCATTGATTTTTTTACCATCATACAGGATGTCACCTGCACTAGTGTCATTCAAACCAATGATTGCACGACCAATTGTTGTCTTCCCACTACCAGACTCACCAACAAGAGAAAATGTTTCCCCTTTGTTAATGAAGAAATTTGCATTCTTTACAGCTACAAATTTTTTATTTCCTTCACCGAAGGAAATTTCTAGATCTTTAACTTCTATTAATTTTTCTGTCATTTCCTTCTCCTAGTCCTTGATTGTAGTGAATCCCATTTTCGCACTGATCTTTTCATGAAGATTATCAATAATTTCTGGTTTATTGACTTTTGGTGCATCTTCATGTAAGAGCCATGTTTTAGCCCAATGTGTATCTGAAACGTTGAAGACTGGTGGATGTTCCTCGAAATCAATTTGCATCGCATAGTCTGAACGCAAAGCAAAGGCATCCCCTTTTACTGGTGAATACAATGATGGAGGAGTCCCTGGGATAGAATATAAATCACCTTTAGAGGTAGACAATTGTGGCAAACTTGAAAGGAGACTCCATGTATAAGGATGTCTTGGATCGTAGAAGATTTCTTCTACTTTACCAAATTCTACAATTTCACCAGCATACATTACAGCAACCTTATCTGCAATACTTGCGACTACACCTAAGTCGTGGGTAATAAAGATTGTTGTAAAGTTATATTCTTTTTGCAATGATTTCAACAAGTCAATGATCTGGGCTTGGATGGTTACGTCAAGGGCCGTTGTTGGCTCGTCACAGATCAAGATATCCGGACGACAAGCAAGCGCAATAGCAATAACGATCCGTTGACGCATCCCGCCTGAATATTGGAAAGGATATTCATCAAAACGACGTTCCGCTTCTGGGATTCCCACCTTTTCCATATAATCAATGGCCATTTCTCTGGCTTCTTTGGCACTCTTGCCTTGGTGTTTAATAATAACTTCCGTAATTTGTGATCCGATTGTATTAATCGGGTCCAAACTGGTCATTGGATCTTGGAAGATTGTTGCAATTTTTGCACCACGGATATCTTCCCAGTCTTTGTTTGACTTGAGTTCTGTTAATTCTTGCCCACGATAATTAATGTTACCATTGGCAATTCGGCCGTTGTCTTCTAACATTCCTGTGAAGGTTTTTGTCAGAACAGATTTACCAGAACCTGATTCACCAACAAGTGCCATGACTTCACCTTCAACAAGGTCTAAGGACACATTGCGAATGGCTGTTAAGACACGATCCCGAACATCAAATTCTACTACGATATCGCGAGCAGATAAGATTACATTTTTATCATTTGTCATACCTACTCCTCCTATCTATGTGTACGTGGATCGCTGGCATCTGCAAGGTTTTGTCCAACGATATAGAATGACAAGGATACCAAGACTAAGACTGTCAATGGAATCCAGAAAAGATACGCATTGGTTGTTACGTTTTGTGAGTAGTCTGAAATCAGACGACCTAAACTTGGAACTGTAATTGGCAATCCCAATCCAAAGAAGGAAAGGAAGGCTTCAGTTGAAATAAAGGCTGGCAACAATTGAGTTGTCGTCGTCACAATAACAGATACCAACTGCGGCAAAATATTTTTTGTCACGATTTTTAGAGTTGGAGTCCCCAAAGTACGGCTGGCCAAATTGTACTCTAAATCACGGTAACGCATAATTTGGACACGGATAGAATAAGCAATCCCAATCCATCCTGTTACCGTCATCGCCAAAATCAAGTTCCAGAAACCAGCACCGATTGAGTAAGTCAAGACAATAACAATCAACATGAATGGAACGTTTGAAATAACGTTATAAACTTCCATCATGAAGCGGTCGATTGATTTTGACACACCCCAAATCCCACCAATCACTACACCAATCACAACGTTGATCAAGGTAGCAATAAAAGAGATGATAATCGAATTGCGGGCACCAAACCAAACTCCATCAAACAACGATTTACCATTGTTATCTGTACCAAAGAAAGCTTTGGCACTTGGAGGATTCAAACGAGCAGTGAAATCATTTACTTTACTTACATCATTGTAATCAAAGTTTGAAAACATTGGATAAACAAAACTCATCAAGAGAATCCCCACCAAGACTGCTAACATAAAAATGGTTGATTTCTTTTTGAAAAATTGGCGAAATACTGATTTCCAGTAGGAGTACGACGGCGCATCAATTGTTTCAGAGGCAAAGTCGTCACGTTCAACAAATTGGAATTTCTTTTTATCGATTGTAGACATTATTTGCCTCCTTTCTTAGTTGTCAATTTGATACGAGGGTCTACCATAACCATGAGAATATCACCGGCCATCGCTCCAAATACAGCAAGAACGGTGAAGATGAAGACAAGACCCACCACCATAGTATTATTCGATGCTTTGATGGAATCAATCAACATTTTACCCATACCAGGGAAGGCAAAGACAGTTTCTGTCAAGGTAGCTCCTGAGATAACCAAGACCAATTGAACAGGAATACCTGTAACGATTGGAACCATTGCATTCTTGAAAATATGCTTGCGTGAAATTTCTTTTTCGGAAAGTCCTTTAGCACGTGCAAAACGGACAAAGTCTTGTGAGTGCAAGTCAATCATATAACGACGAATCCAAACAGCCAAACCTGGAGCGGTCAATAGTCCCAGGATGACAGAAGGAAGAACGTACGATCTCCAGTCCTGAGCTCCTAAGACTGGGAAAGAGTCTGGAAGACCAATTGTTGAACCAACCAAGCGGACGATGTAGACCAAGGCAATCGTTGGAAGAGCCATCATCAATGTCAAGACAGCTGTTGAGGCACTATCAAACCATGTGTTCTTCAACAAGGCCATGTATGATCCCAATGGAATTGCGATCAAGTAAGCAATTGCAATCCCGATCAAGCCGATAATAGAAGAGCTCACAATCATGGATGGATTTTCATAGTTACTCAAAGTTGCTGTATAAGCATCTCCTTCACCAAAGCGGGCAATATCTTGAGCATCTGCCTTGCTTGGTGATTTGTAAGTACGTGAGTAGATATCGATAGAAGATTCTTTTTTCCCTGTTGGGAAGTTTACTTCACTCTTCTTGGTAGTACCTTGTCCTTGTGTAATAACCTGAAGAACCGGCGTATTTGAATAAGTTGGATAAGATTCACCCAAGTTTAACGATACAAAATTTTGATGAACGAACGGGAATTGACCATTGAAATACAAAAGATATTTATGTTTAGTCCCCGAACCAACTACTGACCAACCAATAGCTGGATCATTTTCAATGCGAATATAGCGTTCAAGTTTTGGATTGGAAGCATCTTTGATGACATTTGGATGATCAATCTGAATCAGGTTGCCGTAGAATCCAATAACACGTTCAAAGACAGGGACTTCACGAGTTGCGTAAAAGCCTTTGTTTTCAGGGAAACGTTTCAATACCCAGCCATTTCCAAGATTAGAAATGTACTTTTTGTAGATCTTTTCGTTTTCTTTAGTAGGCTCTACAGTTACTGATGAGTCTTCCTTGCTTGCTTTTTCTTTCAAAGCTTTTGAATCAAGATATTCTATATACCCCATACGATCATAGACTGTGTTTTCATAATTGATTTTAGAATCCTTAGTCTTTGCAATCTTATTGTAGTTAGGGTCGTTTTTGAAAATTAAATTTCTTGGGGTTAGCGTATAAATAATTGTATACGTCAATGTCGTAACTAAAAAGATCGACACTAACGAACGTAAAATACGCATAAATATATATTTTTTCATATTCCGTTCCTTTAATGTTCAAAAGAACTTTCTCCCCTATTAGAGAAAGTTCTGATGAAGGTGATTATTTAACGTGTTTTTCTAGTTCTTGCTGAGCTTTTTTATTTGAATCAGCTTTTTCTTTCAACCATTTTTCACGTTCTTGATCATATTGTTTTTTAGTGACAGGTTCATCTTGAACTTCAACATATTTGAAATAAGTTGATCCTTTGTTACCTGTTTGTGATGATGGTCCAGAGAATGGAACTACTTTTGAAACAACTGTTCCAGCACCTGAACTTGTCATAGTTGGAATCACTAATGCGCTATCTGTTAACCAAGCTTGAGCTGCTGCAAATTTGTCGTAACGAGTCACTACATCTTGAGTTTCTTTTTCTGCATCATCAAGCAATTTCGCAAATTCATCTAAACCGACTGCTTTAGCAGAAGCATTGTCGACACCACCAGCAAATCCAAGGTAAGTCTTAGTTTGGTCTGGTGAAGATGGTTGCAAGGTGTCAAGGTAAGTAGATGGATCATCGTAGTCTGGATTCCATCCTACAAGCCCTTGAAGATCCCAGTCAGTTTCTGCAGCTGATGGTACGTTCAATGTAATGTTCAAGACTTCATCTTGGTCCATCATTTGAAGGTCCACAACAACGTTTTCTGTACCAAGTGTTTCTTCAACTGATTGTTTGAAGGATTGCATCCGTGACACAAAGTTTGTTGAGTTTTGTGCAACCGGAACATCCAAGTGGATTGGGAATTGAACACCATCTTTTTGGAGTTCAGCTTTTGCTTTTTCAAACTGAGCTTTTGCTTTTTCCTTGCTATAAAGTCCGTTTTGACCGTCTGCAAGATTCACACCACTCCATTGATCTCCATAAGTTTGCAACTTGTCTGCTACTACATCACCAAAGTCTTTACCATTTACTTGAACAAAGGCAGGTGCGGTGTACATGTTCCGAATAGCAGCCTTAGCATAGTCTTTACCATTGACTTGCGCTGAATAATTCTCACGGTTCAAGGCAAAGGTGATGGCTTGACGGAAATTCTTGTTCAAGATAGCTTTCTTCGTAGAAGATTTCTGCTCATCTGAAGTTTTAGATGTGTGGTTGTAGGCTTGACGGTCAATGTTGAAACCTAAGACTGCTACACCAGAACCAGGCTGTGTGTTGTAGATATTATCTTTGTATTTTTCTTCAACAGACGCAAAGTTTGAACTTGCTGGGAAGAGACGAGCAACTGTGTATGATCCATCACTAAAGCCACGCGCCAATGAATCTTGGTCTGATCCATCATAATAAGACAATTTGATCTTGTCGATATGAACGTTGTCTTTATCCCAATAATCTTCGTTTTTCTCAAAAGTAATTTCTGATTTAGAAGTGATTGATTTCAAAAGGAATGGACCATTGAACAAGATTGATTTGACATTACCTGGCTGACCAAATTCATCACCCTTGCTCTTCAAGAATTCTGTACTAATTGGGAAAAGAACCCCATTAGTTGTTTTTGAATTCCAGAAAGTTTCTGGTTGGTTCAAAGTATACTCAAGGGTATAGTCATCTACTGCTTTGACTCCAACCTCAGAGAAATCTGAAATTTTTCCTTCTGAGTAATCTTTCAATCCTTTGATTGAGTCTTTTACCAATGGAAGAGATTCTGACTTCTTGTCCGCCGCATGCTTCAATCCAGTAACAAAGTCATGAGCTGTTACTTCCCCATGCTCTTCACCATCAGCATCATACCATTTAACACCCTTACGGATTTTGTAGGTATAGGTCAAACCGTCTTTTGAAACAGACCAATCTTCAGCAATAGATGGTACAAGGTTTCCGTATTTGTCGTTCTCCAACAAACCATCTACACCGTTTGTTGTAATATCGTGTACGGAAGCTTTTGAAGATACAGTGTAATCCAAAGTTGTTGGATCATCTGTATAAACATAGCCATATGTTGTATCTTTTTTTGATGCAGACTTGCTATCTTTTGAGCCAGAACATGCTGCAAGGAAAGTTGCTGCGAGCAATGTTACTCCGGCAAATGCAAAAACTTTACTTTTTTTCATTTTGAGTCTCCATTTTATTGAATTTAGATAGAATTATAGCATAAGTGAGACAAAAAGTAAACTAAATTTTCTGAATATTTGGCAAGCGAAAGGAGCCACTAA
Organism: Streptococcus sp. SCPM-O-B-23252 (M501); assembly: GCF_058200355.1. Lineage (NCBI taxonomy): Bacteria > Bacillati > Bacillota > Bacilli > Lactobacillales > Streptococcaceae > Streptococcus > Streptococcus sp. SCPM-O-B-23252 (M501). Next base: position 6,653 of record NZ_JBYQGS010000002.1, read on the forward strand.
GCGGAGGACTGTCTAAAAAATCAATCCTTTTTAGTGGCTCCTTCCCCTACTTGAACTTATGCGTTCTTACTTTCCCAGCTATTTCGATTCGATGTGGTTCTTTAATTCTTCTTGGGCTTTTTTATTGGATTCAGCCTTTTCTTTCAACCATTTTTCTTTACTTGCATCGTAATCCTTTGTCTTGATGACTTCTTCTGAAAGTTCAAGATATTTATAGTTGGTTCCTGTACCTTTTGTTCCAACCCATGAAGCAGCACGACTATATGGGACAGTCCGTTGCAACATTGGCGTTCCACCATTTGAAACAGTTGGTAAGATCAACGAACTATCGGTTAGCCATGCTTGAGCGGCTGCGTATTTCTCATACCGTACAGCTTGGTCACTCACTTCTGCATTGGCATCTTTTAAGAGCTCTGCATACTTCCCAAAGTCAACTGCTGTAATAGCAGGGCTGTTTGAACCTGCATCCACACCTAGATAGTAGAAAACAGAACCGTTAACAGGACTTAAACTCTCTAAATAAGTAGATGGATCTTGGTAGTCTGGAACCCATCCTCCGCCTGCAAGGTCATAATCTTTCTCAGCAGCAGTGTCTGTAAAGTAGGTAATATTGTTAAAGTCATCATCAGATAATTTCTGAATATCTACGACAACATTGTCTGCACCAAGAACAGCTTCTACGGATTGTTTGAAGGAGCTAGCTTGTTGTACCTGACTGTTATCTGTCTGACTAACAACGTAATCCAAATGAATTGGGAATTGTACCCCTTCTTTTTGCAGTTGTTCTTTAGCTTTTGCAAATTCAGCCTTGGCTTTTTCTTGATTGTAGAGGGTGGTTTGGGCATCATCTAGATTTACGTCTTTCCACTCATCCCCATAGGTCACCAATTGTTTCTCGACAACCTTACCGAACTCTTCGCCATTTACTTGAACAAAAGTCGGTGGAACCAAGGTGTTTCGAAGAATCTTGGTCGCTGCATCTGCGCCAGATGTTTGAGCAGCATAGGCTTCACGGTCAAAGGCAAAGTTGACAGCTTGACGGAAATCCTTATTTAAAATCGCTTGTTTTGTAGACGATTTTTGAGCATCTGTCGTTTTGGCTGTATGGTTATACTTCTGACGATCGATGTTGAAGCCTAGATAGTAAGATGTACCATATTGAACACCATAAACAATATTATCACCAAATTTCTTTTTCACACTCTTATAAGTAGAGCTATTTGGCATTACTGTCGCAAATGAATATTGACCATTTTCAAATTTCTTGATGACCGATTCTGGATCTGATCCATCATTGTAAGTCAACTTCACATTATCAATATGAACATTCTTTTCATCGTAGTATTCTTTATTTTTTACAAGTTCAATTTGAGATTTTGAAGTTAAATTCTTCAAATAATAGGGACCGTTATAGAGAATACTACTTGGTTTTAAAGAACCAAAGTCTTTTCCTTGAGATTCTAAGAACGCTGCGTTAACTGGGAAAAGGACACCTGATGTCGTCTTAGAATTCCAAAAGCTTTCTGGACGTTCCAAGGTATATTGAACGGTGTAATCATCTAGGGCTTTCACGCCAACTGTCTTGAAATCTGTTGTTTCACCCTTGGCATAGGCATCCAAACCTTTAATGGAGTTTTGGATTAAGAAGAGACCTTCAGATTTGGATTCCACAGCATGTTTGATCCCTGTCACAAAATCGTGAGCTGTTACAGCACCATACTCTTCCCCTTCACTGGTATACCATTTGGCATCTTTTCGAAGTTTATAGGTATATACTAAGCCATCTTCTGAAACTGTCCAGTCTTCTGCCAAACTTGGGATTAAATTTCCATATTTATCATTTTCTAACAAACCATCAACAAGGTTACTTGTAATATCAGACGTCGTTGTACGAGTCGATGCAATGTAGTCCAAAGTATTTGGATCCGTTGAATAAATATAAGAATAAGTAGATTGATTGCCGCTTCCACCACCGCATGCTGTTAATAGAAGAGCGCTGGCTAGAGAAACACCGGCCAGTACAAACCGTTTATTTACTTTCATCACTATCTCCTTATGTTAGGTTTTCTACCATTATACACTATTTCTTCCATTTTACCAACTATCTTTACAATTTACTTATAGAGTTTTAAATTAAGTGAAGGTGAAAATAGGATTAAAGCAGTTGCCTTCTTTTATGATACAATAGTAGAGACAAAAAACAATCGAGGATTCAAACGTGAAAAAAATAATCACTTTACTTCTTTGTATAATTCTTACCCTTCTCAGTACTTCTCCTGTAAGAGCGGAGGACCTAGACCTTGGAGCTCAGCATGCTATTGCAATCGATGGGACAACAGGTAAAATACTCTACGAAAAAAACAGCAATGAGAAAAAAGAAGTTGGTGGAATCAGCAATCTCTTGACTACTTATCTCGTTTACGAAGCCATTCAGCAAGGAAAAATCTCTTTAAATGATGACGTAGATATTTCGGACAAAGCCTACCAACTGACCGCTGTTGAAGGAATCAGCAATGTCCCCATGGAAGCTCGTAAATACAAAGTTAAGGACCTGCTCACTGCTCTCCTCGTATCAAACGCCAATAGCGCCGCCATTGCCTTAGCTGAAAAAGTAGCTGGTAACGAAGAACAATTCGTCCTGCTCATGAAAGCGAAGCTCAAAGATTGGGGGATTACAGATGCGACGATTGTGAATGCTAGTGGTTTGAACCAATCTATCATTGATGGGGATGAGGATGAGGAAAACAAAAAGAAAGATACAGAAAACAAGCTGAGTGCTTATGATGTAGCAGTCATCGCAAAACATCTTCTGGAAGACTATCCTGAAGTTACAAAAATCACCTCCCTTTCCCATGCAGAATTTGCTGGAATTCAATTGGAGAGCAGTAACTATATGTTGGAAAACATGCCCAACTATCGAGCAGGAGTGGATGGCCTAAAAACCGGAAATTCCGATAAAGGGGGGATTTCATTTGTTGCTTCTACCAATAAAAATGGTATTCGCATGATCACTGTTGTCATTGGTGTTGAGGCAATCGATGGAGATCCCTACGCACGATTTGTTGCAACAGCCAACCTGATGAATTATGTGAGCCAAAACTTCGTTCCAAGCCTCATTGTCAGTAAAGGCGAAGCTTACAACAACAGTAAATCAACGGTTCTTGATGGCAAGAAAACAAACGCCACTGCTGTTGCCAAGGATGACTTCATCGTGATCGAACGACAAGGAAGCCAAGCAGAACCTAAAATCACCTTTAAAAGTAGCCAATCTTCATTTAGCGCTCCTATAAAGAAAGGTACTTCTCTCGGAACCCTTACCTACACTGATCCAGAACCCATCGGTCGAGGGTATATCGAAGGTAAAGCCCCTAGTATGGAAATGGTGAGCGGAGAAAATATCCAAAAAAGTTTCTTCTTAAAAGTGTGGTGGAATCAATTTGTTCGTTACGTCAACGAAAAACTATAAATGCTCATAAACAAAAAAAGAGGTCACCCTCTTTTTTTGTTTATTCAATTCCGTCAACAGAACTTCTATCGAACTTCGAAATAAGGAAAAGCAGTGTCGCTGTCTATTGGATGAGTCGGAATCTCTTCTTCAATCACCGCACGCCAACCTGCTACCAATTCTTCAAAAGATAAGCTAGCTTCAGAGTAGCTGTTGTTAGCTTCCGACCAAACCACGCCATGGTCGCCGTTTCTAATTGAAGCATGGCATAGCTAATCACAGGAACATTGGCAGCTTCGTAATTTTCATTGACTGCATGGGATACAGCTGGGGCTTGAGGCAAGAGTTGAAGGCGGATTTTTTCTACAAGTTCTGGATCCAATTCTTGCCAAGAAATTAAATTCCCATCGACTTGATAATACAAATCAAATGTTTCTTGACCCGGTTTAAAATTCACTAGCATAAAGGCACGATCCGCTTTATCAGGACCGCCAACAGCCTTCACAGCATTGATCAAGAGGTTTTGTTCCATTTGTCTCCAATAATCATCTGCTTCTTCAGCTAAATCGTTTGCAAATGGCGGAATAATTTCTTCTGCAGGAATTTCGCCCTTATTCGCTTTTTCGACATTACCAAATAATTTTTTTAGGAATCCCATTGGCTTCTCCTTTTATCTCCTTAACCGACAGATCCTTCCATTTCGTAGCTAATCAATCGGTTCAACTCAACTGCATATTCCATTGGAAGTTCTTTAGTGAAGGGCTCTACAAATCCCATGACGATCATTTCAGTCGCTTCTGATTCTGATAAACCACGGCTCATGAGGTAATAGAGTTGTTCTTCTGAAATCTTAGATACTTTGGCTTCATGTTCCAAAGCAACTTGTGAATTATGAATTTCATTAAATGGGATGGTGTCAGATGCAGACAAGTCATCCATGATGATGGTATCACACTCAATGTGACTGACAGATTTCGCTGAATCTTTATTGAATGTCACTTGTCCACGGTAGTCAACCTTTCCTCCACCTTTCGCGATGGATTTTGAGACGATTGAAGAGCTGGTATGTGGAGCATTGTGGATCATCTTGGCACCAGTATCCTGGTGTTGCCCTGCATTAGCAAAGGCAATAGAAAGCATGGTACCACGCGCTCCTTCTCCATCTAAGTATACAGATGGATATTTCATAGTTGTTTTGGCACCCAAGTTCCCATCAATCCACTCAACAGTAGCATCTTTTTGAGCCTTAGCGCGTTTTGTAACCAAGTTATAGACGTTATCAGACCAGTTTTGGATAGTCGTATAACGCATGTAAGCTCCATCCAAAGCAAAGATTTCTACAATAGCAGCATGCAAGCTATTGCTTGAATAAGTCGGTGCTGTACATCCTTCTACATAGTGGACGCTAGCGCCTTCGTCAACAATAATCAAAGTCCGCTCAAACTGACCTGTATTTTCATTATTAATCCGGAAGTAGGTCTGCAAAGGAACATCGACCTTAACACCCTTCGGCACATAGATAAAGGTTCCACCTGACCAAACAGCTGAGTTGAGGGCTGCCAACTTATTATCCGTTGGAGGTACCAACTTAGCAAAGTATTGCTTAAACAAGTCTGGGTATTCCTTCAAAGCCGAATCTGTGTCCGTAAAGATAATTCCTAGCTTTTGGAATTCTTCCTTCATATTATGGTAAACTACTTCAGACTCATACTGAGCAGCTGCTCCGGCCAGGTAAGCACGCTCTGCTTCTGGAATACCAATCCGTTCAAATGTTTCCTTAATTTTTTCAGGCACTTCATCCCAGCTACGTGCAGGTTTATCAGATGGTTTTTGATAATAAATCAAATCATCAAAATCAATATCTGACAAGTCAGCCCCCCAAGTTTGCATCGGCATTTTTTTAAATGCTTCATAAGACTTTAAACGGAACTCCAGCATCCATTCTGGCTCATTTTTCGCAGCAGACAACTCGCGAATAACCGATTCATTCAACCCTTTTCCTGTTGACAAGATTGGGTCTACATCATCATGAAAGCCAAATTTATATTCACCAAGATCAATTGGTTTTGGTTCTACTCTTTCTTCTGTCATATCTTTCCTTTCATTTTCTTTTTTAGCACTCTTTCCATGTGATTACTCTTCTAGTCTGGACCATCAGCACCCGAATGTTAATAGCACTTCTCACCAGAAGCTCGGTTAAAAAACAGACTTGAATCTTCATCACTTTTATTCATCATTAGGCTTGAGCATCGATTGCTTTTTTGAGAGCATTCCAAGCCAGGGTCGAGCACTTGATCCGTTGTGGAAATTTAGCAACCCCAGCTAAAAAGGCTGCATCTCCCAACTGGTCTTGACGAGTATCTTCTTTGCCTTGGACCATTTCTGAAAAAATAGTCGCCAACTCTAGCACTTCTTCTTTGGATTTTCCTAGGACAACGTCTGTCATCATACTAGCAGAAGCCGTCGAAATCGTACAACCTGAGTTTACAAAGGCAATGTCTTTGATTACTCCTTCATCATCAAACTGAACAGACAAACTAATCACATCGCCACAGGTTGGATTGTTTAAGTTGATTTGTTCAACCCCTTCAATCTTTCCATGGTGATGGGGATTTTTTGAATGGTCAGCTACTACAGCCATATAGAGGCTATCTAATTTAGAAAGTGCCATTGAAAAACTCCTTTGTTTTTATCAGCGCTTCTACAAGCTTATCACAGTCTTCCTTTGTATTGTAGAGATAAAAGCTAGCTCGAGCAGTCGCTGGAACCTCCAAATACTGGATCAAAGGTTGAGCACAATGGTGGCCTGCCCGAACGGCAACTCCTTCATAATCCAAGGCAGTCGCAAGATCATGAGGATGCAGATCCCCTAAGTTGAAGGAAATCACCCCAGAGCGTTTCGCTAAATCTTGGGAGCCATAGATTTTCAAGCCTTCAATCGCTTGAAGTTTAGGAAAGACGTAGGCAATCAAGTCTTGCTCGTGGTGCTCAATGACATCCATGCCAATGGCCTCCAAATAATCAATTGCCGCAGCTAAACCAATTGCGCCAGCCATATTTGGAGTCCCTGCTTCGAATTTCCAAGGGAGTTCCTTCCAGGTTGCGGATTGTTCATAGACAAAGTCAATCATTTCCCCACCAAATTCAACAGGTGACATTTGGTTGAGATAGTGCTCTTTTCCATACAAGACTCCAATTCCTGTCGGTCCAGCCATTTTATGCCCGGAAAAGACAAAGAAGTCTGCATCTAGTTTTTGAACATCAATTTTCATATGGGGGACCGATTGAGCCCCATCCACTACCATAATAGCACCTTTTTCATGGGCTAATTGAGCGAGTTCCTGGATAGGATTAATTACCCCGAGTACGTTAGAAGCATGGGTAATGGAAACAAACTTGGTTCGATCTGTCAATTTTTCTCGGAAATCCTCTAAATCCAGACCACCGTCTTTCAAGTACGCATAGATCAACTTCGCCCCTGTCTTCCGACAAGCTTCCTGCCAAGGAAGGATGTTGGAATGGTGTTCCATAATAGAGATGAGGACCTCATCCCCCTCTTCGAGGATTTCCTCTGCAAACCGCCCAATCCAGTTCAAGCCTGTCGTAGTCCCTCTCGTAAACAAGACCTCTTTGGTCGAGGAAGCGTTTATAAAACGACGGACCGTTTCTCTTGCTGCTTCATAGGATGCGGTCGCCCGTTCCGCCAAGGTATGAACCCCGCGGTGAACATTGGCGTTATCCTCTTGGTAATAGCGATTCACCGCCTCTAAGACAGCTTTTGGTTTTTGTGTCGTCGCTGCATTATCTAAATAGACAAGCGGCTCATCATTCACTATTTGATCTAAAATCGGGAAATCTTTCCGAATCTTTTCGACATCTATCATGTTTATCTCTTCAATAATTTATCTTCAATGGTTTGGATCATTTCTTCACGAACTTCTTTGACTGGAATCTCCACAATCACCGATCCAAGGAAACCACGAACCACTAGGCGTTCTGCAGTTGCCTGATCCAAGCCACGGCTCATGAGGTAGTACATGTCTTCTGGATCTACCTGACCGATAGAAGCTGCGTGACCTGCAGTCACATCATTTTCATCGATCAAAAGAATTGGGTTAGCATCGGAACGAGCTTGGTCAGAAAGCATTAACACACGGCTTTCTTGTTGGGCATCTGCCCCTTTTGCTCCCTTGATAATGTGGCCAATCCCGTTGAAGGTCAAGGTTGCCTTTTCAAGAATGACCCCATGTTGGAGAATGTTCCCTACCGAATTGCAACCATAGTTGGTTACACGGGTATCAATCCCTTGTACCTGACGACCACTAGATAGGGCTACGACCTTCAAGTCAGCATGGCTGCCGTTTCCTATCAAGTCACTATCAAAGTCAGCAACGACATTTCCTTCGTTCATGACACCGATTGCCCAGTCAATGCTAGCATCCTTACCTAGTTTCCCACGGCGGCTAATGTAGGCAGTGACATTCTCACCAAGACGATCAATCGCAGCAAACTTCACTTGCGCACCTGAACGCGCAATCACTTCTACTGTGATATTGGCAGTTGCTTTAGCACTACCTTCTCCACGTGACTCTAACCGTTCAAGGTAACTGATCTTACTGTTCTTACCAGCGATAATCAAGATGTGCTTGTTAAATGGCACATCGCTATCACTATCCTGGTAGAAGACACCCTCGATTGGCTCCGCGATTTCTACATGATCTGGAATATAAAGAACAGCTCCACTATTGAAATAAGCTGTGTGGTAGGCTGCCAACTTGTCATCATCATATTTAACGGATGACATGAAAAATTCCTCTACGACCTCTGGAATTACTTCCAGGGCTGAGTGGAAGTCTGTAAAGATGACTCCCCGGTTGGCCAAGTCAACTGGAATCTGTTCAAATACTGTATGAGTTCCATGCTGAACCAATTTTAATTGATTGTCAATCGCAGTGAAGTCTGGCACAGCAGTGAGTGGTTCACTTTCTGTGATTGTTCCATCCCCAAGATTCCAACGATGAAATTTCACGCGTTCAATCACAGGTAGTTCTAAGTCATCAATTTTATCAAAAGCCCTCTGGCGCAAGTCCTGCAACCATTGGGGCTCTGCATGCATTTCTGAAAAAAGTTTGATATTTTCTTTGGTCATTTACTCCTCCTCAAAGATCCTGTTCAGTTTTGGACACAAGATTAGAGTTCTTCTTTGTAGTCGTAACCTAACTCTTCTGCTAATTTCGCGTATCCTTCACGCTCCAAACGCACAGCAAGTTCAGGACCACCTGAAAGGACGACACGACCTTCCATCATCACATGAACCACATCAGGAGTAATGTAGTTTAAAAGACGTTGGTAGTGGGTAATGATCATGGCACCAAAACCTTCGCCACGCATTTCATTGACCCCTTTTGAAACTACTTTAAGGGCATCAATATCCAAACCGGAGTCAATCTCATCAAGGAGGGCAAACTTCGGTTCCAACATCAACAATTGCAGAATCTCATTGCGTTTCTTCTCACCACCTGAGAAACCTTCGTTTAAATAGCGTTCTGCCATTTCTTCCTTCATATTGAGGAGTTCCATTTTCTGGTCTAATTTTGTGATGAATTCACGAACAGAAATTTTTTCGTCCTCTTCTTTGCCTGCATTCATGGCTGCACGAAGGAATTCAGCATTGGTAATTCCTGGAATTTCTGATGGGTATTGCATAGCCAAGAAAAGGCCCATGCGAGCACGCTCATCCACTTCCAATTCAAGGATATTCACTCCATCAAATAGAATTTCACCCTTGGTCACTTCATAGTTTGGATTCCCCATGATCGCTGCAGATAGGGTTGATTTCCCTGTCCCGTTAGGTCCCATGATGGCTGCAATTTCCCCTGTTTTAAGGGTCAAGTTCACGCCTTTTAAAATTTCCTTGCCTTCAATTTCTACATGAAGATCTTTAATCTCTAATACTGACATTTGTATTCCTTTCTGCTATAGAGTTTTGTCTTATCTAGTATAACAAAAAAAAGCCTAAAAGGCTTTTCTGGTGTTTAGAATCGTTCTTATTTAGTCTTGTTTTTTCTATTTTGTCGAACTTCCTCTCGATAGGCAGAATTTCCTATATAGCGTAAGCAATTGAGGAGCGGACTATGGTTAGGACCTAGGACTCCAATCAATTCTGCTAATAATTCAACTCCTAATACCAAACCGATGACAAGCAGAACGCCACCAATACGAGTCGAAATATTCAATAGAAGAGAAATCATAGCAAAAATCATCGAAATTCCATAGATAACCAAGACAGTTCCACGATGCGTTAAGCCCAAAGAAAGTAGGCGATGGTGCAAGTGATTCCGGTCTGGGGCATAGAACTTCTGACCAGAGAGAGTCCGACGAACAATCGCTAAAAAGGTATCCGTAATGGGAACTCCCAAGATAATCATCGGCGTAACAACCGCAACTGCCGTCGCATTCTTAAGACCTTGCAAGGACAAAACAGCGATCATAAAACCAATGAAGAGGGCTCCTGTATCCCCCAAATAAAGAATCGCTGGATGATAATTAAAGGGGAAGAAACCAGCAATGGCCATGACTAATACAAAAATCGTCATAGTTAGGAAGAGATTGGGCACTGGGAGAAAGAAATGAGAAACAATCCCCATCGTCACCAAGGAAATAATCGAAACCCCACTGACCAGACCATCCAAACCATCAATCAAATTGACTGCATTGGTAATCGAAATGATCCAAATGACTGTTAAAATATAGGACAACCAGGGATCAAAATGAAGAAATGGCCCTCCAAAAGGGATCTTGAAATCATTTAAGCGAAAATCTGTAAAGATCCAGATCACACTGGCCCCTAGGAAAATCCCCAGCATCTTTAACCGCGGTGATAGTTCTTTTATATCATCGATTAAACCAGTCAGACCAATGATCCATCCTCCAACGACAACTGGTAAAGTATAGGTCAGATAAGATGTCTTGGCTACATAGCCTTTGGTAATCATCGGTAGCAATACCACGGTTGCAATGGTAAAAGCAAGAAGAATGGCTAAACCACCAGCGCTGGGCATGGGTTTTTTATTGATCCGACGCGCATTTGGATAGTCTACGGCATCTATTTTAAAGGCCAATAACCTCACAAAGGGAGTTAGAATCAAACTGATCAAAAAAGTTGCAATCAGGACCAGGATAAATTGTAATGGAAAAGTAATCATACCAAATTAACCTTTTGAAGTTCGTGAATAGCATCTGAGACGAGCAAGAGATGACCATGTTCCTGGAGGACAGCTCTAGTAGTATCTGTGTCTTCTGCATATTCACGCATGGTTGCCAAGAGCCAACCTGGATAATCTTGCGGGCACCCTTCCAAATCAATCAAGACGGTTAAATAGTAAATCCCGTCCATTTTATAAAGCTCCGAAGTCTCGACCGCATAATGAACTGTCTTTGTAAACCGAATCACTTCTTCTAACTGAGAAAACTGGAGGATATAATAAATATACCGTGTATCTACTGGATGATTCGGCGTATCTTCTTCTGAAAGCTGATTCTCATCAGCCAATTCCTCAGCTTCTAAATGACGGATAGCATCGCCGTCTCCCTTACTCTTTTCAGAGATGGTTTTTTCCAAGGTCTTGATAAATTCGTCTGGAGACATTTGCGACAATTCTTCCATATCAGGCAAGTCGGAAAAATCTTCAAAATTTAGATGCTGATCAATTTTTGATTTGGTCACAAAAACATCAAGCTTATCTGGCTTAGGAGTCACTCGGAAACTCAACATACCACTGTCTAAGAAGCTTTCTGGCATTTCCAATTCATCTAAGATGGTATAGAAAAATTCTTCTGTTTTTTCTTGAGGCACCAAAAAATCGGCCATTTCCATGCCTCGTTCTTCTAAATCCTCTAATTGAATCGTGATTTTAATCGTTGAATCACTGATTTGCTTCATCTTCATGACTGCACCTCATACTGTTAGTCTTTCTATTATACTAAAAAGGGACATATTTTTCAAAACATGACCCCCCACCTCAGATATGAAAAAACCTTAAACAAAAGAGCACTTCCTCTCCCCTCAAACATAGCCATTTGAAGAGAAAGAAGAAGCACTCCTATCTCATGATTAGATAAAGATTTTTATTACTGCATAGACCAGCAAAATCGCTCCCAAAACAATCCGATATTTTCCAAAAACCGTGAAGTCATGAGTTTTAACATAATCTGTCAAGAAGCGAATCGCTACCATACTGACTCCGAAGGCAACTGCCATAGCGACCAAAAGGATCGTCCCTTGGCTGAAACTTAAAGCATTTCCTCCCAAGACAAACTTAGCGACCTTTAATAGGCTAGCTCCAAACATGGCAGGAATCCCCAGATAGAAGGTAAATTCTGTCACAACAGAACGGCTAACTCCATTGACCAAACCACCTACAATCGTTGCACCTGACCGACTGGTCCCTGGGAAAAGTGACAAGACTTGGAACAAACCAATATAGAGAGCAGTCTTATAAGGCAACTTGTGTAATTCCGTCACTTCTGGTTCTACTTGCTCCCGTTTTTCAAGGTAAATAAAGGCCCAACCATAGGTGATCAGCATGATGGCTACAGAAAAAGAGTTATGAAAATGAGCTTCAAACCAATCATCTAATTTAAAGACAAAGAGCAAAGGCAGGGTCGCCACAGCAACCTTGGCCCACAATTGCCAAGTCCGTCTCACCTCTTTTTTCGATTTTCCAGGCTTAAAGGGATAAAGCTTGTCGAAGTAAATCACGACGACGGCCATAATTGCACCAAGCTGAATAACGACATTAAACATCTCCATAAAGGCAGGGTTTTGATCCTTAAACTGGATAAAGTCTTGGATCAAAATCAAATGACCTGTACTTGAGATTGGAAGCCACTCGGTGACTCCTTCAACGATTCCAAAAAGAATCGCTTTTATCACTTCAATGATAAACATCTTCTTCTCCTAAACTTACATTTGCTATATTATAACACATTTCTAGCCATAGAACCAGATGTGCTTGCAAGGATGCATAGACTAAAAAAAGTGAGGTAGATCCTACCTCACTTCTTTAAAATTGTAACTACAACTGTGGCTAGCTAGCACTTGTGCGACTCTAAAAAGCACCGAAACCACCGCCACCACCGCCACCAGAGAAGCCACCACCAGAACTACCGCTTGAAGACACTGTAAAATGACTAGCAGTTGTCGCGGTCGTTCCATAAGTAGATAAGAGATGGCTGGAATGGATCAGATTACTACGAAATGGAGTGTAGACATAGGCATCCATACTTGGGTTATCCAAGTGGATTTGACGAAGTTTCATCACTTTACTTACTTGATCTGCAAAACCAAACAGAGTAGCATAGACTAATAAGCGATTCCATAAAACCAGCGATTGAACTTCTGCTTCTTCCAAATGAGCGATATCCCGCAACATATTACGGAAGCTATCCCAGTAATAGCGCTGTTCTGCACCGAGGTCCGTTGGGACTCCATCCCGTCGATAGAGGGTGAACTTCCCTTGGAAGGATGCCGGAAGAATCCACATTATCAACACATAGATCACACAAAAGATAGAGAGCCAATTCAAGATGAAATAAGCAATTAGGCCGGCTACCAAAGCAATGCTCCACGCAGCCCATCCAAAGAAGAGACACATACGGCCTGCACGTTCCTCCCCTACCTCTAAAGGACGGTAGTAAGGAGAAAGGGCAAAGGTTTGGATCTTTTGTTGAACTGCCTGAGCGACACGAGAAATCGCTGCATCAATCCGATCTTGCGCTTGTTTTCCTCTCTTGCGAATGGCATCTTGCTCTTTCTCAGACGCATATTTATAGAGAGAATCCGAAATTTCATAATCTGAAAACAAGTCATCTGTTCTACAATATTTTTGAGAACCGAAAGCAAGTCTAAGAAACTCGCGCTCAAATTCATCCAATGTATCTTCATTTTGAATGGTTAAAACTGTATGAGTGTCGTATTGCTCACAGATGATATTTTTTCGATCAATCAAATCAAGTAAGGTTGCTTGCACCAACTGATCAAATTTAAAGGCGCCCCGAGCATGTTTTTTGGTTGGAGAAATCTCATCTAGCTCTGTAGAGTATACAATCGAGGCCATTAGTAGAGGCGCAACGTCATTTGGAATCTCATACAAGCGGCTATTTTTTGGGAAAACTCTGGTAGAAGTCACAGATTGCATGAATCGATAACGATAATAAATAGCAAGAAGAAGGATGAACAGAATAAGGATTGGGAGTAGGACCTTCATAAATAGGCGAATCCAGGTCCGTTTTTGAACAATTCCTGCTTCCGTCCGATGATAGTTGGACTCCTCCATCAAACCTGTATCGCGATAGGATTCCCCAAAGGAAGCTACATCCGATTTCCGCCAGTAAGCATAAATCTCAACACCTTCTTTTCGTTTCAGATTCTCTAGAGTAGCCTTATAGTTTGCTTCTTCTTTCTGAACAGTTGCCTCAGCCCCCATATAAGCCGTATGGATATTCAGTTCCGATTTCGAGGCAGGCGTGGCAAATTTCGGGATAACCTGTAACTCTACTTTTTTGACCTCTTGATCCCCATCACTGATTGGTTTCCAGTTCAATAATAGGATATCTTGGTGAACATAGAGCAGGTTTTTTAAGCGCCAGGTAACCTTTATCTTGACAGTATCCCCTGCACTTCCGCCGTTATAAATCTTCACCTGATAACCATCGCCTAAATTATGAACTTCTGGTTCTTGCGACAAGGTTCTACCTTCCACTTCCACCAAAGGAGGAATTACTATTTCAAAACCTTGAGGCATTTTACCCGCACTTCCCAAGGTGACATATTGACCATTATAGGAAGTTGTAAAATGATAGACCAATTCTTCCTCATAGGTAGCATCGTCCCAAGTTTCCAAGGTAAGAGTCCCCCGATAAGACTGAACCTCATAGGAAGGACCATCCGCTTTTACAAAACCTGTTATAAATAGACAGGCCATCACTGCCAATAGAACATACAGAATTTTTTTCATTTCCCCTATACTCCTTTGGTTTATTATAGCATTTTTTCATGAAAAGGTTATCAGGTTTGAAAAGTAGACCAATTTCCTGTACAATAAGATGATACTATTTATAAAGGAAGAGGAGACTACATGAAAAAAACAATTTATGCTCTCTTTACCGGACTACTTTTGTGTCTGGGAATGAGCCATATTGTCAAAGCAGATGAGTATCTCCGGATTGGAATGGAGGCTGCGTATGCTCCTTTCAACTGGACTCAAGAAGATGATTCAAATGGAGCCGTAAAGATTGATGGCACCAATCAATATGCCAACGGGTACGATGTTCAAATCGCCAAAAAGGTTGCTGAGGGACTAGGTAAAAAACCTCTGATCGTAAAAACATCTTGGAACGGACTAATTCCAGCCCTCACTTCTGGGAAAATCGATATGATTATCGCCGGGATGAGTCCTACTGCTGAGCGCAAAAAAGAGGTTGCTTTTTCTAATAGCTACTATACTAGTGAGCCAGTCATGCTGGTCCGCAAAGATGGAAACTATGCGAATGCCTCTAGTCTAGATGACTTTAAGGATGCAAAGGTCACCTCTCAACAAGGGGTCTACCTCTACTCTCTCATCTCCCAACTCAAGGGTGCAAAACAAGAAACTGCAATGGGTGATTTTGCCCAGATGCGTCAAGCTTTAGAATCTGGTGTTATCGATGCCTATGTTTCTGAGCGTCCAGAAGCCTTGACAGCTGAGTCCGCTAATTCAAAATTTAAGATGATCCAATTCAAAAAAGGTTTTGAAGTTGGGGAGGAAGATGCAACCATCGCTATCGGGATGAAGAAAGGGGACAGTCGAATTGACCAAGTCAATGCTACACTAGCTAAGATTTCATCTGAAGACCAAGTCAAACTCATGGATGATATGATCAAGAAGCAACCCGCTTCCAGTGATGCTAGCGATGATGAGCAGACTTTCTTCAGCCAAATGATGAAGATTTTGAAAGATAATGGCCCACAGTTCTTACGTGGAACTGGTATGACCCTCCTCATCTCCATGACAGGGACAATCGCTGGTTTGATCATCGGTTTGTTAATCGGTGTCTTCCGGACTGCTCCTACGTCTAAAAACAAGGCTCTCGCTGCCTTGCAATCATTCTTTGGTTGGTTCCTCAATGTCTACATTGAAATCTTCCGCGGAACTCCGATGATCGTTCAATCCATGGTTATTTTCTACGGTTCGGCCCAAGCCTTCAACATTTCCTTGGATCGTACCTGGGCCGCCATCTTTATCGTTTCGATCAATACAGGGGCTTATATGAGTGAGATTGTTCGTGGAGGAATCTTGGCAGTGGATACTGGTCAGTTTGAAGCAGCGACTGCTCTAGGAATGACCCATGGACAAACCATGCGCAAGGTCATCCTTCCTCAGGTCGTTCGGAATATCTTGCCAGCGACAGGGAATGAATTTGTCATCAACATCAAGGACACATCTGTCTTGAATGTTATCTCTGTGGTCGAACTTTACTTTACAGGAAATACGGTCGCAACTCAAAACTACCAATACTTCCCAACCTTTACTATTATTGCGGTTATTTACTTTATCCTGACTTTCACTATCACCCGTATCCTTCGTTACATTGAACGTCGCTTAGATTCTGATACTTATACTACAGGTGCCAATCAAATGCAAGTCAATGAGGTGAAATAATGGCAGAAAAAATTCTTGAAATCCAACATTTAAAAAAATCTTATGGTCAAAATGAGGTTTTGAAAGATATTTCCCTTACGGTTGAAAAAGGAGAGGTGATCTCCATCATAGGGAGCTCTGGTAGCGGAAAATCAACCTTCCTTCGCTCCATCAATCTTCTAGAAACTCCTACAGCTGGAGAGATTCTCTATCGTGGACAAAATGTTCTTGATCCTGAGTATGATCTTACCCACTACCGCGAGAAATTAGGGATGGTTTTCCAAAGCTTTAATCTCTTCGAAAATTTAAATGTCTTGGAAAATACGATCGTTGCACAAACGACCGTCCTCAAGCGTGATCGTGAAACCGCAGAAAAAGTTGCCAAAGAAAACCTTGAAAAAGTCGGTATGGGATCTCAATATTGGGCTGCCCGTCCGAAACAACTTTCAGGTGGTCAAAAGCAACGGGTCGCTATCGCGCGTGCCCTTTCCATGGATCCTGATGCCATCCTCTTTGATGAACCAACTTCCGCCCTGGACCCTGAAATGGTTGGGGAAGTTTTGAAGATCATGCAGGACCTCGCTAAAGAAGGTTTGACCATGATCGTCGTAACCCACGAAATGGAATTTGCTCGCGATGTCTCAAGTCGTGTTATCTTTATGGACAAGGGGGTCATCGCTGAACAAGGTGATCCGAAAGAAATCTTTACCAATCCAAAAGAAGAACGGACCAAAGAATTCTTACAACGTTTCTTAAACTAAAACAAACTCCCTCACTGGAAATCCTTCCGATGAGGGAGTTTTTAAATACCATCAATTGAAAGCACGATTCCACACATAAACTTGTTGAAATCCTTTGATAGATATGAAGTAAGCTAGTGATACTTTCCTACGATATCCTGATTTATACTATATAAAAAGAAGGGAAGCTTTTTCCCTTCTTTTTTATATCTAAGTTTAATTTTCGAATTTTTGATGATTCTTATCATAAAAATCGATCAAGCCAAGCGCAGTTTCAAACGAAATGTTCTTCACTTTTGCACGACCTTGCGCAAGTGCAATGATAGACATTTCACGGGCATTCGTTTCTTTACTGATACGATAGCCAGTGATCTTTTTATCACGTACCCAACCAACAACTGATTCCACTTTTTCGAAGTTCGATTTAGCCATGATTCTTCTCCTATATTATTATTTCCAATACTAATATAAAATTTTTTGCATATTTTGTCAACCATAATAACTGAAAATACGAACAATTTTAAAAAAGTCAGATATTTTGTTATTTAGCTTTTAAAGCTGAGAGGATTTGGGTGCGAATATTCTCTACGCCATCCGGATTTGCTGGTAAGAAGAGGGTATTGGTGCCTTGTTTTTCTGCAAAGTTATTCAAAGTATCCAAATATTGGTTGGTCAAAAGAATCGACATAATCTGTTCTTCTGTCAAATTCACATTGGTGTCTTTCAATTCCTTGATAGAATCTGCCAAACCATCTACAATAGCCTTCCGTTGTTCTGCAATCCCGACCCCGTGAAGGCGATCTTTTTCAGCTTCCGCTTCGGCTGCGGTAACAATCTTAATCTTGTCCGCTTCAGCCAATTCTTGGGCAGCCACACGTTTCCGTTGAGCAGCGTTGATCTCATTCATTGACTGCTTGACTTCAGCATCTGGTTCAACCTTGGTAATCAAGGTTTTTACAATGATATACCCGTAGGTTGACATTTCTTCAGCTACTTGTTTTTGAACCTCAAGGGCGATTTCATCCTTTTTCTCAAACAATTCATCCAAGGTTAACTTTGGAACAGAGGAGCGCAAGGCATCTTCGATGTAAGATTTGATCTGAGCTTCTGGACGCATCAATTTGTAGTAAGCATCCGTTACATTGTTTTCATTTACGCGGTATTGTGTCGCGACATTCATGGTAACGAATACGTTATCTTGTGTCTTAGTTTCAACTACAATCTCGCTTTGCAAGAGACGCAATTGCACACGCGCAGCAATTTTATCGATACCAAATGGTGCACGGACATGAATCCCACTGTTGCTGATCTTTTGGTAGCGTCCAAAACGCTCAATAATCGCAACAGATTGTTGTTTCACCACATAGAGTGAGCTAATGAATACAGTAGCTCCAACTACTAGAATAGCCAATAGAAAAATCCAAATCATTTCCTGATTCTCCTTTATATTTTATTACTTTTTTGAAGTGACTCTTTGTTAAAGAAGCCATCATACCAACATGTTATAGAGGGTTTCATTTCCATTTAGGTTAATGAAAGAAGGGTCAAATTGTTCAATCCGATTGATCAGACCTGCATAGTCATGCTTATCTGCCAAAGCAACCCCAATCAAGACTGGGCCAGTCCCCTTACTTGCTCGTTTGATGTACTCAAACCGCGTGATATCGTCATTTGGTCCTAAGATATCATTTACAAATTCTCGAAGAGCTCCTGGACGTTGCGGGAAGTTGACGATAAAGTAGTGTTTGATACCATCATAGATCAAAGCTCGCTCTTCCATCTCTGGCATCCGGTTAATATCATTGTTCCCCCCAGAAATCACACAGCAAATGGTCTTTCCTTTGATATACTCTCTCAACACTTCTAAAGCCGCTACACTGGCAGCTCCAGCTGGTTCTGCAACCAAGCCTTGCTTAGAATAAAGATCAATCAAGGTCTCAGAGATCAAGCCCTCGTTGACGCCAATCAAGGTCTCAACATTTTTTTTCGTTGCCTCATAAGTCAACTGGCCTACCTTTTGAACAGCAATCCCATCCGCAAACTTATCAATCTGTTTGAGTTTTACCGGGCCTCCAGCTTCAAAGGCTGCCTTCATCGACCGAGCCCCATCTGCTTCAATTCCAATAACCTCGATGTCCGGCGCTTGTTCCTTGATATAGGTAGATACTCCGGCGATGAGGCCACCTCCACCAACTGGTACTAACACCGCATCGAAGTCGATGGACTCTTTTTTAGCTTCCTCTAGAATTTCGTAGGCTACAGTTCCTTGACCTGCTTGGACATTGGCATCATCAAATGGATCAATGAAGGTACAGTTTTTAAGCTCGGTATATTCCTGCGCAGCCTTAGAAGAAGCATCAAAAGTATCTCCTACTAATTTAATGGTCACATATTCTCCACCGAAGAAACGAACCTGGCTAATCTTTTGCTGAGGTGTCGTAATCGGCATAAAGATGGTCGCTGGGATTTTCATCTCCCGGCAGGTGTAGGCAACTCCTTGAGCGTGGTTGCCCGCTGAGGCACAGACCACTCCTCGTTCTCTCTCTTTCGCATGTAACTGAGAAATCGCGTAGTAGGCTCCACGAATCTTAAAGGAACGAACCCGTTGCGCATTTTCCTTCTTTAAATAGATTTTTGCTCCATACTTTTCGGATAAATAATGATCATAATCTAAGGGAGTCTCAACAACCACACCCTTTAAGACCTTGTGGGCTTTTATGATATCTTTCGATGTTATCATGGTCTTCCTCTTCTTCTCCTTATTTCATCTAATTATATCAAAAGACTGCAAAAATTTCAGCGTGTTTTCCAAATTTTCAGAAAAATCACCCAAAATGTTCGATATGCCACGTCTCTTCATACAGATTCTGCTAAATGGTTGAAAATACCTTCCAATCCATCTCTGCTATTGATGAAAAAGAAGTTGGGATTTCTCCCAACTTCACCATCACCTCATTAGTTATAGATTTTAAAGGCGTCGTCGTCATTTTTTCCAACGAATGGCATTGCTTTACGCAATTCAGCACCAACTTTTTCGATTTCAAGGTTAGCCGCTTGTTCACGGTAAGCAGTCAATTTTGGACGACCAGCTTTGTAGTCGTTCACAAAGTCGTTGGCGAATTTACCATTTTGGATATCCGCAAGAACGGCTTTCATGTTTTCTTTCACTTGTTCAGTGATGACACGTGGACCTGACACATAGTCACCGTATTCAGCAGTGTTTGAAATTGATTGACGCATTTTCTTGAATCCACCTTCGTAGATCAAGTCAACGATGAGTTTCATTTCGTGAAGTACTTCAAAGTAAGCCAATTCTGGAGCGTATCCAGCTTCCGTCAAGACTTCAAAACCTGCTTCGATAAGGGCAGTCAAACCACCACAGAGAACGGCTTGTTCACCAAACAAATCTTCTTCAGTTTCTTCTTTGTATGTTGTTTCCAAAAGACCAACACGTGCTGAACCAACACCTTTACACCAGTCCATAGCGATATCTTTAGCATTTCCTGTAGCATCTTGGTAGACAGCGTAAAGCGCAGGAACACCAAATCCTTCTTCATACGTACGACGTACCAAGTGACCAGGTCCTTTAGGCGCACACATGAAGACATCTACATCTGCAGGAACTTTGATGAATTCGAAGTGGATGTTGAAACCATGTGCAAATCCAACAGCATTACCAGCTTCCAAGTTTGGAGCAATTTCTGCTTCGTACAATTCTTGTTGGATTTCGTCTGGAGCCAAGATCATGATGACATCAGCCAATTTAGTTGCTTCTGCTACTGTGTAAGTATCAAAACCATCTTCTTTTGCTTTATCAAAAGATTTACCTGGACGTACACCGATAATCACATCATGACCTGAGTCACGCAAGTTTTGAGCGTGGGCATGACCTTGTGAGCCATAACCGATAACGGCGATTTTTTTACCGTCAAGTGCTGCTACTTTTACATCTTTTTCGTATTCCATTTGAACTGCCATAGTTTTTTCTCTCTTTTCTATTTTTATTGCCTCTTAGGCTGTTTTAACAAATTTAGGTTGGATTTTAATCGCGGGTAAAGCCAGTTGCACCAGTCCGTGCGACATTTTTAATCCCATAAGGACGAATGACACGCAAGAGAGCTTCGTTCTTCTCTGCATTTCCTGTCATCTGCACGGTGATGGAGCTTGGAGCCACGTCAACCACAGTCGCGCGGAAGGGCTGGATAATAGCCAACAATTCTGCTCGTTTCTCTGCTGGTGCAGAGACCTTGATCAGAATAACTTCACGCTCTAGGTGAGGTTTATCTGTAATGTCTCGGACGCGAATTACATCGACCTGGCGATTGAGTTGCTTGATGATTTGTTCGACTTCATCATGAGATGCAACATCGATGATGATGGTAATCCGCGATACATTCGGATTTTCTGTCGCTCCCACTGAGATGCTCTCAATGTTGACTTGTCGTCTAGACAAGACACCGGTAAAGCGGTTGAGAACCCCAGACCGGTTTTGAAGTTTGGCTGTTAACATTCTACGCATTAAACTTCACCCCCAACATCTCATGATTGCTCTTACCAGCTGGTACCATTGGTAGAACGTGTTCTTTCCGAGAAATGTCAATCTCGATGAACATTGGTACATCTTCGGTAATGACTTCCAAATCCTTCTCGAGGGTCTCGGGATTGTCAAATTTGTAGTTCTTAATCCCATAGGCTTGCGCCATCAATTGGAAGTCTGGCAAGGTTTCAAAGACGGACTCTGATGTTCGTCCATCATAGAAGGCTTCTTGCCACTGCCGAACCATCCCAAGTGAATGGTTATTGAGCATGATGACCTTGATCGGAATCTTGTAAACATTCAAGATTGCCAATTCTTGGTTGGTCATCTGGAAGCCACCATCTCCGACAAAGAGCACGACTTCTTTGTCTGGATTGGCAATCTTAGCACCAATTGCAGCTGGTACACCGAATCCCATGGTCCCTAGACCACCAGAAGTCACTAATTGCCGTTCGTTTTGATATGGGTAGTACTGAGCTGCCCACATTTGGTGTTGGCCAACGTCTGTCACGACGATGGCATCCCCCTTGGTCAACTCACCCACGCGTTCAATAACTGCTTGGGGTTGGACCACGCGTTCTTTCTTATCGTAAGAACGAACCCGGTTCTTATCTTTTGTGACCTTCTCGATCCATTTCTCCGTATTGTTGTGAACGACTGGCTCTGCCAACAATTGTTGTAGAGCTTTCTTCGCATCGCCAACGACGGGAATATCGACTGCAATGATTTTACCAATCTCTGCTGGGTCAATATCAATATGAGCGACTTTGGCATTCTTCGCAAAGGTCTTTGGATTTCCTGTCAGACGGTCATCGAAACGACAGCCAATACTGATCATGAAATCCGCTTCGGTCATGGCAATGTTGGCCGCAAAGGATCCGTGCATCCCACCCATTCCAAGGAAGAGAGGATGGTTTGTCGCAATCGTTCCCTGACCTAAAAGGCTAGTCACTACAGGGATCTGATAGCGTTCTGCTAAGGCTACCAATTCTTCTGCCGCTTCCGCATAGCTAACGCCACCCCCAGCCAAAAGGACTGGTTTCTTAGCCTTGCCCAATTGCTTCAAGATTTTCTTAATCTGCAATTCATTTGGCTCAATGGTCGGTTGGTAACTTGGAATGTTGATTGCTGGGTTGAATACATAATCTGTTTCTAAGGCAGAGACATCTTTTGGAAGGTCAATGACGACAGGGCCTGGACGACCAGTTGTCGCAATATGGACCGCTTCAGTAATAATCCGTGGAATATCTGCTGTCTCTCGTACTTGGTAATTGTACTTGGTGATCGGCATGGTAATCCCAACAATATCTGCCTCTTGGAAGGCATCCTTCCCGATACCGGAACGGTTGACCTGTCCAGTAAATACAAGAAGAGGGACACTATCACTCATGGCGTCAGCAATACCTGTAATGGCATTGGTTGCCCCAGGTCCACTAGTGACGACTGCGACACCCAACTTTCCAGTTGATTTGGCGTAGCCTTCCGCTTCATGCAAACACCCTTGTTCATGTCGACCAAGAATGTGTTTGATCCCTTTAAAACTATAAATAGCATCGTAAAGGGGCAAAACCGCTCCACCTGGGTACCCAAAAATGGTATCAATCCCAAGATCTCGAAGCGTTTCTAGCACAAGCTCTGAACCTGTCTTTGCAGTTTCTAAGGTAATTTTCTCCATGTCTCTCCTTTCTGTTTCTTTGATTATCAAATGAGCATGCTACTATCATATCATTTTTGGAAAATATTTCAAGTAAAAATCACAAATTTTCTGAATTTTCTATCCAAATCCGAATAATGAGAGCTCTCCTAAAAAATTGACAAATCTAATCAAAAAAGAGGCTGGGACAAAAGTCCTAGCCTCTCAATTGTCTTTGGATTGTCGAGCAAGACGCAGTGGTTGAGTGGGCTCTACTACGCTGATTTCATCAGCTTTTACAGCCCTACTCAACTGTGCGGAGGTGGGACGACGAAATCGAATTCTAACCAATTACCGATTTCTGTCCCACTCTCTTTTCTTCCTTATAACCAACCCTTTTCTTGGGCAATCTTTGCTGCCTCAGTCCGATTCTCTGCATTTAACTTGGTCAGAATGGCTGACATATAATTGCGGATGGTCCCGTTAGAGAGAAATAATCGATCAGCAATTTCTTGGTTGGAAGCTCCTTTGGCGACTTCTTTTAGGACTGCTTGCTCCTGAGAACTTAGAGGATTGGGATGGGTCAAGATTCCCTCCATTAATTCAGGAGAATATTCTTTTTGACCTGCCAAAACGGTATGAAGGGTCCCCATCAAGTCCGTGATCCGGCGTTCTTTTAAGACATAGGCATCGACTCCAGCCTTCAGGGCCCGCTCAAAGTAACCCGGTCGCTTAAAGGTGGTAACGATGACAACCTTGAGCTGGGGTTGTTGACTTTTGGCCCATTCCAACACTTCTAGCCCTGTTTTGATGGGCATCTCAATATCTAAGATAGCAATATCAACTGGATGGGTTTCGAGTAAGCGAATAGCTTCTTGCCCGTCTCCAGCCTGCAAGACTTCTTCTACATCCTCTTGCAAAAGCAAGAGCTGGCAGAGGGCATCGCGCAACATACTTTGGTCTTCAGCAACTAATAAGCGCATCTTATTTCCTTTCTTGATAGGGGATCCGTATTTCTATGCGGGTTGGCTTGTGACGACGACTGATCTCTAACTCTCCTCCCAATAAGGCAATCCGTTCGCGGATCGAGTGCAGATCCTTATCGGAAACTTTACTAAAGCCGATGCCATTGTCTTCTGCAACCATTTCTACACCTGTCTCGGTGGAGCAATAAGAGAGAAAGGCCTGCGTCGCTTTGGCATGTTTGATCATATTAGTGGCTAATTCCAGAGACACCATGGCCAGAGCAGACTCTAGGATCGGCGAGATGCTAGCTGTATCGAGCTCATTCTGAATCTCCACTTTGACTTGCGCCACTTCTAGCATTTGCTGGACAGTTTCTAGCTCTCTTGTCAGGGTTCGCTGCTTCAAGTTCTCCACAATCTCTCGGACTTGGTGCATGGACTCTTGACTGATAGCTTGAATCTCTTGCACCTGCTCCTGCGCCTTCTCAACCTGACCCAATGCTAAGAATTGATCAGCTAGGTCCGCCTTGACACTGAGCATGGCAAAGGTGTGTCCTAGACTGTCATGCAGATCGCGGCCAATCCGATGGCGCTCGTTTTCTGCCAACAAGAGATTGATCTGGGCATTTTGCTTGGCATGGTCAGCTTTCAACTCTTCCACCATCCGAATCCGAATCATGCCGTAGGTCATGGCATGGGTAAAAAAGAAAATAATGATTAAAAATACCCATTCATACTCCATCGCACTCTGTTTGAAAAAGATGGCCCCAAAAAGCAGGAATTGCGATAGAAAAACTGTCCAAAGATAGGGAGAGCGAAAATTGCGAATCTCAAAGTGATAGACCAATAGGTTGCTGATGAAGAAATAAAACCAAAAATAGTTGGCGTTAATAAAAAGAGTATTTCCTGCTACATAGGCTAGGAGGTATAGCCAACAAATCCAGGTCAGCTTTTTGTTTTCAGTAATCAAGACTCCTAGATAGGAAGCAATAAACAAGAGGGCTAAAAAGAAGTGCCAGTAGGGGACCTCCCCTAATAAAATAGAGATAAAGGGAAAGCCCATAAAGACTAGGCTAGCGTAAAACATATAATGGATACGCTTGAGTTTTTCAATCATGAACGAACCTCAGAATGACGACGATAAACAATGACAAGGGTAAACAAGACCAGGGTAAACAAGGTTAAATAGAGACTAGCAACAACATTGATCTGCCCCTTGTTTAAAAAGGTCTTGATCAGCTCCATCAATTGATAGGTTGGTAGGCATTTGCCGATGGCTTGCATCCATTCTGGAAAGAGGCTAATGGGCATCCAAAGGCCACCCATGACAGCGAGCCCCATGTAAAGGAGATTACCCACAACAGACATCAATTGACTAGAAGGAAGCAGGGTCAAGACCAGACCCAAAGCCACAAACGCTAGGCTTCCTAGGATGAGAATAAAGGCCGACAAAATCCAATCTTGTAGGGACATATTCACATGGCGCACCACATGGCCCACGGTAAAGACAACTCCAATCGATAGGAGAAAATCGACAAAGAGACCCGCAACCTTTATTAGATAATATTCTACCATAGATACCGGGGTATGGCGCAAGACTTTTTGCCAATTGTTGAGTCGATCGGTTTCAAGAACTGTTGGAAAAGAAAAGATAGCCGTAGACATCATGGAAAAAGCCGTCATGGAGAGGAGATAATCCCTCATAAAGTGAGCGGGTGCCCCTGGTGTGTCCTGGTACATCCCTGAAAAGAAGAGATAAAAGGCCGTGGGCATCCCAATTGATAACAAGTAATAAATGGCTTGGCGTCTAGTCAAATGCCACTCAACCACGCCGAGAGCTTTCATGCGTTTCATCTTCTCTACCTACTTCCTTTGTATTTTCAAAAATAGAATCCAATAAACTTCTATTGGTCACTTCGATCTCTTGGATTGAACATCCTTCTTCCTGCAATCGCCTCCACAAACGATCGGCATCGCCTGTCACAACTTGAAGGGCATCGGGTTTGACCGTCACTTGACCAATCCCTTCCATATCTGCCACTAGAGCTTGGTATCGCAAAGGCAGAGTAAAATGTTTTTCTACCTCTTCACTTCTCATAGCTAGTGGTGTCGTATCTCGAAGCAAATGGCCCTGGTGCAAGACTAGGATCCGATCAGCTGTATGCTCTACTTCCTCGATGTAATGGGAAGAATAGACAATAGTCACACCTTGGTCCTTTAAATGCCCGACGATCTCCCAAAAGCGTTGGCGAGTGGACGTATCCATGGCAGCCGTTGGCTCATCCAGAAACAGAAGACTGGGACGACCAATCAAGGTCAACACAAAGGATAGGAGACGCTTTTGCCCACCAGACAGCTTACTGGCTAATTGCTTCTTTTGTTCTGGAGTAAAACGCAATAAATCATCAATGTCATTGACCGTTAAAGGGTTGGGATAAATGGAGCGAAAGAAACTGATCAGTTCCTGCACGGTTAGCTTTTGCACGATGGCATTCTCTTGAGGGAGATAAGAGACACTATCCTTTAACTGAGGATGACCAGGAGCTTTTCCTTCTATTTTAATGATTCCAGAAGTCACCTTCCTATCTCCTAGGAGGCAATCCATCAAGGTTGTTTTCCCAGCTCCGTTTGGCCCAATCAAAGCCAAGCAATCCCCTCTCTCAACTGTGAAAGAAAGATCTTCTAGGATCACCTTTCCTTTAATACTTTTGTTCAAGTTCTCTACTCTAATGACACTCATGAGACTCTCCTTTCAACCAAATCTGGGCAGCTGGAATGATGACATAGACGACCAAGGTCACTCCCCAAACCGTTTGGAAAAACCAGCTAGGAAAATGGGCAGAAAACCAGCCCGTCATCATCTCAGTTGCCCAAAGGAGCAAACACAAAACAGCTACCAATCCAATTTCAAGTTTCTTTTTCATTGCTCCATCTCCTTTTTAACAGCCTTGACCATTTTTAGACCTTCTTGGACCGCCCAGCTCATGATGCCAATCCCGGCAAACAATTCCCAAGGGAAATGGTAATAGAGACTATCATCCTTTGAAAAGATCAAATAGACGACCATTCCAACCACTGTTAACGTAAACACTTTATAGAACCATTGTTTCATTTTTCCTTACCTCTTACTTTCTGACTATATTATAGCGAAAGGAATAACAGGCCACTAGATGATTTTGTCACTGGCTCACATGACAAATGTCATGGAGAATAAAAAAAGGTCGGACAAGAGTCCAAACCTATGGTGCTGGGGTTTCTTCTTTGAAACCATGGAGTTTTAATCCTGTGAAAACAGTAGACGCCTTGATGTCTTTTAGGTCACCGATACCAAGATCTTTAAAGTAAGATAGATCTTTAACCTTGTCCCAATCAATGGTTTCCATATCAACAGAGACTGTTGAGGCTAATTTTTTCTCTGGAGTGACCTTATATTCGATACTGAAGCCAGCTGTGTCTTTCAGAGCCTTGTATTCTGAATCTGACTGCAAACCTTCATTGATAATTTTTGTCATTTCTTCAGGACTTAAATTAGCTGAATTAGTGGCAATTTTTTCTGGTAGGGCCGATAAAACATCTAACTTTAATTTCTGAACCTTATCACCTTTTGTCGTGATGGTGTAGCGATGTTGATTGCCATTGATTTCTGCAGTGAGAACCTTGGTTTCTTCCTTTGCCTCACTGGTAACAGTTTCACTTTTTTCTATCGAAGTAGTGGTTGAGCTTTTTGATGTTTCTGTGGACTGGGACTTAGTAGCACAACCCGTCATCACAAAAAGCAAAGCTCCTAAAAAGCAGATTACCTTTTTCATTTGCTTTTTTCTCCTATTTCTATTTTTCTAAAGTATAACATATCAAATAAAAATTGTCTAAAAACACCTATCTAATCGCTTTCATAAAGCTTTTTTTATCAAAAAAAGGGCCAAAAAATCATTTTTTGGCTCTTTTTCCTGCTATTTTTGAAATTTTTTGATTATTCAACGCTAAACAAATATGGGTAAACTGGTTGATTTCCTTGATGAATTTCGACTTCGACGTCCTCATATTTAGCCATCAAGTTTTGAGCCAAGTCATTGGCTACTTCTTCTTTACCATCTTCACCGATATAAATCGTGACAATTTCACTATCTTCGTCTAACATCTTGTCAAAGGTTGCTGTCAAGGTTTCCATCATATCTGGATTGGAAACGACGATCTTACCATCAACCATTCCAAGATTGTCGTTTTCATGGATTTCAAGACCATCAATAGTGGTATCACGAACGGCTGTCGTCACACTACCTGAAACAACATCTTCCAATGAAGCGCTCATGCGTTCGTAGTTTTCTTCGATCGACTTGCTCTCATCAAAGGCAAGAAGACTGGTCAATCCTTGAGGGATGGTCTTCGTCTCTACGACTGCTGCTGGTTGCTCAATGACTTCTGCTGCAGATTGAGCCGCCATCAAGATGTTCTTGTTGTTTGGCAAGATAATGATGTTGCGCGCATTCAACTCTTCAACAGCTTTGACAAAGTCTTCTGTTGAAGGGTTCATAGTTTGACCACCAGAGATGATGTAATCCACTCCTTGCGCTTTGAAGATATCCGCTAAACCGTCACCCGCAACGACTGCAATAATCGCATATTCTTTTGCTTCAGCTGGTTTCGCTTGACGTTCTTCTTTTTCAACTTGTGCTTCGTGCTGGTTGCGCATGTTGTCAACTTTTACTTTGACCAAGCTACCATATTTCAATCCTTCTTGCATAACAAGACCTGGATCTTCAGTATGGACGTGGACTTTGACGATTTCATCATCGTTGACGACTAATAGAGAATCCCCAAGATTGTTCAAATAATTACGGAATTCGTCGTAGTCAAAGTCTTTGACATAGGTTGGACCTTGTTTCAAAGCGACCATGATCTCTGTACAGTAACCAAAGGTAATATCTTCGGTTGCCACATGACCTGCTACGGACTTGTGGTGCTCTGCGTTGATCATTTCTGACATGGTTGCTGGAGTCGCCACAAATTCTTCAGAAGCGATAAATTCTCCTGTCAAAGCTGATAGGAATCCTTCATAGATGAAGACCAAACCTTGACCACCAGAGTCCACCACACCGACTTCCTTCAATACTGGAAGCATATCTGGTGTTTTGGCAAGGGCTGTTTTAGCTCCTTCAAGGGCTGCACGCATGACTTCTACTGCATCATTGGTAGATTCTGCTTTTTTCTTGGCACCGATAGCAGCACCGCGAGAAACGGTCAAGATGGTTCCTTCTACTGGCTTCATAACCGCTTTATAGGCTACTTCAACCCCTGCTTGGAAGGCTGCCGCAAGAGCTGCCCCATCCAATTCATCCTTGTCTTTGACACTTTGAGAAAATCCTCGGAACAACTGAGAAGTAATCACTCCTGAGTTTCCACGCGCTCCCATCAAAAGCCCTTTCGCAAAGATATTTGCTGCTTCACCAACAGTTGAAGCAGAGCGATCGGCTACTTCTTTTGCACCATTTTCAATGGTCATCCCCATGTTGGTTCCAGTATCACCATCTGGTACAGGAAAAACGTTCAATGAATTGACATACTCGGCTTGTTTATTTAAGCGAGTAGCCCCTGCTTGGACCATTTCTTGAAATAAACTAGTTGTAATTTTAGACACGATTATTCTCCCACAATTTTAATGTTTTGGATATAGACGTTGACTGTATCCGTTGTGATTCCAAGTTGATTTTCTAAACTGAATTTGACACGCTCTTGAATATTTTTTGAGACTTCGCTAATCTTTGTACCATAGCTCAAAACAGTGTAAACATCAACCGCAATACTTCCTGCTTCCGCTGTTTTCACAACGACACCCTTAGAGTAGTTTTCCTTACCTAAGAGAGCTTGGAAATTATCTTTAATCGCGTTTTTGCTGGCCATCCCAACCACTCCAAAAATTTCAGTGGCTGCACCGCCTACAACAGTTGCGATGACATCATCGGTCAATTCAATTTGACCATCTTTTGTATTGATTTTTACTGTCATAATTTCTACCTCAAAAGTATTTTATATTCTATTTTACCATAAAAGAGGGCGCGTGTAAAAGGGATACACCTTTCTCCTATCGGTTGATACAAATGTCCAAAAAGAGGAAAAATGAAGAAAAAGAAAAGGGAGTGGGAAAGAACTCTGTAAAATAAAAAAAGTTGAAAAGGTTCCCCAAACCTTTTCAATTTTCCCACCCCCGCGCAGTTGATTAGGAAGTACGAATGTTTCAAACATGAGTAGTTCCAATCAACCACTGCGTCATACTACTATTCCTATCAAAAAGCGAAGGCTGGACACTTTATGCCCAGCCTTCTTTCTTTATTAAACGCGTTCTACTTTACCAGATTTCAATGCACGAGCTGAAGCCCAAACTTTTTTAGGTTTACCATCGATAAGGACAGTTACTTTTTGAAGGTTTGGTTTTACGGCACGTTTGGTTTGGTTCATCGCGTGTGAACGGTTGTTTCCTGATACAGTCTTACGACCAGTAAAATAACATACTTTAGCCATTCTGTTTTGCCTCCTATTAGATCTAATATTACGGATGTGCTAGCACCACATACCGTACTATATTACCAAAAAAACTTTCTCTTGGCAAGACCTTTGAATAAGTTTTTCTTAGATCGGCTTATGAAAAGGAATTCTCACCTACATAGATGATTTCTAGGTTCCCCAGTGAGACCTCTCCGACGATGTAAAAGTCCTTGCTGGTTAAATTGCTAGGATTTTCCTGGTGTTGGATGGCTGACAGAGAACTTTCTACATTGACATGAACCCGCCAGTCACTCGGGACATAGAGACTCAAACTTCCAAGGGAGACATCCACCGCAAACTGGGCTGACGGCCCTTCGATCCGGCAATTGTCAAAATAGATAGAAGCTTCTCCCAAACTCACATCCGCACTCCCACCCGTAAAATTCTGGTCATTCAAATACTTGGTCACTGTAGAGAAGGAAACATCGATGTCATTGCCAGCAGTTTGAGAAGATGTTCCTGCTGAGTAAGAGTTCCAAGTCGCTTTTGCTTTTTTGGAAGGCTTGAAGAGAATATTGAGACCGATCACCGCTAAAATAGAAGAAAAGATGACCACTGAATTGGATACTGGAAGAAAATGATATTGGCCGTTAAGGGAGAAGAGGGCCAAAATCCCATATAGGAAGCCCCAACCAAAGTGGCGCTTCAAGAAACTAGAGAGGGAAAGGACTGCGAGCAAGACAACCCAAGCCAGCGTCCAGATACTGATCTCCCATTTTACAAAATAGCCTTGTAAGAGCACCAAAGCTGCTAGGAGGATTAAGAAAATCCCAATTAATTTATTTTTCATTTTGTTACCTCATTTCCTTTAACCGTTCTTTTAAGAGTTGATAATAGTGTCGGGACACGTGTACCTGCTTATGGGTTTGATAAAAGTTTACTGTACTGGTTCCCGAAAAAGATTTTTCGATAGCATAAATCTGCTTGGTATTGACGATGGTCGACTTGGAGATGCGACAGAAAGCAATCGGCAAGATCTCTTCCAACTCGTAGAGTTTTTGGCGGACCTCGTAAGCTTCTTCTTTGGTATGCCCATAGATCTTTTCACCATCTGTCTCAAAAAAGAGAATTTCTGACACATCTACAAAGTACTCGCTTCGGTCCTTGTAAAAGGTCAAGGGCGTCATTTTTTGCTCCAAGATCAGCTGTTGCAAGCGGGCGACATCCTCCGTCAATCGAGGAGCCCGAATGATCATTTCTGGCTCATCCATCTGCGGATCTAATTCGATACGAACTTTCATAGGACTCCTTTCTTAACCTTTGTTAGTAACATTATAACAGGTGTTCAAAATCTTACAAGACCTTTTCGGTAAGTGGTTCTTTTCAGCCCCTAAGTGGTGCTTTCAAACAGCTAAAAAGGACTCGGTCTGAAGAAATCTCTTCATACCAAGTCCCTGAAGCGAATAAAATTGGAAGCATTATTTTTCTTTCGGTGCGTCTGGAAAGAGAAAGCTAAGACCAAGACAAGCCAAGACACCCGCAGTAATCACGACCCCATTTGAAATCGGAAGAAGGTCATAGATGCCATTGGCGATGATAAAACCAATGACGGCACAAATCAAGCTGGACTTGTAGTCTTTCTTGAGTGCATTTTCAAACGTAAAGAAAGCAAACAAGACAACTGGAACCAAGGGCCAAAGATTGGCATCTATTTTCGGATAACCAATGATACTAAAAGTGATAACGGCGAGAGCTGCAAGGATAAATCCAAACCCAATTAATTTTTTCATGATACTACCTCTTTTTATAATGTTATCAGAAGACTGGCTTCTTTTGATAAACCTACTATAACAAACAGAAGCAAAGGTGACAAGGAAATTTGGATAAGCGGTCAAATTATCGGACTATCTGGTTACATGAACATGAATGAACCAGACGAACTAGCCATTTTTAGGGGATGCTTCCTCTCCTTCGTAAAACCATTATAGTTCATGACAATTGAGAAAAGCAAAGATGAGTTTGAAAATTTTTATAATCATTTGGTACAAATTTTGGTACAAAAAGTGATTCAACATCAAAAAAAGCTCGTCACAATAGGCTTTTTCTTGTGTGGTTTGATGCCGAATGCAGGGATCGAACCTGTGACCTACGCGTTACGAGTGCGTTGCTCTACCAACTGAGCTAATTCGGCGATTACCTTCTCAGTATAGCACTCTGATTGCGGATGTCAAGCACTTTTAGTTGATCTTTTTAATCAAAATCTGACAAGGATTTTTAAGATCCCATAGTTGAGGAAAAATCTCTAATTTTTTAAAACCTCAGCGACAACTGCCATTTTTTGCTCTTCATCCTTAACTTCTTTAATAACAAGCATCATAAGTTCCTTTCTTGATTTTAGTCTTACTTTAGCTCTTACGAACCTGCACTTTCGTATGCATCTAATCCCCTATCCCAGAGTTTCAGAGAGATGCAAAAGAAGATAATAGAAATCAGAAGCAAACCACCAATATTAAAGAGTCCATCCTTGCCCTGCAAGAAATAGCTGGCAGGATAGTAGGCCGTAAAGGCGAAAGGTACAATAAAGCTAATTAACCAACGAAGGAGCGAATTGTAAATGGAAATCGGGTACTTGGCAAAATCATTAAACATATAGAAAATGTAAATCATGGCACCTGACTGCTTGGTCCAAAAAGCGATACTGGCTGTTGCAATTTTCAAGGAAGTATAAATCAAGGTCGCAAAAGGAATACAAACTAGAAAAATCAGGAATTTTGGAAGAGTCCAAGCAATGCTAGTCGCCGTTGTCGCTAGTAAAATTCCACCGACCAAAAGTTCACCCAAGGCATCAATCTGAAAGGTCTCAACGAGGATGTGAAAGAGAGGATTGATAGGACGAGTCAGATACTTGTCAAACTCTCCTTTTCGAACTAGTCGTTGACCTAAAGCCCAGAGATTGTCAAAAAAGAGATGATCTAATCCCTTTGGAATTAAGGAAAATCCATAGATAAAGGCAATTTCTTGAAAAGTCCAACCTTCTAGAGAGGGAATGTGTTGAAAGATGACATTGAGAAACAAGAGGTTCAGGCCTTGAGTCAGAAAGACTCCCAACACACCAACCACAAAATCTACCTTGTATTCCATGATTTGCTTGATGTACTGTCTGATAAAAATCAGATGCATGCGTTGATATTTTTTCATACTAACCTCCCTGAATGGTGATAAATGACTGGACTCGTTTCCAAATCAACTGAGACAAGCCCACCATCACTATAAGCCAGAAAAGCTGAAGCAAAAGTGCTTGAAGAATCTGACTAGCATCGTATTTCCCAACAATAATCATGACCGGAGTGTAAATTAAGGATGAGAAAGGTAAGAAGGACAGAATATCTGAAATGACCTTTGGAAAGAAAGCCAAGGGAATCAAACTCCCAGACATAAAGGCCACTATGGAAGTCTTAAGTAGGTTGGAACCCCAAAGATTTTTAAATACAAAGGCTGAAAATCCAAAGCAGATATTAAAGAAAAAGTTAATCAGATAGGCCAGCGTTAAGCTAAAAAGATAAAGGGTAGTTAGTCCCAGCACTTCTACAATCCCTTGCCCAGATAAGATTTTCATCAAAACAATGACACTTAAAAATGGCAGTCCAACAGAGATAAAAATCAACCACTTGGAACCAAGCTCCGTAAAGAGGTAAGAAGCCGCAAAATGCACTGGTCGCAACAAGCGCATGATAATGGAACCATCCTTGACCTCATCACCAA
Organism: Streptococcus sp. SCPM-O-B-23252 (M501); assembly: GCF_058200355.1. Classification (NCBI taxonomy): domain Bacteria; kingdom Bacillati; phylum Bacillota; class Bacilli; order Lactobacillales; family Streptococcaceae; genus Streptococcus; species Streptococcus sp. SCPM-O-B-23252 (M501). The sequence goes on from NZ_JBYQGS010000002.1 coordinate 40,895, forward strand.
TCATAAAGGAAGAATCCGACCTAGTCAGAAGATTAGTCACAAAACTCATGATGATGTAGAGGGTGATATCCGCCATACTGAAGCCCTGAATCAAAGGCTCCTGGGAGGAATCAAAGACAGCCTTCCAGAGATAAAAGGCCACAAAAGCCCCCATGACATCGCCAATCCGATAAAGAATAAAGTTGACTCGATAGCTAATCAACTCCTGAATCCCTGCATTGATAAAGGGTTTATAACGTCTCCACAATTTGACCATCTTAGAGCTCCTTTCGATAGAAGCGACGGATAATATCTTCAATATCCGTATCTACCATCTTCAAATCACGGACCTCAAAATCAGATAAGGTTTGCTTGATAATATCAGCTGATTGGTAGCGGGAACTATCAAATTCAATAGTCAGGTTATTTCCTTGTCTATCAATGGATATATCAGGTAAGCCTTCATAATGAGAGACGAGATGACTTTGACCTGGCGTCAGATCGAAGGAGAGAGTCTTCATCTTGCCAAAGGTCTCCTTGAGCTGGCTCACCGTCCCATCAAAAATCTCCTGCCCCTTGTCAATCATAAAAATCCGATCACAGAGTTGCTCAATATCACTCAGGTCGTGAGTGGTCAAGAGAATAGTAGTTTCTTCCTCTTGATTGATCTGAGTTATGGCTCGACGAATGTTGTCCTTGACCGAAACGTCCAAACCAATAGTCGGCTCATCTAAAAAGAGAACTTTGGGATTGTGAAGCAAGGAAGCTGCAATATCCGCCCGCATCCGTTGACCCAATGAAAGAGTCCGCACAGGATCCTTGATAAATTCCTTCAAATCCAAGACTTCATTCAAAAAGTCCATGCGTTTATGGAAAAGCGAGTCTGGCACATCGTAAATCTCCTTCAAGACCGTGTAGGTCTCTTGCAGTGCCAAATCCCACCATAGCTGGGTGCGTTGTCCGAAAACGACTCCAATATCCTTGACATAATCTTGGCGATTGTCCTGTGGAATCTTGCCGTTAATCCGACAAAAACCAGATGTCGGCTTTAAAATTCCTGTCAGCATTTTGATGGTTGTCGACTTCCCAGCACCATTTGCCCCGATAAATCCTAAAATCTGCCCTTTTGGAACTTCAAAGGTTAAATCCTTGACTGCTTCAAAGATCTGCTTTTCAGGATGAATAAAGGAGCGCAAGGCACCCTTTAACCCCGGCTCCTTAACTGTCTTCACAAAATTTTTCTGAAGATGTTCCACTTCTATCATTGCCATATCTATCTCCCTATCGTAAGAAGCAACATTGTATTTTTGACTACAAATATTCTAAATCCTTACTTTCTACACTTTTTCAATATTATTACAGAAGGCTTTATACCAACCTATTATAATCTAATAAAAATAGGAATGCAAGCGTTTGCTTATTGATTATGAAATTAGAGATTTCTCTCTTAAAATGAAACTTTTAATCAAAAATTCTGTTAAATAGTTTCCTTAAGACACCAAAAAAACCACCCTCACGAGAATGTTTATTGTTAAGAAAAAGAATTTTTTTAATCGAGAAAATTAACGATTCTACTGTTAATCCTCCAGCATTTAATTATTATCATCAGTCTCAATGGATTTTTAAGCCCTCAATTATTCTCCAAAAATTCTTTAATGTGAGAAACAATAGCATCGCTTTGATAATGATAGAGGTCGTGAGGCGCATCCATATAGACGACTCGAACATTAGACTGATCGCTTGCAAATCTCTCTGCATAACGTTGCCACTCTGATTGGCTAAAGGTCGTGCCTTCACCGTTAGAAACCAGGAGTAAGGCTGGAATTTTCGGATTAATGCTAGATGGAACTTTCTTGGCATTTTCCTTTGCCAAACGGGATTCATGAAGCATGGCTTGTGACATCAACTGCTTATATGCTAGTAATTTATATTGTTGTCGTTCAGTTTCAGTCAGAGTTGGATTTTTTATATAAAAGGACTCAGGGAAATAGCGTAATAAGCCAATCTTACTGCTCCAATAAGCCACAGTAAGCAAGGCCTGATTATCCTTTAAATTTTCATAACTCGCTGGCAAGGCCCAATCCAGACCAACCAAGGCTTTCACTTCATTAGGATATTTCTCTTGCCAAGCAAGGCTCTCAAGGCTAGCCATTGAATGAGAAACAATCACATAAGGCCCCGAAACTTCGGCTTGAGACAAAGCTTGACGGGTCTCAGAAAGAACCGTCATCACATCTCTTGATTGATCACTATCTTCACTAAAACCATATCCCGCTCGCTCTACGACGACTACTTTGTATTTTTTGGATAGGGAATCTGTTAGATTCTTAAAGTCTAATATAGGTGAAGCAATACCTGCACCTGAAAGAAATACTATCGTTTCAGATCCTTCACCTTTAATGTATACATTCATTTGATGTCCATTGACTACAACCTTCTTACCTATAGGCATGAGAAGCTTACTTTCATTTCGTAAACTGAATTGATGAAAAACAAATGTAGCACCTAAAAAGAGGATAAGAAAGCCACAAAGAATCCAACTCCACTGTTTAAATTTTTTCATAGCGTTATTGTACAAGTTTTAGAGTATTTTAGCAATACGACTTAGAAATCTTTGTTGCAATTATAAAAGAGATAAATAATCACCTCCAATACCAACAAAAAAGGCTTATCCTTGCGGATAGACCTTCTTACATGTTTATTTCTTTATTCAATCACTTGGCTTTCTGCTACTTTCTTGTACCAATGTGCAGATTTCTTAGGATAACGTTCTTGCGTTTCAAAGTCCACATAAAAGAGACCATAGCGTTTTTCGTAACCATTTGACCAAGAGAAGACGTCCATAAGAGACCAGATGAAGTATCCTTTAACATTTGCTCCATCCGCAATCGCATCGGACAAGACTTCCAAGTGTTGCTTCACATAATCAATCCGGCCATCATCGTAAACAGTGTTGTCCACAAACTCATCTTTGTATCCCAGCCCGTTTTCGGTGATGTAGATCTTTTTGTAGTTTGGATAATCTTTCTTAACACGCATGATTTGATCATACAAACCTTGAGGGTAGATGATCCAGTCCCAGTCAGTGCGAGGTACATAGTCAGGAGCTACACGACGACCAACACCTTTAATTTGGTACTTAGAGCTTCCTTTTTCCCCTTTACCGTTGTGGATGATTTCAGTTTCACCATCAAATGCTTCCATCCAATCACTCATGTAGTAGTTAATTCCAAGGAAGTCGTTCAAGTCTTTTGCTGCTTCAAGCGCTACAAAATCTTCGTCACGAAGATCTAAGCTACCACCATTGACGGATAAGATGTGATGGACCCCTTCCATAGTTTTTTCAGAATAGTGTCCAAGGTAGGTTGCGTCTAAAATAAACTTGTTATGAATAATATCTTCCAACTCAGCCGCACGAACATCTGCTGGATTTTCAGGATTTAGAGGATACTTAGTAGGAAGGGCATGTACCACTCCGATTTCACCTGCATAACCTTTATCTTTGTACAATTTCACAGCACGTGCATGAGAAACCATCATATTGTGATGTGATTGGAAGACTTTGGCAAGGTCATACTGAATTCCTGGTGGGAATTTTCCGACTAAGTACTGACCATCTCCGATAGGGCCAATTTCATTGAAGGTTGTCCAGTAGTTGACTTCTGGGAATTCTTCAAAACAGAAGGTAGCATAGTCTACAAAGTGTTCGATATTTTCACGATTCAAGAAGTCTCCGTTTGAGTGAAGAGCTTCAGGAGTATCAAAGTGGTGAAGCGTTACGAATGGTTCTACATGACGTTTGTGGCATTCCGCAAATAGTTTGTGGTAGAATTCAACCCCTTTCTGATTTACTTCACCATAGCCAGTTGGGAAAATACGTGACCAAGCAATAGAAATACGAATTCCGTTTACGCCATATTCTTCAGCCAACTGTAAGTCTACTGGATATTTATGGTAGAAATCGCTTGCTGGTTCTGCTGTATACCAATAGTTATCAGCTAAGTATTTGTCCCAAGCAACTGGTCCTTTTCCGTCAGTATGGGTAGCTCCTTCTGCTTGATAGGCAGCCGTTGCCCCACCAAAAATAAAATCTTTAGGAAGTGTTTTTGTCATTTTTTCACCTATTTCTTGATTGGATATAATGAAAAGTGAGGGGAGAGGAGTTAGTGAGCCATCCATCTCCATCTCACTTATTCGTTCTTATTCTTCAAATTGAGCTTGAACAAAGGCTAGAGCACCTTGTCCATCGCGTGTCAATTTAATGTACTGAGCACCTTCTGTCTTCGCCAATTTGATGCCTAGTTTATCTGTTTCAGCCTTCATATCTTCGAAGTTGGAAGCAACCTGAGGCGCCAAGATAACAAGGTCAAATTCTGGCAACATTTCACGGTGAGCACCGTAGCCACCGGCTGCCGCTTTAACTGGAACTTTGTATTCTGCCGCAGCCTTGTTCAAGGCGTTGGCAAGGAGTCCACTAGTACCGCCACCGGCACAGAGAACCAAGACATTAGTTTCTTCTGTAATGGTATTTTCAGCTGGTGCATCTTCAACACCTGCTTTTTCAAGAATAGCGTCTGCTTTAGCAGTGTTAAAGTTTGCAGCGACTTTTTCTTTCAAATCATCATTGGCTTTACCAGAGCGCTCTTCTTCAAGAATTTGCTCATCGTAAACCTTCACAAATGGGTAGTAAATAACCACGTCTACTACTACTAGAAGAGCTGCAAGGATGAAGGAGAGAACTTGGAAGTTTGTACCAAGGACAATCCCCAAAGGTCCAGGAGTAACCCATGGAAGGTTAGCCGTGAAGGAGTTCATTCCCAAGGTATCAACAAAGAATTTGAAGATCCAAACGTTGGCAATTGGTGCAAAAATGAATGGAATAAAGAAGATCGGATTCAATACGATAGGTGCACCAAACAAGATTGGTTCGTTTACACCGAAGAATGTAGGAACAACAGAAGCACGTCCGATTGCACGGTTCCGTTCTGATTTACACAACCACATGAATAGGAAGGGAACAATCAAGGTTGCACCAGTACCACCCATGGTAACGATAAACATTTGAGTACCAGAAGTAATAACCTTATCTGCATGTTGACCAGCTTGAGACAGAGCCAAGTTGGCATCGATATTTGCGTAAGTGATCGCTGCAATCGCAGGCTCTACGATAGAAGGGCCGTGGATTCCCACAAACCAGAAGAAAGCATACGCACCAAAAATAAGCGTGATTCCAAGATAGCCATCTGCTGCTGAGAAGAGAGGCGCAAGGAGAGTACCAATAGATTCAGCTACTGTTACACCCAGACTTCCCTTCACAATCAATTCAAGTCCATAAAGGAGAACAACAGATACAGTGAATGGGATCAAGTCTTTAAATACTTGAGAGATATTTGGTGGAACTTCGTCTGGCATGCGAATAGTCACATTATTTTTCACGCAGACCTTATAAACATTAACAGTGACAAAGGCTGCGATAAAGGCTGTCAAAAGACCTTTTGTTCCCATGAAAGCAGTCAGAAAACCACCTTCCTTAGCAGGTTCAGCTGCCATTAGAAGGAAACCAACCATAGATGCCAACATGGTTGACAAGAAGTTGATCTGGTTTGTTGCAGGTAAATCACGGTTGACAGAATCTGTCAAAGCTTTGGCTGTGGTTCCACCTACGAAGAAAGCCAGAATTCCCATCGAATAGCTATAAGGTGTCATCAAGAAATTCTCAATTTCTTTTGACCAATGGAAGCCCCACGCATTTGGAACATAGGCAATCAAGATAAAGATAGATGAGAATAAGATGACTGGCATCCCTGCGATAAACCCATCACGGATGGCACGCAAATATTTATTACGAGAAATCTTCTCGAAGAAAGGTTTTCCTTTCTCAATCAATTCAATTAATTTATGCATTATTTTACTCCTCTTTTGTATAGTTCAATGAGATGATGAATCACATCTTTTAATAGGATTGTTGTCATTAAGTGGTCCTGCCCATGCATCATGGTAATGCTGTAGGGGAGGTCTTCTCCTGCTGCTTCTTGCGCTAGCATAGTTGTTTGAGATTTGTGAGCCTCTGCGATACAGCTTCCTGCTTCTTCTACCAAGCTTTCAGCCTGAGCGAATTCACCCTTTTCAGCCGCCTTAAGGGCTTCCAAGAGTTTAGAGCGAGCATCCCCTGCATACGCAACGATTTCGAAACCTAGTAATGTCATTTCTTCTTTGGTCATGACCAATTCCTCCAATTTGAATTTCTTAATATTTAAAAGTTGTTACAATAAGCGTTGAATGTGTAAGACCAGATAGACCCGTTCACTCTTGTACAAGTCAACCCCGGTCTCCCTAGAAATCACATCATAAATCTTAGAACCAATCTCAAAGGCTTTGGGATAGGAGCTTTTTATATGTTCCTCCATATCTAGAAGCGATTGATTATCATCCCGATTGCGATCCAGGTAATCCAAGAAGTAGTTAAGATGAATCATGAAACGGTCATAAAAGTTGTTGTTGGTCTCGGTTCGTTTGATTGAATAACTATTCAAAACCTCTTCCACAGCTTTTAAGATTTCTTTACGCTGGTCCATGGAATCCACGACCTCCGCTCCATTTTCACCTTCTGCGTTGATGAAATGATAGGCGATACGAGTGACCTCATCTTCAGGGAAGCTAGTTGTGAGCTTCTCCCGATAGATATCAACTGCCTCTTTAGCAATCTCAAAAGCCACTGGGTAGTTTTCTGAGATATCCAAAAGATTACTTTCCTTATACCTGCCTTGAGTCACTGCCTGATAAGAGCAAAACATGTGGTCGGTCAAGGTCACATAGATATATTCTTGAACGGGGTAGTGATACTTTTTGCTCAAGTAATCAATCATCTCGTAGGTCACTGTGATGAAGTCTAATGGAACATCTTTTAACAGGGTCATAAAGTTCTCTCGGGATTCCTCTGTTTTCATCCGAAAGAGCTTTTCTACCTTTTCTTTAGGGACTAGGTCGCCCTTCTTTTTGCCAAAAACGATTCCTTTTCCAATGACAATCAGTTCTTCCCCTTTGTCATTCCTCACCAGAGCAACATTGTGATTGAGTGGATTTAAAATCCGATACATGGTACTCTCCTTGCTAGTTTATTTAAGGTTAAGGGTATAAAAAATGACCACAAATGAGATCAGAGAGGCTTCTCCCTGATTCATCTGTGATCATGCGTAATCTAACTTACTAACACTCACCTTGTATTCACTTATGGATTAAGTATAGCACACGCTTTTGTTTTTGTAAACCCTTTCTTAACAACTTTTTAACTTTTTTGTTTTTTTCTAACAAATAGCTGTTTATCGTTGTATTCTCTGGGCTATTCAAGGAAATTCGAACGCCCATCGTTAAAGGAGTGGTCTACACTGTTAAATACGCTCTTTCCAAGAAGTTGCGACTTGGTCCAAGACTTGGTTGAGTTCTTCAATGTTGCGACGACCTTCGGTACGCAACCATTCACGAGCTGCTTCTTCCCCATTCTTGATGTAGGCTTCTACAGATCCAGCCCAAGTTGCACGGCCACAAAGGACCCCGTTGAAGTTCGCTCCTGCTTCATGGGCAAAGACTAAGGTTTCTTGGAAGAGTTTGGCAGAGACACCCGCACTCAAGTAGATGTATGGAAGGTTGGTTGCTTCTTCTTGTTCTTTAAAGAAAGCTGCAGCTTCCTCACGACTGTGCACGATTTCACCATCGCCAAAGCCTTCTACGTATTTGACGTTGACAGGAACTTCTACTTTCAAAACATCGATGTTAAAGCGTGGGTCTGAGAAGACTTTCATAGCTTCGATGACTTTGCGAGGTTTCACTTTAGCATATTCTACAGAACCTGCATCAGCGATTGTTTCATCGTAAGCCAAGATTTCAAGGAAGAATGGAATTTCTTCTGCCGCACATTCTGAACCGATGCGTTCGATGTAAGCTTGTTTTTCTTGGTTGAGTTCATCAGCACTATCCACATCATAGTAGAGCAAGAATTTCACTGCATCTGCACCTTGTTCTTTGATGCGTTTAGCTGACCAAAGGTTGAGGCAGTCTGGTAGACGCTTGGTGCTCGAAGTGTCGTAGCCTGTTTTTTCATAAGCCAACAAGAGACCTGCTTCCGCATCCAAAACTTTGGTCGCTGGAAGTCCATACTCAGGGTCCAAGAGCATAGAAGATGCGAATGGTGTCAATTCTTCAGCCACTAGGACCTTCAACTCTTCCATTTGAGCAACGGTTGGTTCTGTGTCTTGGTATTGAGCCATGAGGCGTTTCAAAGCGCCGCGTTGGTCAAAGGCCAAGGCTGAGATTACACCCTCTTTGGTGCTCAATTTTTCTAAATAGTTGCGTTTTTGTTCTGTTAATACCATCTTATACCTCTTTTACATTTATCTGTTGATACAAATCATCATAGCGATGAATATTGATATGGCCTGTCGTTGCTTCTTGAGCATTCAACATGCCAAGGACATTGGCTTTGGTTAAAAGTGCTTGGTCGTCTTCCTGATGATAGAGAGCTGAGGCAATCCCAGCAACTGTCGAATCACCAGATCCCACTGGATTAACCACTTCAATTTTTGGAATATCCACTTTATAGAAGACATCACCATGTTTGGCAAAGGCACCGTCAGCTCCTAGGGAGACGATGACCCAGTCAATCCCTTTAAACAAGTTAGATTGAAGGACCTCTTTTAATTGATCCAGATCCTTGGTCACCTCGTAGCCTAAGAGTTGAGACAATTCTTCATTATTGGGCTTGATAACCGTTGGTTTAATAGGAGCTGCTAGAGCTTTTTCCAAGGAAACACCTGAACAATCAAGAACAACTGGTTTTCCTGCCTTCTTAGCACGCTCGACTAATTTCACATAATAATCAACTGGTAAACCAGCTGGTAAACTTCCTGAGATAGCAACAACTGCTACATCTGGAAGCAAAGCTTCAAAGTGAGCCAGAAAGCCTTGCCCTTCTTCTTCAGAAACAGACGGACCTTTTTCTAAGATTTCTGTTTGTTGACCTTCGTGAAGGATTGCAATACAATTCCGGGTCTCCCCTTGAATTTCAAAGAATTCTTTGCCGATTTCCTGATCCAGATGGTCCAAGATAAATTGGCCTGTTGAACCACCAATCAGACCAGTCGCTGAGACAGGATCTCCAATCTCTGCTAGGACCCGTGTGACATTGAGTCCCTTACCACCTGCGGTTTTGCTTACCTTGTCAACTCGATTGACCGTATCCAAGTGTAAAGTTTCTAATGGATAGGAAATGTCGATTGAAGGGTTCATGGTTACCGTTAGTATCATAGACTCACCTCTTAGTCGTGGTATTCCCCACGGTCCCATTTTTCAAGGAATTCTGTGAAGAAATCCTCATCTTCTTGATGGTCGTTATGGGTTTCCAAATGTTGAATCTTGGCAATCAATTTCTTGTTTTCTTCACTTGGTTTGTATTCCGCATGGATGAAGGCTTCCAAAATATCACACATCAGAAGTTCTCCTGTGACCTTCCCACCAAAACCAATCACATTGGCATTGAGTTCTTCTTTGGCATAAAGTGCAGAGGTCATATCGCGGACCAAGGCTGAACGGACACCCGGAACCTTGTTAACCGCGTTGTTAATTCCAACGCCAGTTCCACAGATACATACACCAAGATCTGCTTGACCACTCACTACTGCTTCCCCAACCTTCTTCCCAAAAATTGGATAGTGGGTCCGAGCATGGTCATAGGTTCCGAAGTCAAGGACTTCATAGCCTTTTGATTTCAAAAATTCAGAAACAGCCATTTTTTCATTTGTGACGATATGGTCACATCCAATTGCAATTTTCATTCGTTTACTCCTCCCCTTAGCACATCTTGTTGAGCATATCGACACGGATTTGGTGGCGACCACCGTCATACTTACCGTTTACAAAACCTTTGGCAATATTTTTGGCCAATTGATCACCCACGATTTGAGCCCCTATGGTGATCATACGAGAATTGTTGTGTCCACGAGTCATGTAGGCAGAGCGTTCATCTGAAACTTCTGCGGCAACCATTCCTTTAATCTTAGTCGCTACCATAAATGGACCTGCACCATAAGCATCAATGACAATGCCCAGATTATCTTCTGCTTGTTTGACTTCTTTAGCAACAGCCAAGGTCACATCAACAAAGTCTTGCCCTTCTTCAGTGACATCCACCACTTGGAAACCTTCTGCTTCCAAATATTCTTTGACTACTTCTTTTAAACGGATACCAGCCGCATCCGCACCAACTACAATTGCCATATGCTTCTCCTTTTTGCATTTCCGTCAACAAAGAAAGTTCTCCTCTTTCTCATTCGACTTCGTTTTGTTATTCACAAACACAGTATAGCGCTAATTTTGTTTGTTGTCAACTATTTTTGTTTATTTTCTTTATTTTTTATTATTTTTTAGTTCTAAATTGTTTGTAATAAACAAAAAAAGAGAGAATCGCTCTCTCTTTTCAGTTTATTATTTATACAATCACACGTGTATATTCCTCTAATTCTTCATGTGCTTTCTCAGTTGCATCGTCCGTTATCACCGCAGTTACTTTTTTCAAGGAACAGATAGAGGTAAAGTCTTCCTTGCCAATCTTGGAGGAATCAATCAGTAGGTAAGCTTCAGAAGAACGTTCTAAGGCTAACTTTTGCGTATAGGCTTCTTCAAAAGAAGAGGTCAGAACGCGTCCATCCACAATGCCATTCCCACTAAAAAACATCTTGTGGAAGTACATTCTTTCCATGAGAGTGTTCGTTATCTCGCCGACAAAAGCTTGACTGGTTTCTCGAAGTTCCCCTCCTAAGAGGATTACCTTAAAGGTATCACTTTTCTTCTTTAACAACTCTTGGAAAATCGGCAGACAGTTGGTCACCACACGCAATTCCTTATTATTAATGGCTTCGGAAAGAACCTCAACAGAGGTCCCCGGCCCAAGGAAGATACTCTCACCTTCTTTTATCAGTTCGCTAGCTTTCTTCGCTACCTCACGCTTAGCCAGAATATTCTTGAGTAACTTCTCTTCATGGGGAAGCTCTCGTGAAGGGAGGAATTGGTTACTTTTGGCTCCATTTCGAACCCGAATAAGGAGCCCTTGCTTTTCCAATTCAATCAAATCCCGACGGACAGTCATATCCGACACCTGCATACTTTCCATGATGTCTTGAACATAAACGGTTCCAGCCTTATTGACCAGATTGATGATCTCATTCAGTCTTTCCTGTTTTTTCATTTCCTACCTACTTGCTTCGTTTTTGTTTATTATAACCTTAAACTGACAGAATCGCAATCATTTTTTGTTTGAAATAAACACTTTTCTAAATAAGAGAACCAAAAAAGGCTTATCCTTACGGATAAACCTCTGGTTAATAACGTTTCAAGCAAGATTAAGCTTTGTTTTCGCTACCAAATACGTCGATACGTTCTTCAACTGAAGCTGTGATTGCTTCGAATCCTGGTTTTAAGAATTTACGTGGGTCGAAGAGTTTCTTCTTGTCGTATTCTGCTTCGTTTGCATCGTATTCACGTACGAATTGACGAGTTGCGTTAGCGAATGCGATTTGGCACTCAGTGTTAACGTTAACTTTCGCAACACCAAGTTTGATAGCTTCTTGGATTTGCTCATCAGGGATACCTGAACCACCGTGCAATACGATTGGGAATCCTGGAAGAGCTTCTGTCAATTTCTTCAAGTGATCAAGGTCAAGACCTTCCCAGTTTGCTGGGTATGGACCGTGGATGTTACCAATACCTGCAGCCAAGAAGTCGATTCCTGTAGCAACCATTGCTTTAGCATCTTCGATTGGTGCCAATTCACCTTTACCAACGATACCGTCTTCTTCACCACCGATTGTACCAACTTCAGCTTCAACTGAGATACCTTTAGCGTGAGCTTTTTCTACAACTTCTTTCGCCAATTTAAGGTTTTCTTCAACTGGAAGGTGTGATCCGTCGAACATGATTGAAGTATAACCAACTTCGATACACTCAAGAGCATCTTCATAGTGACCATGGTCCAAGTGGATTGCAACTGGTACAGTGATACCCATTGCTTCAACAAGGTTAGCGATCATGTTGCGAGCTACTTTGTAACCACCCATGTATTTAGCAGCACCCATAGAAGTTTGGATCAAAACTGGAGCTTTTTTAGCTTCTGCTGCACGCAAGATAGCTTGAGTCCACTCAAGGTTGTTTGTGTTAAATCCACCAACTGCGTAACCATTGTCACGAGCTGCTTGGACAAATTTTTCTGCTGAAACGATTGCCATTAGTTGTAGGCCTCCTCTTATTTTTTGTGGTTAAACCACTTACATTGTTTATTTTATCACTTTTTCATTGAAAATGCTAGCTTTTCCTGAACCTTTAAAGCGTTTTCTTCTCTTTCAAGCATTCTTTCTGCTAAATGAACAAGAAAAAAGACAGCCGAAGCTGCCTTTATCATCCGATGCGGAGAGAGGGACTTGAACCCTCACGACCTAAAGCGGTCACAGGATCCTTAGTCCTGCGCGTCTGCCAATTCCGCCATCCCCGCGATTGAGTACCTTACTAGTATATCAATCTTATACTTTCTTGTCAAGATTTTTTTCAAACTTTTTTCAAACTTTGAACTTTATTACAGGGCCAGAAGAGCATTGGCTCCTTCACTTCACTCGCCTGTTCAGATGTTGACAAATCTTCTTTACTGAAGGGCTTCTTTATGGGACTGGAATTGTCTCACTGGGGGTAACCAGATATTTTTCAAATTCTAAATCGGGCATGCAAGAGGACAAATCTTCTCTAATCCGCTCCAGTGCTTCCAAGCGCATCTCTACAGAGGTCGCTCTGTTTCCCTGGATGATAAAGAGGGCATTGCGGGTAGTCTCCTCCATCTTATAGCGCTCACCATCTCTCACATCTAGCCAGGCCATAATACCCTCTTGATCTCGGTAGACCGGATCGGTTTCACTAACATGCTTTTCTGTTGATAAGATGGGCAAAAAGGTATCCTCTCTTTGACTAATCGTAAACTCGATTGGTCCCTGGATTTTATCCAGATCATGCCCTCCAATGGCTAAAAAGGAACGGATACATTCAACATTATAGATATCAATCACACTATTGATCGTCGGAAGGAAGCCTCGACTTTGGATATTCTTAACCAAAGCAAGAATAGTCGGCGGGTTCTTCTTGACACTACGCCCCACTTCCTTCAACAAATCCATATAGCCTTGTACAACTGCCTCCTCTTTCACCGAGCTGAGATCACAATTTAAGGCCCAGGCTTCCATCTCCTTCTTTTTAGCTAGAAAAGTTGCAGACAAGGGAGCTTGTGGATCCACCTGTTTGGCCACTCCTATTACAACTGTCTCAATCCCCAAATCCACCAAACTTTGATCAAGTATCCAGTCCATATGCCCTTCCTCCTTCTGCGCTACGTCAGGCTTACACTCTTATTATACTCCTCCTTGAAGCCTCCTTCAAGCAAAAAAAAAAAAACAAGGAACGAATTCCTTGTTTTTTTGGATTATTCTTCTTCGTCGTAAGACTCTTCTTCGTCTTCTTCGTCACTTAACTCAACTTCTTCATCCAACTCGTCTGGTGAGATTTCATTGATTTCAGCGTCATAGGCTTCCACTTCATCCTTCTCATCTTCTGGGTTTTCATCATCGTAAGTAAGCGCTGGATCTGCTTCGTAGACATCTTCGTCTTCTGGATCATCCGCATTGTAATCGATCGCATCTTCGTCTCCATCCATAAAGGCGTTGACACGTTTTTTCTTACGTTTCTTAGGCTCTTCGTCTTCATCTGTTTCTTCAAGAGCGATGATTTCTTCATCTACTTCATCGATCGCATACCATGAGCGAAGTCCCCATTTGTTGTCTCCTAGTGGGATAAAGCTTCCATCCACATTTAATTCTGTATAGAACAATGGAAGAGCTTCACGAATTTCACTGTTTGATTTTTCGAGGTAGTTTTGAATTTCATTGACCAGGTCATTGAAATACATTTCATGATCACGGCCACGTGACTCTAAGATCGCACGGGCTACTTCAATCATTGAAAGTTCACTTTTTTCTTGTCCAGCAAATACTTCTAATTCCAAGGTAGATCTCCTTCATTTTTATCTCAAGGCAACACTCTTTTTCATTAAAAAAGAGGATACCCCTAGAATACATCATTTATCGTTACACTCTATTGTACGATAATTTTCCCCTTTCGTCAAAGGAAAATTCCGTGCCAATAAGAAGAGAAAAGCCGGGACACATGGCCTCAGCTTTTCTTCTTATGACTTGTTTCCATCAAGATGGAAGATCGTCTTTTTTATTTTACTTTTGCAGTGCTTGTGATCACTTCAACAGCTTTCTTCACAGCGATGTCGTGTTTCAACATTTCTGGTGAAAGCAAGCTACGAACTTGTTCAACTGGCATGTTGTAGTCTGCCGCCAATTGTTCGATTTCTGCAGTTACTTCTTCGTCAGTTGCTTCGAAGCCTTCTGCTTTAGCAACTGCTTCTACGACAAGGTTTGTCTTAGTACGTGCTGCTGCATCTGCTTCATATTGTTTGTGAAGATCTTCTTGAGTTGTACCAGTGATTTGGAAATACATGTCTGGAGAGATTCCTTGACGTTGCATGTTTCCAAGGAATTCATTTACAGCACGGTGTACTTCTTCGTGGATCATTTCTTCTGGAAGGTCAACGATTTCTGCATTTTCTACTGCAAGGTCAATCGCTGCTGACTCAACTGCATCTTTGTATGCTTCTTCTTTCGCTTCAGCCAACTCTTTGCGGTATTTTTCTTTCAATTCAGCAAGAGTTTCAACTTCTTCATCGATGTCTTTTGCCAATTCATCATCAAGAGCTGGTACTTCTTTTGCTTTTACCTCGTGGATGGTTGTCACGAATTTTGCTTCTTTACCTGCAAGGTCAGTTGCTTGGTAGTTTTCTGGGAAAGTTACGATGACATCAACTGTTTCACCAGCTGAGTGTCCAACCAATTGGTCTTCGAAACCTGGGATGAATTGACCTGAACCAAGTCCAAGTGAGAAGTTATCTCCTTTTCCTCCATCAAACTCAACACCGTCAACAGAACCTACAAAGTCGATCACAACAGTATCACCTTCAGCTGCTGGTCCTTCTTTGATTACCAATTCAGCCAAGTTGTTGCGTTCACGTTCGATACGTGCATCTACATCTTCATCTGTTACTTCTTTAGAAACTTCTACAGATACTTCAAGGTCTTTGTAAGCACCCAATTTTACTTCTGGTTTTGTAACAACATTAGCTGTCAATGTCCAGTCTTGACCTTTTTCCATTGATACAACGTCAAAAGTTGGTTGAGCAACCACTTCAAGGCCTGCTTCTTTTACTGCTGCTTCATAAGCTGCTGGAAGAAGATCGTTCAAAGCATCTTGATAAAGTGATTCTTCACCAAAACGTTGGTTGAAGATCGGACGTGGAAGGTGACCTTTACGGAATCCTGGTACGTTCAAGTTTTTCTTAACAGACTCAAACACGCGGTCTAAAGCTGGTTTAATTTGGTCTTGACTGATGGTAAAAGTCAATACTCCGCGGTTTGTTTCTTTGTTTTCAAATGATACAGACATTCTGTCTCTCCTTAAAATAATATAGTCATTCCTAATAATTTTACCATAAAACTTCGAAAATGCAAGTTTTTGGGCATCTTGGTTTTGTGGAAACTGCTTCTTTTTAGAGGAATTTTATTGGCGTTTCTGGAGACCAAAAGATTAAAAATCTCTTTCCTATCTCAAAAATTGTCCCGGAACAAAAAAACTAGTCCATGCCTGAACTAGTTTTCTTCCTATTAGGACTTTCGAAGCGGGTCTTCCTGGTAAGTAGCACGCGCCCCACCGATCAACTTTGGACGACTGGCTAGAGCCGTCACATGAGCACCACCCAGTTCTTTCAAGACAGGGCGAACGGGTACTTGCACATGCTTGACATGCATCCCGATAGAAGTATCCCCGATGTCCAAACCAGCCTGAGCTGTGATGTATTCCACTTCGACAGGGTCTTTCATATAACCGAAGGCTGCCAACTGACCGGCACCCCCCGCATGGAGACTCGGTAGTACATTGACGATTTCTAAGTCTTTCTTTTCTGCTAGTTCACGTTCGACCACCAGAGCGCGGTTAAGATGCTCACATCCTTGGACAGCTAAGTAAATCCCTTTGGGAGTCAGGGTATCCAAGATGGTTTTCACAATGGCTTGTCCAATCTCTAGGCTTGAGTTCTTCCCGATACTTGCACCAGCGACTTCACTGGTGGACAGGCCTAATACGAGGATTTGTCCCTGATGCAGATTGGCCTTGGATAAAAGATCCAGCAAGATCTCCTGGGTTTCTCTTTTTAATTGCTCTAACTCCATCCTCTAATTTCCCTTCTTTGGTAAGAAATGATACAGAGCATATCCCAGAGCCATCCCAACGAAGTTTTGAACCAGATTATGAGGAACCTCTTCAATGGCCGCTACCCAGGTATTTCCTAAAAAGAGCGCTGATGCTAGGGCATAGCCGCCTACCATGATAACCGTTCCTAGAAGCAGACCGATGTAACGGGCTTTTCCTTTAAAGCCAGCAAAGTAACCTTGAGCTCCGTGAAAAAGAAGACTAAAGAACATCCATTGAGGATAGCCAGAGAGGAGGTCTAAGAGAAAGGCACCAAGACCACCAACCACTGCTCCTTCTTTGCGCCCCAGATAAAAGGCGGTAAAGTAGACACCTAGATCCAACAAGGTCACCATCCCGGTTGGAGTTGGCAACTTGGTATAATAGCCTAGCACAACTGTCAAGGCGGTTAAAATGGCTAAATGCGCGATTACTTGGGTCCGTTTATTGGTCATATTGAACTACTCCATATTGATCTGATTTTTGAATGGCTTGGTAGACAAAGTCTTTAGAGGCTTTGACAGCTTCTAAGGTTGCCTTCCCTTGGACTAACTGGCTTGCTATGCTAGAGGCAAAGGTACAACCAGCTCCTGTATTATTCTTTTCTAAAACGTCTTCTTCGAAGATGGTAAAGTCTTGGCCGTCATAAAAGACATCGATGGCTTTTTCCTTGTTAAGGCGGTTGCCCCCTTTGACCACGACAGTCGCCGCTCCCAATTCATGGAGCTTACGAGCAGCCTCTTTCATATCATCGAGCGATTGAATCTTGCTTTGGGTCAAGATCTCAGCTTCTGGTAAGTTTGGCGTGATGATGGTCACATAAGGGAAGAACTTGATCAATTCGTCTCGAAGGGCTGATACTTCCACGTCATGTGTTTCCTTGCAGACCAAGACGGGGTCTAGTACCACAGGAATCTCCGCATGGGCTTTGACATAGTCCAAGGCTAAGTCTGCCACTTCAACATTTGGCAAGAGGCCGAGTTTAATAGCAGAAAAAGGAACATCCTTGAGAGAGTTGAGCTGTTGAGCAAAGGTCGTCGGATCCACCGGAATCACTTCAAAACCGTGCTCCGTCATAGCGGTCAAACAAGTCACTGCTACAAAGCCATGCTGTTTGTTGGTTGTATAGGTGGCCAGGTCAGCGTGAAGACCTCCCCCACTAAAAATATCATTTCCTGAAATAGCTAGAATCAATTCATTACTCATAACGGATCTCCTTTAAATATAAGCCATTTGGCGCTGCTGTAGGACCTGCTAGATTGCGGTCCTTCTTTTCTAAAATCAGATCGATCTGCTCGATCGGCATCCGATCATTTCCGATCTTCAACAAAGTTCCCACCATATTGCGGATCTGCTTATAGAGAAAGCCATTGCCTGAAAAGGTAAAGAGGAGGCGATGATGTTCTGCATCCTCGTCCAAGCGAGCCTCTGTAATCGTCCGCACCTTGTCTTCCACACTGGTACCCGAAGCTGTGAAGCCCGTGAAATCATGGGTCCCCTCCAACTTTCGGATGGCTGCTTGCATCTTGACCACATCCAAAGGATAAGGGTAGTGGGTTGCATAGTGGCGCATCATGGGATTCTTGGGACGACCATAATCCACGATAAATTCATAGGTCTTGCTGTGCTTCTGGTAGCGCGAGTGAAAGTCATCGGGAACTTGCTCCACCCGGATAAAGTCAATATCCTCTGGGGTTTGGGTATCGAGGGCGAAGCGGAGCTTCTCCTCGTCCCGTGGCTGGGGGAGATCAAAGTGGATGACCTGCCCAAGGGCATGGACACCTGCATCCGTCCGGCCTGCTCCATGTATGGTCACAGGATTTCCTTGATTGAGACGCATCAAGGTCTTCTCGATTTCTTCTTGCACACTACGGGCATGCGGTTGGCGTTGGAAACCAGCAAATAGAGTTCCATCGTAAGAAATAGTTGCTTTGTATCGTGTCATGTTTTTATTTTATCAAGTTCATCCAAGCTGAACAAGGCGGAAAAGAGAGAACTGTCCGGGTACAATTTCCGAGACAAAAAAAGAACCAAGTCTTTCCTTTTCCATCTCTAGAAAATAGAAAGACTTAGTTCAATCGGGGGGCTGATTAGTCTTCTTTCCGTCCTTTGAGACTCATCCCTGTCGCTCCTAAGATCGCTCCAAGCAAGGCCAAACCTAGGACAGATTCTTGTCCAGTCTCAGGAAGCTGATGACTAGACGGTGTTTGATCTTGCATTGGTGTTAGCTTAGCCTCTTCTACTGTTTTTTGTTCTGAAGCGACTGGAGCTGGTTGAGCGTTCACAAGTGGCTTCACTTCAGGAGTTACTGGTCTTACTTGATGATGACCTCCTTGATCAACTTGAGGTAAGTCTGGTTGAGGACTTGGACCATCCTGTAAACCTGGAGTCGGAGTGATCACTTCTGCCTCCTTGGTTCCCACTTCTACAATCTCAGCAACAGCTTCTTTCGAAACTTCAGTTCCTACTACTTGGCGGCTCTCATCAAGGGCAGAAACCGCAACAAATTCACGCTGCTGGCCTTTGACACCTGCTTGAACCACTTTTCGTTCACCCTTGGCTAGTTCTGGATTGGTCCGTTCAACAACTTCAAAATCCAGTTCTTTTTCAATGACTTCCAAGCTTGGTTTGTCTGCTACCAAGGCTCTGACATCATCTTCTGCTTGGCTTCCCACTTGGGTGATTGGTTTCAATTGACTGAGAGCTTGAGTTACCTGTTCAACCTGCTCTGCCACTTTTTCTTGGTGAGCACGACTGATCTTCCAATTTAACTGATCTAGCACCGTTGCAAGAGCTGAACGAGATTCCTCAGTGTAGATGGAAAGATCTGTTGGAACATTGGCAAGGACCGCACGAAGGGCTGTATAGTCAGCTTTGAAGTAGTCCTTATTGTGGTTGGCAAATGCTTCCATGACCTGGAAGACTTCTTCTTCCTTGTATTCATTAGCTGGTTCATCTGCCCAAATTCCCAACATACTTCCGGACACTGGTAATTTCACATCAGGGTATTTGGTTGAAGCTAATTGTTCAAATGGAACGGTTTCTGAATGTTGGATAGCTTTATCGAGTGGATAGCTTTGATCTCCTCTGTGGCCCAAAACATAGTACCAGTCCCCGTTTGTATTGAGGAATTTGTAGCCCTTGTCTGCTAGGTACTGTGGTGATGCGAGATTGTAGCCCCACCATCCTTTAGACCAGTAAGAAATCAAGACGTCCTTGTCAAAGGTCACATCATCTTCGTCTCCATAGTAGAAGCCATCGTTAAAGGCCATTGGTTGCAAGCCTTTTTCACGGGCCATGGCTGCCAGACTATTAGAGTAGTCCGCAAACTTACCATAGAGTTCATACCATTTGAGGTAGTACCAGCCTTGGGCATTGGTAGCATCATTAGCGTATTCGTCTGTTCCGTAGTTAAAGATCTTAGACTTGCCTTTGAAATAGTCCATGTACTTGCCAATGAGGGCCTTGGTGAAATTAACCGCTTCTTCGTTGGTCAAATCCATAGTTGTCTTAGAAACCGTATCAAAGGTCGCTTGCGGATGTTCGATACCTAGTTTTTCCATCGCTACTAAGATGGCATCCATATGACCTGGACTATTGACTGCTGGAATCAAGCCAATTCCTTTAGAAGTCGCATAAGCAAGCAATTCGTCCATTTCTTCTTGAGTCAAGGCTTGACCATTTGGATCGTCATAGTAGGCCTTAGTTCCTTCGATAAGCGCCTGTTTCACGTCATCGCTAGCATAAGTCTTGCCATTGGCTTCCACCGTCATATCATCGAGGACGAAGCGCATGCCATCGTTTCCGACAAGGAGGTGCAAGTCAGAGTAGCCTAGCTCACTGGCCTTGTCCACGATTCGTTTCAGCTGATCTAGCGAAAAGTATTTGCGTCCTGCGTCAATGGAAATCACCTTGCTCTTAGCTAGTTTTTCAGCAGCTTCCTTGTCTGCCAACTCTTTGGCATAGCTTTCTGTATAGACTAAGGACTCTTGAGCGGCTTTGAGAGAAGCAATCAGTTCCTTAGCTTCTGCTCGAGTCGTCTCTGCTCCTACTCCTTCCAGCGCCTTTTTTGCTGCAGTAAAGGCTACTAGGGATTCTGGTGTGTAGTGGTCCAAATCAGTTGGAGCTTCCGCCAGAGCTTTTTCAACGACTTCAGGATCTGCTACAAAGTAGTCCGCATTCTTATCCGCAAAAGCGTGCATGAGCTTGAAGAGTAGCTCTTTTTTGTAGGTTGCAGATGGCGTATCTGCCCAGGCAGCTACCATCCCACCAATGAAGGGAACCTTAGCCCCATCATTTTTTTGAACAACATCAATCGCTGACTTGGAAATCCCTTCAAGTCCTTGATCGAGATTGTACCAGCCAGATCCAGCCTTATCCCGGCCGAGGACATAATACCAAGCATCATTGGTATTAAGAATTTGATGGCCTAGTTCAGATAGGAATTTTGACGAAGCCACATCATAGCCGTTCCAACCACCTGTCCAATAGGATACAATGATATCCTTATCAAAGGTTCCGTAGGAGGTATCGCCATTGTAGTAGATACCGTCGTTGAAGGCCATTGGTTTCATCTTGTGTTTTTTTACAATAGCCGCTAGATCATTGGCATATTGGATGAATTTTTCGTAGCCTTTATCTGGATAGCCTTCATCTGGCCAATGCTTGCTAGCTTGAAGGACCTGCCAACCATGGGCATCTGTTGCATCATTGGCATATTCGTCCAAGCCGATGTTAAAGATTTCTGTCTTGCCACTGAAATAAGCCGCATACTTGTCCACCAAGGCTTTGGTGAAATCTAGAGCTTTTTGGTTGTCTAAATCAACGGTCCGTTCTGACTTTTTCGTACCAAAGTAATTAAAGTGAGGGTTTTCAATCCCCAATTGCTCCATAGCCGTCAGAATTGCATCCATGTGCCCTGGGCTATTAATCGTTGGAATGACGCCTATATTCTTGGATTTGGCATAAGCCAAAATCTCATCCATTTGAGCCTGAGTCAAGGCTGTTCCATTTGGATCGTCATAGTAGGCTTTGGTTCCTTTTTCTACAGCCTCTTTGACCGCTTGACTTGAGTAGGACGCATCTCCCACTTGCAAGGACATGTCATCAAGGACAAAGCGTAAGCCGTCATTTCCCACTAAGAGATGCAAATCGGTATAACCCGTCTTGCTAGCTTCATCAATGATTTCCTTGATTTGATCCGGTGAGAAGTACTTGCGACCGGCATCAATAGAGATGACCTTTTTCTTGGCCAATTTTTCTTCTTGCTCTGGATCTTTAGCGGGTGTTTCCGTCGCTGCTGTCACCGGTTGAGCTGTCCCATTAGCTTCTGTAACAGAGATCGCTTCTTCGCGAATCAAGCGATCAAGATCGGATGCGCGCAATTCTCGATCAGGTAGGGTCGGTTGACTTTGCTCGACGATTGGAGCCGGAACAATTGGTTTTTCTACTGCCGGCTGAGCAGTTTCCTCGGTAGCAGACTGAGGCAAGTCTCCTTCACTTGGCTGTGTCGGAGGAGTCGTTGCAGGGCTTTCTGTAACACTCGGCGTATCTGCTGCTACGACTTGACCGCTGGCAAAAAAGCCAACCAGTACCGAAGCAACTCCTACAGCATACTTGCGAATAGCATAACGTGGTTGATGTGATTTCATCAGGACCTCCTAAAATTTGTTGTGTGTAAACGCTTACTTCCAGTCTATCTAGAAAGCAGGCCCTCGTCAAGGCTTCTTTGAAATGTTCTTTAATTAAGAGAAGAAGCTATAAAATTTTATCCCTATATTTCATTAAAACTAGCGGACACAAAAAAGAGCTTAGTCGTTAAAACCAAACTCTTTATTTTTATTCTTGAAAAACAAAGGCTCTAAGTAGCTCATTTCCGTCTCTCGGCGCAGTGGTTGATGGCTCAAAACACTGTTTTGAGGTGGTGGATAGGGATTGCGGAGCAAGGCCCTTCCTAATCAACTGTGTGGGGCCAGGACTACGAAATCGAGACTGCGTCTACCGATTTCTGTCTCTCGGCACAGTGGTTGATGGCCCAAAACACTATTTTGAGGCGGCGAATAGGGATTGCGGAGCAAGGCCCCTTCCTAATCAACTGGGCGGGGGTACTAAAAAGGTCCTGTGGACCTTTTTTGCCCGAGCTTTGAATCCAAAAAGCGAGGAAGAAATCGAGACTGCGTCTACCGATTTCTGTCTCTCGGCGCAGTGGTCGATTGGAACTACTCCTACCTACGGTACTCGTACTTCCTAATCAACTGTGCGGGGGCAAAACTACGAAATCAAACTCTTCGAGTTACTGATTTCTGTTTTGCTCCCTATATTGCCCAATCTCCGTTGCGGAAGACTGGGACGCGGGTGCCGTCTTCTCGGATGCCGTCGATATCCATTTGGCTTGAACCGATCATGAAGTCGACGTGAACGTCTGAGCGGTTAAGGCCAGCTGCTTCGAGTTCTTCTTCTGTGAACTCTGCGCCACCTTCTACACTGGTTGCATAGGCTGCTCCGATGGCCAAGTGGTTAGAAGCATTTTCATCAAAGAGAGTGTTGAAGAAGGTGATGCCTGATTGGGAAATTGGGCTTGGGTCTGGTACGAGGGCACATTCACCTAAGGCACGCGCTCCCTTGTTTTTGAAGACCAAATCTTTCATGACTTGATCGCCTTTTTCTGCTGTGATATCCACAATTTCTCCATTTTCAAAGGTCACTTTGATGCCTTCGATGATGTTCCCATTGTAGCTAAGCGGTTTTGTAGACGTTACATATCCTTCTGCACGACGGAAGTCAGGAGCTGTGAAGACCTCTTCTGTCGGCATGTTTGGCAAGAAGCCTTCGCCCTGGGCATTGATAGCCCCCGCAGATTCCCAGACGTGGTTCTTCGGCAAGCCAAGAGTCAAATCTGTTCCTGGTGCTGTGTAATGAAGGGCTGAGAATTGTTCCTTATTAAGTGTATCTGCCTTGCTCTTGAGAACAGCTGCATGCTCTTCCCAAGCCTTGACTGGATCTTCTTCGTATACCCGGCAGGTCTTGAAGATTTGATCCCAAAGGAGATCCACTGCTTCTTCATCGCTCGCCGCATTTGGGAAGACTTTTTTCGCCCATTCTAAACCTGCTGCAGCAGCAACTGTCCAGCTGACCTTGTTAGATTGAGTGGCGATGCGCATTGGTTTCATGGCCATGCCCAAAGCTTTAGCAGAAGCAGAAAGCTTCTCTGCATCGACACCATTTAAGGCACCTGGATCAGATGAACGCACACCCAAGCGACTTGCCTTGTGTTCCAAGAGGTAGTTCATCTCTGCAATCTTGTAATCAGGTACATTGTCCAAGCGATCCATCGGTGCATGGAGGAATTTCTCCCGGGTAGTAAAATCATCTGCCCATTGTATGATCACTTCATGTGCCCCCAAGGCATAGGCTTCCTTCACGATCAAGTGGGCCAATTCTCTTTGCTCCACATCAATGTTCAAAGCCAAGGTATGGCCAGGTTGCACGTTGATGCCATTTGCAACCAACAATTTTGCGTATTTTTCTAAGTTTTCTTTAAAATTTGGTAAAACCATGTTCAATCCTTTTCTATATTAATCTTTTAAGAGTGACAAGAGGTTTGCTACCACGACAGTGGAGCAGACCAGGCCAGTAACTTTTAAAATTGTATCGGTATCTAGCTCTAATTGATAGCTAAATGTTTTTTGAGCAGGTTTGTCTTCTGCAAAAATTTTTACTCTCATCGTTCTATTCCTTTCTTAGCATCCTCCTCACCTAGATAGAGACGTCGTGCCTCTGGGCTGTTAGTGAGGATATCTACATAAGTTTCATAGTCATCAAGCAAGGGCTTTCCCAAAGAGATATCTAGCTCTGGATTCACATTTTTCCCATAGAGAAAGCAGAGATAAAGACGTTCATTGAGCGTCGGAAAGACTTCTAGAGACATGAGCTCAGCCTGACCGACCCGCTCCCAATCTTGCTCTTGGATATCTGGTAGGATATAGGCTTGGAAGAGTCCCATCAGAGGATTATCCTCTGGTTGGCCACTTTCCTTGTCCGCCTGAACCAAGGAAAGCCGATGACCAAAACCAGCTACTTGGCGCTCCTGTCCCTTCACCGAAACCGTAATCGGATGCCCTCCCATATGGCTATAAATCCATTCTTTAGGCAGCCTATAATCTAAGAGAGGGTCAAGATCTTTGACAATCGTTACAGGACTAGAGCGTAGAAACTGACGAGTGACTGCTTTACAAAAGAGAATATTCTCCTCTTTCAAGGTCACTCCCTTCCAGCTATTTTCCTCCTTAAAATGGTTAAAAAATACCAGATAGGGCTCCCGCACCATTTGTGCTAAGACATAAACACCATTTCGTAGGCGAATGGAAATGACTTTCCCTGACTTCCAGGGTGTTGCTCTTTTTTTCTTTTCTATCATTAACCAACCTCAAACTGAGCGAGGATCGTTGAATCCATCAGAACAAATCGCTATGACTTCCTGTCCTTAGCAAGTTTAAAATCAATTCGTCCTTATCTACTTTGTAAACCAAAAGCCAATCCGGCTGAATATGACACTCATGAACACCTTGAAAATGCTTGGAGTTGGTCAGTTGATGGTCACGATATCTGATAGGAAGTTCTTTTTCTTGAATCAGAAAATGCAAGACTTCTTCTAACAAATCTGCCTTCAATCCACGCTTCATTGCCAACTTAAAATCTTTTTTAAACTGTTTATGATAGCGAATCTCAAGCACGCAAGTCCTCCATCAAGTCTGAGACAGATTCAAAAGACTGGCTCATATTCCGATTTTGCTCTACATCCGTTACCACTTGAAGCAATTTCCTATTTTCATCTATCTTTACATCAAACGGTAGACCCTGATATTGAATAGCCTGACGGAGGAAAATGTTGATGGCTGTAGTCATATCCATCCCTAAATGGTTAAAAACCTGTTGAGCCTGTTCCTTAACCTCACTATCCAAACGAATACTCATACTCGTCTTAGACATATTCTCACCTTCTTTCTATTGATTATTGTAACAAAAAAGAAGGCTACTGTAAATCTATTAGATATACAATGGCGTTTTAACATTGATGATTAAGGCAATTCTTATGACTTACTTTCTATAAATTTTTTGACCATAGGTAAAATTTCTTTTTCTAATCCTTTTATCTGATCCGATTCCCATTTAGTTTTTTCTGTTATGCTAGCCATTATTTGTAATTTTAGACTCTGACGATCAAAAATTCCTTCCCACTGTTTATATTTTGCACTCGGAACTAAATTTCCAAATTTCGAATTTTGACTATCAGTAATAATACAAAGGTTACCAAATGAGTGTAAGAATTGATCATCCATTTTCTCAACTCTTTCATCACTATTTGGATGTTGTGGAAACCAATGCTCTATGGAACGACGATAAGCAAATTTGAAATGATCAAATTTAACACCTTTATACTCCCTTCCTAACTCTTCACGATTTTTCCATAAGATGTAATCAATAAAATTAAATGCATAAACAGGAATGTCACCATATTTCTTAATAATATCTTCCTCGGTGAACAATCTTCCCTCAGCATATCTCACAGCCATTTTTTCAAGAAAATCCTTAAATCGAATAGCAAATTCTTGATCATTTAGTTCCTCAATATTCTCGAAGAGGAATTGCAAAATTTCATATAACCAACGACTATCACGATTGGCAGTGAAAGTCACAGCAAACATAGATTGAAGAAGAATAATGTTTTGGTTAATTTCCGAATCTGAAAATGTATTCTTAGTAAAGCGTTCTTCAACTATGTAATGCTCTTTCGCTTTTCCGTTAGGTTGATATTCATAATAAGTTCCCTTCTGCAAAAACCATTCATCCTTATTTCTGCTTGAAGAATCCATATTTGAATTTCTAACGATGTAATTATCAAAAATATGTTTTATTTTAAGAAGAAATTCACTGAATTCAATAATCCAAGTCTTATTTTTATTTTTTATATCAAATAGAGTTAAGAGTTTCTTATCGTCTAGCTGAACCTCACTGGGATCTCTACCTTCCCAAATAGCCAATACATGGAGTAAGAAGGTAGGAAAATCTATAACTTGGGTATAATCACCAAAATCTTTTTCTACTTCTATATTTTTTTCATTTATCTTTTTTCCTAATACATCTGATAACTTTCTTCTTTCATTTTGATAAAAATCAATGTCATCATAAATATTATGAAATGAGTAATTTGAAAAGTGCCATCCAAAAATGCGTTCACGCTCCTGAAAACTGTCTGCCCTCTTCCGTCTCATCTTAAATTGACTTGCTACTGGCTTATCAAATTCAGCGCAAGCATCCCAGATTCTAGCAAATTTTTCTGCTGTTTCTTGATTTTCTCCAAACTTAGCCATCATTTGTGCCTTAAGAATTTCATGAGCTTCTAGTTGTTCTCCCCGAGAGTTAAAACGTTCGAAATAAAGATTCAAATCTAAATCTTCAGGAAGTATACTCCGAAAAATGATGACATTCTCAAAAAGATAATCAACGAAGGACTGAGGTTCAAGTTGGCGCTCTCCTAGCACTTTTTTCAGGGCATCTTTAGCATGTCTGTAACCTCTAGTTAATTCATTTTCATCGTCCTCAGAAATTTTTTCATTGATAAATAGATTTTGAATATTCTCATTTGATCTTCTCCGAGCCGGGAAAGTTAAGTTAACCGCCTCTAATTTGTCAAAATTAAACTCATTTTTCAAAACCAAAGCAATTAAATTAAGGGCTGTTGTTCGTTGTTGACCATCTATAATTTTAAAAAGACCATTCTCTTCATTGACAACTAATGTTCCAATATAGTAATTGTCTCTCTTTTCTTGATAAGCATCTGCTACATCGTTCAATAACTGCTCGATCTCATCATAAGTCCAGGAAAAATTTCTCTGATAAAGAGGAATAGCATAGCTATCTTCGTTTAATAAACGATCAACGGACAAGCTGATATGTGTCTCTACCATTTTCCTCTTTCCTCCTCTATAATCTGCTCCACAGTATAATTTTCAAATAATTCTCTATCTATCTTAAGCATGAAATCATTTGGAGTTACAGCATGGGCTAAAATTTGGAAAAGTTTTTGAACTTCTCTTTGTCTGAACTTCCCGCCTGCAGCGTAGTTTCCTAAAGTAGCATCATATATAGCACGAGACTTTACACGCGGGTAGTAAGCCCAAATAAACAAGGTCTCTACTATTTCTTTTGATAGCTCTTCTTTTCCAAATCTCTCTGCAAAAAGCAAGCAAATATTTAGAAACAAATTATGACACTTGATATAGCGTCCTTTTGAACTATTGTAAATTTTCAACATACCTTCTGGATAATCTGAACTATTTTCTGCCCTTTTAGAATCATTAGAAATTCCTAACTGTTTATTCAAAATATCTATATGATCTTTAATCGTTTGATGGACAGATTCAATATACTTAAAAAATTCACTTCCATCAATGATTGGCATGGTTATTGACATAGGGAAATTTTCAATATGACGGTATAATTCTAGGTATGGAAAATTCTGACTTAAATCAACACCTTTAAAATCATCAATAAAAGATTCTGTAAAACGCAGATATGAACCATAACGCTTATTGGTTAATCCTGTTTCTCCCCTCGACCAACGTCTCATACGAAAAAGATGCTTATCAAATAGATCTTTCAGACTTAAATCGTTATCTTCCACAAACTGCTCCCATTTCTCAATAATTTTTCCATCTTCTGAATCTTGTTGACGCAGATGGTAGGCTTTGAGTAAATCATGAGGTTCTAAAGATTTGCCACGATTATTCTGAGAGTCAAATAATTGAAAAGCTTCTGACAAACGTTCCTCTGGCATGACGATACAAGAGATAGAACAATTTTCTAATAAAAATTCGCAAATTCCTTTTGCCTGGTTTGAACCAACCAATTGAGCTAAATTTTCCCACTCACTATAATTTTCGCTCGCATGATAGCAGGATATCTCTCCAAATTCAGCACCTAAAAGTTGATTAGCACCTTCATAATTCTCTAATTTCTCTAATAAATGAAGAAATAAAGAAATAGAAATTAGCCGTTGTTGCCCATCTACAATATCTAAGTATCCATTATTATCATGCAAGATAACAGAGCCAACTTGATATTCCTTTTTTTCCATAGCATCTCGTAAATCATAAAAAAGATTACGGATATGCTTTCTGTTCCACTTATAAGGTCTTTGATAAGAAGGAATCCGCAAATTACCTTCTTTCAATAGTTCTCCAACCTTTTTAGAAGTAAATTGAATACCCATTTCATCCGCCTTTATTGTATTTTAAAAAAACTACAAATTCATATGAATCTATAGTTAAGAGTAGCTAATTCTTTGGAATAACACTTGTATTAGGAATATTTTTTGAATACTGCTCTGTTGCTTCCTTTGTCCAAAATCCTTGTGCAATCATATTACCAAACTGATCAATAACAATCCATTCAGTCATATCTACGCCTCCTTCCAACTTTTTTAATCATATATTAATCATTTATTATCAGAGATAGTATAGCATGTACAAACTATGAAATCAATATTATATAGAAAGAACATAATATTATTTTTCTCAATTTAAAATCAACTGCAATAAACTTTCTCTATTTGAGAATACAAGTATATAAAAATAGGAGTAAGGCAGTACGATTTTTAGTAAATTTCGTTCTGTCCTACTCCTGAAAAGATAATGTAACATTCTTCCAAACATAGAAAATGAACAATTCAATAAATTAGTTACTTCATCATGTAATTATGACTTTTGTTCATCTAAGATTGATAACTTTTGAATAAAAATCATTTACCCATCAAAACAAATCATCAAACAGGCTGAGCTGGTTATCCTCAGGCATATTGCCAAGGATTCCCATCTCATCCATCTTTTCTACCAAGGTTGAGGAGACGCCTCCACGTTTGCGTAACTCTGTTTTAGAGAGGAATTCTCCTTCTTTGCGAGCTCGCACAATCTGCTTGGCTACGTTCTCTCCCAATCCATCCATGGCGACAAATGGTGGGATAAGGGTGTCTCCATCGATGATGAATTCCGTTGCATCACTGCGATAGAGGTCCAGTTTGCCAAACTTGAAGCCACGCTCCCACATCTCATTGACAATTTCAAGGGTGGTGTAGAGGTCAATCTCCACATTGGAAGCTTCGTTGTTCTTACGTTTTTCAGCAATCTCCTTCATCCGCGCTTTCACGGCTTCTAGGCCTGCGCCCATGGTCTTGATATCAAAGGCCTTGGCACGGATAGAGAAGTAAGCACAGTAATAGTAGAGAGGATGATGAACCTTAAAGTAAGCCACCCGCAAGGCCATCATAACGTAGGCTGCCGCATGGGCTTTAGGGAACATATACTTGATTTTTCCACAAGACTCGATGTACCATTCAGGTACATTGTTAGCCTTCATGGCCTCGATATAACCATTGCGCTCTTCTTCAAGAATCTTGAGCCACATGCCTTTCCGCACCCGCTCCATGATGGTAAAGGCCATTTTTGGATCTAGTCCAGCGTGCATGAGGTAAACCATGATGTCATCCCGACATCCGATAACGGTTGATAGGTCAGCAATCCCAGCCTTGATCAAGTCTTGGGCATTTCCTAACCATACGTCGGTACCGTGAGACAGACCAGAAAGCTGAAGCAATTCGGCAAAGGTGGTCGGATGGGTCTCATCGACCATACCCCGAACGAAGTTAGTCCCAAACTCTGGGATTCCCAGCATACCGGTTGAAGTACCAATTTGCTCCGGTGTGACTCCTAGGATATCTGTACCTGAAAAGAGGGCCATGACACCAGGATCATCCATAGGAATATCGTTTGGATCAATGCCTGACAAGTCCTGGAGCTTGCGAATCATGGTCGGATCATCGTGTCCCAGGACATCAAGCTTGAGGACGTTCTCATCAATATCATGGAAGTTAAAGTGGGTGGTCTGCCATTCGGCGGTCACGTCATCAGCCGGGTACTGCACAGGAGTGAAGTCATAGACGTCCATATAGTTTGGAATAACAACGATTCCCCCTGGGTGCTGACCGGTCGTCCGTTTAACCCCAGCGGCTCCTTGGGCTAGACGTTCTACCTCTGCATCCCGGTAGTACTTGCCATAATCCCGCTCATAACCCTTGACAAAGCCATAGGCCGTCTTGGCAGCCACAGTACCAACCGTTCCTGCACGGAAGGCATATTCTTCCCCAAAGATATCCCGGACATCTAAGTGGGCACTCGGCTGGTCTTCCCCGGAGAAGTTCAAATCGATATCGGGTACCTTATCCCCATCAAAACCAAGGAAGGTCTCGAAAGGAATGTCCTGTCCATTTTTGCTGAGCTTGTGCCCACAGTTAGGACAGTCCTTATTAGGCATATCAAATCCGGAACCATAGGAACCATCGGTGATAAACTCACTGTACTGGCACTGACCACAGACATAGTGAGGCGAAAGTGGATTGACCTCGGTAATCCCGATCATGGTCGCCACAAAGCTGGACCCAACGGATCCACGCGATCCAACCAGGTAGCCCCGCTCATTGGAACGGTGCACCAAGAGTTGGGAGGCCAGATAGATCACAGCGAAGCCATTCCCCAGGATAGAGGTCAACTCCTTTTCAATCCGCAAATCGACGATATCTGGTAGCGGATTGCCATAGATTTCAAAGGCCCGCTTATAGGTCAATTCGGCAACTGTCTCTTCGGCCTTGTCGATAAATGGCGTATAGAGGTCCCCCTTGACCACTTCAACAGGTTCAAAGATTTCTGCCAGTGCGTTGGTATTTTCAATGACCAATTTTCGCGCCAAGTCTTCCCCTAGAAAGGCAAATTCATCCAGCATTTCATTGGTTGTGCGGAAATGAGCTTTTGGCAAAGGTGCTGGTTGAGCATTTTCTCCATGACCGATCGTCCGGTTAATGATAGCCCCTTGCCCAAGACTGCGGACAATAATTTCCCGATAAATCTCTTCCTCAGGCTCAAGATAGTGGACATTTCCTGTTGCCAGGACCGGTTTGCCAAGACGATCTCCCACCTCAATCAAGCTCTTGATGATGGTCTGGAGCTCGTCCATGTCCTTAACCTGCTCTTTGGCAATGAGGGGGGCATAGATGGCTGGAGGCATCACCTCAATAAAGTCATAGTACTTGGCTACTTCGACTGCTGCGTCAACTCCTTGAGAGACAACCGCATCAAAGACTTCTCCTTCAGAACAAGCAGATCCCAGGATCAACCCTTCTCGATGGGCATCTAAAACTGTCCGCGGAATCCGAGGAACACCCTCAAAATATTGAGTATTGGAAAGAGAGACCAATTTGAACATGTTTTTCAAGCCGGTCTGGTTCTTGACATAGATGGTCGCGTGTTTGACCCGTGCCTTTTTATAGGAATCTGGACTAATTAGATCCACATTCAACTTGGCTAGATTGGTCACGCCATGTTTTTCTGCGACGTCCTTGATAAAGATAAAGAGCAAGCGACCCGTCGCTTCCGCGTCATAGTTGGCCATGTGGTGGTGCTCCAAGGCAACGCCGAAGCGCTTGGTCAAGGGACCCAAACCATGACGCTTGTACTCTGGATAAAGGTTACGCGCGAACTCTAACGTATCAATCACTGGCTGAGTGATTTTTGGAAGGCCATGACGCTCATAGTTGGCATTCATGAAGCCCACGTCAAAGGTGGCATTATGGGCAACCAAAACCGCATCCTGACAGAATTCCTGAAACTCCTCTAGGACTTGTTTCAAGGGTTTGGCATTGCGAACATGATCATCGGTAATGCCTGTCAGGTCCGTTGTAAAGGCAGAGATAGGATGACCTGGATTGATGAACTCATCAAATTCAGCAATGATATTGCCCTTATGCATTTTAGATGCGGCAACCTGAATCAAATCATTGTAAATCGCTGAAAGTCCCGTCGTTTCCACGTCAAAAACCACATAGGTTGCTTCATGAAGGTCTAGGTCGACTTCATTGTAGGTAATCGGCACGCGGTCTTCGACGATATTGGCTTCCATCCCATAGATGAGTTGGATACCAGCTTTCTTGGCAGCCTTATAGCCATGAGGGAAGGACTGAACATTTCCATGGTCTGTGATAGCTACTGCTTTGTGACCCCATTTGGCTGCTTTTGCGACTAGCTCCTCTACCTCAGGTAGGGCATCCATGGTTGACATATTGGTATGGGCATGGAACTCGACCCGACGCTCGCCTTCTGGCATCAGATCCTTGCGCTCGTAGTGGACCACTTCTTGGACATCCTGGACATTCATGGTCAAATCGCGTGTGAAGTTATTGACCTCGATATTCCCACGAACCCGCAACCAAGAGTTTTTCTTAATCATGTCAAACTTCTGAGCTTCTTCTTCATTTTTAGCCCATTTCTGGAGCGAAAAACTAGAAGTATAGTCGGTCATCTTGAAATTGATCAAGACCCGACCTGTCCGCGTCACCTTGTGCTCAACATCAAAGACCACTCCTTCAAAGACAATGCGGTTCTCTTCTGTCGTGATATCAATCATAGGAGTGACCTCTGCCTTATCCAGCTTGGGCTTGGCCGCAGCCTTTTTGGCCTTGAAATCAAAGGCTGGTTTTTCCTCTGCTGGTGGTGGAGCCATTTGAGACAAGGACTCCATGGCCCGCAAGGTTTCTTCATTAGCTGCTTGGAAGATTTGATCCTTTTCAGCCTCGAAGGCCTGCTGGAGTTCTTCTGTCATCTGGTCATCCGCTTCGACCCGACACTGGAAATGAGGAAAACCAAACTTGGTCAATTGACTAGCAAGATTAGGCAGATGGTTTTTCCGGTGGTGCTCCGTATCCACAGATGAAGGGCCACTAATGATCAACTCTTCTCCTTGAGAGCGGACTTGTAGGTGTTGATACATGCTCTTAAAGCCCTGACTCGCACAGGGGCCATCTTCAAAAGCCTCCTGATAATAGGCTTGCAAGAGTTCCTCGCTAAAAGTTGGATTCTTCACATGAATCTCAAACACCGCTCGATTTCCTGTCTTTGAAAACTCCTCAGCCAAGCGGTTTTTGAGCTCCTGAAAAATCGTGATGGGAAGAATTTCGGCAAAAACAAAACGAAATTCCCAAACACGACTGAGCTTATGGACGATGACCTCTTGGATTTCAGCCCCTTTAAAAGCGTCTGATTCACGCATTTCCAAAGGCATTCCCAACTGATTCATTAAGATTTCAAAGCTAGTTGACATGATTTCTCCCTGACGAATTACTAGCCTTTATTTTATCATAATTCGCCTAACTTTTCGACTATAAGAAGATCCTTTCAGCTAGCTGGATCAGCTTACAAAAAAGAAGGCTAGGATGTTGAGAATCCTAGTCTTCTACCATTGCTTATTTATTTAAAATGGAAAGAGTTTCAATCAGGTTGTCTGCATGCACTTCAATCGTGTCGCCTGAAGCTTTGATTTTCACTTCTACGACACCGTCAGCTGCTTTCTTTCCGACAGTGATGCGGATTGGCAAACCAATCAAGTCACTATCGCTAAATTTAACACCAGCACGTTCGTTACGGTCGTCTACCAAGACTTCGTAGCCAGCCTTGACCAATTGGTCTTCGATCTTGCTTGTCAATTCAAGAGAAGCTTCATCCTTGACATTGACTGGAATCAAGTGCACATCAAACGGCGCCAATTCTTTAGGGAAGTTGATGCCCCAAGCGTAACGGTATTCACCTTTAGGCGTCTTGTTAACAAAGAGGCGAGCGTGTTGCTCCATAACGGCTGAAAGGAGACGGCTGACACCGATACCGTAACAGCCCATGATAATTGGCACAGCACGGCCATTTTCATCCAAGACATCTGCCCCCATACTTGCTGAGTAACGAGTACCCAGTTTAAAGATGTGACCAATCTCAATCCCACGCGCAAAATTGAGAACGCCTTGTCCGTCTGGAGAAATCTCACCCTCACGCACTTCACGGATATCGACATATTCCGCAGTGAAGTCACGACCTGGGTTGACACCCGTCAAGTGGTAGCCATCTTCGTTAGCCCCCACAACAGCATTGCGGCTATCTTGCACCTTGCGGTCAGCGATAATTTTAACATTTTCAGGAAGATTGACTGGGCCAAGGGAACCAAAGTCCGCTCCCAACAATTCTTTCACTTCCGCCTCAGTTGCAGGTTCCAAGAAGTCCGCTCCAAGGTGGTTTTTCAACTTAACTTCATTGAGTTGGTCATTGCCAACGAGTAGTGCCACAACTGGCTCCTCATCTGCGATATAAACCAAAGTCTTGATGGTTTGCTCTTCAGAGATATTCAAGAAGGCTGCGACTTCGTCAATCGATTTGACACCTGGTGTTTCCACGCGAACCACTTCTTCTTCCGTCACAACACGATTGCTTGGTTTGTAGGCGTTGGTTGCCATTTCCAAGTTAGCTGCATAGCTTGATTCACTTGAGTAGGCAATGGTGTCTTCACCAGAAACCATCCATTTGAGCAATTCTTCCTTGATTTCTTCTTGCACTTCTGCAGGAATCTCGTCAAATGATGCAACAGACTTGTCTAACACCACCCAACGGTCAAGGTCTGTACGCGAAGGTGTAATGGCCATAAATTCTTGGCTATCCTTACCACCCATGGCACCACCATCACCGATGATGGCTTTGAAGTCCAAACCACTGCGAGTGAAGATACGCTCGTAGGCTGCCTTGTACTCATCATAAGTTACATCCAAACTATCGTAGTTAGCGTGGAAGCTATAACCATCTTTCATGATAAATTCACGCGTACGAAGAAGGCCATTACGTGGACGTTTTTCATCACGGTATTTAGGCTGGATTTGGTACAAATTCAGTGGCAATTGCTTGTAAGACTTGACAGAATCACGGACAATCGCTGTGAAGGTTTCTTCGTGAGTTGGGCCCAAGATAAAGTCTGACTTCTCACGATTTTTCAATTTATACAAGTCTTCACCGTAAGTTTCATAACGGCCAGATTCGCGCCAAAGGTCAGCACTGAGAAGGGCTGGAGCCAACATCTCAACCGCACCAATCTTATCAAATTCTTGGCGCATGATCTTCTTAGCTTTTTCGATCACACGGTTAGCAAGTGGTAGGTATGAATAGACACCTGCTGAGACTTGACGAACATAACCCGCACGGAGCATCAAAGCGTGGCTGATGACCTGCGCATCACTTGGCATTTCGCGAAGTGTTGGAATAAGCATTTTACTTTGTTTCATTCAGATTCATTCCTTTTCTATTTCAAAAATAATTTCATAATATCGTTCCAAGTAACGGCAATCATCAAGATAACCATGACCGCCACTCCAGCAAGGGTCAAGTAGGTCTCTACCTCCTGCTTCAGCGGTTTTCTACGAACCAGCTCGATCAGATTGATCAAGATTTTTCCACCATCCAAGGCCGGAATGGGGATCAAGTTAAAGATTCCGATATTGATGGACAACATGGCCATCAGAGACAGGATAGCTGGAAGTCCAAGCTCCGCGGCTTGCGAACTCGCTTTGTAGATCGCTACCGGACCACCCAACTTGTTCAAACTAAAGTGGAAGAGGATATCCTTCAAGGCCGTTAAGATACGAGTTGCTGTGTACCAAGTATCTGTCACACCTGACAGAAGCTTATCGAGGAAGCCCGTCTTGACAGCATTGGTCACACCGATATAATAGCGTCCACCATCTTCTTCTGGTTGGACCGTCACTTTTTGAGTCTTCCCGTCTCGTTCATAGGTAATCGTTACTTCTGGATTTTTTCCTTGGTTACGGGTTGCCTTCTGGACAGAATCTGTCAACTCATCCCAGTTGGAAACCTTATATTCATTGATCTGAACGATCTGGTCATTATCTTTCAAACCAGCCTTAGCTACCACTCCTTGAGGAACAACCTGAACATGGTTGCTATAGTAGTCCACTGCTCCTCCTCGCATAAAGGCTAGGAGAGAGTAGACGACAATACTCAGGATAAAGTTGTTCATGGGACCAGCAAAGTTGGTAATGAGTCGTCCCCAGATACTAGCATTTTGATACTGCACATCTAGAGGAGCAATCCGTACTTCTGTCCCATCCTCCTCAACGATGGTCGCATCATGGTGGACAGGATAGGTCTTGGTCTCTTCGATGACGATTCCTGTGATTTCAAGTTTATCCTCAAAATCAAAATCTGTGACATTCATGGGAAGAGCCGTCTGGTCGATATTTTTCCCAGAAAGGTTGATCCGAACAACTGTTCCCTCAGGGTTCAAAGTTAGACTGACAGGCGTTCCTGTCTTAATCTCTGTCGTATCTTCGCCCCAGCCTGCCATTCGGACATAGCCCCCCAATGGAAGGATTCGAATAGTATAGGCTGTTCCGTCTTTGCCTACATGGGCAAAAATCTTTGGCCCCATCCCAATCGCAAACTCGCGAACAAGGATGCCTGATTTCTTTGCAAAATAGAAATGGCCGAACTCATGTACCAGGACAATGACGCCAAAAATGATAATAAAGGCAATAAATTGCATACACGCTCCTTCGTTTTATCTGATGATGGGATGATTTCTGTTTAAAACAGACCAAAGAATAGCATCAATGGGAAAACAAAAATCAAGCTATCAAATCGATCCAAGACACCACCATGACCAGGAATAAAACGGCCAGAGTCTTTCACTCCAAAATGGCGCTTGATGGCACTTTCAACTAGGTCACCAAACTGAGCTGCTATACTGAAAAGAATGGTAAAGAGAATCATGGTCATCCAACCGTAATCCCCCGCAACGGTGCGATCTAGCATCATAAAGATCATCGTCACAACGATAGCACAAGCGATCCCGCCTAGACTTCCTTCAACAGTCTTGTTAGGTGATACTCTTGGCAAGAGTTTTTTCTTACCGAACTGGCTCCCAATAAAGTAGGCCCCTGAATCCGTAGCCCAAACAATAAAGAGGGCCAAGAGAATTTTATCTACGCCTGCTAATCGTGCTTGAATCAAGGCATGGAAGCCAAATCCAACATAAAAACTTGAAGCAATCGGATAGACAACCTCGTCATAGGTATAGCCTTGCGCCAAGACAGTCGTCCCCATCAATAATAAGACCAAAAGGCCATAGGCGATGAAATTGCCACCCGCTGGTAAGAAGGGAAGGTAACTCTCTAAGGGCAACGCCAACACAAGAGCTGCTAGCATGGCCAAGGCTCCTTCGATGGTTTCAGTCTGCAGACCTTTCATCTTCAACAATTCATGAACACCCAACATAGCGATGAGTCCCACTACAATCTGGAACACAAGGCCTCCCATAAGGACAACTGGGATAAAGAATGCTAGGGCGATTCCTCCAAAAATCACTCGCTTCTGTAAATCTTTTCTCATCTATTTCTCTCCTATACACCACCAAAACGTCGATGACGATGGCTGTATTCTTCTATTGCTTCATGCAAGGCCTTTTCTCCAAAGTCAGGCCACATCACATCGGTAAAGTAAAGCTCACTGTAGGCTGCTTGCCAAGGTAAAAAGTTACTCAAGCGAAGCTCGCCACTGGTCCGAATAATCAGATCAGGATCTCGCAAGTCCTTGGGTAGACTACTGGTATACAAATAATTGGCAATGATCTCTTCTGAAATATCACCTGGATTTAAGTGCGCATCGAGAACTTCCTGGGCGATTTGTTTGACTGCTTGGGTCAGTTCCGCCCGTCCTCCATAGTTCAAGGCAAAATTCAAAATCAAGCCTGTATTGGAGTGGGTTAACGCCTCTGCCTTTTCCAGAGCCTCTAAGGTTTCCTTCGGAAGACGGGAAACCTCGCCAATCATCTGGATCTTCACATTATTTCTATGAAGTTCTGGAACAAAGCGATCGTAAAATTCAACTGGAAGATTCATGATAAAGCTCACTTCCTGTTGAGGACGTGTCCAGTTTTCCGTTGAGAAAGCATAGACCGTTAGGGCTTGCACTCCCATCTCCTTGGCTGCGATGGTTACTTCTTGCAGAGCCTCCATGCCAGCCTTGTGGCCAAAGACACGAGGTTGCATCCGTTTTTTGGCCCAACGACCGTTCCCATCCATAATGATTCCAATGTGCTTGGGCACTTCTAAGGGAACACTTAATTTTTCTTTCTTTTTAAAACGAAACATGTTTTTCTACCTATTTCACTGTTTTTATCGCTTCATTATATCATAAATCCGCTTAAAATGGCAGTCTAGCCCCTTTTCTAGGGGGCATCTAGCTAAAAATGAAAAAAGCGACCTTTTGATCGCTCTTTCTTATTATTCACCGTCGATGATAGAATCTGAGTCACCAGCGCCTTCAACTGCACCAGCTGTCACTCCTTCTGAAACTGGCAAAACTGTTTTAATAGCTGTCAATTCAAATGTGAGGTATACGCCATCCACATCCAAGACAACGGTTTTACGTTCAGTGTCTACTTCATCAACTGTTCCATACAAACCACCGATGGTAATCACTTCATACCCTTTTTGAAGCTTGTTCAAGCTCTCCATCCGTTTTTGGTATTGTTTCTTTTGGCTACGGCTCATGAAGAACATCATTCCGACCATTAGCGCAAGCATAAATAGCAAGGTTGTACCACTTTGCATACCGTTTCTCCTTTTTAAATCATATATGCTCTACTATAGCAAATTTTATAGGTATTTTCAATACGAACCCTTGATTTTCAAAAAAATAAGTCCATGGATGGAGGTGTCCAGCCACTATTCGATCCAGACAGCTTTTATGGTTTTTGCTAATCGATTGTGATTCCATACTTTTCATGATTTTTATCATACCATTCAATCAACAACATCGCTGTTTGATAGGTAATGTTTTTAATTTTACTGGTTCCTTTTGTCAAGGTAGCTAGACTCATCTTACTAATATCTGTCTCAGTTGCTACTCTATAACTTGTCACCTTTCCATCCACCATCAATTGAACGACAGCTTCAACTTTCTTATAATCTTTTGTCGAATAAATATCAATTGGATTTTTCATAAAATCATCCTATCCCCTTAAATTTAGTCTTTTATATATTATATAATTTATTTGTTCATTTATATGGAAATCTTGCTTACAGACGCTTTCTAAGGCATTTTCACGCTGTATTTAGCGTCAATTCATGAAAAAACATACCTATTTTTTATCATTTTTCACTTTCTGGGAAAAAAAACGATAAAACTATACCTTATATATTTTTCTTTTATCGATATCAAAAAGGCTAAGAATTTCTTCTTAGCCTTCTTTTTCAAACTGATTTTCTCCCGTTTATGGTGCTAGATGTCCTAGTTATTCTTCTGAGTTTGTATTCTCTTTAATGACCAATTCTCCATCTTCCATATCCGCTAACAAATGTTTAGCCTCAAGGTGATCCAAGTGGAAGTCGGTCACTTTGTCACGGATTTGTTGTTCAACCACCCGACGGAGTGGACGTACGCCCATGACTTCATCATAGCCTTCTTCAGTCATGTATTCTTTAGCAGCATCGCTCACTGTCAAGTCAATGTCTTTCTTCGCAAGAGTTTTGTTCACTTCTGCTAACATCAAGTCAACAATCTTAGAAAGGTCTTCCTTACTCAAGTGTGAGAATTCAATGACAGCGTTGAAACGGTTGAGGAATTCTGGACGGAAGAATGGTTTCAAACGATCCAAGAGTTCTGGTTTGTCCGCATCTTCTGTCAAGTTAGCTTCGTAACCAAAGCCAGCGTTTGAAGTAGCGATAATTACGGTATTCTTGAAGTTGACGGTGTTTCCTTGACCGTCTGTCAAACGACCATCATCCAATACTTGAAGGAGAAGGGTGATCACTTGAGGATCCGCCTTTTCAATCTCGTCAAGAAGGACGATAGAGTATGGATTACGGCGAACACGTTCTGTCAAAGTATTGTTGTTGTCGTCGTAACCGACATAACCGGCAGTTGTACCGATCAATTTAGACACGGCTGTACGGTCGCTGTATTCTGACATGTCCAAACGGATGATGGCATCTTTAGTACCAAACATATCAAGGGCCAATTGTTTAGCCAACTCAGTCTTCCCAACACCAGTAGGTCCTACAAAGAGGAAGCTACCGATTGGGCGGTTTCCTTCATCAAAGCCAGCACGGTTCCGACGAATTGCTTTGGCAACTGCTTCAACAGCCTTGTCTTGACCAATAACCTTGGTTTGCAAACGGTGACCCATATCTTTCAAGCGTTCGATATCGGTTGCCCCCATTTGTGATACTGGAATACCAGTCATCCGTTCGACAGACTCAGCTACGTCATTGACAGTTGCTGTCACCTTGTGATCTTCTGTATGGTTGGCAATTTGTTTTTCCAATTCTTCGATCCGAACTTTTGCATTAAGGGCTGCTTCGTAATCTTCTTTAGCAGCTGCAGCTTCTTGTTTCGCTTTTTCTTCTTCAATTTCATGTTCCACAGCATGGACATCTGTCACTGGGTGTTGTGCTGCCAAGTGAGCAGCTGTCACATCGACTAGGTCGATGGCCTTATCCGGCAAGCTACGTTGTGGAATGTATTGTACAGAGTAATCAACTGCTGCTTTCAAGACTTCATCTGGCAAGACAACATTGTGGTGTTGTTGATACAATTCACGGATTCCTTGGAGAATCTTGAAGGTATCTTCAGCAGATGGAGCATTAACCTTGACTTCGTTGAAACGACGTGCAAGAGCTGCATTTTTCAAGATAGTGTTGCGGTATTCATCTTGAGTCGTTGCCCCAATCACGGTCAATTCACCACGTGAAAGAGCTGGTTTCAAGATATCCGCAAGACCTTTAGAACCACTATCACCACCGATTGAGCCAGCACCAAGGATTTGGTGAATTTCATCAAAGAAGAGAATGACATTTCCCATGGCTTTGACTTCTTGGATCATATTTTGGATATTTTCTTCAAAGCTACCACGGTATTGCGTACCAGCTTCTAGACCAGAAATATCGATGGAGATGATTTCTTTGTTCTTGATGGCTGCTGGAACGTCACCATTCACGATAGCTTGGGCCAAGCCTTCTACAACAGCTGTCTTACCAACACCTGCATCCCCTACAAGGACAGGGTTATTCTTGGTACGACGAGACAAGATTTCAGCAGTTTCTTGAATTTCTTTGTTGCGTCCGATAACTGGATCCAATTTTCCTTCACGAGCTTCTTCAGTCAAGTTACGACCAAGCTTCGCAAGGATTCCATCTTGTTTCATGCCTTTGCCTTGTTGGTGTTGCACTGGTTCACTTCCTTCGGTTGGAAGTTGACCAGTTTGACGGTAAATGGCGAATTCTTCAGGTGTTACTTCACGACCATTGATCATGTAGCGACGGCTTTCAGAACGAAAACCACCCATGTTTCCCATTAGTTGATTGAAAAGATCATCCATATTGTTAAAGTTGTTGTTCATATTGTTTACCTCTAATTTACATAATTTTAATTCATTCTTGAAAATGAGTAGCCGATTTAGCTACTTTAAGTTTGTTTACATAATTTTATTTTGCTTTTAAATGAATAGCCTCGAGGGCTAGGAACTGTTATTTCTTCTTTTATCAATTAGTTTTCTATATTTTGGAAATAGCATCTTACCATCTCCTTTCCACTATTGATCCTGTAAACTTTTGAGATTTTCTCAACCTCTTTTTGTTTACATAAATTATTATAAAGCAGGATGATTTTTTTGTCAACACTTTTTACATAATTTTTAACATTTTTTTAAAAAATTTTTTCCTAAGACTAAAACGTTTATATTTAGGCGAAAATTAGCGGGTACTCTCTAAACCAACAACTTTTATACATGAGCCTTATTGAAATAAAACCTCGATAAGGCCACAGCCATAGCTTCTTTCAGCTATGGGTTTTTTAGCGTCTGGAAAAGAAACCATCCCTTCCGTAACTTCCTAATGATACTGCACATCCTTCCCTCCTAAAATATGGTATACTAAAGAAAAAGGAGGTGCCTATGTCTTCCATTCGTTTAATTGTCAGTGATATTGACGGAACTATTCTGGATCAGCAGCATCAGGTCGATCCCGACCTCATCGAACTCATCCCCCAGCTCCAAGAAAAAAAGATTCCTTTTATCTTGGCATCGGCTCGTTCTCCTATCGGGATTGCTCCTATCGCTAGAAGATTGGGCGTCCATCAGGAACCAATCGCTTGCTACAATGGAGCTCTCATCGTCAAGGGAGAAGAGATTCTATTTGAACACAACCTGAACAAAGATGAGATCCGCACCTTCCTCCATCATGTGGAAGAACTAGATCCCAGCATTTCGATTAATTGTTATAGTGGGTCAGTCTGGTTTAACTCCAGAGAGGACCAGTGGACCCAAGTTGAGGCTTCGATTACTGGTGAGACGCCACAGATTCAGCCACTTTCTCAGACCCTCTCTGACGATGCTCTCCATCTACACAAATTGCTCTTGATCGGCGAGACTCAGAACATTCAAGAACTCTATCAAAAGCTAGAGCCGCAAGAATTTCCGCAGACTGCCTTT
Organism: Streptococcus sp. SCPM-O-B-23252 (M501); assembly: GCF_058200355.1. Classification (NCBI taxonomy): domain Bacteria; kingdom Bacillati; phylum Bacillota; class Bacilli; order Lactobacillales; family Streptococcaceae; genus Streptococcus; species Streptococcus sp. SCPM-O-B-23252 (M501). Next base: position 83,681 of record NZ_JBYQGS010000002.1, read on the forward strand.
TACCTTTCAAAGGAAAACTACCTAGAAGTCACCGCCAAGTCCGTCTCAAAAAGGGATGCTGTCCTTGAACTGGCTGCTTATTACCAGGTCCCTTTGGAACAGGTCATGACCATCGGAGATCACTTCAATGACCTCCCTATGATTCGTCTGGCTGGACTTGGAGTTGCCATGGGAAATGCTCCTGAAGCCGTCCAAAAGGAAGCTCAAGTTGTCACTACCAGCAACCAAGAACACGGTGTAGCGCAAGCTATCCAAGAGTATGTCTTACCGCCATCAAACAAATAGCCCATGGAGCTCCTGCTTTCATGGGTTTTCTAACTCACTGTTTTTTAACCCAGCCTCTGATAAAAGAAAAAGAAGCTAGGACTTGATCCTATCTTCTTTTCATTTTTATTCTACTGTTACGGACTTAGCAAGGTTCCGTGGTTTATCCACGTCGAGCCCACGGTGTAGGGTTGCAAAGTAAGCGACCAATTGCGTTGGTACGACCATTGAGATTGGCGAGAGGTAAGGGTGTACGGTCGTAAGAACGATATCGTCTGTATCTTTGGCAACATTTTCTTCTGCGATGGTGAGGACCTTAGCACCACGCGCTGCCACTTCTTGGATATTTCCACGAGTATGGTTGGCAAGAATTGGGTCAGACAAGAGGGCCAAGACAGGTGTTTCATCTTCGATCAAAGCAATGGTTCCGTGCTTGAGCTCTCCAGCCGCAAAACCTTCACACTGGATGTAAGAAATCTCTTTGAGCTTGAGACTGGCTTCCATGGCTACATAGTAATCTTGACCACGTCCGATGTAAAAGGCATTGCGTGTTGTTTCAAGAAGGTCACGAACTTTAGCATCAATCAATTCTTTTTCTGAAAGGGTTGATTCGATAGACTGAGCCACGATAGACAACTCGTGAACCAAATCGAAAGCTTTGGCTTTTTCATTGCCATTTGCTTCACCAACTGCTTTTGCAAGGAAGGCAAGGGTTGCGATTTGTGCTGTATAAGCCTTAGTTGATGCTACGGCAATTTCAGGACCTGCGTGAAGCAACATAGTATGGTTGGCTTCACGTGAAAGGGTTGATCCTGGCACGTTTGTCACTGTCAAGCTTGGAATTCCCATTTCATTAGCCTTAACCAAAACTTGACGGCTATCAGCTGTTTCACCAGATTGGCTGATAAAGATAAAGAGTGGTTTCTGGCTGAGAAGTGGCATCCCATAACCCCACTCAGAGGAGATGCCCAGTTCAACTGGTGTATCCGTCAATTCTTCCAACATCTTCTTAGAAGCAAATCCAGCATGGTAAGAGGTTCCAGCTGCAAGGATATAGATGCGATCAGCGTCTTGAACAGCCTTGATGATGGCTGGGTCTACCACTACTTTACCAGCCTCATCTGTGTAGGCTTGGATGAGCTTACGCATCACTGTTGGTTGCTCATCAATTTCTTTGAGCATGTAGTAAGGATAGGTTCCCTTTCCGATATCAGACAAGTCAAGCTCAGCAGTATAGCTAGCACGCTCACGGCTGTTGCCATCGTAGTCTTGCACTTCAACGCTATCAGCTTTCACAATTACCAACTCTTGGTCATGGATTTCCATATATTGGTTGGTTTCACGAATCATAGCCATGGCATCTGAGCAGACCATGTTGTATCCTTCCCCAAGACCAATCAAGAGTGGTGATTTATTCTTGGCTACATAGATGACATCTGGATTTTCAGAGTCAATCAAGGCAAAGGCATAAGAACCACGGATGATATGAAGAGCTTTTTTGAAGGCTTCAAGTACTGACAAGCCGTCTTCTTCTACAAATTTCCCAATCAAGTGAACAGCGATTTCTGTATCCGTTTGTCCTTTGAAATGGTGACCTGCAAGGTATTCTTCCTTGATTTCAAGATAGTTTTCGATCACCCCATTGTGGACCAAGACAAAACGTCCTGTCTCAGAGCGATGCGGGTGAGCGTTATCTTCTGTGGGTTTTCCGTGAGTGGCCCAACGAGTATGTCCGATACCAGTCGTCCCCTCAACATCAGCTGTCTTAGCAGACAATTCTGCAATACGACCAACAGCCTTCACTAAATGGTTCTCTGCACCACCTAGGACAAAAATCCCCGCAGAATCATAACCACGGTATTCGAGCTTTTCAAGCCCTTGAATCAAAATATCCGTTGCATTTGTGTTTCCAACAACACCAACAATTCCACACATAGTTTTTACGACACAGACAAGCTGTGCTTTCTCCTTCTATAAAAATGAAAAAAAATAGGTATCCATTCTTGAGTTCCCTTATTTTCTTAGCCAATTTATAAAATTGGTCTAGTCTGATTCGATAGAAAAATCATCAGCGGAGTCAGTATACAATGCTTTTTCCTGTTTGTCAACCTTTAAAACCCCAGAAATTGGTCTAGTTAAGGAAGGCTTAAGAAAAACCTATCAACATCTTGGTTGATAGGTTAGGATGATTGGCTTATTTTAAGATCGTCATTGATTCCAACTTATCTAAATGCGTATCCAATCATTTCATAAGCATCACTTCATTTTTTTACCTTCTTAATCATAAAATGAACTCCTAGTAAAACAACTATGATGATAGAAATATAGGCAAACATGAACTGAGTCGATAAATGTTCACCACTAGGATTCTGCAAGATTACTCCATAAGACTCTTTGTAGTTCATAATTACTGTAGACGGTGCATGATCGAAGACTTTACTAATTGCATCTTTCATCAAAATCTGTTTTAGTAGTGCATTTACCTGTGTTAGAGGGAACCAGGTCATGACCTGTTGCAAGCTTTCTCCTACAGAACCAATAGAAAGATAAACACCTGAAATGAATCCAATAAAGGTTCCAACAATTGTACTCAAAGTTGTAAATGCTGAACTGGTTCGAATAAAAGCTAAAATTGGAAGAATAATAGTTGCAGCTAGTACAGTTCCCATTGAGACAATTCCCAAAATAGATAAGTAGTCCGTCGTTGAAAAGTCAAGAAGAGAACTGAATCCATTAAACATACCAATTGCAAAGATACAAGAGAACATGGTCATAATAATCCCAAATAAAATCGCAAAGATCGCATACGATAGTTCAATTTTAAAGTTAGAAACTGGGCTGACTTTAAAATCCTCGCTCAATTTCTTTTCTTTATCTAATACCATCACTCCAAATGCACCAAGAGTACTCGTCATTGAAATAATGGTCGTTAAACCTGAGATTAACCAATAATTGACCATCTGGATGGTATCCGTAGATGCGGTATCACTATTTAAAGCCTCTTTAATAGCATCAATCTGAATTTGTCCTAAGAAGATTTGATAGACTAAGATTAAGATAATCACCGATAAAAAGGACATAAAGAAAGCTAATCGATCTCGTGTATAGACTTTCCGATTTCTAGAAATTAATTCAAGCATTCCCTTCTCCTCCTTTAGATTTTAGTAAGTTCAAATAAGCTGCTTCTAAATTTGAATATTCTACATTAAATGTTTCAATAATTGATTTTCCTTGATTTTCTGCAATAATTTCCATCATCTCTTCAACTGAAACATCTTTACATACGACTTCTGCCTCAGAAAGGATCTGACACTTATTAACAAACTTAGAGACAGACAATGATTTCAGTGATGTTCCTGGTTTTAAAGTAAGATTCAGGTTAGTGGTTGAATGCTGTTTAATAAAATTGGCAATATCTCCTGAATAATACAGGTTCCCTTCAATTAAAACATTTAAAATATCACAAGCAGCCATCTCTTCCAAATAATGAGTGATAAGAACGACTGTCATATTATCTTTTTTGTTCAACTGATTGATTGCTTCCCATAAATCATGACGAGATTGTGGATCTAAACCAGTTGTCGGCTCATCTAACAACAGTAAAGACGGTTGTGGTAGTAAAGCTCGGGCAATATCTACTTTCCGTTTTTGTCCTCCTGACAAACTTCCATATTTCTGCTTTTTAAGAGTTGCCACGTCTAAATAAGATTGCAAATCTGTAATACGTTTTTGTACTTGTGATTTTGATAACCCGTACAAAGCTCCACGAGATACTAAGTTTTCCTCTACCGTTAAGTTATCATCTAAACGATTACTTTGAAATACAATACCAATATGTCTATAAAAATCTTTAGTTGATATCTTTTTTCCATTTACGTCCCAAGAAATTTCTCCTGAACTTGGCTTGAAATTTTTAATCAACAAATTAAAGAGTGTTGTTTTCCCTGCACCATTTGGTCCAAGAAGTCCATAAAATTTACCTTCCTCAAGTACTAGATCAATTCCTTTCAAAGCCTCAAAGGAACCATAGCTTTTCTTTACATTGTGTAATCTAATTTCCATTTTCTGACACCAAGATCCTTTTTTCCTTTCTTGTAATCTCAGTATACCTAATTTCTATCCTCTAACGTGAGGACATTTATGTCCTGTCTAATCATCAATTTCACCAAAAAACACCTGTGAATCTTCACAGGTGTTCAATGTTCATTTTATATTTTTCAAGAACAACAGACGAAAGGATAAATACTTCTCTATACCTCAGTGTATGTTAGACCTTTTTTTGCAAGGTCCTCTTTCCATTCTTCTTGCATGTTCCTCTTCACTAGATCCTCAGATAATAAGTCCGCCATCAAGCATACTTTTTGATAATCATTTTTTGCTTTTTCTAGATCATCTTCTATAAATAAAGCAACTTTCCAATTTAAAGCATAAACAAAAATATTATCCTGAAAATCATGTCTCTTTGTCATAATATCATTTAAGGCTTTAACAATGTCTGGCAACCTGTCGTATATCCCATAATGGGCTAACACGCCTGCAGCTGAGATGAGCGTATTTTGTAGCATTTCCAACTCTGATAAGGGGAAATAAGCTATCGCAAGTATAATCTTCTCCACTAAGTGTATAAATTCATCTTGATCAAAGACTCCCAAAGCCAAAGAAAGCAAGCGCAATTTGATAATCTCCACATCGTTGAGACTTAACTCTTTTTTCTTCATGGCTTGTTCTAGATACTCATCTAATAAACCTTGATCAAAAGAAGGATTTTTGGATCCAATCATATCAACCGTAGCTTGGGCGACCTGGACAGACAGTTTTTCTTCCTCTGGCAGATTATCAAAATAGTTTTCGTAAATATCCTCAATAATTTCTTCATGCCGATGAAGACGATCTTGATCTCCATAATGGTATAACGTCCGTAGTTGATACTTCAAATTCAGATATTCTGCAGGCAATTCCAAACTAGTTTGATTCGTTAACGTATCTAGGGAAACACCTAGTTGCTCAGCAATATACTTCGCTGTTGCAATCGTTGGCAAAGACTGACCCTTTTCAATTCGCTGGAGTTGGCGCGTCGTTAATAGGTCCTCAATACCACAGATTGCTTGTCTACTTAATCCCTTACTTTCACGTAGAGTTTGTACTTTTTGTCCTAGTTCTGTTTTAAAATCCATCATACAAGCTCCTTTTCTTCTGATTTCATTATAGCACATATTGAAGTTGAAGGGTTTTGAACCTTTTCCAGCACTAAATGAAAAATCGGAAATGAAGAATGCCGTCAGAAACATCTGCATCTGATGGAGTTCCACACTTCCGAAAATAAAACTAGTCAGTCATTTACTGAAATGAACGGGCCTATCGTACTTAGATAACAGAATCCTCAAAAACTTACTCTTCAAATCCATTCTGCTGGCTCAATTCACGGAACCAATGACCGGATTTTTTCAGGCGTCTTTCTTGAGTGGCTAGGTCTAATTCGACAAGGCCGTAGCGGTTTTTATAGCCATTGAGCCAAGACCAGCAGTCGATAAAGGTCCACATAAGGTAGCCCTTACAGTTGGCCCCATCTTGGATAGCTCGGTGCAATTCACGCAGGTGGTCTTTGACGAAGTCAATCCGGTAGTCATCTTGAATTTCCCCGTTTTGACGGAATTTTTCTTCCCCTTCAACTCCCATCCCATTCTCTGTTAGGAGCCATTCGATGTTCCCGTAATTTTCCTTGATATTTTGGGCAATATCGTACAAGCCCTGTTCATAGATTTCCCAACCTCTGTGTGGGTTAATCTTTCTTCCTGGCATGACATAGGGTTCGTAGAACTGCTCAACCAGCATAGGAGACTCTGGGTTTGGCGCATAACGAGGCGCAGAGACCCGCATTGGCTGGTAATAGTTGACCCCTAAGAAGTCAACTGTATGTTCTTTGATCAGCTCTAAGTCACTTGGATCCACTTCTGGCAAAAGAGCACGCTCCCGCAAAATCTCTACCAACTCTGGTGGGTAGGTTCCAAGAACAGACGGATCGAGGAAGGATTTGGCTTGGAAGAGTTCAGCGATTCGTGCTGCCTTGACATCTGCTGGATGCTGACTCCGCGGATAGGCTGGCGTCAAGTTCAAGACCACTCCGATTCGATAGTTTGGATCCACCTCATGACAGACCTGAACAGCAAGGCTACTTGCCAACTGGGTATGGTAGGCAACTTTAACTGCTGCGGCCGCATCTACCTTATGTGGGTAATGGGCATCATAAAAGTAACCAAACTCTACAGGAACAATGGGTTCGTTAAAGGTGATCCACTGATCGACCAAATCCCCATAGGTTTCAAAGCAGAAACGAGCATAGTCGCGATAGGCGTAGACCGTCTCCTTATTTTCCCAGCCATCTCCTTGTTCTTGCAAAGCAAAAGGAAGGTCAAAGTGATAAAGATTGACCATCAAATGAATGCCTTTTTCCTTAATGCGTTCAAATACTTGGCGGTAAAAAGCCACTCCTACTGGATTGACTTCTCCACGTCCTTTAGGGAAAATCCGAGACCATTGGATAGAAGTCCGAAAGGCAGTATGCCCGGTCTCGACTAGAAGCTCAATGTCTTCTTCCCAATTTTCATAAAAGGTCGAAGTTAAGCCAGGTCCTTCTTGGAAGCGAAAGCGATGAGGCTCTACCTGGTACCAGTAGTCCCAAAGGTTGTCCCCCTTACCATCTCCGGCAAAGCGCCCTTCTGTCTGAGGACCAGATGTCGAAGTCCCCCATAAAAAATCTTGTGGAAAGTTGATCATGTGTTTATCCTCTCTCATTGTCTTCCTTTCTATTATACTCCCTTTCAGCCCTCTTCCTAGAGACTATTTTCAGTCATTTTTACGCAGATTATAGAAAAAACACGCTAGCTATCAGAAGACCCGATTTCTAACGTGTTTTGTTTCTATCATAGTTGATTAACGACATAATCAAAGAGAGCCTTGTCTCCCTCGCTTATCTGATAACGCAGTTCTGGATGCCACTGCACCCCGAGAAAGGCTGTCCCGTGGGATGATTGCACCGCTTCGATGATCTGATCTTCAGAGCTAAGAGCAATCACTTCTAGATGAGGAGCTAAATCTTTGATCGCTTGATGGTGGTAGGAATTGATCTGACCAACTTCCCCGAACAAGTCTCGCAAAACGGTCCCCTCGACGGTTTCGATTGAATGACTAGCTTCGCTGGCAGGATTTTCCTGCCAGTGATGATCGATATCTTGGTAAAGTGTCCCGCCCATGGCTACATTGTAGAGCTGCATGCCTCGGCAAACCGTAAAGATGGGCTTCTTAGCAGCTACTGCTTCCTTGATCAAGGCCAACTCGAAAAGGTCGCGCTCGAGCAAGTAATCATCGCTAACAATCTCCTTCTCTGCTCCATAAAACTGAGGAGAAACATGCTGACCACCTGTGATGATCAGCTTGTCAATCAAGGAAATATAGTGCTCAGCCGTTGCTGGGTCTCCAATCGGAAGGATGAGGGGGATGCCCCCCGCTTCTTGAACCCCCTGGACAAAGCCTGTCGGTGTATAACTGAGGTACATTCCATCTTCTTCACGGAAAGGGCGTTGATTGCCCGTAATCCCAATCACTGGTTTCTTCATCGCTCATTCTCCAATCTCTTCATAGCTAATATAGTTCCTTATTTTATCATACTCCGAAGGTGACTTTCAACTTTTTTCATGATTTTTCAAATAAGGAGAAGTTTTCTAGAATTTTTACGAATAGTATAGATGAAGAAGAAATTTTCTTCAAAGAAAGGATAAGATAGATGAACACAATTTCTATTCATTCTGATGACATACTATCAGATCATGAACTAGCCACTATTCAAGGTGGATTTATCCCAGCTGTAATCGCAGGGATAGCTACATGGAAAATTGCTGCAACTGCTGTCAGTAGTATCGGACTCGTTTTTGCTGCAGGAGCAGGACTAGGGTATCTAGCTAACCGTCCATAGGTAAGAACGATGAAAAAAAGACGCATATTCCATATCATCACGATATCTACTTTACTTTTTTCTAGAATCTTTTTAGCAGTTCTACAAATATTACACGACCTTCACTATCTCACACTCCCATTTGAAACTTATGGAGTGAGTGATTTACTTTCTGGGATTCTTGTTATTTGGATCCTCATCATTGCATATCGGGGAATCAGAAAGGAGAAAAGCAATGAACAATTTACAACTTTTAGCAACTGAAGAATTAGAAAACATCCAGGGCGGTGTTGGTCCAGCTGAAATCGTTGCTATTTGATGAGCCTTAACGGCCTCTCCCCCAAATACCAGAAGCTGATTGTCTCCTTGCTCCAAAAACTCAAAACAGCAGGAAAAACGATTGTCATTTCCTCCCACCATTTCGAGCAAATCGCTCCCATTGTGGAACGAGTTCTGCTCTTTTCTGAAGAGCACACCATTACTGGAAGCTACGATCGAGCGGATTGGGAACATCATCCAGATATTCAACAATCGTTTTTGTCATGTTAAAAAGCCTCGGTAGGGTTCTTCCTACCGAAGCTTTTTTGATGAAAGAGATAAGGGTTAATGTCCTTTATGCTTGTCTCTTCGTTTTTGCTGTTTGCGTTCAAATTTCTCTTGTTTGAGCAATTGCTTTTGGACACTAGATTGATGTTTTGAAATCTTTTTCCTTTCCTCATACTGCAACTGCAATAGTTCTTTCGACTTGGAAGAAACTTTTTGTTTTACTTGTTTCCTCACAATTCGCTGTAATCGTTTAGGATTCTTGATTTTTACATGTTGCTTAACTGTAGTTTCTGGACTAAAAGATAATTGAGTAAACTGAGTCTGTAAAATCTCTAGAATTTCATCATCTTTTGGCTCCTTACCAAATGTCACACGACAAACTTGATAAGTTTCTCGATACACTTGTTCGAACAAACCATGCCAAAATCCATCTTCAAAATAAACTGTCAATCCAATTGAAATTGTTTCCACGACAGCACCTCCTTAAATTTATCCCTAAGAATGGACAACCAAGGAGGAAGGTTACTGATAGGCTTGCCTACGTCTGGACTACCAACCAGAACTGTGTTTTTATCTTAGTTGGAACTATTATAGCATATTTATAATCTATTTTTATTTCTTCTTCAAATGCCTATCAAAAAAATGAATCGTAGCTAGCCAAGAATCCTTACTCTCTCTCATCAATAAACGCCAATCTTTTCGATAACGGTGATTTGGTTGATAAGCCACTGTCAACATGTGACCTGTTTCATGATATTTTTTAAATGTAATGTGGTGTCCTTTATAATCTGAGACAATATCATCAATTGCTGACGAGGCATCCCATATTTCATCAACAGTACTTCCGAGCAATAAGATTGGTGAATGCATTTGAACGATATCTATCTTAGCAGAACGATCTTTAGGGATAGGTTTTCTAAAAAGTTTGCTAAACAGATAATCTCTCAGTCGAAACTTTTGATAGGTAAGTTCCTTTTGCAAATTCGTCCAAGAAGAAGTATGGGAGTTCCATTTCCCTTTTATCCCTTCATACACCACATCAGAGGGTGAATTTAGTACCAAACATTGAACGTCATTAAAAATGCTCTCCTCAGCTAAAACTAACTCTGCTCCCTTAGAACGTCCATAGATTCCAATTCTTTCACTATCTACTTGATGATGCTGACGTAGATAATCCTTTGCTTCCACAAGGCACTCTAAAGGAATACGTTCCAAATGTTTTGGCAACCCCTCTAAACCAAAGTAGGCAACTGCTAGGCAAATATAACCTCTAGAAGATAGAAGCTGAGCTATATTCTGTGCCTTTTCAATCCTTCCTTCACTACCGCTCACAATAATCAATGCTGGTGCTTTTATTGCCTTTTTATCATAAAATAGTCTCCCTTGAAAATGTTTCCTGTAAATATCTTGATGACTAATTTGCGAACTCATGTAATGTCTTGTGAAAGTTCTCTCTGCGACGACAGTATTACCTTGTATAATTTTGATTTCCACAAAAAAGTGATCTAATAAGGGAATTTTAGAAAGAGAGTTTGGAAGTTTCTTTTTCCTATTGGTCAAGGGCTTGGCATTAAAGAATAACCCCATTGTTGCAATATCTTCATAAGAGCCAGAACAAGATGGAGTTTGTGAAATATCAATAATACCATTCTTATCTGATACAAAAGTCGCTGTTGATTTCCATAAAACATTATGAGCTAAAAGCATAGGAGCATTGATACAATAATAATCAGATAAATACATTTCGACTCGATAGGTTTCACTTGGTTTTAAGCCATCGATGACAATATTAAAAGATTCGTCTGCTAAATCAGACTCTGAGATCAGTTCAATTTGTATATTCATATCTTCCTCTTTTTGTTAATATAATTAACAATATAGTTTTAAAATTACCGTTATTTTTACCACGGCAATTCTTGCCATACCTGTTCAACATCATCCATCAGTTTAATAACCATTTGAAGATCCTCCTCACTATAGTTTCTTAAAACTGAAAAAATGGCCTTTTCAATATGTTCTTGCTGCTCTTTATGGATATTAAAAACTTCAACACCTTTTTTGGATAATATCAGATATTTATTTTTTTCATTATCCGGTGCAAATTCAAAAGTAACGAGGTCTTTTTTGGTTAAACGTCTAACACTCTGAGTAATGGCACTCCTAGATACTTCAAGTAACTCAGATAATTTCACTAGATTCACAGGCTGATTGCGACCTATCAGATCGATCAAATGGACTTCATTAATAGTGATTGATTTATCAATACTGTTCCTATGCTGAGCTTTTTTCAACTGTTCAAAAGCTAAAGCAAAGCTGTTAAAACGATTATTAAACTTATACAGTTCTTTCTTATTCATAGCGCCTCTCTTTTGTTAATGATATTAACAAAAATACTATTTATTGTCAAGCTGAGCCTAAAAAATCCTCCAGAGCTGAACTCTGAAGGATTCATTTTTTATTTCACAACAATGTTGACAAGCTTGTTCGGTACACTAATCACTTTTACGATTTCTTTGCCATCAATCTCTGCTTTGACTTTTTCGTCAGCCAGAGCGACCTCTTGCAATTCTTCGCGTGATAGGTCTTTTGCGACCATGAGTTTAGCACGGACTTTACCTTTGATTTGAACGACGATTTCGATTTCATCTTCAACCAATTTGCTTTCGTCCCATGTTGGCCAAGCTACGTAAGAGATAGACTCGCCAGTTGCTGCCACTGTTTGCCAGAGTTCTTCTGCCAAGTGAGGGGCAAATGGGGCAATCAATTGGATAAAGCCTTTGGCGTAGTCCACATAGAGTTTGTCTTCCTTGTTGGCCGCGTTGACAAAGACCATGAGCTGGGCAATGGCTGTGTTGAACTTCATCGACTCGATTTGCTCTGTGACAGCTTTAACGGTTTCGTTATAAACCTTGTCAAGAGAACCATTGTTGTCCGCAACGATTTCTTTACTTGTAATCAAACGGTACACACGGTCAAGGAATTTACGGCTTCCTTCCAGACCTTCTTCAGACCAAGCGATGGAAGCATCAAGTGGTCCCATGAACATTTCATAGACACGAAGGGTATCAGCACCGTATTGTTCCACCACATCGTCTGGGTTGACCACGTTCTTGAGGGATTTAGACATCTTGGCTGGTGCTTGCTCCAACACTTCTCCTGTTTCCACATGGAAGAAGGAACCATCACGTTTTTCAACCTTATCAGTCGCCACAAGAGCTCCACGGTGGTCACGGTAGCTTGTTCCCAAAATCATTCCTTGGTTAAAGAGTTTTTGGAATGGCTCCTTAGTTGGTACAACACCAAGGTCATAGAGGAATTTGTGCCAGAAACGAGCGTAAAGCAAGTGAAGCACAGCGTGTTCTGCACCACCCACATAGATATCGACTGGCAACCATTGTTTGAGGAGATCCTCGTCAGCCAATTTCTCAGTATTGTGTGGATCGATATAGCGGAGGTAGTACCAGCTTGAACCTGCCCATTGTGGCATCGTATTCGTCTCACGACGACCTTTGACACCATCCTCACGAGTCACTTCCAGCCAGTCTGTCAAGTTAGCCAATGGGCTTTCACCAGTACCTGAAGGGCGGATGTCCTTGGTTACTGGCAAGACAAGTGGGAGTTCACTTTCTGGAACAGCTGTTGAAGTTCCATCTTCCCAATGAATGATCGGGATTGGCTCACCCCAGTAACGTTGACGGCTAAAGAGCCAGTCGCGGAGACGGTAAGTCACCTTCTCTTGACCAAAGCCTTTTTCTTCCAACCAAGCCACAATCTTAGCAATAGCGTCTTCTTTGTTAAGGCCATCTAGGAAGTCTGAATTGACATGAAGACCATCTTCAGTATAGGCAGCTTCTTCAACGTTTCCACATTCTAGCACTTCTACGATTGGTAGGCCAAATTGTTTAGCAAATTCCCAGTCACGCTCATCATGGGCAGGTACAGCCATAACAGCACCTGTTCCATAGCTAGACAGAACGTAGTCGGCAATCCAGATTGGAATTTCTTTGCCATTAACAGGGTTGATAGCATAAGCACCCGTCCAAACCCCTGTTTTTTCCTTGGCAAGGTCTGTACGAGCCAAGTCTGACTTGAGGCTTGCTTGATGCTTGTAGTCCGCTACAGCCTCAGCTTGTTCAGGTGTCGTGATGGTATCTACCAGTTCATGCTCAGGCGCCAAAACAGTGAAGGTCGCACCAAAAAGGGTGTCAGGACGTGTCGTAAAGACAGTGAATTCCTTGTCTGTTCCTTTTACTTTGAAGGTGACATTGGCACCAGTTGATTTCCCAATCCAGTTGCGTTGCATGTCCTTGATAGATTCTGGCCAATCCAACTCATCCAAGTCAGTCAGCAAGCGCTCCGCATAGGCAGTAATCTTGAGCATCCATTGGCGCATTGGTTTGCGGACAACTGGATAGCCACCACGCTCAGAGGTTCCATCTGGAAGAACTTCTTCGTTGGCGATAGCTGTTCCTAGTTCCTCAACCCAGTTTACAGGCACTTCCGCTTCATAGGCCAAGCCTTTTTCATAAAGCTTAGTGAAGATCCATTGCGTCCACTTGTAGTAGTTTGGATCTGTCGTATTGACTTCACGGTCCCAGTCGTAAGAGAAGCCAAGCGCATTGATTTGGCGTTTGAAGTTGGCAATGTTTTCTGCTGTGAATTCCGCTGGGTCATTTCCTGTATCCATAGCGTATTGCTCTGCAGGCAAACCAAAGGCATCCCATCCCATTGGGTGAAGGACATTGTAGCCTTGCGCACGTTTGAAACGGCTGAGGATATCCGTCGCTGTGTAGCCTTCTGGGTGTCCTACGTGCAGACCTGCTCCAGATGGGTAAGGGAACATGTCCAATGCATAAAACTTAGGTTTTGAAGCATCTGTTCCTGTCTTAAAAGTGTGATGGTCAGCCCAGTATTTTTGCCACTTAGGCTCGATTTCTTTATGATTGTAAAAACTCATGCTGTCTCTCCAATTTTCGTGATGCTCCTATTATACCATTTTTAAGGGATTTTTAAAGGTTCTATCCATCAAAAAGAGGCTGGGACAAAAGTCCTAGCCTCTCAATTATTTTTGGATTGTTGAGCAAGACGCAGTGGTTGAGTGGGCTCTACTACGCTGATTTCACCAGCTTTTACAGCCCTACTCAACTGTGCGGAGGTGGGACGACGAAATCGAATTCTAACGAATTACCGATTTCTGTCCCATTCTCTTCCCTGTTCAATAGACAATTGCTCTTAAATTCCTAGTCTTCTACGTGACTTTCTAGTTCTTTTTGAACTTTCTTATTGGATTCTTCTTTTTCTTTCTTCCATTGTTCACGCGCTTCATCGTACTCTTTGGCTGTCAAAACTTTGTCTTGCAATTCCAAGTACTTGTAGTTGAAGGATTGACCCTTGTGTCCTGTCCAAGCAAAGGCAGCTGAGTATGGAACTGTCTTACGCACACCTGGAGAGGCACCATCTGAATGAATCGGGATCAAGAGGGCACTATCTGTCAACCAAGCCTGAGCCTTAGCATATTTTTCATAGCGGGCATTGACATCTTTGGTTTCATTGTGCGCATCTTCGATCAATTGATCATATTCATCAAAACCAGCTTCTTTGGCTGCGGCATTATTGGTACCCGCATCAAATCCAAAGTAGGCATTGGCATTTTCACCCGTCTTAGAGTTTGTGATATCTAGGTAAGAAGATGGATCGGTATAGTCTGGTCCCCAACCCAAGTTATTGTTCAAATCCCAGTCTTGTTGAGAAGCATTTTCAGCAAAGTAGGTCACTCGTTGAAGATCATCCTCAGAAACCATTTTTAGGTCGATAACAACATTTTCTGACCCTAGGGTTGATTCAATCGATTGTTTAAAAGATTGGGCCTGTTTAACGCCTACAGTATAAGTTGATGCTACTGGAAGATCCAAATGAATTGGGAATTCAACTCCTTGACTTTGAAGTACTGTTTTAGCCTTAGCAAATTCTTCTTTTGCCTTATTTGGATTATAAAGAGTATCTTTTCCATCTGTAACAGATACTCCTTGCCATTCTTCCCCATGTTCTCCTAGATATTTTTCTACCGAGTTACCAAATTCTTTTCCATCAATTTGAACAAAGCTAGGTGGAACAAAAGTATTTCGAATAACCTTATCGGCAGATGCCTCACCATTAGCTTGAGCTACATATGCCTGACGATTAAATGCAAACAAGACTGCTTGACGGAAGTCCTTATTCAAGATTGCTTTCTTGGTTGAGCTCTTTTGAGCATCTGTCGTCTTCGTCGTAATCTCATAAGCTTGACGGTCAATATTGAAGGACAAGTTATAAGTAGAAGATCCTTGGTCACTAAAGACGATGTCATCTTTGTGTTTCTTCTCTACACTCTTATAGTTGGAACCATTCGGAAAGACACGGGCAACCGTAAAGTCTCCGTTATCAAAGCCACGAATCAAAGATTCTGAATCTTGTCCATCATAATAGGTTAGCTTGACCTTAGAAATTTTTACATTATCAGCATCCCAATAAGAGGGATTTTTTTCAAGGGTCACAACAGATTTAGATGTGATGGATTTAATCAAATATGGGCCACAATAAAGAATACTAGAAGGGTTAGTGCCTTGACCGTAGTCATCCCCTTTAGAATCTAAGAATTCTTTATTAACTGGCATCAAAATGCCCATGGTGGTTTTAGAATTCCAGAAACTTTCAGGCTGACTCAACGTATACTCAACGGTATAATCATCAATAGCCTTGACTCCAACAGTAGAGAAATCTTTGGATTTTCCAGATACATAATCATCCAATCCTTTCACTGACTTCTGGACCAAGTAAAGAGCTTGAGACTTTTTATCCGCAGCATGTTGAAGCCCCGTCACAAAGTCTTGAGCCTTAACTTCTCCGAATTCTTCCCCCTCAGCGGTTACCCATTTAACCCCTTTACGGAGCTTATAAGTGTATGTCAAACCATCCTTTGAGACAGACCAATCCTTAGCAAGAGATGAAATTAAGTTCCCATACTGATCCACTTCTAATAAGCCATCTTCAGCATTTCCTGTAAATTCTGAAGTTGATTGCTTATTGGACAGAGAATAATCTAATGTATCTGGATCAGTAGTGTAAACATAGCTAAAAACTTTTTCACCCGAACTTGAAGATTTCCCTCCTTGTGAGCAGGCTACCAGTGCGCTTACAGACAAAAGTAGAGCGCCGGTGGCTAAGAGTAGCTTCCCTTTTTTCATATGGATCACCTCTGTATAAAATGTTATTCTTCATATTAAATTATAGCACTTTACGGAAAAATGTAAACGCTTTTACCGCGAAATTATTCTCTTTCTTCTTTCTTTTTCCACTTTCTTCTTTTTCTAGAATTTTTCTCGTTTTAATTCCTGGCCTGTATGATATAATGAAATCTATGAATTATGGGAGACATTTACACAAACGACTAAAACACAGCCTCTTGTCCCTCCTTGTAGGAGTCTTGACATTAGGCCCTATCTCTACTGCTTTTGCGGACGACCTTTACCAGCAAGAAGATGTGATGAAAATCGCAGCCGATGCTGGATTAGAATTGGATGATTTTTACAAACCCAAGGCAGACATCGTCATCGATGCCAATACTGGAGCCATTCTATACGGGGACAATATCGACACAGTCCGTGACTCAGGAAGCATGGCCAAGCTCATGAGTGCCTATGTGGTCTTTCGAGCCATTAAAGAAGGGAAGATCACGTACGATACCGTCGTCACAGCAACTGCAGCAGACCAAGCCATTTCGGAAAACAATCTGTTAAGTAACTCACCGATTGTAGCTGGCGTAGACTACAAAGTATCGGAATTGATCAAGATGCTCTTTGTTCCCTCTTCCAGCGCAGCTGTGATCATGCTAGCGAACGCTATCACTGACAACGATCCCGATAAGTTTTTGGATCTAATGAATCAGTACGCGCAAGAAATGGGGATGACAAATACCAAATGGCACAATCCAAATGGGGCGATGATTTCGGTGCTCCAAGGCTACTACAATCCGCAGCGCTATGATGTCAATGCCAACAACGAAATTACGGCGCGAGACATGTCTATTCTGGCTTATCACATCGTGAACGACCTGCCAGAGATGTTGGAATATACCAAGCAAGCCCATACCACCATCATGAAAGGGACCCCCTACGAGCAAAGCTACGATAATTACAACACCTCCCTCGAAGGTGGAAAGTTCTCCCTTAAGGGAACTGATGGACTAAAGACAGGATCTAGCCCAACTGCTGACTACAACTACACCGCAACAACCAAACGGGGTAAACAGCGGATTATCGAAGTCATCCTAGGCGTTGGAAACTACGATGTTGAGATCGCCGAAAGCTACCGCAATCAAATCGGAAATACTTTAGCCGAAAAAATGTTTGCAGATTACCAATACAAAAAAGTCCTCTCTGCAGGGGACCACACGATCGACGGAAAGACAGTACACTTGAAGCAAGACTTCTATGCAACCGTTAAAAAAGGCACGAATCCAGCAATTAAACTGGAAAACAATCGCCTGGACGTTCAAAATGGCTTGCAACAGGTATCTCCAAGTATTAAAGCGGGAATAGCCGTGAGCGATTCTAAAGCAACAAACTCTAGCAGTAATCATAAGAGACTAGATGTCATGTGGCTCTTCTGTTTCTTGCCAGCCGGAATCTTATACCTGATCTTTAAACAAACCGATCCAAAAAGAAGAAAATAAAACAAGAACTCCCTTGCCTGTTGGCAATGGGAGTTCTTATTTTAGAAAGGAGTTCCGTTCTATATAGATGATCGATCTTTCTTTAGCCTAAGGACTTGACATAAGCATCCACTGCTACAATGGCTTGGGCAATATCAGATGCTTTCACTTCAAATGGCATTTGATGGATAGTTTCCCCTTCAATCGTTGCTTGTTGGCCAACCTTGAGAAGATCTTCATAGCTTGCATTTTCAAGATGCATTTCTTTCAGAGTAGTTGGCATGCCAATTTGTTGATAGAAACGAATGTATTTGTTCAATTCTTCTTTTGGACGGTTTTCCAAGAACAATTGAACCAAGGTTCCATAGGCTACTTTTTCACCGTGGGTCAAATGGTGGATGTCCCCAGTGAGGGCCGTAAAGCCATTATGGATGGCGTGAGCTGCTGCCAAGCCACCACTTTCAAATCCAATCCCACTGAGAAGGGTATTGGCTTCAATGATGTTTTCAAGAGCAGGCGTTACCACTTTGGCTTCACAAGCAGCCATGGCTTGAAGTCCGTCTGCAAATAAGATTTCTTCACAACGTTGCGCAATCGCGACACCAGCTAAAGTTTGGTGTTTGCCTAGCATGGTTTTTCCGTTGGCTTGCATCACCGCACGCGCTTCAACCCAAGTCGCTAATCCATCTGCGATACCAGAAGCGAGCAAACGTTTCGGTGCTTGAGAGATGACTTTGCTATCCACCAAGACCAATTCTGGGTTTTTAGAATAGAAGATATAGCGAGCAAAGGCACCTTCATCCGTGTAGATAACTGACAAGGCTGAAACCGGAGCATCTGTAGAGGCAATGGTCGGAGCAATGACAACTGGTGATTTTAGAAGATCGGCAATGGCTTTTGCACTATCGATGGTCTTTCCTCCGCCAAGTCCGATGACTAAGTCACAGCCATTCTCTTCTGCCAGACTGACCACACGATTGATTTCATTATCAGAAGCTTCACCATTGAAGAATACTGGCAAAACTGTAAAGCCATACCGAAGGAGATACTTTTCAAAACGTTCCCCTACGATATCATAGACTACTGAATCACAGAGTAAAACGGGATGACTCCCCAGTTCTAAAATAGGTTTTGCATTTTCAAATAAAGCATTTTCACCTTGAATGTAACGAGATGGACTTGCAAAATTTCTCATACACTCCTCCTTTATCAAATTGTATTCTTATGATGAACGGCTGACCAATCTGCTTCGAAGTCATCTACTGCTTTTGCAATAGAAGGCATTCCAAAAGCTGCTTCAAATACATCTGCCCCTGCCGTAATTGCTTGTGTTCCTTCTTTAAATGCTCGATTAACTTGAGCTACATTTTTAAAGGAAGCTGCTAGAATTTTGCTTGATGAATGATTACGCTCTATGGCACTCGCTAACTGAGAAATAACCTGAGCTGAATCAATGTTTAAGTTTTCCATACGATTGTAATAAGGTGCTAAATAGTCGGCTCCTGCCTCAATCGCTAACAGCCCTTGAAAAACAGTATAGATTGCTGTTGCAGTAATTTTGTAACCCTCTGCTTTTAACACTTTAATTGCAGCAAGTCCTTCAGGTGTTACTGGGACTTTAATATAGGTGTTTTCATCGCATTGTTCGCGAATTTTAGCCGCATCTTTCAAAATTCCTTCATAATCTTTTGCGACAACTTGAACATGGATGGAAGGAGAGCCCCCAATGATTTCTCGCACCTTATGGATACGATCAAAAAAATCAATGTCCCCTTCTTTTTTAGCAATTGTTGGGTTCGAAGTTACCCCAGCAAGGGGTAACACTCGTGCCCATTTTTTTATCTCATCTAAATTTAAAGTATCAAGCATAAATTCCATATACATACCTCTTTACTATAGAGTATGCTCTGTCCGTCCAATAATATCATCTTGTGTAGCTCTTGATAGTACATTGAAGAAAGCTGAGTAGCCTGCAACACGTACAATTAAGTCACGGTGTTTTTCCGGATGTTTTTGAGCATCTAACAACGTTTCTCTAGAAACCACATTGTATTGAATATGGTATCCATGTAGACGATTAAAGAACGTACGGAGTAAAGCAATAAGTTTTAATTTATCTTCTTCTTTGGCTAAAGTTTGTGGGTTTACTTTTTGGTTCAGTAAAACACCACCAACAATTTCATCTGTTGGCAATTTAGAAACAGATTTTAGAACAGATGTTGGGCCATGTTGGTCCATATTGTGGGATGGAGAGCATCCTTCTGCTAGTGGAGTTCCAGCATTACGACCGTCCGGAGTAGCTAATGTTCCACGACCTTGTCCTACATTGGCTGAAATAGAAGATGTACCTGAGTAACGGATACCACCGATTGGCCCACGTCCATAGCGAGTATTTGGATATTTAGCAATTTCATCCACATAAATATCGTATGCTTCTCGAACTAAGCTGTCTGCATAGTCATCATCGTTTCCATACTTCGGTGCATCATGGATAAGCATCTCTTGGATTTCTTTTCCACGTTCGCCCTCGTAATCGGTTTCCAGAGCATGCCATAGCTCTTGTGGCGTTAAGCGTCCTTCTTCGAATACCAGTTTCTTGATTGCTGCAAGTGAATCGGATAAGTTTGCAATACCCACTTGTAAACCAGAAATATAATCGTAGACAGCTCCACCTTCTTTTAGGTGTTTTCCACGTCCAATACAGTCATCTGTCAAAGCTGAACAGAGGATATCTGGCACTTCTCTTTCAAGAGATAGGTCGATCGAGTTTTCTACGATCACACTCATGCGAGTTAAGTGGCGCAAAGTCTTGTCCCAAGCAGTCTGCAATTCATCGAAGCTCTTCATGTCTTTAAAATGACCGAAGCTTGGTGCAAATCGCTTGCCAGAAGCAGGATCGATTCCATCATTCATCGTGATGAGCAAAACTTTAGGGAAGTTCATATAACTCATACCTGTACAGCGATATCCCCATTTACCTGGAACAGCTGTTTCTACACAACCAATTGCACTGTAATCATAAGCATCTTCTTCAAGAACACCTTTTGAAATAAAGGATGGAATAATGATCTCATCATTATTGAAAGCAGGCATACCGAATCCGAGCTTCATAACTTCAATACATTCGTTCATGAAGCGGGCATCCAAACCAGCATGGTAACGAACTGTTAAGTTTGGTTGAGGAAGGTGAGTTTGAGCAACAGACTTCAACACTAAATAAGATAATGGGTTAACGGCATCTTTCTTATCACGCGTTTGACCACCAATCGTAACGTTTTGATAAAGCGGACTACCTGCAGATGAGAAGGTATGTGCTTGACTACGTACTTTGTTAATTGTAATAGTCTTAATCCACAGGTTGGTCAAGCGTTCAACAATACTCTCTTCAGTTTCCCGTCCACTTTCCAAATCAGCTTTAACGTATGGATACATATATTGGTCAAAACGGCCATATGAAAGTGAGTGTCCATTTGATTCAATCTGAAGAATACATTGGATAAACCAAACAGACTGAACAGCCTCTGCAAATGTACTTGCAGGCTCGTATGGAACTTTTGAGCAAATCTCTGCAATTTCAAGCAATTCCTTCTTACGTTCAGGAGTTGCTGTTTCAGCAAGTTGTTTAGCAAGTTCCACAAATCGTTGAGCATAGGTCTTAACAGCATCAACTACGATAAAGATTGAATCGTAAAAATGGTACTTATCAATGCTAGCTGGATCCGTTAGATCTAGGGCTGCTTTAGCTTGGCGAGCTCTTTCTTCAAAACCTTTCAAGCCATATTGCAATAATTTTTGATAATTGACTGCTAAGTGGGCATCTCCTGAATTCATCTTCCCTTCCATACCGAAGAATCCTGTTTCCATATAGACAGATACTTCTTCAGGTAGAAGAGCTCCAGCTCTTGCACGTAAGTTATTATTTTCCCAGAACGGTGCGATACTACGGAGCTGCTCTTTCGTTTCTTCCGTAATATAAAAGACGTCACCATCCCGCTTTTCAAAAAGATCCAATTCCTTCAGAACGAACTCTAAAGTATATTCTGGGAAGATCGGAGCATCTTTATTAGAGGATGCTTGGTTTCCAGCAATCATGGATTCATCCTCAATATAGATTGTCATATTTTCAAGAATCTCTTTCAACATATAGGCACGTTTAAGAACATTTGGTTGTTCCTTATAACGATCATATGCCTTAGTTGCAAGAACGGCACGTTCAGCGTCGATATAAGGCTTCTTGTTTAAGACATCTTCACGATACTTATTCATGCGTTCAGTGAGGCTTCCAAAATATTCTGTTTTAATGCTTGTACTCGCTACTTCTACTTGTTTCATTTTTTCAAAACCTTTCTTTTGAAATTATTTTGTTTTCTTTCGTAACTATAGTAGCATTAAATTTTACGAATTTCAATGAATTATGGATTATACCTATAAATTCTATTCTAGTCGCACATCTGTGCATTCCTAATAAACGCACTATTTTTCAGCTTGTAATTCATTGTTATAAGCAAGATTATCTTGGAATTTGAAGAATGGGAAATATACGACAGTCGAGGTTGCAAGAACTAGCACTTGAACGAAAGCACCTTGCCAACCTCCAACCATAAATCCAGAAATAATGGCTGGTGTACTCCAAGGAAGGGTCACACCTGAGAATGGATGCATGAACCCAATAGCAATTGAAGTATAAACAATTATCGCTGCTAAAATTGGAACGATAATAAATGGAAGGAACATCACTGGGTTCATTACAATTGGGAAGCCAAATACGACGGGTTCATTAACATTGAAGATTGCAGGAAAAGCTGCAACTTTCCCAAGTGCCTTATATTGTTTTGACTTAGCAGCAAATAACATAGCAATAACCAAACCAAAGGTTATACCTGATCCAGACAAAATAAGGAAACTATCTAGGAATTGTTGGGTTACAATGTGGGCACCATTTTCAACGGATAGCTTCCCAGCTGCCAACATTGATTTATTGGCATCCAGGTTAGAAAGTAGCAAGGCTGTTACTACACCATTGACAACTGATTGTCCGTGCACACCAAACCACCACAAGAACGAAATAAAGAAGGCAATTCCAATCGCTCCGTAAAGTGATCCTGTTAGACCTTGTAGAGGAACCTGAATGACATCATAGATCATTTCAATGAAGGTACCGCCACTTGTCACTACTTTTGATACGATATAGACAATCATTGATAGTAAGAAAATCACGAAAGCAGGAATCATCGCTTCAAATTGTTTGGCAATGGCTTGAGGTACTTGTTCTGGCATTTTAATAACAATATGTCTTTGGATAAACACAGTATAAATCGCACCAACTACCAGACCAATAATAATAGCACCAATAATCCCTTGACCACCAAACCATACTTTTGCAATGGCATCACCAATCGGTTCTCCCTTAGCTGGTACATAAGAAGATTTTAACAAGATAAAGAATGAAGATAAGGACAAAACTCCTGCTGGCAAGGGTTCTACTCCACTGTTTTTAGCATATGAATAACCAATGGAGAAGCAAGAAATTAATCCCATGATGGCGAATGTTCCTGAATAAACCTGCATAAATGGCTCTGTCCATGTATCGCCAAATACACTAGCAATAGCCTGATTAAGACCTTCAAATGGTAATTGCCCAATAATCAGAAACAAACTACCAACTACCGTTAATGGAAGGATCGCTAACATCCCATCTTTAAGAGCAATAATTCCTTTCATGTTTACAAAACGCATGATTGGAGCGATAATTTTCTGAGAATTAAAATTAGACATGGGAAGCCTCCTTATTTTTCTCCTAGCAATTCTAGAGCTAGATTTAGTACTTTCTTACCATCCAACATCCCATAATCTGCCATAGGGATGACAGCAATAGGAATATGGTTTGCCTCACAAATCGCTTTTGATTTATCCAAAGTATAAGCTACTTGAGGGCCCAACAATGCAACATCGATTTCTGGGGCAAAATCTGCTAATTTCGCTTGAGAATAGGCATCGATCTCAGCATCAATCCCTAATTCCTTAGCCGCCACCTTCATATTATTTACCAACATTCCTGTTGAAAATCCTGCTGCACAAAACAATCCAATTTTCATCTTCTTTTCCTCCTTATTGTTTCGCTGAAAGTTCTTTACGTAAGTCAATCATTTCTTTAATCAAGTTAATCTCTGTGATTGAAGTCATTAAGTGATCTTGTGAGTGCACAAACAGAGCTGTAATATCTGTCTTTGTCCCACCTGCTTCCTGGGCTAAAAATTGTGTTTGCAGGTTATGCGCTTCTAGCAATGCTGCATCTGCTTTTGCAATTTCGCCTTCAGAAGATGTAAAATCGCCCTCCTTAGCATATGATAAAGCTTGGTAAATATGCTGTTTAGCATCACCCGCATTTAAAATCAATCCCATAATAATTTGGTCTGCAACAATTATTTCCATGTGCACTACACTCCTTTGTCAATCTACTGAAAGCGCTTTTTCTATTGTCAATATACCATTTATATTTTTGCCGGTCAATAAAAATCGCAACATTTGATTGTTATTTTTGATTTTTGCACATTTGTGCTTTTTGACTCAAAAAAATAAGGACTGCATCCTTGCTGTCCTATTTTTTAGTAAATTGCTGATCACCATCTAATTCTAAAACTTTTAAGATCGTCGCTTCATCAGTGACTAAATGATTGATATAGTTGGCTTTCAAAACCGATAAAATTGCTTTTGCTTTTTGATCACCGTAGGCCAAAGAGATGGTGTTTGGTACCTTTCTCAATTCCTCCAATGTGATAGATATTGTTCTTTCCTGTAATTCAGGATAAACGGGGACACCTTCTTGATCAAAGAAACGACAGCATACTTCTCCTACAGCATGTTCTGACTCCAATTTCCTAAAATCATTTGATGTCAGCATATCAAACCACTGAGGATTCTTGCTATCTGCATAGCCACCAATCCCTACAGCCGCAACATCCAAACAACGCCAGCTAGCTTTCAAATCCTCAAAATACTTAGAAGATAAGATGCCTTCCGTCACCTCAGAATTTTCTTGAATGACACTCGCGTTTATAAAATGACATTCCCCATGAAATTTACTCGCCATACTGTAGATCAGCGTATTGACATGGTAGCGAGCATGAATATGACTGGGACCTCCAGCTAGGGGATAAAATTGAACACCATCCAAGCGCTTCGTTCCAACTTGTTCTACCATTAATCTGAGAGACTTGCCCCATGAAAATCCGACTGTCATTCCATCTTCAATCAAATTACGAAGCATGACCGCACTTGCTTGAGCCAGTCGCTTTTCAAGGCTTTCTCGAGGCTCATCAACTAGATTCGGTATAATCTCGATAGCTTTTAAGCCATATTTTTGTTTGATATAATTTTCTAAATGGAAGAGGCGAGTATCAAAGTTTTCGATTTCAATTTTTACAACTCCCTCTTTCTTGGCTTCTGCTAGCATTCTGCTGACAGTTGTACGGTAGATTCCAGTTTCTGCTGCGATTTGCGATTGACTTTTGTCTTCAACATAGTATAGATAGGCTAATTTAGCAAGTAACTTTTTCCGTTCATCTTTCAATTGGCTTCTCCTTCTTATACTAAAGTTAAAATCGTTTGCGAATCCTCAAGTTTTTCTTTCGCTTCTTGAGATATATTCTTATCTGTTATGACTCTCGAAACTTGTGAAAGTGCAAATCGTCTGACAGTTCCACATTTCCCAAATTTACTTGAGTCTGTCAAGACAACCACTTCCTTAGAAACATCAGACATAGCTTGAACAACTTCACTTCTCATCATATCTTTCCCAGTAAAGCCAAGTTCATCATCATATCCGTCAACCCCTACAAAAGCAAAGGGAACTCTAAACGAGCGGATTAATTCTTTCAAAAGCGGACCTACAGTCACTCTCGATTCTTTTTGAAATTCACCACCAAGTAGGATGATTTTACAGGAATCATATTCCTGAATATAATCTGCAATAAAATAAGAATTTGTCACAATCTTGACATTCTTTTTTGTTTGGCAAATTTCTTCTGCTAGCAAGGCACAAGTAGAGCCCGATTCAATCAAAACCGTGTCGTTATCCTTAATTAATTTAGCAGCTTCCCTGGCTATTCTTTTCTTGGTATCATATTGAAAGGACAATCGAACATTGATATCATCTCCACTATTCAAAACAGCATAGCCATGTTCTCTATGCAATAATCCTTTGGATTCTAGCTTGTCCAAATCCTTTCGAATGGTCACTTTAGAGACTTGTAATTTCTCAGACAAGCTATTAACATCAATCTTTTCAAACTCCGATACTAATTTCAATATTTCATCTAAACGTTGCATTGTTTTTACCTCTTCTCTATTTTAGCAAATTTTCGAGTGAATTCAAAACAAAATAAACTTTCGTTCGTAATTGAATTAGTTTCTTAAATAATGTATAATAGACTTACTAGATTGATAGGAGAGCAAAATATGGAACAAAATCGTGGCATAATCTTTAATATCCAACACTTTAGTATCCATGATGGCCCTGGAATCCGAACCACTGTATTTCTAAAAGGATGTCCTTTACGTTGTCCATGGTGCTCCAATCCTGAATCCCAGCGTGCAAATCCTGAAAAAATGTTAGATGCTGTTACTAAAAAGGAAACCATCACGGGAGAAGAAAAAACAGTTACCGAGATCATAGATGATGTCTTAAAAGACGTTGACTTCTACGAAGAATCTGGTGGTGGCCTTACTCTGTCTGGTGGAGAAATCTTCGCTCAATTTGAATTTGCCAAAGCAATCTTAAAAGCTGCGAAAGAAGTTGGACTTCATACTGCAATCGAAACGACAGCTTTTGTTGAACATGAGAAATTTGTCGATCTCATTCAGTATGTTGATTTTATTTATACAGACCTTAAACATTACAATACACTTAAACATAAGAAGGTTGTCGGAGTCAACAATCATCTGATTATTAAAAATATTCATTATGCCTTTGCTCAAAACAAAACAATTGTTTTACGTATTCCAGTCATTCCTAATTTCAATGACTCTTTAAATGATGCTGAAGAATTTGCTTCTCTTTTTAATTCTCTCGATATCGATGAAGTACAACTTCTCCCATTTCACCAGTTTGGAGAAAACAAATACAAGCTTTTAGGACGTCGCTATGAAATGGAAGGAATAAAGGCCCTACATCCAGAAGATTTATATGACTACCAGCAAGTTTTTTTAGATCATGACATTCACTGTTATTTCTAATCCACTCAAAAATCCCCAAAGCTAGTTTCAGTAGATTGAAACTTGGCTTTGGGGATTTCTTATTCTTTCACGAGCATCGAGAAAATCAATCAATCGCCTAACTGAAGTCGAGACTACTTCCTTTGAAAAAATGATAAATCACTATCACAAAATTGAACTCGCCCTAAAAGCGTCGAGAAAAAGAGAGATTGCCTGGTGAGCATGGCCCACATGGTCAAGAAAGTCAAGCAATCACTCAACTGAAGTCGAGACTACTTCCTTTTGAAAAAAGATAAATCAATTGGCATTCATGGAATGCGGCATTGATTTCCTATTTTTCTGCAGGAAGTTTCGGTAAACCGAATCGTCTCTCCTATCTTAATTTACCAAATAATCACGCGGTCTTCTGGTGCACGCCACATGCCGTCACCTTCTTTGACATCAAAGGTTTCAAAGAATTCGTCAAAGTTTGGTAATTGAACATTGGTACGGAGTTTTCCTGGTGCGTGGACATCGACACTTGCGAGGAGTTGCATGTACTCAGTCCGAGCTTTCATGCGCCAGATGCGAGCAAAGTTGGTGAAGAATTCTTCTGCTGAGAAATCTTCCTCTTTCTTAGCCGCTTCAAGGGCTGCAGCGATACCGCCGAGGTCTGCCACGTTTTCAGAAACGGTCAATTTCCCGTTAATCTTGGCACCGTATGAGTCTTGACCTTCGAACTGATCGATAACTTTTTGAGTCCGAGCGGTAAAGGCTTCGTAATCTTCTGGCTTCCACCAGTCTTTCAAGCTACCGTGCTCGTCAAAGGATGCTCCATTGGTGTCAAAGGCGTGGGAGATTTCATGGGCAATGACCGCACCGATTCCGCCGTAGTTGGCTGATGATGATTGGTGAAGGTCATAGAAAGGTGCTTGTAAAATCGCTGCTGGGAAGACGATTTGGTTTTGTTGCGGATCATAGTAGGCATTGACCATATTAGCTGGCATGTGCCATTCGCTCCGATCGACTGGTTGGTTCCACTTACTCCAGACATGCTCGATGGAAATTTGAGCCAATTTTTGAGCATTTTCCACCAAGGTCTTGCTCTCGTCGATGATCTTTTTGGCGTATGTTTCAGGTAACTTTTCAGGGTAACCGATATGTGGTGTGATGACATTGAGTTTGACAATGGCTTTTTCGCGAGTCTCAGGAGCGAGCCAGTCCGCTTTTTCTAAGCGATCCTTATAGACCTCAATCATGGTCGCTACTTTATGCTCTACGTCTGCTTTCGCTTCTGGTGAGAATTTTTCTCCTGCATACCAAAGGCCAAGTGCTTGGCTATAAGGTCCTTCTGCCAAAGCCAAAGCGGCTTTTTCTTTCGGACGTGCTTCTGGTGTCCCTGTAATCGTACGGCTATACTCTCCAGATAAGACACGGATTTCTTCAGTCAAGAAAGACGTCCAAGAAAGAGCTGCACCAAGTTTCAACTTGGCATGAAGGGTTTCCCAGTTAGCTGCTGAGTAGAATGTTGGTGCAAATTCCTTCCAGAAGCGCTCTTCTGGAACAATGATAGTATCTGGCGTTTGCCCGATCACTTCTGTAAAGAAGGTATCGAGTGGCAATTCTGGAACCAAGGCCTTGAAATCTGCCCACTCATATGGATGGTAGAGTTTGTTGTACTCTGATTTTTCTTCGTTTGACAAGACATATTTGGCCAATTCTGCATCGGCCGCAATCACCTTATCCAGGATATCTTTGATTTCTTCCTCTAAGAAATCAAATTTTGCCAAGAGCTTTTCAACCATTTGACGCCAAACAGCCAATAACTCTGGGCCTTTTTCATTGCCTTCTTCATAGTAGGTCGTATCAGGCAAGATCAAACCGAGTGCTTCTCCCCATAAGACATTCATTTGGGCATTCATAAAGTCTGGTGATACGCTAAATGGCAAGAGATTTGGTTTGCCAGCTAGTTCATAGGTGCCTAACTTGCTGGTATAGTCTTCAAAAGAAGACAAGGCCTTAATTTCATTGATCAAAGGCATAGCTGGAGCGACACCAGCTGCTTCCCGTGCATCAAAATCTGCCACCATTTTATGGTATTTGACAAAGTTTTGCAGAATGCTGTCTTCAGGCAGCTCTTCTCCCCGTTGCCATTTTCCGGTAATATCCAACATCAAGTTTTCGATGTCTTGGATCAAGTCCATAAAACCACCGGTTGACGGTTTGTCATCAGGAATCACTGCCGTCTCAGCCCATTTCCCATTGACGTAATCATAAAAATCATCTTGTAAACGTACCATGATCTTCTCGCTTTCATTCTTTTCTAATAACCTTATCAAAAATAGGTCTATTTTTCAATGATTACAAGAGATTTAACCTAAATTATTTTAAAAATTAACTTGACTTAATTTTTTCATTCATGTATATTAATGATAAAGGAGTAAAATCATGATTCAAATTGAACATCTAAGTGTTGCCTACCAGCAAACACTGGCCTTGGAGGATCTTTCCCTCACCATCCAGGGTCCAACTATCCTAGGAATTCTTGGGCCCAACGGAGCTGGGAAATCAACCCTAATCAAGGCCATGCTAGGACTTCTCCCCCATTCGGGAAAGGTCCAGCTCGATCAAAAGGACCTCGGCCAAGTTCTTCAACGAGTGGCCTACGTCGAACAGAAATCCGCTATTGATTTCCACTTCCCCATCACGGTGCGGGAGTGTGTCTCACTGGGCCTCTATCCCCATCTTTCGATCTTCAAGCGAAAAAGCAAAGAGGATCTCCAAAAGGTGGAAGATGCCCTAAAACTTGTCAATCTCCTTGATCTCGCGGATCGCCAGATTGGTCAACTCTCGGGAGGGCAATTCCAACGGGTCCTAATCGCCCGCTGCTTGGTCCAAGAAGCAGATGTCATCTTTTTGGATGAGCCCTTCGCTGGAATTGACTCTGTTAGCGAGGACATCATCATGCAGACACTCCAAACCCTGAAAAAGGAAGGCAAGACCATCCTGATCGTCCATCACGATCTCAGCAAGGTTCCAGCTTACTTTGACCAAGTCCTCCTCCTTCATCGCAAACTGATTGCTTTTGGGAAAACAGAGGAAACCTTTACCAAAGAGAATCTGCATGCAGCCTACGGGCATGAACTCTTTATAGGAGGTGAAATCAGATGATTGCAGAATTTATCGATGGATTACAACAATTTCATTTCCTCCAAAACGCTCTCATTACAGCTATTGCCATCGGGATCGTCGCCGGTGCGGTCGGATGTTTCATCATTCTGCGAGGCTTGTCTCTCATGGGGGACGCTATTTCGCACGCAGTCCTTCCAGGGGTGGCTTTGTCCTTTATCTTAGGTATCAACTTTTTTATTGGCGCCATCATCTTTGGCCTCTTAGCTTCCATCCTCATCACCTATATCAAGAGCAACTCCATCATCAAGAGCGACACGGCGATTGGGATTACCTTTTCTTCTTTCCTCGCCTTAGGGGTCATCTTGATTGGAGTCGCTAAAAGTTCCACCGACCTTTTCCACATCCTCTTTGGGAATATCTTGGCTGTTCAAGACCAGGATATGTGGATGACCATTGGTATTGGTGTGGCTGTCTTACTGGCGATTTGCCTGCTCTTTCGACCCTTGCTACTTACTTCCTTCGATCCTGTCCTCGCTCAATCCATGGGCGTTCGGGTCAAGGTCTATCACTACCTCCTCATGGTGCTCTTGACCTTGGTTTCTGTCACTGCTATGCAGAGTGTCGGGACCATTCTCATCGTCGCCATGCTCATCACACCTGCTGCGACGGCCTATCTCTATGCCAATAGCCTCTGGTCCATGATGCTCCTTTCATCCGGATTAGGTGCTCTTGCATCCATCCTAGGACTTTTTATTGGTTATAGCTTCAACATCGCTGTCGGATCTTGTATTGTCATCACTTCTGCCGTCTTCTTTCTCATTAGCTTCTTTATCGCTCCCAAGCAGAGAAAGAACAGACATTCCCCTTCGTACTAAGATTAATCTCATAAAGGAGAAAAAAATGAAAAAACTAACTTCCGTCTTAGCCCTCTTTGTGGCTCTCTTATTTGGTTTACTGGCTTGTAGCAAAGACTCTTCTTCCAAGTCCTCATCCGATAAATTGAAAGTGGTCACCACTAACTCCATCCTCGCAGATATGACCAAAAATATCGCTGGGGATAAAATCGAGCTACACAGTATTGTCCCTGTCGGCCAAGATCCCCACGAGTACGAACCGCTACCAGAAGATGTCAAAAAAACTTCACAAGCCGACCTGATCTTCTACAACGGGATCAATCTAGAAACCGGTGGTAATGCTTGGTTTACTAAATTGGTCAAAAATGCCAATAAAGTAGAAAACAAGGACTATTTCGCAGTGAGCGAGGGAGTCGACGTCATCTACCTGGAAGGCCAAAACCAAGCTGGAAAAGAAGACCCTCACGCTTGGCTCAATCTCGAAAATGGAATCATCTACGCTAAAAACATTGCCAAACAATTAATCGCCAAAGATCCAAAAAATAAGGACTTCTACGAAAAAAATCTAGCAGCCTATACTGAAAAACTCAGTAAGCTAGACCAAGAAGCCAAGCAAGCATTCAAGAACATCCCAGAGGATAAGAAGATGATCGTAACCAGCGAAGGTTGCTTCAAGTACTTCTCCAAAGCCTATGGCGTCCCATCTGCCTATATCTGGGAAATCAACACGGAAGAAGAAGGGACACCCGAACAAATCAAAACGTTGGTAGAGAAATTGCGTCAAACCAAGGTACCGTCCCTCTTTGTCGAATCCAGTGTCGATGAGCGTCCTATGAAAACTGTGTCTAAGGATACCAATATCCCTATCTTTGCAAAGATCTTCACTGACTCGATTGCCAAAGAAGGGGAAGAAGGCGACAGCTACTACAGCATGATGAAATGGAATTTAGAGAAAATCGCAGAAGGTTTGAACAAATAAGGTTCCTGGCTCGAAATGATTTTCCAGTCAAATGAGTGGCCCTCCCTCTTTCATTGATGTACAATGAAAAGAAAAAAGGAGTCTTTACTATGACAACATTTTTAGGAAACCCTGTTACCTTTACCGGCTCTCAACTTCAAGTTGGCGATACTGCTCACGACTTTTCACTGACCACTCCTAACTTGGAGAAAAAATCTTTGGCTGATTTTGCTGGCAAGAAAAAAGTCCTCAGTGTGATCCCATCCATTGACACAGGTATCTGTTCCACTCAAACACGTCACTTCAACCAGGCCCTCTCTGACATGGAAGACACTGTGGTCTTAACCGTCTCTGTCGATCTTCCTTTCGCCCAAGGCAAATGGTGTGCTGCAGAAGGGATCGAAAATGCCATCATGCTCTCAGACTACTTCGACCATTCCTTCGGAAAAGCCTACGGCCTCTTGATCAATGAATGGCACTTGCTCGCGCGCGCTGTCTTGGTCTTAGATGCGGATAACAAGGTCACTTACGTTGAATACCTAGACAATATCAACAGTGAACCAAATTACGACGCTGCAATCGAAGCCGTCAAAGCACTTGGATAAAGTAAAAAGAGGTCTAGGACCTCTTTTTACTTTATCTATAAAATCTGTTCAGAGACTTTCCTTAGGTGAGTTTCTAAGAGGCCTTTGTCTTCAATCCGAAAGAGGACTACTATAAAATCCGATGGAGTCCATTCTGGAAGAGGACTCGCCAGCGTAAGCGTGGGATGCCTCTGAGGAAACTCCGCACGCGCCGTGCTACCTGTTGCTTGTAGCTCTTACCACCTTGTGCAAAGGTTCCCTTCCGGCTCCAATAGCCCTGCTCTCCGCGGTCATTCTTCGGAGCTAGATAGCGAATCCCCTGCTGATAGAGAACCTTCTTGCGAAAAGCTGGATCCCACAGTTTAACGGGATCGATATCCAAGTCCTTATGGGTATGGCCTTTGGCTAAGCCATAGTTGAAACTGGCTCCATTGACAATGCCATTTTCAGAAATCTGATACGGATCCACTTCGTTGAGAAAGTGGCCACCCTGATCCAGGATATACTCTGTATGAAAGTTGAGCAAGACCTTAAAATTCAACTGGGCCTGAGCACGAGATGGGAAGGCGAGTTGGCCGTCTTGATCTACATATACCTTATTATGGAGACGAGCTGCCGCATAAGCATCGATTTTGATCCCTTTTGTCTCCTGCAAGTAAGCTTGTAGCGCCTCTTCATCAGTCTGCCCCGCTCTGGCATAATGCTCCCGAATCCACTGGGCCTGGTAGGCAGAGAGCAGATAGCGAAACTGGTGAACCTGTCGTTTTAAGAGCTGATCTCCTGCTTTGCTGGCTAATGGATCCTGAGCAAATGCTACTCGAACCACTCTTGAAAAAGAGGACCAAAAAGACGAATGAGGCGGGCAAGCTAGCCAGAACCGCTTCAGTAAGAAGGCGGTCTCCTCACAGGTTCCCGATAAATCCCGTGGCATGAGACAGAGGTGCATGACCCCTCTTAAGAGGGCCTGGGCACGGCCTTCCGTCAACCCTTGCAGTTCTCTCTGCCACATCTCTTGGAAAAGAGGGCTGGCAAAGACGAAGACAGAGCGGTAAGAGTCTTGCCTTCTTGCTTCATCTTCGCAAGACTGCAGTCGTTTTTCTAAGTAGCTGAGACCTCTGGTCGTCCAGCCCAGTTTTTCCAATTCCTGTCGCTGCATTTGCACCCTCCTTTCCACATTGCTCTTGTTTTATGCTTCTATACTATCATCTTTCGCCCTCCCAGACAATTCCTATCCACTGGCCAAGCCATTTTGCGCTTTTTTTGATATACTAGAAGGAGCGAAGAAAAGAGGACCCTATGACACCAAATAAAGAAGATTACCTCAAGTGCATCTATGAAATCGGCACGCAACATGAAAAAATTAGTAACAAAGAGATTGCGGCCCGGATGCAGGTTTCGCCTCCAGCCGTGACTGAGATGGTCAAGCGAATGATCTCGGAGAATCTCCTCATCAAGGATAAGACCCACGGCTATCTGCTTACCGAGCTCGGCCTTCAAACAGTTTCCGATCTCTTTCGCAAGCACCGATTGATTGAAGTGTTCTTGCTCAAAAAACTGGGCTATACAACTGAAGAAGTCCATGAAGAGGCTGAGGTGCTCGAGCATACTGTCTCCGACCGCTTTATCGATAAACTTGACCAGATGTTAGACACTCCTAGGACCTGCCCCCACGGAGGAACTATTCCACCTAAAGGACAACTCCTCATCGAGGCTTACCAGGACCGTTTGAGTGATGTCAGCGAACTGGGAACCTATCGTTTGCGAAGAGTCCAGGATAGCTTTGAATTGCTGAATTTTTTAGACCAGATCCAACTGACCATTGGAGATGACATTCTCTTCAAAGGATACGACGATTACACTGGCCTCTATCAGCTCCAGATCAAAGACCAAGACATCCAGATCAATCATCTGATTGCCCAACAACTTTACATAGAAAAACATGCCCTTTAATCAAGGGCATGTTTGAATGTAGCCAAACTACTTTTTACTTAAGATAGCTGGATAATTTTTAAAATAAGTTCTTCTGTTACTTTGAATTATTAAAGTAAATCCGAAACTTTCCGCCGTGAGAAAAATGCTTGAAACAATAATGTTTCAAGCATTCGGGAGTTTTGAAACCTTAGGTTCAAAACTAAGTCATGGAACTTCGTAGAAGTTCGCTGACGTCCGTACTCACCTAAGGAAAGTTTCTAGGAATACTATTTCTTCAATCCCACATGCTCTTAATCAAGGGCATGTTTTTTTCTTTCTATGGATTTTTCGTATCGAGGATGATAGTCACTGGGCCATCATTGATGAGTTCGATTGCCATATCTGCAGCGAAGATCCCACGTTTGACAGGGACTTCCTTTTCTAACAAATCATTGAAGTCATCGTAGAGCTGGCTGGCCATCTCTGGATTGGCTGCCCCGATAAAGGCTGGACGATTGCCTTTTTTTGTCTGGGCAAAGAGGGTAAACTGCGAAACAGATAGGATTTCCCCTTGAATATCCTTAACAGATAAGTTCATCTTCCCTTCTTCATCCGAGAAAATTCGCATTTGCGTGACCTTTCGTACTGCGTATTCCAGGTCCTTTTGGTCATCCTCAGGACCCACTCCCACTAAGAGCAGAAGCCCATCCCGAATCTGACTATAGACTTGACCATCAATAGAAACCGAGGCCCTTTTGACCCGTTGAATCACTAATTTCATCTTATTATCCTATTTTAACAATCTATTGAGCATTCACTGCTACCTTCAAAGAAAATCGACATCAGACAAGGCAGTGAGACGAAGACAGTACTGAAGTACGGCGAGGCGAGCTAACCAAGCAATAAATGAATTCTAACCACGCTTCTCAATCTTCAAAGAAAATCGACATCAGACAAGGCAGTGAGACGCAGGCATAACTGTAGTTAGGCCAGTTGAAACTAACGCAGTATGAAGTCGATTTTCGCAGAAGATTAGCCGTTGGTACGCTTAACAGAGTACACCTCCGGCACACTCTTAATCTTATCCACAACCGTTGTCAACATAGACAGGTTTGGAATCCCGAAGGAAATGTGGATATTAGCAAATTTCATATCTTTGGTTGGTTGGGCATTGACAGTTGAGATCATCTTAGCCGTATTAGAGAGGACTTGAAGGACATCATTGAGAAGGCCTGCACGGTTGAGGCCGTAAATATCGATATGGGCGATGTAGTCCTTGGTCGTGTTATTGTCTTCCCACTCGACATCGATCAAACGTTGCTCGTAGTTGTCTTGGGCTCTCAGGTTCATACAGTCTTGACGGTGAATGGCAACCCCACGTCCTTTGGTAATGTAGCCGACAATTGTATCGCCTGGGACGGGATTGCAACACTTGGCAATCCGGATCAAGAGACCAGAAGCCCCTTGGATGACTACGCCACCTTCATGGCGGACCTTGAGGGTATCTTTCTTGTTTTCAACCTTAACTTCGCCACCTTTGACCAGCTCTTCGGCTTCCGCACGCGCCTTGGCTTTTTCCTCTTCGCGGCGCTCTTCTTCCGTCAAACGGTTAAAGACAGAGATGGCTCCCACTTCTCCAAAACCGATGGCCGCAAACAGGGCCTCTTCGGTCTTGTAGCTGGTCTTTTGCAAGACCTTGTCCATGTGCTTCTTGTCCAT
The DNA here is from genome assembly GCF_058200355.1 of Streptococcus sp. SCPM-O-B-23252 (M501). Classification (NCBI taxonomy): domain Bacteria; kingdom Bacillati; phylum Bacillota; class Bacilli; order Lactobacillales; family Streptococcaceae; genus Streptococcus; species Streptococcus sp. SCPM-O-B-23252 (M501). Next base: position 119,478 of record NZ_JBYQGS010000002.1, read on the forward strand.
GAACTTGTTGGCAATCATATCATGCTCATGGAATTGAGCCATGAGCAACTCTCGTCCACGGTTGATCGAGAGTTCCTTGTCTTGGTTTTTAAAGAATTGGCGGATCTTATTACGCGCCTTGCTAGTCTTGACGATATTGAGCCAGTCACGGCTTGGACCAAAGGAGTTGGCATTGGTAATGATCTCGACCTGATCCCCTGTCCGTAGCTTGGTATTGAGAGGCACCATCCGGCCATTGACCTTAGCTCCGACAGCCTTTTCTCCTACCTTGGTATGGATCTCATAGGCAAAATCGATCGGACCAGAGTCTTTTGGAAGGGAACGGACAGTTCCATCTGGGGTAAAGACATAAATCTCTTCGGCCAGATAGTTTTCTTTGACCGTATCGACAAATTCTTTGGCATCATCCGCCTGGTCTTGGAGTTCCATCATCTCCTTGATCCAGTTCATCCCAATAGCTGATTCTTTGCTGTTGACTTGGCCCTTGATCCCTTTCTTATAGGCCCAGTGGGCCGCAACCCCGTACTCAGCAACCTCGTGCATTTCCTTGGTACGGATCTGGAACTCGATGGGACCTTTTGGACCGTAGACAGTGGTATGGATAGACTGGTAACCATTGGCCTTACGGTTGGCGATATAGTCCTTGAAGCGACCTGGCATGGGCTTCCAAAGCTCGTGAATATAGCCCAGCATGGCATAGACGTCACTTGGTGACTCTAGGATACAGCGAATGGCAATCAAATCATAGATTTCATCAAAGCGCTTCTTCTTATCCTGCATCTTGCGATAGATGGAGTAGATATGCTTGGGACGACCATAGATTTTCCCGTAGAGGTGGCGTTCCGCCGCATAGGACTCGATCTTTTGGACGACTTCTTCTACCAAGGCTTCCCGCTCGCGACGCTTCTCCTTCATCATATGGGAAATCTTGTAGAATTCGACTTCATTGAGATAACGGAAGGATAGATCTTCCAATTCCCACTTGACGCTGGAAATCCCAAGACGATGGGCTAGTGGTGCATATATTTCCATGGTTTCTTGAGAAATACGCTCTTGCTTGTCCTTGCGCAAATGCTTCAGAGTCCGCATGTTGTGCAGGCGGTCTGCTAGCTTGACCAAGATGACACGGATGTCTTGAGACATGGCCATGAGCATCTTGCGGTGGTTCTCTGCCAACTGCTCTTCATGGGACTTGTATTTGACCTTCCCGAGCTTGGTCACTCCATCGACAATCACTCGGACATCATGTCCAAATTCGCGCTCTAGATCATCTAGAGTTGCGTCTGTATCCTCGACAACGTCGTGCAAAAAACCACAGGCAACGGTCACAGCATCCAACTTCAATTTTGCCAAAATGCCGGCAACTTGAATAGGGTGGATGATATAGGGTTCACCTGATTTACGGAATTGCCCACTATGGCAGTCGACCGCATAAAGGAGAGCTTTTTCTACAAATGCAACATCCTCTCCCGACAAGTATTTTTTGGTAAGGGCAATAACCTGGCCCCCTGTTAAAGGTTCTTCTTTCGGCATCTAGTTTTCTCCACTTTCTTGCCTTCTATTCTATCACTTTTAGCTCTATATGAAAACTAGTCCGATTGACTTTCATGCTATTTGAGGAGCTTCCCAGCACTATCAGCCAGAAATCCCGAACGTAGGCTCCATTTTTATACAAATACTCCATTTTTTATAAAAATTCATTAATTTGTAATATATAAAAAATAAGAAAACGAATAAATTCTGAATAAAATAAGATATAAAAGAAACGCGTGAAGATCTATCTTCACGCGTTTTTCATTAATTCTGCGATAACACTCACGGCGCTGAGGGCATAGAGTGGCGCTGTTTCTGCTCGCAAAATACGAGGACCAAGTCCTGCTAGAACAGCTCCTTTGGCTTCAAAAGATTCAATTTCAGCAGGTGAGAGACCTCCTTCTGGACCAAAGATAAAGAGCAGTTTGGCTCCTTTTTCAAGACCAGCGACAGCTTGGATGAGGGCTGCTGATTCTCCTTCTTTAGCTGACTCTTCGTAAGCTACAACAATAGAATCAAACTGGTCCAGTTGGGCTAGAAAGTCTGCCTTTTTCTCAAAAAGGGTAATACTTGGAACAAGATTCCGCTTGCTTTGCTCGGCAGCACCAAGGGCAATTTTTTCTAACTTCTCAACCTTTTTGACCAATTTCTTGCCGTCCCATTTGGCAACTGACCAGTCAGCAGGGAAGGCCCAAATCTGGCTAGCGCCAAGTTCTGTTACTTTCTGGGTGATAAACTCGAGCTTGTCTCCTTTAGGGAAGCCTGAGGCAATGGTCACTTGGACTGGTAGTTCTACATTGTCAGCTAATTCTTCAACCAACTCAAACTGACGAGCCTCTACATTGACCACGCGCGCCAAGCGCTTGATCCCATCATCAAAGACTAGGGTTACCTCATCATCCTCTTTCAAGCGCATGACCTGAAACATGTGCTTGCTGGTTTCCTTGTCCTCGATGGTGACAGGCGATATGGCAAGGCCTTTTACAAAATACTGCTGCATGCTAGCCTCCAATCACACCGGAGACATCCTTGGTCTTCTTGAAGACGCAGGCATTCCATTCCCCTTGGATCATGTGGGTTTCAAGGAAAAATCCAGCCGCTTCTGCTGACTCACGGACCATGTCCCACTTCTCCCTGATAATGCCACTCATGATGAGATAGCCTTCATCCTTGACCAAGCGATAAGCATCATCTGTCAGATGGATAAGGATATCCGCCAAGATATTGGCCACGATGACATCTGCCTCAATCTCCACCCCCTTGAGCAAATCGCCTGGCGCTACATGGATATTTTCCATCCCAGGATTGAGCTCAATATTTTCCTGAGCCACTCGAACCGCTACATCATCCAGGTCATAGGCAAAGATTTCCTTGGCACCCAGAAGAGAGCTAGCAATAGAAAGAACCCCTGAACCAGTCCCTACATCTAGCACTGTTTCGCCACCACGAAGAACCTGCTCCAAGGCAAAAAGACTCATCTTAGTCGTCGGGTGTGTTCCAGTCCCAAAGGCCATCCCTGGATCTAGCTTGATAATCTTTTCTCCCGTTGTTGCCTCATAGTCCGTCCATGATGGCACAATGGTCAAATCATGAGTGATACGAGCAGGTTCATAGTATTTCTTCCAGTTGTCCGCCCAGTCTTCCTCAGCCAAGGCTGTCGTCCCAATCTTGACCTCTCCCAAATCCATAAAATCGGTCAATTCTGCTAAGCGAGCCTGCAAGTCCGCTTCAACCGTTGCCACATCAACCGTTTCCGGATAGTAGGCTGTCACCACAATTTCTTCTTGCTGCTCGACCTCAGGAAAAATCTCACCGAAACGGTCAACATTTCCAACATAGTCCATGCTGTCTTCAACCGCAACACCTTGGGCACCTAACTCGATCAAGAGATTGGAAACCAACTCCTCTCCCTCGCGCTTGACTGTAACCTTTAACTCTTGCCATGTTTCCATCATTAAGATACCAAGCCCGTAAAACACAAAGCCAAAATAGGAAACTCTCTGAAGACACTTGTGTCTAAGAGAAGTTTATCTTTTTGGCATAGTGTTTAGGGCGGGTTCAGTTTAGAAATTTAACCGAACCGTCCTTTCTATTTCTCTATCAATTTTTTCATGTAGACCATATCCATGCCTTCTTTTTCAGGCTCGATATGGGTTTGATGGTAGCCATTCTTCTCGTAGAACGCGACCATGCCTGCATCCTGTAACACCGTACACAAATCCCATTGTCTAACGGTTGAAAATTCCTCTTCTAGCAAGCGTAATCCTTCAGATCCATACCCTTTTCCCTGATACGGAGGCAGAATCGCTGCCGTTCCTAACCAAGCTTCCGTTAACTCTTCATTGGTCTGAATTCGTAAAAAACCAATCTTCTCTTCGTTTTCTTTCACAAAGTAGTAATAGCTATTGGGACGCTCGACTAGTTTCCATTTGATTCGTTCGCGGTCCTCCAGGTAAGGATCGTATTCATCTTGGTATTTTTCATAGACAGCCTTAAAGCTGGCTCTCTGAATTGCAATAATAGTTTCTAAATCCTCTGCTCCCGCTCGTTCAAGTCTTATCATAAACTTTCCTCCAAATAATCCCTCAATCTCCCCTGGAGCTGAGGCACAGCCTGTTTAGAATTGAGAAATTCCTCAATAGGCATCAATTTATAGCCTTGTCCTTCATCTCCGAAGATGATATTGTCAAATTGTTCTTGTCTTAGCTGACCAACCATAAAGACCGATTGCTTGTCTTTAAAGATTACGCTAGGATAAATCTTGCTCCAAAGCAGACAGTCTTCATCTAAATGAATTCCCAGTTCCTCATAAACTTCACGCCGAGCGCATTCAAATGGGCTTTCGTCCCCTTCACGGCCACCACCTGGCAACTCCCACATGTTGGGACAAGGGATATCGTCCTTGTCATCACGTAAGATAGTCAAGACCTTATCCCCACAAATCAAGGCAATCTTGCAACCTTGGAAATCCATTCTGCTATCCAATAATTCCATGATATTTACTCTTTTCTATGATAACAATTACTCTCTAGGAAAATACGAGCTAGCTTTCTTCGATTACTTTTTGGCACTCTGCATCCCAGTATGCTTGCCATCTGCCATGTTTTTTAGCAAAATAAACCGTAAACTCATCATTTACATAATCTGCAACATAGCGAAGATTAGGCGGATTTTCCTCAAAACTTAATACCCAAGGATGGAAGTAAAAGGTTTTCTCCCACCTCTTCTGAGTATAGCCGAGATCCTTAGCATACTGAGGGATGGGTTGTTGCAACTCGCTTTCCAAATGGGACTGAATGGCATTATCAATACTATTTAAACGAGCTAATAGTTGTTGAAACTGCTCTTCCTCTTCCGTCTTAAAACCAACTAGAAATTCAAATTCCGCAAAATCTTCAGGAAATTCAAGTTCTGTGATTTTCCCATCCTCTGCGTAGCGTCCCTCCTCATTAACGAGGCGACGAGTTCCAAACTTCAATACTCGATCGAAATCTAGATCCGCAAAGCGATTGCGAGGAAGGATCGACTCATGCTCTTGAGATTTTTGGGATTTTTTACTAAATAACCGCTTAAATATCTGAAGCATCGTACAGCTCTCTTTCCTTTTCTCAGCTCACCTGAGTCTGTTCTACCTGTATTGCTTGTTCCAACTCATCTAACCACTGCTGGTAATAGGCTTTCTCATCCCGCAACATGCGACTTACATCCATCTTCTGTCTAGCAAGCTTGATCGCCTTGTGTGTCTGGGCCAAATCCTTTTTGACCTTAAATTGATACCAAGCTTGGACCGCCTGTATATTGGTCAATTTCATCGACAAAAAAGACTTGACTCGTCGAATGGTCGCGTACTCCTCTGCTTTCTCATCATCTCCTTCCAGCAAGGCGATATGCAGTAGGGATAACTGAGCAGCCGTTTGAATCATCGGATTATCTGCTCTCTCCAGTAAAGCCTGAAACTGCTCCTTAGCCGCCTTGCGATTGCCCTCTAGAATCAAGACTTCTCCCTGAAGGGCTAAGGCACCCTCCACAAAGCCTCCTTGCGCCTCCTCAGGAACAGGTCTAACAAAATCTTTTAGATCGTAATCTTCTGGTGCTAGCAGGGTCTGAGCAGAATGGCGCAATCCTAGATAAGCATAGGTTACATTTTCAGGATGGCGCATCAATTCTAAAATTTTAGCTCCATCTGTAATCCCAAGGGGGAGAGCATTAGCCAAAATGAAGGAGAGATTAAGACAAATCCAAGTGCCTGCAAAATACCAACTCTGTGTCAGAACTCCAAAGAGGATGGATAAGATGAGTAAGGTCAAATGAACCAATATCCCACCTGAAAGCATCAAGATCATTCGTTGGTCACTTTCATCCTCTTTTAGTCCAATATACTGGGCGCCGACATTTTTCAGAACTGCCGTGCGGCTAAGACGAAACTTCCCTGCTTTTTTAGTCAGGAGAAAATTTCCCAAGCCTAAAGCGACGAGCCGATAGCCCGTCAGATAGCCACAAAAAGCATGCCCCAATTCATGGAGAATGAAAATGAGATACATGCTAGAAAAAGTGAAGAGATAGCCCGGTACAAAAACCAGTTGAAAACCTAACTCCGTAAAGGCGATCGTCCCCAAGGAAAAAGCCCCCATCAAGAGAAGAAAGGACAGGCCGTAAACCAGATAGATCCCAATTTTTTTCATAAACTCTCCCACTCGTTTCTAATATCTCGGATAAGGGTAAAAAGTACTTTCTTCTAGGCCAACTTTCCCTTCTTCAAAGACTTCTTGGTTCCAGACAATCTCAAAGCTCTCTGCTTCTTCGTCTGCTAAGAAATCCATGAGGTCATCCAAGGCCAGCTCGGCTGTATCTTTGAGGAAGGTCGCAAAATAAGCTAGAAACTCTCGAGACAAGCCTTTTTTCGGCTCATACGGAAGGGCTGTTAAATAGGCATCTTCTTCCACATGCGACTTGGCTGGATTGTAGAAGATGACGGCTTCTTCAAAGAAGATATCCTCGTCAGACTCTTCACCCGACTCATCGACCAAAGCAACCCCTCCTGTGTTTTGTACTTCCAAGAGAAAAGCCACTTCTACCGCATGATTCTTCTTATCCCAATTGATCTCAAAGTCAAAGGGAAAGACCTTTTCCATTTCCTCTTCTAAAACATCCAAAAATCCATATTTAGACATCGTGTCCTCTTTCTAATTTCCCACTCTTAGAGCGGAATATGATACAATAGTTACTACAATCTTACCATAAAAACTGCCTCTTTTAAAGGAGACAAAGCTAGAAAGGAGACCCTCATGCCGGACAATCTCGCCCTGCGCATGCGACCCAAAACCATCGACCAGGTCATCGGCCAAGAGCACCTCATCGGGGAGGGAAAAATCATCCGCCGCATGGTGGAGGCCAATCGTCTCTCGTCCATGATTCTCTTTGGCCCACCAGGGATTGGCAAGACCAGTATTGCTTCTGCCATCGCGGGCACGACTAAGTATGCCTTTCGGACCTTCAATGCAACCGTCGACAGCAAAAAACGCCTGCAAGAGATCGCAGAGGAAGCCAAGTTTTCAGGTGGCTTAGTCCTGCTTTTAGATGAGATCCATCGCCTCGATAAGACCAAGCAAGATTTTCTCCTGCCTTTATTGGAGAGCGGTCTGGTCATCATGATCGGCGCAACGACTGAGAATCCTTTCTTCTCCGTGACGCCTGCCATTCGCAGTCGGGTACAGATTTTTGAGCTGGAACCCTTGACCAATGAACAGGTCAAAGAGGCTATCCAGTTGGCACTGAGCGACTCTGAGCGGGGCTTTGACTTTCCTGTTACCCTCGACGAGGAGGCCTTGGATTTCATCGCCACTTCGACCAATGGAGACCTGCGTTCTGCCTATAACTCTCTCGATTTAGCCGTCCTCTCTACCAAGGAAGGGGAGGATGGCGTTCGCCACATCAGTCTCGACATCATGGAAAACAGCCTCCAGCGTAGCTACATCACCATGGACAAAGATGGAGACGGCCACTATGATGTGCTCTCTGCCCTTCAAAAATCCATCCGCGGATCCGATGTCGATGCTAGTCTTCACTACGCCGCACGCTTGATCGAAGCGGGTGATCTGCCCAGCTTAGCTCGTCGCTTGACAGTCATTGCCTACGAAGATATCGGTCTGGCCAATCCAGATGCGCAGATCCATACGGTAACAGCCCTTCAGGCAGCGGAGCGCATCGGCTTCCCCGAAGCCCGCATCCTCATCGCCAACATCGTCATCGACCTAGCCCTTTCACCTAAGTCCAACTCGGCCTACGTCGCCATGGACAAGGCTTTGTCTGACCTCCGTAAGTCAGGCAACCTTCCTATCCCCCGCCATTTACGAGATGGCCACTATGCCGGAAGCAAGACCTTGGGGAATGCTCAAGACTACAAATACCCCCACAATTATCCTGGTAATTGGGTCCAACAGGACTACCTGCCAGACAAGATTAAGGGTACCTCCTATTTCACTCCTAATGAAAATGGCAAATACGAGCGAGCCCTAGGGACGACAAAAGAGAAGATTGATCAACTCAAGAAAAGGTGATATCGGTTCCAAAAAATTGAGATTTTCCCTTGAAATTTTTTTGAAATATGGTATCATATACATATAGAAACGCTGTGGTGTACGACTTCACACTTAAGTGTTGACCGACTATTTTTTGTATTATTAGGGAAACAAAGGACTTCTAACAGCATGCAGGCCGTATCACGCGGAAGCAGCTTCAGTTAGAGCAAGTTGCCCACCTGCTTAATTGCGCGGGTTCAATACAAACCGTGAAGTTTCGGCACCAATACAGCTTTTTTTTGCCTCCTTAGCTCAGTTGGTAGAGCAGTAGACTCTTAATCTATGGGTCGCAGGTTCGAGCCCTGCAGGGGGCATCTAAATCAACAGGAAAAAGCCTTGATTTATAAGGCTTTTTTGCTTGTCTATAACTGATTTGCCCCATCATTTGCCCCACATTTTTTTATGAGCAATCTTTCCAGACATCTCTGATTACGAAAAACAAAAAAGCTATCCTACCTTTGCAAATTTGGATAAGATAGCAGAATATTTTAATGCAACTCCAACCCAACTATTTGGAACTAGTAAAGAGATTGAGTTAGAAAAGAGTGTTCTTGAATCTAATGAATACTCTGATAAAGTAAGTGAGATTTTAAAAGCTGTCAAATACATCGAAGATTTTCTAGAAACTGATGGACAGTACTTAGAGGATTTACTTTACTTAACAAGAGGCAACCAACTATACACAGAAGATGGAGATGAGTTGTATATTGATCCAACTTCTCAGAAAAGAACACTTCATAACCAATATGAACCTGGTTTTATTGAAGCAAGGGATAAATCTCCACTAGAACTCTTAATTGAAAATAAGGAATTGTTTGATAAATAGAAAAAGCGAGGATAACCTCGCTTCAGATTGAAGTTAAAATCTTTAGAAGACACTTTTATAAGGACTTTGTCTTCAATCTGTGAAAAGGAGTGAAAACTCCTTTTCTTTTTGTAAGTCAGACTGAAACTTCCAAATTGTTTATTTATTTTATTGACATTTTCTATAAAAATAAGTACAATAGTTTTATTAGCAAACTATACTATATAGGGGGTATTGAAATGAAATTTTCTAATCGTTTACTGCTATTCCTTGCAGGAGTTGTTTTTGTCCTTTTAGGACTTTTCCTATTTACAAACCCAGTAGCTAATCTTGTTGCTTACAGCTGGTGGATTTCATTTGGTTTACTGGTTTCTTCTATAGCAGCTATTTTAGGCTATTTCTCTGCACCAAAAGAGCTTCGCTCACCTGTTCATCTTTTCCAAGGATTTGTTAGTCTTCTCTTAGCTCTTTACCTCGTTGCTTATGGCTTTGTGACCCTGCCGGTCGTCATTCCGACCATTGTAGGAATTTGGTTAATTGTAGAAGCCATTATTGCTTTCTTTAAAGGCAATCGTCTAGGATTGATTTTCCCTATTATTGGTAGCAATATCACGTGGGTAGCCTTGCTTGAATTTTTACTAGGTCTAGTGATTCTGTTCAATCCAGTGGCTACAGGTGTCTTTGTCGTTTATGTCATTGCCTTTTCATTTTTAGTTACTGGCTTCACCTACATTATTGAGGCCTTTCGTAAATAGTCTAGTTGCTATTTCTATCGCATTCAAAAAAGCTGGGAAATCATATTCTCAGCTTTTTCGTCTCTTTAATTATCACTTTTTCGCATTCCATTCTGCGTAGAATTGCTCCAAGTATTCTTCCAAAAAGTGATGGCATAGTGCTCTAGCATTCGATAAGTTGCAATAATAACCGGTCGAGAACGGGGCATCGACTCAATCATACCGAAAATAAAAGAGCGAATGTTATCTGCAAAAAGAAAGCTTAGATTCTTTGCGATTTCAACAAAAAAAGCACTGTTTGTACTGACCCCAAAAAGTTAGACAAGTAATTTAAGTGAAGGATTTAGTTCTGTATTTCACAGGACTAATGTAAGTGGCTCATTTGGACTATCCTCCTGTTTTGTTTTGTCACTTACAGTATAGTCCTTTTAGGCTTTTCTTGTATTTTGAGTTTAACTAGCACCACGGGTATTATTTTTCCTTTTACTTACCAGATAGAAGTTAAAACTTAATTGAAAAGAACCATTTAATTTAACTAATGAGAGAAATTTTCGAAAAAAAATTAACAGACTGAAGAGACTGAGGTAATTAGGAATCGGTAAACAGTCCATCTCTGACTACGAAAAACAAAAAAGCTATCCTACCTTTGCAAATTTAGATAAGATAGCAGAATATTTTAATGCAACTCCAACTCAACTTTTTGGAACGAGTAAGGAGATTGAATTAGAAAAGAGTGTTCTTGAATCGAATGAATACTCTGATAAAGTAAGTGAGATCTTAAAGGCTGTCAAATACATCGAACATTTTCTAGAAACTGATGGACAGTACTTAGAGGATTTACTTTACCTAACAAGAGGCAACCAACTATACACAGAAGATGGAGAAGAGTTGTATATGGATCCAACTTCTCCGAAAAGAACATTTCATAACCAATATGAACCTGGTTTTATTGTAGCAAGAGATAAATCCCCACTAGAACTCTTAATTGAAAATAAGGACCTATTAGATTAAATAAAAATAGCGAGGATATGAACTGCACCCCAAAAGTTAGACAGAAAAAATCTAACTTTTGGGGTGTTTTTAATCATTAAATATAAGCCAACTATCTATTTTATCTTTTGGTTTTTCCCAACTTGCAATAACACGTATTCCTTTCATTTCTGTACTGGAAATACCTAATTTTCCGCCTTTTCCTAATAAATATAATGTATATTGCGAATCAGTATTTGCTTCATAAGAACCCTTGATAAATTTTTCATCTGTACTAACTTTCCAAGCATCTAATCTAGGAATACTAATTTTTATATCTGTTTTTTGAGCAGCTATATCCAATGATATTTCTCCTTCTTTAATTTCCCTTATACTTACTTCTTTATTCTCTTTTAAATCTATTTCCCCTGACTTTGCTATGATTCCATCTTTAGATACTACAAAAACAATAGCTTTGTCTTGTTTTTCTTTGACTAGATCTTTTGGAAAATAAAATTTTTCTCCATTTGTTCTATTCAAAATACATTTTTTCCCCATCGCAATACCCACTGTATCTATTTTTTCTTTTGTTTCATTTTTTACTGTAAATGCAACATCAATATCATCACTATTTCTGTTCATGTAAAAGAATAAACCACAAATGCACAGTGCTATAACCGGTACTAATAAAGCAATCTTCTTTTTCATCTTAACACCTCCCTTATAGCTGACTTTTCAATAATATAATTCTTATGTGCTACTTTTTCAAAGTCCTTATCATGACTTACAACTACGATCGTCTTACCTTCATCATTTAATCTAATAAGTGTATCGATTACAATTTTTTTATTCTCATAATCAAGAGAACCTGTCGGTTCATCCGCCAACATAATTTCAAACGGTTTTATCATATTTCTTGCAAGGGCTACCCTTTGCTGTTCTCCACCTGAAAGTTCATAAACCTTCGATTTTAATTTGTCTGAAATGCCCATTTTATTCAAGGCAGCTTCTATAAGATTTTTCTTATTTTTTTCTTGATTGTATTTGGCAGCAAGCATCATATTTTCCTCAACCGTCATTTTTTCCACCAAAGCAAAATTTTGAAATAAATAAGCAATTTTTTCTCTGCGTAATAGCTCTCCTACTTTAGGATCTTTTATAGGATCTCGATTTGAAAAACAGGTTACACTACCACTATCATAATTTTCTAATGTCCCAATTATATTCAAAAGTGTTGTTTTTCCTCCTCCACTCTTCCCAAAGATACAAACAAAATCTCCTTTATAAATATCCAAACTAATATTTTCCAAAATACTGTGTTCTCCATATTTCTTAGAGACATTTCTTAAGGTTATTTGCAATTCCTTTTCTTTTTGCATTTAACACCCCTCCTTTAACCTAAGTACAATGCTTCTTTCACTTTTCTTTAGTTGTAAAATTTCTATGCCAAAACATATAAAGCTTCCACAAATACCTATTATTAAACTAATCAAAAGTTTAGACATACTCCAACCATCTCTTGGTATAAACAGTCCAACATCACTTATTACTCCTGTTAGCATAATAACCATAAATAAAATAATAATACTTATGATATAACCAACGATATTTTCAATAATTTTCTTATGATGTATATCAAAAAATCCATATCCCAACAACCTAGAAACATCTATTCGTTGTCCATGATTATAAAAATATGTTTCTTTATCTATTTTTAATAACGTTGCTAAAATAACAATAGATAAGACAAGACCAATAACATATATACTTGCCTCCATCTTATATTCGTCTATTCTTGAAACTATATCATCGTAGACTGAGCTGATAAAGAGTATAAACGGCTCAGATTCTGTTTCTTCAATTATGTCCTTCAAACTCTCGTATCCTCTACTAGGCTCTTTAACATATGGATGTAGCTGCCCATTTACTAAAGATGATAGTTTGATTCCATAATCTGGGAGTAATTCTTTCCCATTTACTGCTACCAAAACATAATTTTTCAAGTTTGCTTCATCAATTCTTTTGCCACTATCAAAAGAAAATACACTTTGATTATCTTTCAGCCTTACATATGTTTCTATAATTGTACCTTGTTTTTTTATATTTTGAAAAATATGATCTTCATGAATTTTTTCTTTGTCAAATTCAGTAATTTTAACATCTTCTGGAACAAAAACAATCCACTCATTTTCATGTATTTTATATTGTTCTATTTTATTCATATCTTTATCTAAGAGATTAGCAATATGTAAATAATTTTTATTTACATAGGCATAATTGCCTTGAAACGGTTGTTGATTTAGATACTCCTCATCATCATTCATTCCCTCTTTTCTAACGTTTGGAGCATTAAATAATATTGCTCCACTATCGTCCAAACTATTCCATAAGTTATTCAGCTTTGGAATAACAATCTCATGGAACTTATCACCATCTTTTTCATAACTCCAAGACCATGCACAAGCCATATTTGCATAATACTTTGAGCTTTCCCAAGTTGGAATGTATTGTTTCATACTCGAGTAATCAGCGAGTCCTAAAATACTTACAATTGCTAAATAAAGAACCATAACAATCGACCCTGTTTTTATAAAAAAAGAACTTCTATGATAACTTCTTCTATAACCTTTCAATAAGGCAATAACATTAATTCCTTTTAATTTAAGATAAATCAATATAAACTCTATTGATATTAGCCCCCCTATTATAAAAGCAACTAAAATAAGAATTGTTTTCATTGATATCATAAATCCTAAAATATCACTAGGAGCAACTAAATATCCTATAATTCCAATCGTCAGTACAAGTCCCACTATTGCTGGTATTGCAAGAATATTTAAAACCTTAGAAATAGCTAAAGTTAATTTGTCGTATCCTAGTAAAATTGATATCGATAATTCCTTTGAAAGCATCCCATTATAAATAATTAGACAAAAAACAGTAGCTACAAATATAATAAAAATCGTAAGCATATATAGATATGCTTGTTTTTGTGTGAATTCACTAGAAACAATAAAATCCTGATTAACCACGACTTCTGTTTTTAATTTTTCATTTTGATTTATTTCTTCAATAAACTTATTAATATTTACTTCCGTACCTCTTACATGATAATCCCCATTAACTTTTTCCTTGCTGACGTTTTCAAAAGGAATTAAGCTTATATCTTTTGACGTGAGCAAACTCATTGATTTTACATTCTCAAAATCATTCAATTTGTCTTTGCTATCAGCAATAGATATATTTCTAAAAGATTTCTTGAACCATTCAGAATCATTTAGATGAATGTAAATCTTTATTTTTTGTTTATCAAATCTACTATTCTTAGGAATATATTCTTCCTTTATGAAGCTTAAATCATTTTTATTGGCTATTTTCTGCAATTCAATTATTGTTTTATCAGCTATTTCTGGCTTTGTTACAATGTTTACAGTAGTATTAAACTCTTTTATGAATATATTTAAAAACATGCCGTCTGAATAGAAAAACTTTCCTACACCAATCATTATAATTAGTAAAATTACCAATATACCCACTGTTTTTTTCATTCTGCATCATCTCCAACTTTATAAAAATAGCAATTATGAGTAATGCCATAATGCTAAAATAACAACGTGGCAACGCTCAAACTCATTCAACTATTTTTTATTTATTGTTATTTAACATCAGCCCAATCCCTATTACCACTTAAAGCTTTTTCCCAAGAAGCTTCTGCTCTACTTCCAGAGCTTGTAAAACCCGAATAAGAGAATTGACCACCAACACCTTGTACTGTAGTTTTATGTGTTTTATTATTGTGATCGTATTTAGACCAAACATATCGACTACCTACACCATGTCTCCATTTTCCACCTAAAAAACTTTTCCATCCGCTATCATAACTGAACAACTTTGGCTGAGTATAATCTTCTTCAAATACTTTAACTTTTTGTAAAATTTTTCTTCCGAATAAAGTTTTCAAAAACTCTACTCAATCTCCGTTCCTATACCTATGAGGATTATTGTAATTCATAAAACTCCACCTCTATTTTATATATTTATAATCACAGATGATGATTCAAATTAATAATTCCATTCAAATATAAAAGAGCTATCCTTACTTATATTATAGAATAGCTCTTTGCTTTATACTTAACGGTATCTTTGAATAATTCTTGCGTTTTCTTTGCGATTTAATTTAATCTATATGGAAGTATTACTTTAGCACAAACTCTTTTATTCTCCTCTCCAATTTCAAAATTTCCACCCAAGTGTTTTACAATGTCACTTACAATTGTAAGTCCAAGTCCCGATCCATTATTGCTTATTCGTCTTGATAAATTTCCCCTATAAAACTTTGAAGTAACCATATTCCAATTCACATTTAAATTTGGAGAAACATCGTTTATAACACTTATTTTTAACATTCCATTAATTTCCTCAACCTTTATATTTATGCTTGTTCCTTTCACAGAATAATTAACTGCATTTGTAATCAGATTCTCCATTATTCTAAGTAAAAGTTGTGGTTCCGTTTTAATCTTACTGTTTTCCAAATTTAAAAACTCCAAAATTAAAAGATGATCTTTTATAGATAAACTTTTTTCTTCTTCCCACTGGCTAAAAAAAATTTTTATATCTACATCCATTAAATTTAGTGGAATTTCATTTAAATTGAATTTTAAATATGAAAAAAAATCTTCACATAAACGATTTAAATATTTTATGTTCTCATATATAACATCAACAAACTTGTTTTTTTGTTCTTCAGAAAGATTTTTTTCGTCTTTTAATAGTGTTATATAACCTATCATATTCGCAAGAGGAGTTTTTATATCATGAGCTAAATACGTTAGCAGATCTGTTTTTTCTTTATATACCAGTTCATACTCCTTTTCAAGTTCTTTTTGGTAATTATGAAGTTCTATAAACAAATCTCGTTCCTTTGATAATGACTCATGAAATGGTATTAAATCTTTATCTTCACTTCTAAGATAATTCAGTCCAGACTCAAAATATTGATTATATACATAAAACCTTTTTTTCTGTATTATAAATGTTCCTATCAATATAGTAAGCGCCCCTAGTAAAAGTATTATATATTTACCTATTTCAAAATAAAAGGAAGCAAATTTATCTAATGGCAATTCTGGATTTACACTGTCAACAAAAAAATTATCCATTATTTTGTAAATAATGAAAAATAGGATTGTACTTAAAAATATCCATAGTATTTGATAAATAATACCTTCCACAAAAAAACTTTTTTGCTTACCCATTGATTTTATACCCCACTCCCCAAACGGTTACTATGACTGATTTTAACCCAATCTTTTCAAACTTACTTCTAATTCTTCTTACATGAACCATAACTGGATTAACTTCATTTTCTAACACCTTTTCACCCCATATTTTATAGTGTATATCATCCATATTATACACTTTACCAGGTTCTTCCATAAGCAACCACAAAATATCAAATTCTTTTGGTGTTAGTTCAATCTCTATATTACCATAGTAAACTTTATGTGTTTTAATGCTAATCTTTAAATTATTAACTTCTCTATCACAATTAATTGTATTTACAATATTTTTTGTAAATACATAACTTCTTCTAAAATGAGAATTAATTCTCGCAATCAATTCAGATGGTTCAAACGGTTTTACGATATAGTCATCTGCACCTATATTCAATCCTTGCACTCTATGAAAAGAATCTTCTAAGGCAGTAAGCATAATGATTGGCATAGTGGACGTTTCTCTTATCTTTTTGCATATTTCAAATCCATTTATATCAGGAAGTAAAATATCCAATAATATCAAGTCATATTTATTTTTTTCAAATTCCTCTAACGCCTCTTTTCCAGTATGAAAAATGCTGATTTTCCAATTCTCTGATATTAAATAAATCTTTATAAGCTCTGCTAAGTTAGTATCATCTTCTACAAGCATTATTTTCATTTCAGTCATTCATTTCCACCCTCCTTAAAACTAAATACATCATTTGGAGTACATTCCAATGCATTACATATTTTTTCCAAATTTTTAAGTGTGATTGGCTTATTTTTTCCCATCTGTGCCATGACATTAGTTGTAATCTGTGCAATAACAATAACTTCTGTTTTCTTTAATCCCTTTTTGGCGAGTTGTATCCACAAGGGTTTATAATTTAATGCTATGCCGTTTCCTCTTTTCTTTAGATATAATTTTTATGTGTATTATACCATAACCATTGAGTACACTCAATTTTTATTTGAGGATTTGGTTTCATACTGATTTTTATTTATAACAACACTATATATCTAGTATGGCATAATCATTAGGTATTATAGGTTTTTCAAACCAAATTAGAAACCTTTATGAGTCATTCGTTTTTGCCCCATTTTTGCCCCACTTTTAAATCATGTCATTAAAAATACCTAAAAGTACTTCCCTAAAATCAGCTATATTTCAACATTTTTGATTACTTTCAATATAAAGATTTCTTACAAATCCATGCAGGGGGCATCTAAATTAACAGGAAAAAGCCTTGATTTACAAGGCTTTTTTGCTTGTCTATAACTGATTTGCCCCATTTTTAAATCATTTCATTGAAATTACCTAAAAGCACCTCCCGAAAATCAGCTATATTTCAATATTTTTGATTACTTTCAATATGAAAAATTCTTACAAATTCATGCAATAGGCAGAACAAAACCAGCAACTTTTTTATGAAGTTGCTGGTTTTGTTTATATAATTTTTATAAAGAAGTAATAAAAGTTAAACCACCTAATATCACTCCCGCTGCATTGGGAATGATGAGAATCCAATCTTTTTTAGGTTCTTTTGTCCAACCATAGATTACCCAAATTAAACAAGAAACTGATGCGAATAGTGGTTGGAATGGTTGAGCTTTTTCTCCTTGTAAGTTAGCGATAATTTGTGGAATATATGCAATAAAGACAAGAATCCCAATAAAAGCTCCAATAGATCCGACAAAGCGATTAATTTTTTGTTTAGACATATAATACCTCCTGACGTTTTATTATCTCAGAAAGGAAAAATACTGTCAATAATTATGTGTAAAAACTCTAGTAGAGTTATGAAGTTTTAATCAAATAAGCTTTCAAGTGTGTCAGAACATTGGCCAAACCCTTTACGGATTCGCTGACTTTGCTTGAAATTATAATACTAGGTAACGGTCCAGAGCCTCCTCGTTAGGAAAAAAAACCTTCTTTTTCGTTTGACGTTTGATTTCTTTGTTAAGAGACTCAATGAGGTTTGTCGAATAAAGGCTGTGCCAAATCTGGTAGGGAAACTGATAAAAAGTTAAAAGATTATCCGGATTCTCCAGACTTTCCATGACTTTCCTATATTTGGTTTCAAATTTCCATGAATACGTTCCATTACGACTAGTCCCAGAATTATAGCCTACTTTTTCATAGGGCTCATACCCTAAAAAGGCTGATAGCTCTGCTTGAAGCAGGCATTCATAGCTGTTTCAAGAGAAGAACGAAAAATATCATCAATATCTTGCTTTTGAGCTAGGAAATTAAGCAATTCTGTGGTAAATCGAGTCATAGGAATAAATCTCTTTCTAGTAATGTGTTGCAACTCTACTATAACGGATTTATTCCTTTTTGTGTTTACACAACTTATTTTACACTACCCTTTCTCTACTATCCATTCAAACAAAAAAATCTCTTTCCACATTCATAGAAAGAGAACTTTTTCTTTAGGAGAAATAACTTAATTTTTAATCGATTCGGGTTAGCTCAGCTGGCACTGTTAAGTAATAGGTTGCTGTCAAGCTGGCTTCACCTTGATTGACAAAAATCTCGATGGAATTTTTATCAATAAATACTTCCAATTCTTTAGCCTCTACATCTACATAGCGGCGGCTCGTATCTTCTTCCTCTTCACCGAGGATTTTCTGAGCCAGATGACTACGGTCGATATAGACTTGCTTGGCAGTGCTATCATAACCAAACTCTACATAATCTGTATCGCTTCCCAAACGATAACGCTGATCACCATCAATTTGAATCTGATGGTCCCCATGCTTGATAGGAGTTTGAAATAACTTCCCATCCTTCAATCGAAGTACACGCGGTAAGGTCATGGCACATGCCCACTTGTGGCCTTGGTCATGGGTTGGAAGGGTACGACCCCATGTCTGCATCCATGCAATCATAATACGACGACCTTGATCATCCTCTAATGATTGTGGTGCATAGAAATCTTGACCATGGTCGATTTCTTCTACTTTTTCTGGAATGAACTGTTTAGCTTCCCAGTCTACTTTACCTGTTACCAAAACAGAAGAATTGATATTGTGGTAAGAATCACCCTCACGTTGATAACGCATTGGTGACATGATAATGCAGTCTTTTCCATCTAACTCGAAGTAGTCTGGACATTCCCACATAAAGCCTTGATGTTCTACTCCTTTTAAAAAGATGGATTCGAACTGCCACTCTACTAGGTTATCGGACCCTAGTAGAACGACACAGCCCACACTATCTTTATGTTTGGCAGCAACTACTGAATAATAGCGTCCCTCTTTTTCAAAGAGTTTTGGATCACGGAAATCAGAGGCAATTAATTCATCTGGCAAGTCTGCTCCTGTCGCAACTGGATTTTGGTCAATCTTTTCAAAGTGAATCCCATCGTCTGAAAATGCCATATTTTGCACTTGACGGACACCAGTTTCTTCCTCAATATGACCAGTATACATGAGCCAGAGACGACCGTCTTTGACAATAGCTGAGCCTGAGAAGCAACCGTTGCGGTCGTAGTCTTGGTCAGGTGCAAGTGCAACCGGCAAGTGATCCCAAGTCACCAAGTCCTTACTTTTAGCATGTCCCCAATGCATTGGCCCCCAAGCACTATCATAAGGATAAAATTGATAGAAGAGATGGTATTCTCCACGAAAATAGACAAATCCATTCGGATCATTGATCCAACCAATCTCAGCTGAAAAGTGGTCCTCAGGTTTATATTGTGTATTGACCAGATGTTTATTTTCTGCTATAAAACGATTGGCTTTTTCTACTGTAAATTTTTTATTTATCATAAGTATATCCTATTTTATTCCCGTTCCGGAACCACCCAGACCTTGAACAATATATTTCTGAGCGATAACATAGACCAAAATTAACGGAATCGTTGAAATAGTTAATACAACCATTACCTGATTGATATAAACTGGTTGAGTTGTATTAATAGTTGTAGTTGTAATTGCAACCTGCATTGAAAATTTAGAAGAATCTGTCAAAACCATCAATGGTCAAATATAATCATTCCAACTTGACATAAATGACAAAACACCAACTGTGGCAACTGCAGATTTAGACATTGGAAGCATAATTCTAAAGAAAATTCTAACGATACTTGCTCCATCCATCTTTGCAGACTCGAGAATTCCTTCCGGAATTGCAATAAAGAAATTCCTAAATAAGTAAATATTGAATACACTCGCCAATCCTGGAATAATAACCGCAAGACGATTATTGACCAAACCTAAGGAATTGATAATGGTAAATTGTGGAATTAACACAGTTTCTACTGGAATAATAAATAAAGCAAGTAACCACTTTAAAAGGTTCTTAGTACCTTTGCATTCTACAAGTTTTAACAAGAATTGTCAAGGTGATACAGGCTGAAAATTTTGAACTCGCACTTTTTACATCCGTTTCCCCTTCCCCAAACACCATCCCCATATTATCCCTCCACTTGTGGTATGATGGTAGAGTATGTTTAGGTGCCAAGCTACTTGAGCACCTCCGTGCTAAAAGGAGAACGAATATGAAAATCGCATGGAATGAAATTAAATACCAGCCCAAGAAGTTTATCCTGATTGAACTCCTCATTACCATTCTCATGTTTATGGTGGTGTTCTTGTCCGGTCTGACAAATGGACTGGGGCGGTCGGTATCGGCCCAAATCGATAACTATGGGTCGCTGCACTACATCCTTTCGACGGATTCAGAAGGGATTATCCCCTTTTCAACTATTACGGCGAAGGATTTAGATGAGGTCCAAAAGATAGAAGGGATGGACTATTCTGGCTTGTCGATCCAACGGGCAACTATCTCAAAAACAGAGGATTCCAATACTCTGGACATCACCTACTTCGCAACCGACCACAATGAAGAAGAGATCCTCAATCCAATCATGGAAGATACAGACCTCAAGATCTCCGACTTAAAGAAAAACGAGGTCATTCTGGACCATTCTTTCAAAGAGGATGAGGGAATCCAAGTCGGCGATCAAGTGATCGATAAAACTTCTAAGCAAAAACTCAAGGTCGTGGCCTTTGCGACAAATGCTAAATACGGCTATAGTGAGATTGGCTTTATCAGCTCGGAGACCTACACAGGCATGCGGCAAAAAACAGATCCAAGCTATCAATGGCAAGCCCAAACCCTTGTGACCAAGAAAAGCATCACTTCTAGCAATCTAGCCAGTAACTTAATGGTGGCAGATAAGAAGCAAGTGATCGATAAAATCCCTGGCTACAAGGCTCAAAACCTGACGCTACGGATGATCACGTGGGTGCTCTTACTCGCTTCTTCTGCTATCCTTGGAGTCTTCTTCTATATCCTCACCCTGCAGAAGTTGAAACAATTCGGCGTCTTAAAGGCCATTGGCATGTCCATGAGCCAGATCACCTATGTCCAACTATCTCAGCTCACCATCATCTCCCTCATCGGAGTACTGCTGGGGCTTGGCCTGGCAACTATGATGGCGCCATTTTTACCCAATAGCGTCCCTTCCTTTATGACCCTGAAAGACAACCTCACCATCTCGGTTAGCTTTATCCTGACCTCTATCTTGTGTGGTGCCTTGTCCCTTGTCAAAATCAAAAAAGTAGATCCAATCGAAGTCATTGGTGGAAATGGAGAATAAGATGGCCATTATCGCATTAGAAAATATCAGAAAATCCTACGCCGATGGCAGCCAGATGCACCATGTCCTCAATCAACTGAATTTAAGCGTCGAACCCAACGAATTTGTCGCGATCTTGGGCCCTTCAGGATCCGGTAAATCCACTCTCTTAGCTATCGCTGGTTTACTCTTATCAGCGGACGAGGGGCGGATTTCTATCGCTGGCCAAGACCTAACCGGCCTCAACCAAGGCCAGTGGACGCAAAAACGTCTGGAATTGCTCGGCTTTATCTTTCAAGATCACCAGCTCCTCTCCTATATGAAAATCGGTGACCAGTTAGAACTGGTAGCCAAATTGAAGGGGGAAAAGGACAAGAAAAAACGCCAAGAAGAAGTCAAAGCCTTGTTGGCAGATCTGGGCATCGAAGCTTGTTACCACCAATACCCGAATCAGATGTCCGGTGGGCAAAAACAACGGGCAGCCATCGCTCGGGCCTTCATCGGAAATCCGCAGGTCATTTTAGCCGATGAACCAACCGCTAGCCTAGACCCAGATAGAGGGAAAGAAATCGCCCAGTTGATCCAGAAAGAAGTCAAATCCAAAAACAAGAGCGCCATCATGGTGACCCATGACCGCTCCATCCTGACCTATGTGGATACCATTTATGAATTAAAACACGGCCAATTACTAAAGGTCGAAAAAGTTGATTAAATACAAAAAGAGGCTGGGACAAAAGTCCTAGCCTCTCAATTGTCTTTGCATTGTCGAGCAAGACGCAGTGGTTGAGTGGGTTCTACTACGCTGATTTCATCAGCTTTTATAGCCCTACTCAACTATGCGGAGGTGGGACGACGAAATCGAATTCTAACGAATTACCGATTTCTGTCCCTCTCTCTATTTTTTTATTCTTGAGGATCTTTGGGCAGTTCCATACGGAAGCGCAAGCCCATAGCCGTTTTATCAAATTGGTAGGCCAGTTCTTCATGGTCTAGCAAGTGTTGGACCACGAAGAGTCCCAAGCCGCCTTCCTTCTTCTGGCGACTAGCGGTCATTGGAATTTCAGCGGTCTCTACCATTTCCTGGCTGGTATTTTCAACCGCCAAGTGCGTCCCTTCTTCTTCGAGACGGAGCTGGATCTCTCCACCGGCATCCGAATGCTTGACGGCATTACTAATGACATTTGAGAGGACCAATTTCAGAATCGCTGGGTCCATATAGACTGGTTTGGCTGGGATCTGATTGTCAATCGTGAGCGAGCGAGATTGAGCCAAGACCTTGTACTGGTCGAGGATCTGCTCTAAGACCTGATCCAGCTGGATCCACTCCTTGTCTCCGGCTAGTTCTTGGACAGAGGACAGAGATAGAATTTCCAGAACAATCTGGTTCATCTCATCGACGATATCGAGAGAGACCGACAGATAGCGGTCCCGATCCTTGTAGCGGCCGATCTTATCCCGCATATTTTCTAGGATAATCTTCAAGCTGGCCAGAGGAGTCTTGAGCTCATGCGAAGCCCCTCTTAGAAATTCGACCTTCATCTGCTCCAACTTCAGATTTTCCTGTTTCTGCTGCTCTAGATTGTCGATCACCTCTAAAAGATGGTGATAGAGGTCGTTGATCTGTTGCTTGAGAACGCCGATCTCATCCTGCGAATGAATGGGAAGACTAGCTGTCCGATCCAGCCGTTTCATTCGCTTGGTCATCTGCTTGATCTCCAGGATCGGAGCAGAAATAAGGCGGGCATAGAGATAGGAGGCAATCAGTGACAGAACAAAGGAAGCAAGGAGACTATAGGGAAGAAAGCCCAGACTGATGTCCCGCGCTTCCTTTTGCGAATCGACGGTCGCGAAGAATTGCAAGGTTAAGTCTTTCCCTTCCTTGGTCTGAATCTTTCGCTCTTCAATGACCAGGGAATTGTTCTGGCTATCAGGGTTCAGGA
Source organism: Streptococcus sp. SCPM-O-B-23252 (M501) (assembly GCF_058200355.1). Lineage (NCBI taxonomy): Bacteria > Bacillati > Bacillota > Bacilli > Lactobacillales > Streptococcaceae > Streptococcus > Streptococcus sp. SCPM-O-B-23252 (M501). The sequence continues at coordinate 142,886 of NZ_JBYQGS010000002.1, forward strand.
GCAGGTCATCCTTGACCTCTAGGGCATTTTGTTTTTGCTTTCCTTTGATAGACACCTTGATATCATTGGTCTTGGAATAAAGGTCGATGACTGACTCAATGGTCCCTTCTTCCTGGCCCTGGAAACTCTTAGCCAGGGCTTGTGATTTCTTCAAAATCGTCTGGCGCTGGGACTCGATATAGGTCGATGGAAAAATAAAGTAAACCGAAGCATGTAGAAGGATGACTAAGCTACTAAAAAGGGCAAAGGTAATCAGAAAGATTTTTGCAAAGATACTCCGTTTGGTCATGGTCTCTCCAATTTATAGCCGACATTGCGTACCGTAACGATACAGTCCAGCTCCAGTTTTTTTCGTAGTTCCTTGATATAGACATCGATCACCCGGTCAAAAGGAATCTCCTCCGTCTCCTTCCAAACGGCATCGAGGATTTGAGAGCGGGTCCGGGCCTTGCCCTCATGCTGGAGCAAGTATTCCAAGATTTCCAACTCCTTGGCATTCATGGAAATGGCTTGGCCTGCTAGGCTGGCTGTGTAGCTCTCAAAATCCACCCGTGCCTCTCCATAGGTGAAGACCCGGGAAGGTTGAAGCTTTTTAAAAATAGCTTCGATACGGACCTTCAAGAGGGACAAGGAGAAGGGTTTTTCCAGGTAGCCATCTGCCAACTCTCCAAAGGCTGTCAACTTATAGTCTTCGTCATGGAAGGCCGTCAGCATAAGGACAGGGACTGAGCTGGTCTTCCGGATGGTCTTGAGCACTTCCAAGCCATTGAGGATAGGGAGCTGGATGTCCAGCAAGACCAGATCTGGTATCTCTCTGAGAAAGAGGTCCAGGGCCTCCTGCCCATCACCTGCTTCAAAGACCTCATAGCCACATTCCATGAGATAGTCGCTCATCCCTTCGCGGATCAGGACTTCATCTTCTACGATTAGTATCTTCATACACTTTCCTTTTATCTAAGAAACTTCTTCTACCTCCTATTATACCCTATTTCTATTTTAGGAAACAATCTCTTATTCGACATCCACCAAGAGTTCCTTTGGTTTCTTATGCAAGAGCCATTGAGAAGAAAGGATGGAAACCAGGATCAAGAGGAGCCCACCGACCAAGACAATCACCAACAATTGGCTCGGTTGGATATCCATATGGATATCAGTCAGGGTCTTACTGAAGCTTTCTGCCTCAGCTCCTCCACCAAGGTTGGCTGCAGAGGATTCTTGAGCCATTTGTTTGGCAATGCCACTGGTTACGTTCTTAAGCACCGTATCTCCGACTCCTTTGGCAAGAAGTCCTGCAACTCCATAGGAGAGGAGGAAGGCTGGGATGGAAATCATGACTAATTCTGCCACGAATTGTCCCGCAATCTGCACCTTAGAAAGTCCTAAAGCCAGCAAGATACCCACTTCTCTGCGACGGGCATTGAGCCACAAGACGAGGAGAAGGGTGAGAAGCAAGCTAGCAAAGATGAGGCTACCGATAAACAAGTAGTCCGCCACTTGGAACATGCTGCTGATCGATTTTTGCAAGGCTGGGTAGTTGGAAGAGCTCTTAACCAAGTCAAAGTAATTCCATGGGATATCCAAGGCTTTGATTTTTTCGATTAATTTATCGAGGTCTTGATCCCCTTTGGCAAAGAAGGTCGCATCCTCATAGGTAGCTGTTTGAACAGTATTGCCATAGAGCTTGGCAGCTGTATCTAGGTCAGAAATGAGGGTATCTTCATACAATTCTTGGGCGTAAGTTAGAGGAGCTTGGTTCTTCCCTGAGAACAGACCTTTAATGGTTACTTCGACAGTTTCATTAGCCCCTTTTTCATTGTCAGCATCGTAGAGATTGGACTTGAGACGCACCTTATCGCCCACCTTGAGACCATTCTTTTTCGCCAAATCTTCGTGCATGAGGATTTGGTTTTTGTCCTTGTCTGTCAGGTGCTCTCCTTGGACCAGCTTGTAGGCTCCAGAGACAAACTTATCTTCTTTAGAAGAGTCATTGACCCCTGTCACCATCAAGGTGTTCTTAAAGTGCTTGGCCCGCTCTGGAGATTGATTTTGCAGGGTTTCTTCAGTCTCAATAATCTCGTGGTCTAGGATATCTGCGATGGCATTGATCCGCTTGATGGAGGAGGTGATCCCCTCTACCTGGCTGATTTTTTCGATATCTTCTCCTCTGAGATTCCCAGCTCCCCGAGGGGTTCCTGGATTGGTCCTGCGGTTGATCTGCATGGAGAAGCTATTGGTGATGGATCCCAGGCTTTCCGATGAAGCTTGTTGGGTCGCTCCCTTCATGGAGAGTCCAATCAAGCTCAAGGTCCCCATGAGGAGAATGATGGCAAAGAGCAAGAGAGACTTGGGCCATTTACGTGTGATATAAGCAAAAGCATTTCGCAACATAGCATTCCCTCCTTACTTGCTCTTCTCAACGAGGCTACGGCGACTCAATTCCAAGACCACATCGGAGGCCTCTGCCACTTCCTTACTGTGGGTGACGACAATGACACATTTTTGACGTTCCTTGGCCAACTTCTTCAAAATGGCAATAATGTCACCGGCTGTCTGTTCATCTAAGTTTCCTGTCGGCTCATCTGCCAAGATGACAGGTGCTTCTGAAACGAGCGCACGCGCAATGGCCACCCGCTGTTGTTGTCCTCCAGATAATTGCAGGACATTGCGTTTGATTTGCGTTTCGTCCAATCCCAATTCCAAGAGAATCTCTTTCCCAGCCTGTTTGTTAACCAGACGGACATTTTCCAGTGGCGTCAAATAATCGATTAGATTGTAATTCTGGAAGACCAGGGAGACATGGTGCTTGCGGTGGTAGCTAGACCCTTTGGTCTGGATGTCCTCCCCATCAAAGAGAACCTGACCCTTCTTGGGATTGTCCAGACCAGCCAAGAGGGAGAGGAGGGTCGATTTCCCAGTTCCTGACTGACCAATAATACTGTAAAATGTCCCATTTTCGAACTGATAGTTCACATTTGAGAGGATATCTTCACTATAGCTTTGGTAACTATAGGCTACATTCTTGAGTTCTAACATATGTGTCATTTCTCCTTAACTCATTTTTGTTAATATTTCTTTTGGGGTCTTGCGCCAGATCATGCTGGTCGTTACACCGAGCGACAGAAGGATCAAGCACAAGAGGCTAGCATAGGCGATTCCTAAGGAAAGGCCTTGAGGGACTTGGTTGAGCAAGTCTAGGGTCTGCTGTTGACCCGTCTGTCCGACAAACTGCTCTAAAAAACGATGGCTGACCATCCGCCCGATGAGAAAGGCTGGGATCACCGCTAGTAAGGATACCAGCACCACTTCCAAGAGGAACTGTCTAAAGATCCGGCCCTTGCTCTTCCCAATGGATAAGAGCACCCCGATTTCATGGATCCGCTCCCGTGTCCAGAGACTGAGTAAGAGCGATAGAGCACCTGCTCCCGTCACTAGGAGGACGATCATCATGATCCGTACCAGGCCTTCTAGGGTCTGGGAGGATTCTTTCATCTGGTCAAAGGCCTTGCGATCTTCGACCAAACGGAGAGACTGCCAATCCAGATCCAAGCTTTTGACTTGCTTCAAGAGGGCATCGATTTTCTCAGGATCTTTGACGCCAAAGGTGACCTGGGTCACTTCTTGCTGACTGAGACCTAGGAGCTTGGTCGCATCCTCATAAGGGAGGTAGACTTGGTTTTCACTCAGATCTGAGGTCATCCCTGTGAATTTTTCCTGTTTCTTACCCGAAAAAATGCCAACGATTTTAAAGGTTTGCTCTTTGGCAGGAGTCTCTCCCATCTGAAAGCTGGATAAAGTCAAGGAATCTCCGACCTTTAGCTTGTTCTTCTTAGCCAACTCTTCGTGGATCAAGATCTGGCCGCGAGCCTGATCGGATAAGTGCTTGCCTTGCACCAGTTGGAAACTACCACTGCGGAAATCCAGGTGCTGGTCTGTCTTCTGGGTGAAAACAGCGCCTAGCGCTTGCTTGGCTTCCTGCCCCAAATCGTCCCGCTCTACCGACTGCTGTCCCGTCACCGCTTCTTTACCAAGAATGCGAACGGGACTTTCATATTGAGGAACCATGGCTCCCACCCCAGCTAGTCGCTGCACCTTTTCAGCCTCCTTCAGCGCAAAGGGAGTATTCCCCTGCTTACTGGTCAGGGCAAAACTGGTCCCAGCCGACTGTTTGATATGGTCCTCCAGCCTTCCTCCTACTTGCATCAGTGAAAAACAGAAATATAAGCAAGAGAGGATCAAGAGGAGAATCAGAAAGAGAACCAGATTCCTCGTTCTTTTTCGAGTAATATAGGCAATTGCCTGTTGTAAGAGCATGAACTCACCCTCCATTTCAAAGCCCACAGCAATACAAAATGGGCGCTTTCATCATTTGTTATAGTTATTATAGAAAAGAAATGTGAAATGTTTATGAAATAGAAAAAAACTCCCCCAGAAAAATCTGGAAGAGCCTTAGCAAGGGGTGGATGAAAAAGTTTAATATGAAAAAGGTCGATAAAAATTAAGAATCAAAAAGTTTTAATTTATTCGATCAAGTTTTTGTCTTTAGACATGTATGTGGGAAGTATTCCCCCCTTGCTCTAGTGTAGAACATTTATCTACTTCCTATATTTTAACGCATCTTTGTTACAAAATAAAGGAATTTGTATTGCATTTTTGTTCCAAATATCGAACAGGCAGGTTACTTCAAAATACCAACTATCTATCCACCAGCTTCAAAGGTTATTCTTCCCTTAACATCACTATATGTAAACAAAAATCCGCACCTCAAATAACTGCTCTGATCCTCATCGGATTGATCTTAGTTTCTTCAAGAAAGGAAACCGAACTGTAGAAAAAACAGGCTTCAGCCAAATTTATTTCACAAACTTTCGTAATATATATAAATATGCATCCTTCTGCCACAAAGAAAAGATTAGAATAATCAGTTCATCCAATGATTGATTGAGGATTGGAGACTTGCCAACCTCTTTGAGCTAGTAAGATGATTAGGCACTTTAGTACCAATCTTTTACACAGGTTACGACGCGAAAAAGGGAGGAACGATACTTTCCTCCCTTTGAGCTAGTAAGACGTTTAGCCAAACCGCCTGATAGCGGTTGGCGTCAAATGATTAGAGGCATAGTCTCAATCAAACACACAGATTACGACAGAAAATAAAGAAGGCCGATAATGCCTTCTTTGTTTTCTTAGTAAGATGATTAGGTAGACCGCGACATAGCGGCTACCGTCCAATGATTCGGTGCTTTAGCACCAATCATTGGTATCAGATTACATCATCCCACCCATCATGCTTGGATCCATAGCTGGTGCTGCTGGAGCTGGTTCTGGTTTGTTGGCTACCACTGCTTCGGTCGTCAAGATAAGGCTCGCTACGGAAGCCGCATTTTGAAGGGCTGAACGGCTCACCTTCACTGGGTCGATAATTCCTGCTTCAATCATGTTGACCCATTCACCTGTTGCAGCATTGAAGCCTGTTCCGACTTCTGCATGTTTCAAGCGATCGATAACGATTGATCCTTCATAGCCTGCATTGTGAGCGATTTGACGTACAGGCTCTTCCAAGGCGCGAAGCACAATGTTGCGTCCTGTCGCTTCGTCCCCTTCCAATTCAAGGGTTGCAACTGCAGAAATAACATTGGCAAGGGCCGTACCACCACCGGCAACAATTCCTTCTTCAACCGCTGCGCGTGTCGCATTGAGGGCGTCTTCGATACGGAGTTTCATTTCTTTCAACTCTGTTTCGGTTGCAGCTCCGACCTTGATGACTGCAACGCCACCAGACAATTTTGCCAAGCGTTCTTGGAGTTTTTCACGGTCAAATTCTGAAGTTGTGGTTTCGATTTGTGATTTGATCACAGCCACACGGTTAGCGATAGCTTCAGGATTTCCTGCACCTTCTACAATGACTGTGCTATCTTTGTCCACTGTCACCTTACTTGCTTGACCGAGCGCCTCGATGGTCGCATCTTTCAACTCAAGACCAAGATCTTCTGTGATAACAGTACCACCTGTCAAGATCGCGATGTCTTCTAGCATAGCTTTGCGACGGTCTCCAAATCCTGGTGCCTTAACAGCTACGACATTGAAAGTTCCACGAATCTTGTTCAAGACAAGCGTTGGGAGGGCTTCTCCATCCACATCATCCGCAATGATCAAGAGTGGACGGTTGCTTTGAAGGATACTTTCAAGCAATGGCAAGATTTCCTGGATGTTTGATACCTTCTTGTCGGTGATCAAGATATAAGGATTTTCAAGGTCTGCCACCATTTTTTCATTATCAGTGACCATGTATTGAGAGAGGTAACCACGGTCAAACTGCATTCCTTCAACGACTTCTAACTCGGTTTCCATTCCACGAGATTCTTCAATCGTGATCACCCCATCGTTACCCACTTTTTCCATGGCTTCTGAGATGTATTCACCGACTTTTTCAGAGCGAGAAGAGACAGCTGCAACCTGGGCGATAGCCTCTTTATTGGCAACTGGAATGGCATTGTTTTTCAAGGCTTCAACAGCAGTCGCAACCGCTGCTTCAATCCCTCGACGGATACCAATTGGATTCGCACCCGCTGTAACGTTCTTGATCCCTTCACGGACGATAGCTTGGGTCAAGACAGTCGCAGTGGTTGTTCCGTCTCCAGCGATATCGTTGGTCTTAGAAGCAACTTCTGATACCAATTTGGCACCCATATTTTCGAAGTGGTCTTCCAATTCGATTTCCTTAGCGATAGTCACCCCATCATTGGTGATCAAGGGTGACCCAAATGATTTTTCAAGAACCACATTGCGCCCTTTAGGTCCTAAGGTCACCTTAACGGTATCTGCTAGGATATCCACCCCACGGACCATGGCTGCACGAGCATCTGATGAAAATTTAATTTCTTTTGACATACATCTTTCTCCTTTCTGATTCTTTAGGCTTCAACAATGGCAAGAATACTTGCAGTCCCAACAATCGTGTACTTCTCATCGCCGTCTTTCACTTCAACGCCTGCATGATTTTCCACCAAGACCGTATCACCGACTTTGACACTTGGTGCTACCAACTCGCCACTGAGGGTCCGAACTCCCTCACCTACAGCGATAACTTCTGCTGTTTTAGTTTCAGCTTGACTTGCTCCTGCGATGACAAAGCCACCGACTGTTTGTTCTTTTTCTTCTACTTTCAAGACCACTCGGTCTCCTAATGGTTTTAACATGTCATTCCTCCGTTCTTGTATTTTAGCACTCTTCAGCAACGAGTGCTAACTCATGTTTCTATTGTATCACTTGGTCAAAAATAGTCAAGAAAAAAACACCTCAATCTCTTCGAAGTGTTTTCGATTTCTAGCCAACCAAATTTAGTTTTTGTTGGTAAGCTTGGATGACTTTTTGTAAGTTGGCTCGACCACGATACATCCCATACCCCACTAGCAACATCCCTGCTATTCCAATCAGGGCAATCAAGCTACCTAAGATCAAAAATAGGAGGGAAGTCTTGTGAAAGAAATAAATCAGCAGTCCACCAATACTGGCCATGAGAAAGAGCACACTAAACCAGCGACCCAAGTTTTCCAACATATGGCGTTGGTAGCGAATTTCCGTCTCATACCCTTTTATTAATTCTTGTCTGGTGTGCATAGATGCCTCCTTCAATAAAAATTGAGAATGAAGTATTCGTAAAGGAGGTCACGTACTTCATTCTCAATGCTCCGGTTGCAATAAACTGTTTCCAGTTTTCTCTTAGTATTTGAGACCTGGGTCAAAGATTCCAAGAGCTACCCCAGCTAAGGCGATGATGACTAAGAGAAGCATGACCTTGTTTGGTGAGACTTTCTTCTTCGCCATGAGCCACCAGCAAAGCGTGATAAAGGCAGCAGTCAAGAGACCTGGATAGACGCCATCAATCTTTTCTTGGATTTTAAGGAAGGCTTCTCCATCAGCATTTTTGAATTCGAGGGCTGTTGTAACAGAGACCCAAGTCGCTGCTACGGCACCGATGACCATACCACCGACCACACTAATTGCTTTACGAAGGGCTTGTCCTTTTGGTCCTACAAGGAATTCAACAGCCTTGTCCCCTAAGTGATAGCCTTTGAAGAAGGCGAAACGCATGCCTAAGTAGACCAAGAGGTTCCAAACGACGATATAGAAGAGAGCTCCTGCAATGTTTCCGCCTTTAGAAAGACCAAGGGCAATCCCGAGAAGTACAGGAATTAAGGTCCCAACAACCAAGGAGTCCCCAATCCCAGCGATTGGACCCATCAAACCAGCACGCATCCCGTTGATGGTTTCGCCATCTACTGCTTCTCCATTGGCACGCGCTTCTTCCAAACCAGCTGTGATCCCTACAACCAATGATCCCAATTGTGGTTCCGTGTTGAAGAAGGCTGTATAGGTTTGCATGGCTTCTTTTTGTTCTTCTTTGGAATCATACATTTCTTCCACGATTGGAAGCATTGAAGTCAAATACCCAAAGGTTTGCATGTGTTCTTGAGAAAAACAAGTCAAGTGACCATAATACCAATGATGGAATGCTTTGGTTAGCGTTTTCTTTGAAATTTTCTTTTTATCAGCCATCTTAGATATCCTCCTCATCATCGTCAAAGTCATTTACTCCAGCAGGGACGACTTTCATTGTTTTAATCACTTCAAGTTCATAGTAGATCACTGCAAAGATCAATGAAACTACCGCACTCGCTACCAAGTTCAAGCCAAGAGATTTTGCCAAGGTAAATCCAACAAAGAATGGAATGAAGTCTCTCACTTCGGTAACGATTTGCTTCAAGAGGATGGCAATACCAACACATGGAAGAAGGGCACCGACTGTAAAGAGGGCTTTCATCCAGTAACCATCCATTGGAAGGTATTGTTTCATCAAATCCACCATGTTTTCACCGTATTTGGTGATAATCATAGTTGGAAGGAAGGAGAAGAGGAAGTGAGAAATCCATGGGTAAACCCAGTCCACTGCGTAGAGTTTTTTGAAGTTTCCTTCTTCAACGGCTTTCCAACCGATGTGTTGCCAAAGCAAGTTCATGGTTGCAGTACCGTAGAAAAGAACGGTGCCGATAGTCCCAACGGCTGCACCGATTGGGGCTGCTGCCGCTGCAATTGCTGCCTCACCAGTAATATTGTTGGCATGAACAAATAAGATGGAAAGAGGAATTCCGATATAAGAAATAGCCCGTACATCGGCAGATACAGTTCCACCAGGAGTAACCAAGGCGATATATACGACCTGAAGGGCTACCCCGACCATGATACCGGTTGTCACATCTCCAAGGATTAACCCTGAGATCAATCCACCGACCAGAGGACGACCAAGTGTATAGTTCCCGATACTGGAACCACCCATACCAGGCATTGAAGACAAGCTGGCGAAAATACCAAGCAAGATTGCTTGAATCCATGAAATTGTCATAACAAACGCTCCTTTTGTTTGTAAGTATAGTTTAGTGACGAAGAGCTAGGATACTCCCCTCCCTAGAATCCGAATTTTGATTTGAAATCATCCCAGTAACCGATGGATACATCTGGTAGCAACTGGAATTTCACCTTGTAGCCTGCAGCCTGAATGGCTTCGATGGCTTCTGCTTCTTCCTGGGTGATGGATTGGTTGTTCCCCAATTTCACAGCACCCGGACGGTCATTTGCAGGACCGACAATGATTTCTTTGACATCCCCTGGTACAAACCCTTGGTCGACCAAAATTTCTTTCATATCGATGGGGTTCTTGGTAATCAAGAAATAGCGAGTTTCTGATTCCGTTACTTTTGCAGATTTTTCTTTGAAAGCTTCCTTGGTCCAAACAAAGGTTTTCTTATCTGAAGCCCCTTTATAGGCTTGGATCAAGACCTTATTAGAAGCCGCTGCGTCGTTGACGGCGATCAAGCCATCACAAGGCTTTTCTTTAGCCCATCGAGTTACTGTTTGACCGTGGATCATACGGTCGTCAATTCGTACAAATGATACTACCATTTTCTAACCTCCCTTAGTTAAATATCATCATCTTCTTCATCGTCACCCTCTACCGGGGCAAGGGCAAATTCTTGCAAGGCAGTGGAAGCTTCGGATAAAATCACTTGGGCTAGATCAGCCCCCTCCATCATGTCCTTCATCACAACAGCTGTCAGAGCCATGGTCAAGTTCATTCCACCTAAGATCAAGGCTGAACCCAGCTTTCCTTGCTCCTCTAGCACCGTTGCCGCTGTTGTCAAAGGACTGCCACCTACAATGTCCGCTAGAACTAAGACAGAATCCTCATCTGTCAAAGGGGAAAGCGCCTGACGAAAATCATGCGCAAAATCATCTACCGATTTGCCTTCTTTCAATCCGACCGCAATCACTTGATCGATCTTATCCCCAGCAAACATAGCCAGCGAACTTTTCAGACCTTCTGCCAGTCCACCGTGACTGACCAATACCAGATACTTCATCCTTTCGCCTCCTTTATGATGACCTTATTGTATTGCTTTTGAAAGCGTTTTACTATTGTCATTTGTCACAAAGAAAAGTTGACATCTGTCAATAAAAAAATGACATCTGTCACTTGACAGATGCCTAGTTGCTCTTAACGAATTTTCTCCCGAAGCATTTCCTCAATAATCTTTTGAATTTGAGGCAATTGATTATCAATATCCTTCGCTTTTAGGGCATTATGAATCAAATAATCCAACCGATCCCAGATATCAGTTGGCAGGTTGCCAGGAGTGCTTAGGACAGCTTTTTTCATAATCTGGTCTAGGGTCTGATTCGTCAGGGAATCAACCCCGAAATCATCCGCTTTAAGAAGGTCCCGACTCTTTGAACTATTGACGACAGAAGGGAGGACAGAGGTCCCCTGCGACTGCCGAAAGAGTTCCTGCTGGACCTGCTGGTCCTGGGTCAAAAATTCCATGAATTCCTTAGCCTCCTTGCTCGCACTAGCCCGCGAAGACAGAGCAAACAGGGATGTATCCACTAAGGTTGACGGAGTCGAGCCTGAAGCCCCTGGCATAGGGATACAGGTCCAAGTGAAATTTGAATACTTGGCCACATGATAGGGATAAGGTTTATAGGTTCTGTACTGGGCCAAGGTCATCGGATAGAAAGCGACCTTGCCTTCATCAAAATCCTTAGAAGTGACATTGAAGTTCCCATGAAGGGCTTCGAGTTTTTCGACAAAATAGAGCGAGCGCTTCATCTCCTTACTCGTCAGATTAATGCTGTCCTGACGGAAGAGCTGACCTCCATAGGCTGCCAAGGCCTCCCGCCAGGTATAATCTGTACTTCCAAACTGATCCAGCTCCCCATCTCCATCTGTATCCCTGGTCACTTTTTGACAAATCGTATAAAATTCCTCCAAGGTCCACCCCTCTTTTGGAATAGCAATCCCTTCCTTTTCCAATAAATCCTTATTGACACACATCAAAACGGGATTGCTCTCGAAAGGAAGAGCATATTGACGATTCTTGTACTTGCCTGCTTCTAGGGCGACTGGATAAAAATGAGAAGGATCGACCTGTTTGCCCATTAAGGGAGTCAAATCTTCTACTGCCCCACGCGCTGCTAACACTGGCAACTCTGTACTGGACACCATGTAGAGATCGGGCTCCTGCCCATGGAGGATCTGATTGGCTAACCAGCTCGCATATCGATTCTTCGGAATCCCGCTTTCGTAGACAATCTTTACCCCTGGATGCGTTTTTTCGAAACGAGCAATCGCTTGGTCCAAGACTTTTTCTTCTGTTTGGGTGGGCACATCCCAACTAGAGCCCGCGTAGACCCCCAAGCGGACAATCCTAGGCTGTTGCTGCCACCAAATCCCACCAGCAAGCAGAAAGAGTAAGAAGATCCCAAGAAACAATCTGGCGCCTCGCATCTTACCTTTTTTCTTCATCGGCCATCACTTTCTGTTCCAAAATCCTTAGTGGTCACCCCTTTTTGAACAGCCCAGATAGCTAACTGGGTCCGATCCCGCAGGTTCAACTTAGACAAAATGGTGGACAGGTAATTCCGAATGGTTCCCTCAGACAGGAACAATTTGGCTGCAATTTCCTTATTAGACTCTCCGAAACCGATCTGCTGGATGATGCGCCATTCAGTCAGGGATAAGTCGCTCACATATTCTTCAGAGACGGAGATTGTGTAATTGCTCTGAGCCATCTGAGAAAAAATCTGAAAAACCTTGCTGGCAATATTGGGGTTAATCATGGCTCCCCCATGGTAGACAATTTGGATGGCTTGGTAGAGCTCCTCTGTGGAAGCTCCTTTGAGCAAATACCCTGAGGCTCCATATTTCAGAGCCCGAAAGATGAAATCATCATCGTCGAAGGTGGTTAGAATGATGATTTTCACCTCTGGGAAGCGTTCCTTGACTTCTTTTGTCGCCATCACGCCATCCATCTTGGGCATACGAATATCCATCAGTACGACATCTGGTCGATCTTGGGGGATTCGCTCTAGCACCTCGTGACCGTCTGCTACCGCCGAAGTTACCTGAATATCTTGATGAGCAGACAAAATAATTTGGAGCGACTCGCGAATCAGCGCTTGGTCATCCGCAATCATTACTTTAATCATAAGAGATTTCCTCCTTTTTCTTTGGGCAATTCAATTCGTGTGTAAAAGCCATTTCGATTGGCAAATTCGATCCTTCCTCCCAAGATAGAGACCCGCTCTCGCATTTGCTTCAAGCCGTAGCCGACCTGCAGTTGGTCAAAGCCGACCCCATTATCTTGGAGAATCATGACATAGGCATCTTCCACCAAAAAGGAAATCTGCATGTGGCTGGCATGACCGTGGCGGACAGAATTGGTCATGGACTCCTGAATCACGCGAAAGACGGTATCCTCCACCATGACATCTAGATCTACCTCATCCCAGTCATAGGTCAGATCGACTTGTAAGTGGGAAATGGCTTGGTATTCGTGAACCAATTTCAAAACTGCATCCCTCAAGGTATGATCCTCCAGGGCACCTGGTCGCAGCTTGTTCAAAGAGCCCCGGACGTCCTTGATTCCATCTCGTACCACCGTAGAGACCGATTGCAACTGGGTCTTGGCACGACCAGGATCAATATCAATCAGAACCCCAACCGCATCAATCCCTGCAGAAATGCCCGTCAAGGCATGGCCCAGAGTATCGTGAATCTCTCGTGCGATCCGCTTGCGCTCCCGGTCCTCCGCAATCTTTTCCGAAAGGGCCATGTAACTATTTAATTCCGTATTGACTTGCGATACCATTTCTAACTCTTTTTCAATTCGATGGTGCTCTGCTACTACCGATAAAATGTAAAAGAGAAGAGAAATAATAAAGACAACCATATTTAAGGAAGCTAGCGCATTTTTAGCGAATAGAATGAGCATCCGAATCGATGAAGGGTAGAAGGCGATATAGGTATCTAGCGACGGCAACTGCACGACGAGAGAGAGGATGTCATAGTTGGTCACAAGGAGGACAATGAAACTCAGAAGGATAAAGGCAAACCAGTAGCGCCTGTCCTTGGAACTACTAAACTCTTTAGAACCGTAAAAGATATCAGCAAATACCAAGAGGATGATCCCATTGTAGGAGAAGCTGAGGGACATCATGACACCTAACATCAGTAAAATTTCTAGAATATTCCACTTGTCAAAAACTGACCACTCCTGTGTCCCTGGGCGCATCCGATAAAAGGTAATAAGAAGAATCCCTCCAAAGAGGAGAATGGAAATCCAAAAGTTCTGAGCTGGGGAACTCGGTATTTCTCTTAATTGTTCCAATAATTGATAGCCTTGCCCCTTGGCAATGATGTAATTGGTCGCATGCAAGTAGAGGGAACTGCTAAACAAGATGGCGATAAAATTAATGATTTTTAATAAAATCAAACTATAACGAATGCCACGAAGTTTGGTCATTACTGCCACCCGTTGACATCGTATCGGTCAACATTATCCTTATCAATCATCTCTACTGGAATCTTATATTGTTCCTTGTAGTTTTTTCCTGTCCTCATGCACTCAATTACTTGCATCACCTGTCTCCCCATTTTAAGAGGAGATTGGGCAACCGTCCCTTCGATATCATCCGTCGTCGAGAGTAAGACCTTCATATCCGGAGAGCCATCGATTCCATAGATAGAAATCGGCAGAGCTAATTGGTTTTCCTTGATGGCCGCTAGGGCTCCGATAGCTGCCCGATCATTTAAGGCCACGACAGTATCAAATACCAGACCATCCTGAATGACCTGGGAAACAGCTGGTAAGGCCAATTCCGTTTGACCACGGGTCTCTTCTCTCCCAACGACCTGATAGGCAGGCTTCGACTGGATGGTATCTAAGAATCCTTGGATCCGTTGCTCTGCCGATACCGTCCCCTTATGCTCTAAGAGTAGGATCTTCGCCTCATTTTTCTGCTTCATCAGGCGCTGGGCGACCAAGACCCCGGCTTGGTAATTATCAGACACCACACTGGCATCCACCGTGAAATGGCTGAGCTGACTATCCACTGCAATGATTTTAATCCCTGCCTCTCGAGCTCGCTTCAGGGAAGCAATGATTTTAGGGCTATCTCCTTTGACGGGGTTAATTACAATCACATTGACCTTTTGTTGACGAAAATAATCTATTTGCTGACTTTGTTTTTCCTCGTCCAATTCTGGATTACGAACTAGAAGCAAATCCCCTTTTTCGTCAGCCACTCGTTCAATCTCTGCATTCAGTGTTTGGTAGAATTCATTGTTCATGGTCATGTAGGTCACACCAATCCGCATCTGCCCTTTTACCGGTTTTAGTTGGCTAGCATTCAAATAGATGACCACTACCACAAAAACCAGGCTCCAAAATATCGTATAGATCATCACTCGATTGTGTTTCTTTTGAACAGCTTCCTCTTCTAACCCCATCTCTTCTCCTCTTAAAAGAACGAACTATTTTACTATATAAAGATTTTTTGTTCGTATTTAATACCTTGTATTATATCATTTTTTATCAAGAGCTTGAAGGTCTTTAGGAAATGAATGCGTTTTACTCATAAATCCATATGATGACTTACCCCTGCAACTTCCGTGAGAAGTTTCGAAAAAGAAAAAACGACACAGCTGACCAGCTGCACCGTTCTCTTCTGTTAAAAGGGAAGCTCTTCCTCTTCCAGGATGAGATCCGCTAGATCTCCTCCTGCTCCATTGGCCCGCATCGCTCGTTGAGCACGACTTTCTAAGAGCTGGAAGCCTTGACAGAGTACCTCTGTCACATATTGGGTCGCCCCGTTCTTCTCATAGCGTCTGGTTCGAAGCTCCCCATCCACAGAGAGCAAGCTCCCTTTGTTGGCGTAGGAGACAAGGGTCTCTGCCAATTTCCCCCAGACCACTAGGGTGATAAAGTCCGCCTCCCGTTCGCCATTTTGATCCTTGTAACGCCGATTGACAGCCAGGGTCGCACGCGCAACGGACTTGTCCGTACTGGTCTTATGAAGCTCGGGGTCAGCCACAAGGCGCCCGATTAAAATTACTTTATTGTACATATTTCTTCCTCCTACTTATATAATTCGTAGTTTTTTAGCCATTTGGAGAAAGAAAATAAAAAAGAGGCTGGGACAAAAGTCCTAGCCTCTCAATTGTTTTTGGATTGTCGAGCAAGGCGCAGTGGTTGAGTGGGCTCTACTACGCTGATTTCATCAGCTTTTACAGCCCTACTCAACTGTGCGGAGGTGGGACGACGAAATCGAATTCTAACGAATTACCGATTTCTGTCCCACTCTCTTATCCTTGCCAGTGACGGGCAGGGTCAAACGGAGTTCCCACCTCTTCTGTATCTTGCAATTCGATAATCCCACGTTTTTGTGGAGCATTTGGCAAGTGCAATTCGCGTGGACTACACATCATGCCAAAGCTCTTTTCTCCACGAAGGGCTCCTGGGAAAATCAAGCTGCCATCTGGCATCATGGCACCTGGAAGAGCCACAATCGTCTTGAGACCTTCACGCGCATTTGGCGCACCTGCTACGATTTGAACTGTCTTGTCTGATCCGACAGCCACTTGGCAGATGTTGAGGTGGTCACTATCTGGATGAGCCACCATTTCCACAATTTGCCCCACGACAAACTTAGGCTCCTTGTCATTGACCAAGACCTCTGCAAATCCTTCATCCTGTAATTCTTGATTGAGGCGTGCAACCTGCTCATCACTCAAGAAAATTTGCCCCTTGCCTTCAAGGGCAAAGAAGGTCGAAGCCTCAAAAATATTCCAGGCTACGGTTTCTTGCTTGTCTTCACGGTAGACACGGGCTACTTTGCCTTTACGATCTACTGCTAACTTGGCATCCCCACTGTTTTTCAAGGTAATCATTAAGACGTCGCCGACTTGTTCTTTATTATAGGTTACAATCATTCTTTCTCTTTCTCCTACTTCAATCCTGCTAAAAATTCTGAAATCTGAGCCTTGGTTTTGCGATCACGATTGACGAAACGCCCCAGTTCCCGATCCCCGTCTAGGACCACCAAACTCGGAATACCATAGATATCCCAAAGCTTAGCCAGATCTAGATACTGGTCTCTGTCGACCAAAATGAAGGTAAATTCAGGGTTTTCCGCTTCAATCTCTGGCAAAAAGGGCTGGATATACCGACAATCGCCACACCAATCCGCTGAAAAGAAGAAAACCTTCTTTCCTTCTTGCTCGACGTAGCTAGCTAACTCCTCTAAAGACTGTGGAATGATCATAGTTTTTCCTCTTCATAGTGAAGGAGGCCCTCTTCATAGACAAAGCGATAGTGGCGCTCATCTTCAAAAATGAGCCCTCCTACCAGACGCTCTTCGTTTGATTCATAGAGTTCCACATAAAGGGTCGCAATCTTCCCCATATTCTCCATTTGCTCACGGACTTCTGCGACTAACTCTTCTTGCGTCCGCAGACGTTTTTGATCTTTGGCAATTTTATAGGCCCCAAGGGCTAGAGCACTTGCACTAGCTACTGCAAGGCTGGTTAAAATGATTTTTTTTGCTTTCATACCTCATATTGTAACACAAAATACAAGCTGGGACAACGAAGGAGAATAGATCCCCCCATCATGACAATCTGCTTTCATTCCCGTCAACTGCCACTACCATCTCGACTAAAAAAGTGATAAAATAACAATCAGAAAGAAGGTAACTTATGACTGATTTATTTTCTAAAATCAAAGAAGTAACAGAACTTCCTGCCATCTCCGGCCATGAAGCGCCTGTTCGCGATTATCTACGCAAACAGATCACTCCACATGTGGATGAAGTGGTCACAGACGGCTTGGGAAGTATTTTTGGGGTACGCCACTCAGAAGCGACTGATGCTCCTCGCATCATGGTCGCCGGCCATATGGATGAAGTTGGCTTTATGGTCAGTGAGATCAAGGCAGACGGCACCTTCCGCGTGGTTGAAATTGGTGGTTGGAACCCGATGGTGGTCAGCAGCCAACGTTTCACCCTTTTGACCCGCGATGGCCATTCCTACCCTGTCATTTCTGGATCTGTTCCTCCGCATTTGACGCGTGGCGCAAACGGTCCTGCTCTTCCAGCAATCGGGGATATTGTCTTTGATGGCGGCTTTGCCAACAAAGAAGAAGCCGAGAGCTTTGGAATCCGTCCAGGCGACACCTTGGTCCCTGAAAGCACTGCAATCTTAACAGCCAATCAGAAAAACATCATCTCCAAAGCTTGGGACAACCGTTATGGGGTCTTGATGGTCAGCGAATTGGCACAAGCCCTCTCTGGACAAGCCCTAGCAAACGAGCTCTATGTCGGAGCAACTGTCCAAGAAGAAGTCGGACTGCGCGGTGCAGGGACTTCTGTGACCAAGTTTGATCCGGAAATCTTCCTAGCTGTTGACTGTTCTCCCGCTGCAGATGTCTACGGAGGCCAAGGAGCCATCGGCGAGGGAACCCTCCTTCGCATCTTTGACCCAGGTCACCTCATGTTGCCAAATATGAAGGACTTCCTCCTCACCACCGCTGAAGAAGCCGGCATCAAGTACCAATACTACTGTGGAAAAGGCGGAACGGATGCTGGAGTAGCCCACTTACGAAGCGGTGGAGTGCCATCTACTACCATCGGAGTCTGCGCACGCTACATCCACTCCCACCAGACCCTTTACGCTATGGATGACTTCCTTCAAGCCCAAGCCTTCCTTCAAGCCTTGGTCAAAAAATTGGATCGTTCAACCGTTGATTTAATTAAGAATTATTAATATTTTTCCAAAATAATTCTTTTAAACCCCCATTTTGGGGTTTTTTTGATATAATACTGAATGAATATTGCAACGGGTGTTCTTTTGCACTCCCCTTTCCCTATGTGAAAGGCGGAGCACCGCTAAAGATCACCCTCGCTTCTTTATTGGAGGTTTAAATGAAGAAACAAGCTTTTAGTTCCGAAAAGTATTTGAATTTGCAACGCGATCACATCCTCGAGCGCATCAACCAATTTGATGGCAAGCTCTACCTAGAGTTTGGAGGAAAAATGTTGGAAGATTTCCATGCAGCTCGTGTCCTTCCTGGTTATGAACCAGATAACAAAATTAAGCTTCTCCAAGAACTTCGTGACCAAGTGGAGATTGTGATTGCTATTAATGCCAATAACATTGAGCATTCAAAAGCGCGTGGTGACCTAGGAATCTCTTATGACCAAGAGGTCTTCCGCTTGATTGATAAATTCAATGAATTGGGCATCTATGTCGGCTCTGTCGTCATCACTCAATATGCTGGTCAACCAGCTGCAGACCTTTTCCGCAAACAGTTGGAAAAGAACGGTATCGCCTCTTACCTCCACTACCCAATCAAGGGCTACCCAACGGATATGGACCACATCATTTCTCCTGAGGGAATGGGGAAAAACGACTACATTCAAACTAGCCGTAATCTCGTTGTCGTGACAGCTCCTGGTCCTGGTTCTGGTAAATTGGCGACTTGTATGTCCAACATGTACCATGACCAATTAAATGGCATCAAATCTGGTTATGCTAAATTTGAAACCTTCCCAGTTTGGAACCTGCCTTTGCATCACCCAGTGAATTTGGCCTATGAAGCTGCTACTGCAGACCTTGACGATGTCAATATGATTGACCCATTCCACCTCCAAACCTATGGCGAAACAACGGTCAACTACAACCGGGATATCGAAATCTTCCCTGTCTTGAAGCGGATGTTGGAACGCATCCTTGGAGAATCTCCTTACGCTTCCCCAACAGATATGGGTGTGAACATGGTCGGCTTTGCCATCGTGGACAATGACGCAGCGATTGAAGCCTCTAAGCAAGAAATTATCCGCCGTTACTACCAAACCATTCTAGATGTGAAGGCAGAGCGTGTCGGAAACGGAGCTATTAAGAAAATTGAACTCTTGATGAATGACTTAGGCATTTCACCAAAAGACCGCCAAGTCACCGTCCTTGCCCGTCAAAAAGAGGAAGAAACCGGTGAACCTGCCTTGGCACTGGAATTGCCGAACGGAGAAACCGTGACAGGTAAGACTTCTGACTTATTTGGTCCAACGGCAGCTGTTCTCATCAACGCCATCAAGAAATTGGCCCATATTGATAAAGAAACCAAGTTGATTGAGCCAGAATATGTGAAACCAATCCAAGGCTTGAAGATCAACCACTTGGGCAGTCGCAACCCTCGCCTCCACTCAAATGAAATCCTCATCGCCCTCGCCATTACCGCCATGAACCATCCAGAGGCAAATCTTGCCATGCAAGAATTGGGTCGATTGAAAGGGAGCGAAGCCCATTCAACAGTCATGTTGACAGACGAAGATAAGAACGTTCTTCGCAAACTGGGCATTCATGTGACCATGGATCCAGTTTACCAATACGATCGCTTGTACCGCAAATAAAGAAAGGCAAGGCTAGACCGTTGGTCCTAGCTCCATATACAAAAAATCCCCTGAGTGCCTGAACCAGTTGGCACCCAGGGGATTTTTCATAGTTTAATTGGATGGAGAGTTACCTCTCCTTAAAAAGATAGAGGCCCACAATCAGTATCGGGACAAGGAGAAGGGGATACGCTTCTTTTGGCAGTAAGTCCGTTTCCAAACTCAACCAAAGGAAAAAAACAGCCAAGACAATCGCGATCAACCATTTTACAAGATAAGATTTCATGACGCCCACCTACCCCTAATCTATTTATGCATAGTATACTCCTGCTCAGTCAACCTGTCAAGGTAAAAAAGGTAGTTGACCTAAGGGTCAACTACCTTATGTTTCTTTCACAGCCTCCCACAGTTGTCGGATCTGTTTTCTTTGGACAGGATCCACAAAGTAAGGAGCAATTTCATTCAAGGATTCTAGGACAAATGCCCGTTCTGCCACATACGGATGAGGGAGAATCAAATCTGGACTATAGAGGATCAAATCCTCCATATAAAGGAGATCCAAATCGATGACCCGTGGTCCCCATTTGATCTCACGAATCCGGCCCATTTCTAGTTCGATTCCTAGCAAGGTCTCAATCAAGTCTTGGGGCGTAAACCAAGTTTCGACCTCTACGACTTGGTTGAGGAAGCTATCCTGCTCGACCCCTCCCCAAGGTGCTGTCTCAATCTGAGAAGAGGTTTGGAGAATCGTAAGCCCCTTTTCTTCTAGTCTAGATACAGCCGTCTCCAACTGTTGTCCCTTATCGCCCATATTGGTTCCCAGACCAATAAAGGCTCGTCTTTTTTCTCGTTCAATCGTGACCGAACAAGTATCCAAAGGTAGAGGAACTGGCGCCCAAGGTTTTTTCAGCTCCAGTCGAGCCTTTTTGACAAAGTCATAGGTTGCAAAAATCTTCTCCACAAGCTGAAAAGCTACTGTCTCAATCAAATCAATTTTCTCAGCTTGAACCCAATTTGTCAGTTGCTCTGCTAAGATTCCATAATGGATTGAAGCCGTCAAATCGCCCGTCCGAGCAGACTTTGTCATCTCATAATCGACACAGACATCCAGGACAAAGCGTTGCCCCAATTCCTTTTCAGCGGAAAACACACCATGATAAGCATAAATTTCCAAATCTTTGATCCGTAATTGATCCACCATCGTCACCTCAGTTTATCTAGGGATTAGTGTCCCATTAGTTTATAGGCTTCGTTTTTCAGGTCTTTATCTGTCTCTAACAAGCCACGCGCTGCTGTCGTTACAGTAGCTGTCCCTGGTTTGCGTACCCCACGCATGTTCATGCACATGTGCTCTGCTTCCACCCAGACAAGGGCTCCCTGCGCTCCCAGATACTCCATCAAGGCATCCGCGATTTCCACCGTCAAGCGCTCCTGGATTTGAGGCTTTTTAGCATATACTTCCACCGTCCGAGCCAACTTAGAGAGGCCCGCTACGCGTCCATTTGGTATATAGGCAATATGGACCTTGCCATAGAAGGGCAAGAAATGGTGCTCACACATAGAGTGGAAGAAGATATCCTTTTCCACCACCATATTGTTGTCCACAATCTCAAAAGACTTTGATAGGTGGACTTCCGCAGTTTGGTTGAGACCTGCAAAAATCTCTTGGTACATCTTGGCAATGCGTTCTGGTGTTTCTTGCAATCCCTCACGGCTTCCGTCTTCACCGACTGCGTCGATAATCATCTTCACGGCTTCTTGAATTTTCTTTGTATCCATGTCATCTCCTACTGATTTTTTCGATTAGAAAGGCTCTCACCTGAGCCAAAAAGTACAAGGATCCCGTCACTAAGAGGAGATCAGATTGTTGCGATTTTCTTTCTAGATAATGGGTTAAAAATACCTTCCATTCTTGATAAGGCAGACCTTTTTGATGGGATATTTCCTGCATATCTTTTACGGAATAGGCGCGTAAATCCTCAAAAGTCGTCAAGGTTAATTGACTCTTTTCCAATCCGCTCCACAGTTCCAGCATCTCCTCAATCGCCTTGGTCTGGATACAGGTAAACAAGACTTGTTTGCCCAACTGTCCATACCGTTCTTTCATGGTGGCTACAAGAGGGGCTACTGCATGCGGATTATGGGCGCCATCTAGAATGATGAGGGGCTGGGTCGAAATGACTTCTAGGCGCCCCGGCCACTGGACCCCTTCCCAAGCTTGGAGGATTTCTTCTTGACTTAAGAAAGAGAGCCCCTTTTCTTGACAGAAGGTATCGCAGAGAGCCAAGGCCAGCCCAGCATTGTCGACTTGATGAAGTCCCAAGAGCCCCGTCTTTAGTTGCAGTTCTTCCCGATACTGGCTCCGATAACCAAAGATTTCCCCATCAGCCAAAGACGCTTGGTAGCTAACTAAAAAGTCCTGGCCTAACAGCTCTACTGGTGCCGATAAGCGGTTCGCCCGCTGCACAATGACTTCTTGAGCTTCTAGTTCCATCCGGCCTAGCAAGACCGGAATCTTTTCCTTGATGATTCCCGCCTTCTCTCGAGCAATGGAGGCTACATCCGGCCCTAAGAGAGCCACATGGTCCAGGCCAATCGTCGTGATGGCTGTCAACATAGGCTGACAAATATTGGTACTATCGAGACGACCACCCATGCCCACTTCCAGAATGACCACATCTGGCTTTTCTGCTGCAAAATAATCAAAAGCGAGGAGGGTCATCAACTCGAACTCAGTTAAGCCCAGAAAGGTCTGATCAGAACTGTTTTTTGCAAGCAGATCCCGATACAGAGCCAAATAATCTTCTAAATCTCGGTCCGATATGGAAATCCCATCGATACTGATTTGCTCATGAAAGGAAACTAGATAGGGGGAGGAGAAAACACCAACCCGCAACCCTTTTGCCTCTAACAAAGAACGTAAATGGGCTAGAGTCGATCCTTTTCCATTGGTCCCTGCTAGGTGGATTACAGGACAGGCGAGGTGAGGGTTCCCCCTCAAGGCTAGCAAGGCTTCCATCCGCTCCAAGCCAAAATGGGGCTCGGAAGAACGATAAGTGACTAACCAACTGAGATCTACTGTCATATCTCTCCTCTTTTCTTTAGCGATATTGTTTCAAATGAAGGTCCTGCGCTTGATCGGCTTGGTAGATCGCACCACCGATAGCTACCGCCATCTTATGGAGGGGGATATCATGCACACGCACAATTTCTACCCCTTGGCTAGCAGCCATACTCGTTAAATGGCTAGAGGCCAAATCCCGATTGTAGAATCCTTCTTTCGTCTCAGGGTTGGTCTCAAATCCCTCTTCTTCCAGAATATTGACCACAAAGCGCTTCCGAGAGACACCTAAAAAGATCGGATAGCCCTTGGCATGGATGGTTTTTAAGTCCTGCAAGAGTTGGAGGTTTTCTCGCTTGGTCAAGCCAAAACCGATCCCAGGATCTAAGAAAAGTTGCTCCGGACTCAATCCTGCTTCCTCTGCCCTCTCAAGGCTCTTGGCAAAGAAGGTCCACATACAGTCTTTGATAGAGAGACCTTCAAACTGCGCCAACTCCTCCGATGAAAAGGCTGGTTCAAAACCAAAGGTCGGAAAAATCACAGAGCTTGGATGATGAGGACGGGCCATGACTGGATTAAACATAAGAATGGCTCCAGCCTGAGCTTCAGCAATCACCCTCGCCATTTGCGGATCTCCTAGCAAGCCTGTGATATCATTGATCAAATCTGCACCAGCTACTAGGGCTGCACGAGCGACCTCTGACTTCCAAGTATCAACCGAAACCAAGATATCACTCTCTGCTCGAATCGCTTCAATAACTGGCACGACTCGCTGGATTTCTTCCTGAATTTCCACAAAATGACTCCCCGGACGTGTGGACTCCCCACCAATATCCAGTATGCCTGCTCCTTCTGCTATTAACTTTCGAGCTTGCTCGAGAGCTCCTTCTACCGTTTGGTAACGTCCACCATCTGAAAAGGAGTCGGGGGTGACATTGAGGATGCCACATAGAAGTGTCCGATCTTTGCCTAGTTGTCTCCATTCACTCTTTGACATATCTTCCTTCATCTTTCTACAGAAATGCCAACCAAGCATAGAAAAGAGGTTAGAATCTTTCCAACCTCCGAGTTTGTCTCTATCTGCGCCTAGATGCTTCTTTGGTAGCTTACCAAAGCTTCTGAATAAAACCCATTGGTCCTATCATTCTACCATATTTTAAGCGGGAAGAAAAGAAACCAAAATAGTTATCAGAAAGGCAAAGGCATTCATAGTAAAGTGCAATAAAATCGAATATTCTACTCGTTTGTAACGGTAGGCAACCCAAGTCAAGATGAGGGACATTCCACCATAGATGATCCAAGAACCAAGATTACTTGGACCATGCAAATAAGCAAAGACTGCAGCTCCGACTAAATAACCAATTTTTTCATAACCTTTAAAGACTAATCGGGGAACGACTGCCCGACAGATAATTTCTTCTCCTAAAGGCGCCACAACAACAAGAAGCAAACCCATCGCCAGCTGAGGAGCCACCGAAGAAAGCCCCTGAATTGTTTCCTGATTGGCTGTAGTGGTCTCTCCTATATTCCGAAGCACTGTAGCTCCCACAAAATTATTTGCAAGTAGAAGCAAAAAGAAAAGGAAATTTCTTCCAAGATCTCGACCCGAAATCTGTGAAAAATCTAGCCGATCTAAAGGGCTCCACTTCATAAACCACCAAAGGAGACAAACAAGCAGAGTTGTCATTCCCAGGACAAGGGCATTGATCATCAAGTCAGACCAAGCATATTGAATTCCGTAAAACAAAGCCACCATAGGAAGCTGAGTCGCTAAAAATAGGGCTGTCCCGATCAGTAGCCATAAACCATTCGAAATCCATTTCTTTTCCATCCATTTTTTCATTATTTTACCTCTATGTTCAAACTATTTTTCTAGTATAGCATAGATGAACTATTGGGGCAAGCCCAAGCAGAAGTCACACAACAGAAAAAAGAGGCGTTTCGAATCAGCCTCTTCTTTCTTGTTTTTTTAGAATAAAAGTCTTATCCCTTGTTTTTAAAGCGTTCAACATCACGGGCAATGACTAATTCTTCGTCCGTTGGGATGACCAAGACTCTCACTTTAGCATCCGCTGTTGAAATATCTCCTTCTGCACCAAAGACGTTCTTTTCTGGATCCAGAGCACAGCCAAACCAAGTCATCCCGTCAATGACTTGTCCACGGATCGTCTTAGAATTTTCTCCAATTCCAGCTGTAAAGATGATGGCATCTGCTCCATTCAAGACAGCAAAGTATTGACCGATGTATTTCTTAATACGGTCGACGAAAATATCGTTGGCCAAGAGTGCTTTGTCATTCCCACTGCGCATAGCTTCGTGAATATCACGCATATCGCTAGAAAGCTCAGATACCCCTAGAAGACCAGATTCACGGTTCAAGATACGACTGATATCTTCTGGATTTTTGAAATCTTCTGTGTGCTCCATCAAGTAAGGAATAATGGCAGGGTCAATATCCCCTGTACGTGTTCCCATCATGATTCCACCAAGTGGCGTGAAGCCCATAGAAGTATCTACAGAAATCCCTTTATCTACCGCTGTAATAGAAGCACCATTCCCAATGTGGCAGGTGATCAATTTCAACTCTTCGATTGGTTTTCCAAGAAGCTTGGCCGCTTCGTGGGCTACATACTCATGACTGGTCCCGTGAGCTCCATATTTACGTACCTTATTTTCTGTATAGTACTTAGTTGGAAGAGGATAACGATAAGCTTTTTCAGGCATTGTTGTATGGAAAGAGGTGTCAAATACAACAACGCTGGTAATATCTGGTAACAATTCTTTAAAGGCACGGATCCCAGCAGCGTTGGCAGGATTGTGCAATGGAGCCAACAAAGAAAGTTCCTCAACCTTTTGAATGACTTCTTCATCTACAAGAGCAGACTCTTTGAAATACTCGCCACCTGCAACGACACGGTGTCCTACTCCAGTGATTTCATCGTAGGAAGCAATAATATTAAAACGAATCAAATCATCGAGAAGGATTTTAACCGCTTGTGTGTGGTTCTCAATATCTAAAACCTGTTTTTCTGCTCGACCATCAAATTTTACTGTCGAAATGGAATCTTTAAGTCCAATTCTCTCGATAAGCCCTTTTGCCAAAACTGTTTCTTCTGGCATTTGGTATAATTGCCATTTCAAACTTGAACTACCTGCATTAATTGCAATTGTTTTCGTCATTTTTTTACCTCTTTAAGCGTTTTCACTCCTATTATAGCAAAATTTTGTTTAAATTTCACTTTCTTTATTCCAGTTTTGAAAACTTTCACGGAATTTCATAACGTCCTCCTGATTTTGCAAATCGGTCAAGGGATAGACAAATGGTTGGATTACCGCTTCTTCTTGCTTGCGGAAAACAAAGATGGTTTTTGCCAGATTGGCTGAACGAAAGAGGTTCTCTGGCAAGGTCACCATGGCCAAGACCTGAGCATGATCCTGCATCCATTTTTTCAACAGTGGGCTCTGCTCACTCGTCAAAAGATCATTCGGAGCTAGAAAAATAGCGACGCCACCCGGTTTTAAGTATTTTAGTGATTGTTCGATCAATAAATGATGGGCATAGGTGTGTCCCTGAGGGGAAGCGACCTGGTAACGACTCGCAATGGCATCATCTGGATAATAACCGACAGGTAAATCGCTGATAATCACATCGCTCTCTTTCAAAACTTGTGGACGAACGGCATCACCTTGGGCAAAATTTACATCCGCCTTCATCACTTCTGCCATACTAGCAGCAAGGTCAATCAAGAGATCATCGATTTCCAAGCCCAAATAATCTAAGGAACGCTGACAGTTGTTCATCAAGGTTTGGGCCAAGTTCCCCGTTCCACTCCCAATTTCTAGCACATCCACTTGATCGGAACTAGCCAACTGATCCACTAGAAAGACCAGAAGAAATCCAATCCCATCTGGCGTAAATTGATGATTGGCTTGTAGGGGCTCTGTTTGGGCTGCCTTCATCAAAAGATACTGGAAGGAGCGACGCCACTCTTCCTTGTTCAAGTTCAAGTCCTTCAGCCGCTGGTTGTTTTCCTTTACTAGAGTCAACTCTGTTTGCCCATCCAGATAGATGGCATTCTGCTCCACTAGAGCATCATAAAAGTTGGTCTGCAAATCAGTTTGGATAGTTTGGGTATTTTCTAATAGGTAGCCGTAGGCTTTCTCAATTTTTTCGAAATTCATGCTTTCCTCCATCTCTTAATCATATCAAATTTTAAGAGTTTTCGCTATGCTTTTCGAAGACCTGATGCTTCTCTTCCTCAGTTGTGGTCGAGTGGTCTGTAGCTGAATCTGGAGCTTGCTTCTGCTTTTCCTTCTTGTCGGTTTTTTTCTTCTCGCTAGGAGGAAGGGCAAAGGTGAAATGGTAGGTCGTGCCATCCTGTAAGTGACTGCTGACCTCAGCAAAGCCCGATTTTTCTTCCAAATCGACTCGGCCAGTTGAGAAAGTCATTGTTTTTTCTTTCCGGTCCCAAGTATCAACAGCCAATTGAGCTTGCGCATAGGCCTGAATCCGGTGCTGACTAGCAAAGAGGATCCGTCTCTCTGCCACTTGCCGATTCAGATAGAACTGAAGCAAAAGACTAAAAACCGCCGACATAAAGAGGGCATAAAGGAGGATTCCGGCCTCAATCTGCTTCTTTTTTATCCTTTTCCACCACACGATAGACCACCTCCCTTTCTAACCCTTCTTCAAAACGCAGTTGAATAGACATCAGATCCCCACTTTTTTCAATCAAGGCAGATTCAACGCCTTCTATCATCGGTTGGTAGCCACGGCCAGTCGCATCTGTCTTTCGGATATCTCCCCCCTTAGCCAGTCTAATGGCTATGGGTTTTTGATCCTGAACAAGATAGAGTTTGTTGTCTCTGACCTCTTCAAATTGACTACGAGACAATTCAATGTCCAGCTGGTCCTGAAAGAGCAACCATTCCTCTTGCTTGATGTGACTTTGGTACTGGAGTTCTTGACGCAAGAGGCTTGTCAATCCTTGAAACACCAATAAACCACCGCTAATGACGAGCAGGGCAACCAAGGCCTCCAGTAAAGTAAAGGCTGGCAGTTTAGTTCTTTTCAACAGCAATCACAACCTTTCCTTCATGATAGACCTTTAAGGACTTGGCAGACCTCTCCACCTGGACACTGACCTGATTGATGCTCAATTGATCCTGCCTGGTCTGGATCGCCATTTTTGCGACTCGCAAGACTTCTCCTTGTCTCAACTCTTCTAAGCGCTGCTGTCGCGAGTCCCCTAGCTCTCCCAGCACAAGGGTCGTGAGGGCACCAAACATCGCTAGGGCAATCAGTCCTTCTAACAAGAGACTAGCGGGGAGTCGTCGTTTTTTTAATTTTTCCATTCCCAATCGCCAACTGATAGGTCACCACCTCTTTCTCTGTCTGAAATTGAATCTTGGTCAGGCTTGAATTGCCTCCTGCTGGATCAAAGGTCAGTTGCTTCTCTCTGACCACTTCCACCCCTTTTGGAAGCGGTAATCCTTGATAGGGACTATGAACCCCACCGTGGTCGATGGAAAGGAGAGCTCTCTCCTCTTTTGCAATACTCATCTTTTGCGTCTCCTGATAGACCCGTTCAAATTCCGAGAAAAACAATGTTTCTTCCACCTGCCCAAAGGCTTGATGGACTGACCCAGCTAGCAGCCAACATAGAAGACTGACGATACCTAGAGTTAGTAAGCTCTCTAGAAGGGTGAAAGCTTTAATCTGCAACCGCACGGTGATCACCTGCATTCTTCACATAGTGAGCACGGTAGGCTTCTGCTTGTTTTTGAGTGATTTGTCCTTCTGCGACTAGCTTAGAAAGACTAGCTTTTTCATTCTGATGATTGAGTTCATAGAGCTCAGCCTGGCTCTCCACGACTTTGACGACTGCTCGATTTCCTGTATCTGTTACCGAATCTTTCTGCTTGGTCAAGTTCGGAACAAAGAGCAAGAGAAGAACGCTGATAATGAGCAAAACAACTAACATTTCAATCAGAGTAAAAGCTTTCACCTTGAGTGTACGCAATGATTTCATAAAGGAACCTCCAAATTTTCATAAATTGGCAGCAACATGGCTGCATAGAGCAAAACAATCATAAGAGCAACAAAGACAAAGACCAGTGGTTGAACGACATTCATGGCCTTGTTCAAACGATGGAAAAAGCCTGCCCAGGTCTTGTCTGCATAGATTTCCAGCTCACTACCGAGCTTGGACTTGGCCTCCCCATATTCAATCATGAGGGCCAGCTCTCGTTTAAAGAAAGGATAAGTCTGAATATGGTCAGAAAAAGACCTGCCACGAGCCAATGCCCGTTCTAAATCCTGTCCAATCTCTCGAAAGAGACGGGAACGTTGCCCCTGCATCACAGGAAAAATTTGATTCAGCTCCAACCCTTGGGCAATCATACTTCCCCATTCTCGAGCATAAAAAGCGGTCAGATAATCCTGTAAGAAGGGGCGAAGAAAAGGAAATCTAGCCAAACATGAAACCAGGGCCAGCCGTTTGGCACGACGGCCTAGGAAAAGGAGCATCAAAACTCCTGTCGCTAGCAACACACTCCCTAACAAAACATACTGGGGAAAGACACTGATCAGTCGTGTCGCTCCATTTTGACTCTCCAACTGAGGCAAGAGATAATTTTTCAGCCCCAGCATAATCAAGATCAAAAATCCCAACAAGAGCACGGGATAAGTCGCCACCTCAACTAGTTTCTTTCGAACCTGGGCCAAATTTTCCAGGTAGCTACGGATTTTTTCTAAACTTAAGGTGACATTTCCATGCTGCTCTGCCAGTGCTAATTGAGTCGTTACCTGATCGGAGAAACCTAGATCAGAGAGGATGGCTGACAGGGGCTTTCCGTTGGCAAGCCCGATCTGCATTCTTTCAACAAAATCTGCCTCTACCAAATGGCTCCGACGGAGAAAGTCGATAACCTCTGATAGATGAAAGCCACTACTGTAGAGATTGTGAAAGAGCTCAATGACATGCTCTTGCTTAGCAATCGATAATTTTTTCGGCTTGCGCCTGATCCAACTCAATATGTCCCGCTTCATAAAGTGCATCCATTTGCTGGTTCCACTTTTGACTGGAGTGGTTTTGGTAATCTTGGATGACAAAGTCAGTAACACCTCCTCCCTTTATCAAACGTTGGTAACATATCCCTTGAAGGACAATCCGTAACTCCTCCTCACTCACCCCCAACTCCAATAGGCGTTCGTAAACACCTGGAATGCTCTTGGCATGGATGGTGGAAAAGACAGTCACACCTGTCAGACTAGCCCGAATAACTGCACGAGCTGTCTCCGTATCACGGATTTCCCCTATGAGGAGGAGATCCGGGCGATGGCGCAGAGACAGTTTAATCAAGCTATCATAGGTCATTCCAATCGCTTCATTGAGCTGCAATTGCAGCATCTCTTCTTGCTTAATTTCTACCGGATCTTCAATCGACATGACTTGTTGCCCCGAAAATTTCTTCTTGGCCAGGGCATGCATCAGTGTCGTCTTCCCCGATCCGACTGGACCTGCAAATAAGTAGAGCCCCCGCTTACTCACCTTCTCTTCTAGCTCTTGAAGTTGGTCGAACCAGAAATGGAGCTCCCGTTCCTCATTGTGGAGCAGACGAATGACCAAACTCTCATATCCCCTATAGTCTCCCACAGTAGACAAGCGTAAGGACAAGACCTTATCCCCTAGAGAATAGTCACAGGATCCCAATTGACTCCGGCGCCTCTCCCCCACATTCATCCCTGCCATAAACTTAAAATGGCTGATGACCGCTACCATTTGTTCTTGCGAATAGGTCTCGACAAAGCGTCGCTCATCCCCAACCCTTAGAAAGAGCTGATAATCTGATGCTCGAGGGACAAAATAAATATCCTGAGCTTCGGCATTCGATGCCATTCGAATTATGGATTGTGCAATTTCTTGAACCATATTTCCTCCTTTCACTATATAATTCGCAAATAAATGACCAACTAGCGCTGGATTTAGAAAAAAGAGCAAAAAAAGAAACCCAACTGCACATTGAATTTCTCTTACTATAAATTATTGGTCTCGTAGTCTAGCTTACATGAGCGATGAGCCGTGTGGGCATTCTCTTTTTCGTAACCTGGACGACGCTTGCTTCTCGGAATCTTCTGATCGTTTTCTAATAAGGCGACTGAATGATATTGTTGCACATATTCCGCACATTCTTCACACCA
Organism: Streptococcus sp. SCPM-O-B-23252 (M501); assembly: GCF_058200355.1. Taxonomy (NCBI): domain Bacteria; kingdom Bacillati; phylum Bacillota; class Bacilli; order Lactobacillales; family Streptococcaceae; genus Streptococcus; species Streptococcus sp. SCPM-O-B-23252 (M501). The sequence continues at coordinate 173,926 of NZ_JBYQGS010000002.1, forward strand.
GCGCTGATCCTCAGGATCCCAAAAAATCGTCATTAAATCACTTCTACTTTTAAATAATGGAGATTGCTCTCTTAAAAGTAACCATTGGCGTTTGTAGTATTTTAGGGCTTCATAATAGTCATCAAAACTCTGACTAGTGACAATGTCCTTCTCCCAATCCTCTAAAAACCACCAGGGTTCGTAATCCCCATACATTTCAATTACTTGATACATATTTCTCTCCGTCCTTTGTATCCAATATTATATATAAAATCCTTTGATAACAAAAGAATTCTGCTTATGAAAGAATAATGTAGTAAATTTCCCGAACATTTTTATAAATTTCTTTCAAAATCTCCCCTTATGGAGGACAGACAGGCTATTTTTTGACACAAACATAAAGAAGCCTTACTGATAATCAGTAAAGCTTCTTTTGGATTAATTTTCTTCCACTACAGCTGATTCAACAATTTCTGTTGCTTCTTCTGTGACTGGAACTTCTTCGATAATTTCGACTTCATTGACTGCTTGTGGTTCCAAGTTACGGTAACGAGCCATACCTGTACCAGCAGGAATAATCTTACCAATGATAACATTTTCCTTGAGTCCAAGAAGATGATCTTTCTTACCGCGGATGGCTGCGTCAGTGAGGACACGAGTTGTTTCCTGGAAGGAAGCCGCTGACAAGAAACTATTGGTTTCAAGGGAGGCCTTGGTGATTCCCATAAGGACCGGACGAGCCGTCGCAGGAACCCCACCAGAAATAACCACATCACGATTGGCATCTGTAAAGTCTGTGATATCCATAAGAGTACCCATGAGAAGGTCTGTATCTCCTGGATCCATAACTCGAACCTTACGGATCATTTGACGTACCATTACCTCGATGTGTTTGTCACCGATTTCAACCCCTTGGCTACGGTATACTTTTTGTACTTCCGCAAGGAGGTAAGTTTCAACAGACAAGACATCACGAACAGCAAGGAGACGTTTTGGTTGGATAGACCCTTCTGTCAATGCCGCACCACGAGAGACTTGATCTCCCACTTCGACTTTCATGCGGGCTGTATAAGGGACAACGTATTCTCCCTCACCTGTCGCACCACGAACAAAGACTTTCTTAGTCCGTGTAGAAGCATCTTCTTCAATGGCTGTAACTTCCCCTTTGACTTCAGTGATAACCGCTTCCCCTTTCGGATTGCGGGCTTCAAAGATTTCTTGGACACGAGGAAGACCCTGAGTGATATCGGTATTTGAGGCAACCCCACCCGTGTGGAAGGTACGCATTGTAAGCTGTGTACCAGGTTCCCCGATAGATTGGGCAGCGATTGTACCAACTGCTTCACCAACTTCAACCGCATCACCAGTCGCCAAGTTGATACCATAACAGTGACGGCAGACACCATGACGAGTGTTACATGTAAATACTGAACGGATGGTTACTTCTTCAACACCAGCATTAACGATTTCGCGCGCTTTGTCTTCTGTAATCAATTCATTGGCACCGATAAGGACCGCACCAGTTTCTGGATGTTTAACAGATTTCTTGGTATAACGACCTGTCAAACGTTCTTCGAGGGGCTCGATCATTTCCTTGCCATCAGTAATGGCACGGATCACAAGTCCACGGTCAGTTCCACAGTCATCCTCACGTATAATAACGTCTTGGGCAACGTCAACCAAACGACGTGTCAAGTAACCTGAGTCGGCTGTCTTGAGGGCCGTATCGGTCATCCCTTTACGAGCACCGTGAGTAGAGAAGAACATCTCGAGTACTGACAAACCTTCGCGGAAGTTTGACAGGATCGGCAATTCCATAATCCGTCCGTTTGGAGCAGCCATCAGACCACGCATACCGGCAAGCTGTGAGAAGTTTGAGATGTTACCACGGGCTCCAGAGTCCATCATCATAACGATTGGGTTCTTCGGATCTTGGTTATCTACCAAGCGTTTTTCCAGTTTCTCACGGGCTGCACGCCATTCGGCTGTAACGGCATTGTAGCGCTCATCATCTGTAATCATCCCTTTACGGAACTGTTTCGTGATTTGTTCTACACGTTTGTGAGATTCTTCAATGATTTCAGCCTTATCTTCAACAACTGGAATATCGGCAATCCCCACTGTCAAACCAGCAAGGGTTGAGTGGTGGTAACCTAAGTCTTTCAAACGGTCCAAGAATGCAGATGTTTCTGTTGTACGGAAGCGTTTGAAGATTTCTGCGATGATATTTCCAAGATTTTTCTTCTTGAATGGAACGTTTAATTCCAATTGCTCAATCGCCACTTTGACATCTTGACCAGGCTCTAAGAAGTACTTAGCTGGAACGCCTTCTGTCAAGTTGGCATTGTTTGGCTCTTGAAGATATGGAAGTTCTGCAGGCATGATATCGTTAAAGAGAATCTTCCCAACAGTTGTCAAGAGAATCTTGTGTTGTTGAGCTTCTGTCCATGGTTTGTTCAAGCTATCCGTCGCAATTCCGACACGTGTATGCAAGTGAACATAGCCATTACGAAGGGCCATGACCGCTTCATCACGGTCTTTGAAGACCATTCCTTCACCTTCGCGACCAGCTTCTTCCATAGTGAGGTAGTAGTTCCCCAATACCATATCCTGGGATGGGGTAACAACTGGTTTTCCATCTTTTGGATTCAAGATGTGCTCAGCAGCCAGCATCAAGATACGAGCTTCTGCTTGGGCTTCTTCTGAAAGCGGTACGTGGATGGCCATTTGGTCCCCGTCGAAGTCGGCATTGTAGGCTTCACAGACAAGTGGGTGCAAGCGAAGGGCTTTCCCATCAATCAAGACAGGTTCAAAGGCTTGGATTCCCAAACGGTGAAGGGTCGGTGCGCGGTTCAAGAGAACTGGGTGTTCTTTGATGACTTCTTCTAGGATATCCCAGATACGCTCATCTCCACGTTCTACCAAGCGTTTAGCCGCTTTAACGTTTTGTACGATATCACGCGCAACGATTTCGCGCATCACGAATGGTTTAAAGAGCTCGATGGCCATTTCACGTGGCACACCACATTGATACATCTTAAGAGTTGGTCCAACGGCGATAACGGAACGCCCTGAGAAGTCTACCCGTTTACCGAGCAAGTTTTGACGGAAGCGTCCTTGTTTCCCTTTAAGCATGTGGCTCAATGATTTCAGTGGACGGCTACCTGGTCCTGTGATCGGACGACCACGACGACCGTTGTCGATCAAAGCATCGACAGCTTCTTGGAGCATCCGTTTTTCGTTTTGCACGATGATCCCAGGAGCATTCAACTCAAGCAAACGAGCCAAACGGTTGTTCCGGTTGATCACACGACGGTAAAGGTCGTTCAAGTCAGAGGCGGCAAAACGCCCACCATCCAATTGGACCATCGGACGAAGATCTGGTGGAATAACAGGGAGGATATTGAGGACCATCCATTCTGGTTTGTTCCCAGATTTGTAGAAGGCATCTAAGACATCCAAACGGCGAACAGCCTTCACACGTTTTTGACCAGTTGCAGTCTTCAATTCTTCTTTCAAGACAGCAATTTCAGCTTCCAAATCCACTTGTTTCAAGAGGTCTTGGATCGCTTCTGCCCCCATCTTGGCAACAAAGGAACCTGGTCCGTATTCACGCAAGCGTTCACGGTATTCACGTTCGGTCATGATAGACTTGTGCTCAAGCGGTGTATCTTTTGGATCGATAACCACATAAGCTGCGAAGTAGATGACTTCCTCAAGGGCACGAGGGCTCATATCCAAGGTCAATCCCATACGAGAAGGGATACCTTTGAAATACCAGATATGTGATACAGGTGCTTTCAACTCGATGTGCCCCATGCGTTCACGACGTACCTTGGCACGTGTCACTTCCACACCACAGCGGTCACAAACGATCCCTTTGTAACGGATCCGTTTGTATTTTCCACACGCACATTCCCAGTCTTTTGTAGGTCCAAAGATGACTTCATCAAAGAGACCTTCGCGTTCTGGTTTCAATGTACGGTAGTTGATTGTTTCAGGTTTCTTGACCTCTCCATAAGACCATGAACGGACCTTGCTTGGAGAAGCTAGGGTGATTTGCATACTTTTAAAACGATTTACATCAACCACTATTTCTTACCTTTCTTTATGTTCATTCTCAACTGTATGTTCTTCTGCTTTTTTGTGAAGGAGAGAAGGAACTTCCTTCACACCTTCAACCCTTAAAGCATCGGGATAGAGAACCTTTTTAGATTTTCTTCCCTTCTTGAACTACATATTTTATTAATCTTCTTTCCCTTCAGCTTCGAAAGCTGCGCGAGCTTCCTTAGCTGCTTTTTCACGTGCTTTTTCTAGATCATCTACGTGGATGACATCGTCGTCTTCCCCTTCGTCAAGATCGCGAAGTTCGACTTCCTTGTCATCCTCATCCAAGACACGCATATCCAATCCAAGTGATTGCAATTCTTTCACGAGTACTCGGAAGGACTCTGGCACACCTGGTTTTGGAATTGGTTTTCCTTTGGTAATCGCTTCATAAGCTTTCAAACGTCCGTTGACATCGTCTGACTTGTAGGTCAAGATTTCTTGAAGGACATTAGACGCACCATAAGCCTCAAGGGCCCAAACTTCCATTTCCCCGAAACGTTGTCCACCAAACTGAGCTTTACCTCCAAGTGGTTGTTGGGTAACCATTGAGTATGGTCCGACAGAACGAGCGTGGAGTTTATCATCAACCATGTGGTGAAGCTTGATCATGTACATGACACCGACAGAGACACGGTTATCAAATGGCTCACCTGTACGACCATCATAAAGAATGGTCTTGGCATCGCTATCCATACCTGCTTCACGAACAGTATCCCAGAGGTCTTCTGAGCTTGCTCCGTCAAAGACTGGTGTTGCGATGTGGATGCCCAAGTTACGAGCTGCCATACCAAGGTGAAGTTCCATAACCTGACCGATATTCATACGTGATGGCACCCCAAGTGGGTTCAACATGATATCAACCGGTGTACCATCTGGAAGGTAAGGCATGTCTTCAACAGGAACAATACGGGATACAACCCCCTTGTTTCCGTGACGACCGGCCATCTTATCTCCGACGCGGATCTTGCGTTTTTGTGCGATGTAAACACGAACCAACATGTTGACACCCGATTGCAATTCATCTCCGTTTGCACGCGTAAAGATCTTGACATCACGAACGACACCATCTCCACCGTGAGGTACACGAAGAGAAGTATCACGCACTTCACGAGATTTATCTCCAAAAATAGCGTGGAGGAGACGTTCTTCAGCAGAAAGGTCTTTTTCACCCTTCGGTGTTACCTTACCAACTAAGATATCGCCTTCTTTTACTTCCGCACCGATACGGATAATACCCATTTCGTCAAGGTTTCTGAGAGCATCTTCCCCAACGTTTGGAATTTCACGAGTGATTTCTTCAGGGCCTAACTTAGTGTCGCGCGTTTCTGATTCGAATTCTTCCAAGTGAACAGATGTGTAGACATCTTCTTTCACCAAGCGTTCGCTCATGATAACGGCATCCTCAAAGTTGTAACCTTCCCATGTCATGTAAGCGACGATTGGGTTTTGACCAAGGGCCATTTCCCCTTTTTCCATCGATGGACCGTCTGCGATAAAATCTCCTTTTTCAACAACGTCACCAACCTTTACAAGAGTACGTTGGTTGTATGCCGTACCTGAGTTTGAACGACGGAATTTTTGGATGTGGTAGACATCAAGAGATCCATCTTTACGACGAACTTCTACCTTATCCGCATCTGCATAGCTAACTTTACCATCATGTTGCGCAATGACTGCAGCTCCTGAGTCATGAGCTGCTTGATATTCCATACCAGTACCCACGTAAGGCGCTTTTGGATCGATCAATGGCACAGCCTGACGTTGCATGTTGGCACCCATGAGGGCACGGTTGGAGTCATCGTTTTCCAAGAACGGAATACATGCTGTCGCAACGGCAACTACTTGTTTTGGAGATACATCCATGTAGTCGACTTGATCAGATGGGAACTCTTGGTTGTTACCACGGTGACGTCCCATAACGATTGGCTCAGCAAAACCACCTTTTTCGTTCAACTTAGAGTTGGACTGGGCTACGATGTACTCATCTTCTTCATCAGCTGTCAACCAAACGATTTCGTTGGTGACCACACCTTTTTCACGGTCTACTTTACGGTATGGCGTTTGGATGAAACCATACTTGTTCAAGTGTCCGTAGGATGACAAGTTGTTAATCAAACCGATGTTTGGTCCTTCAGGTGTTTCGATTGGACACATACGTCCATAGTGAGTGTAGTGCACGTCACGGACTTCGTATCCAGCACGGTCACGTGTCAAACCACCAGGCCCTAAAGCTGACAAACGACGTTTGTGGGACAACTCAGAAAGTGGATTGTGTTGGTCCATGAACTGGGACAATTGTGAAGAACCAAAGAATTCTTTGATCGCTGCAGTCACTGGACGAATGTTGATAATTTGTTGTGGTGTTAATACTTCATTATCTTGAACAGACATGCGTTCACGAACATTACGTTCCATCCGTGAAAGCCCAAGACGCACTTGGTTGGCAAGCAATTCACCAACGGCACGAATACGACGGTTTCCAAGGTGGTCGATATCATCCACGCGGCCAATACCTTCAGCCAAGTTAAGGAAGTAGCTCATCTCAGCAAGGATATCAGCTGGAGTGATGGTACGAACCTTATCATCTGGATTAGCATTGCCGATGATAGTGACAACGCGGTCTGGATCCGTTGGTGCCACAACCTTGAATTTTTGAAGAACGACTGGTTCTGTCAATACTGCTGAATCATTTGGAGTGTAGACAATCTTGTTCAAATCACCGTCCAAATGTTCTGAGATGCTGTCGATGACATCGCGTGTCATCACGGTACCAGCTTCTACAAGGATTTCTCCTATTTCAGCATCTACCAATGGTTCCGCGATCGTTTGGTTCAACAAACGGTTCTTGATATTGAGTTTCTTGTTGATCTTGTAGCGACCAACTGGGGCCAAGTCATAACGACGTGGGTCGAAGAAACGGGCTACCAACAAGCTACGTGAGCTTTCCGCTGTTTTTGGCTCACCTGGACGAAGACGCTCATAAATTTCTTTAAGAGCTTCATCTGTACGAGAATCCATTGGATTTTTGTGGATATCTTTTTCAACAGTGTTGCGAACTAATTCACTATCCCCAAAGATATCAAAAATCTCGTCATCCCCAGAGAAACCAAGGGCACGAACTAAGGTCGTAAATGGAATCTTACGCGTACGGTCGATACGAGTATAAGCAATATCTTTTGAGTCTGTTTCAAGCTCTAGCCAAGCTCCACGGTTCGGAATAACCGTTGATCCATAGCCAACCTTACCGTTCTTGTCCACCTTATCATTGAAGTAGACACCTGGTGAACGTACGAGCTGAGATACGATGATCCGCTCTCCACCATTGATGATGAAGGTTCCCATCTCAGTCATGATTGGGAAATCACCAAAGAAGACTTCTTGAGTTTTGATTTCGCCTGTTTCCTTGTTAACCAAGCGGAAGGTTACAAAGATTGGGGCAGAATAGCTCGCATCATGGATACGTGCTTCTTCCAAGGTATACTTTGGTTCTCTGATTTCATAGCCGACGAATTCCAACTCCATTGTGTCTGTGAAGTTCGAAATTGGCAATACATCTTCAAAAACTTCTTTCAAACCATGATCCAGAAAATCTTTAAATGAATCCGTTTGGATTTCAATCAAATTTGGTAAATCAAGAACTTCTTTGATTCTTGAAAAACTACGACGGGTCCGATGTTTCCCGTATTGAACGTCATGTCCTGCCAAAGTTTTAACTCCTTTTCTATACTAGGATACCAGCTAGGGGAAGGCCCTCTCTGAAAATCCGGTTTCTAGATCGCTTCTGACCACATCAGAATAGTTCTGATCTAGTCGAAACGATGTTATGAAGGGGGTGTGATCTACATCACGTGAGAAGAAATCTCCTCCGTATCATTCATCCTTTTTGGAATTTTTAGAAAGATTAAGTTTGTATGACAAATCTGTTTGTTTCTAAAAATAGGCACAAAAAGAGCAGCTAAATCGACTTTTATAAAGTTTGATTTAACTGCTGTAAGCTTCTATTTGGACAATATTTCAAATAAAGCACACGACAAATTACTTATCCTTATTATATCGTATTTTCACAAAAAACACAAGGTTTTCTCTAGACATGAAAACGATTTTATGGTATTGTCCCTGATAATTTTTACCGGTTTTGTCCACTCGATGATGAACTGCTTGGCGTACTAGTATTGCCTGTCCGATTGCTATTGCGATTCCCATTGGAAGTCCCCGCTGAACCTCCTAGCATTCCAGCCCAAGCACTAGCATAATCATTATCTGATCCACCAATAGCAAAACGGTAGGTCGTTTGTGGAGCACCATTTTTAGCCCAATAGCTGGTAACTGTAGCACCTGACACATCGATGTCACGACCATTGACATTGACACGACCAGGTCGTTGTCCTGTAGCTTTCAGAACAGTCGATGAAATGACACTACTATCTAGGGTGAAGCGGTCTTGCACTCCCCAAGCATTTGGATCCGCCTGGTAGATAGCATTGGCTAAATAGGCCATGTAGCTTGCGTTGTTGTTGTAACCTGTCAATGGAGCCATAGAAGCATTGTTATCGTGTCCAATCCAGCCACCTAAGGTGAGATTTGGAGTAGACAGCATGAGCCACATATCTCCATTCTCATTGGTAGTTCCGGTTTTCCCGATCCAATCGGCATTAGCAAGGGTTGGGTTGACCTGGCTGATCCGGCTCTTGAAGGTCGTTGTTGCACCGGAGCTGATGACACCTCTTAACAGATCCTGCATGATAGTCGCAGTTGCTGCTGAGTAAACTCGAGTTGGTTTGCTTTCGTGCTGGTAAACAACTTTTCCGTTTTGGTCCATGATTTTTTCAATCATGTAGCGTTTTTGGTAATTCCCATTATTGGCAAGGGTTTGATAACCGTTTGTATGTTGGGCAACGCTTACTTCGATCCCGCCTCCCATTGGCAGACTTTCAATGCCGTACTCAGCGATATCGTAGCCCATTTTTTCCATATAGCCAGGTACATCGACACCCTTTTCACGGAGAGTACGGTAGGTCCAATAAGCTGGGATATTCCATGAGGTATTGAGGGCCTCTCGGAGGTCCATCATACCAGTTCCTCGGTTATCCACGTGCATAATTGGCTCTCCACTAGAGAAGTTGGTTGGGTAATTGGAGACGATGCTATTGCTTCCCATCAAGCCTTGGTCAATGGCGATTCCATAAGCCAGCAAGGGTTTAATGGTAGAACCTGGAGAACGCTTTGTATCAAAGGCATGGTTATTTTGATTCCCGTCAAAATTCCGTCCCCCAACAAAGCCAAGAATCGCTCCTGTTCGGTTGTCCATAAGGACATTCCCAACTTCTACCGTTCCCGTTCCATCATCCAAGATACCACCATAATTGGCAACTGCTTCTTGCATGGCATTGTAGATAGCTTTGTTGATAGTGGTTTGGACCGTATAGCCACCCTCTCTCAATTCTTTCTTCGCTAACTCTTGATAAGACTTAACCGTTGAATTGTTTTTTAGGTCGTGACTAGAAACGTTGTCTCTCTTGATTAGATACTCATACATAGCATCTTCCGCTTCACTAACAGCTTGGAAATACAAGTAGTCGTGTGGTGTCTTCTCGATGCCATTTGAAGGAAGGAAATCCTTGCTTAGATCATATTGACTATATTGGTCGTACTCTTCCTTGCTGATAGCACCCGTCCGATACATATTGTACAAGACATCCTTGGCACGATCCAAGCCTAAAGCTTGATTTTCCGGAGTCTTGAGGCTGCCATCAGAAGCGTAAGGTGAGTAGACAATTGGACTCTGTGGCAAACCAGCAATAAATGCCGCCTGTGGAACAGTCAAGTCTTTGGCAGAAACACCAAAAATCCCTTGAGCTGCAGCTTCCACTCCTGCAATATTTTGTCCCCGGTTGTTTCGACCAAATGGAGAGACATTGAGGTAGGTCGTTAAAATTTCGTCCTTATCCATTACCCGCTCAAGAGCAAGGGCATCGATAATCTCAGCAGCTTTCCGTGAGAAGGTCGGTGCATCTCCCACAACTTGTTGTTTAATCAACTGTTGGGTCAGAGTCGAACCCCCACTAGAAGAACCGACTCCAGCAACTGAACCCAAGGTGGCCCGGATTACTGCCTTTGGAACGACCCCATTATGGCTATTAAAATTCTCATCCTCTGTGGCAATAACAGCCTTTTTGACATTGTCCGAAATCGCATCCTTTTGGACAGGGATCCGAATCAAGTCACTGTCAATATCAGAAATGATGCTTCCATCTGAGTAGGAAATCTTTGAAACGCTGGAAATATTTCGTACTTGTTGAACCAATTGGGTCGGATCCGGTGTCTCTGTCTCATTAAATAGGCTGGCTGCATAGCCAATCGCGATCCCTGCACCAAACAAGAGACCACCTAAAGCAAACACCAATAGCACATCCCAAAGGAGTTTCATCGTGCGGAGAATCGTTGCCACAAAATCTCCTAGTGACCAACCCTCCTTGTCTTCCTTCTCATCGACTTCAACAGTCATCTTGGCAAAGAAGTCTTTTATTTTCTTCCCGCACTTTGTAAAAAATTCTCTCATTTGACTCACTCTATTTCTCCTTGTCCTTCCTATTATACCAAATGGACCTCTTTCTTTTCAATTCCTAAAGTTGAGAACACCGTTTCCAACTGGATTTTTTTCGTCCTTTCATTGCTATTTCAAGTCATTATGGTAAAATAGAGAGAAACCATACAGATACTGGACTGTTTTCATCGATCCGGCCAGTAGCTTAGAAAAGGAGAGAACGATGCACATTTTTGATGAGCTAAAAGAACGTGGTTTGATTTTCCAAACGACTGACGAAGATGCTTTGCGTAAAGCCCTAGAAGAAGGACAAGTATCGTATTATACTGGCTACGATCCAACTGCTGATAGTTTGCACCTTGGGCACCTTGTTGCAATCTTGACCAGTCGTCGCTTACAATTGGCAGGCCACAAACCTTATGCGCTTGTCGGTGGTGCGACCGGACTCATTGGAGACCCTTCTTTCAAAGATGCCGAGCGCAGTTTACAAACTAAGGAGACTGTAGACGGTTGGGTCACTTCTATCCAAGGGCAATTGTCTCGTTTCTTAGATTTTGAAAATGGGGAAAATAAGGCTGTCATGGTCAATAACTACGACTGGTTTGGCAGCATTAGCTTCATTGACTTCCTTCGCGACATCGGAAAATACTTTACTGTCAACTACATGATGAGCAAGGAATCTGTGAAGAAACGTATCGAAACAGGAATTTCTTACACTGAATTTGCCTACCAAATCATGCAAGGCTACGACTTCTTTGTTCTGAACCAAGAGCACAATGTCACTTTGCAAATCGGTGGTTCTGACCAGTGGGGAAATATGACAGCTGGTACAGAGTTGCTTCGTCGGAAGGCTGATAAGACTGGTCACGTCATCACTGTTCCCCTCATTACAGATGCGACTGGTAAGAAATTTGGTAAATCTGAAGGGAATGCGGTTTGGCTCAACCCTGAAAAGACTTCTCCATACGAAATGTACCAATTCTGGATGAATGTCATGGATGCTGACGCTGTACGCTTCTTGAAAATCTTTACTTTCTTGTCACTGGATGAGATTGAAGACATCCGCAAACAGTTTGAAGCTGCTCCTCATGAACGCTTGGCTCAAAAAGTCTTGGCTCGTGAAGTCGTAACACTTGTTCACGGTGAAGAAGCCTACAAGGAAGCCCTTAACATCACTGAGCAACTCTTTGCAGGAAACATCAAAAACCTTTCTGTCAAAGAACTCAAACAAGGACTTCGTGGTGTACCAAACTACCAAGTACAAGCGGACGAAAACCACAATATCGTAGAATTGCTCGTGTCTTCTGGCGTGGTGAATTCCAAACGCCAAGCCCGAGAAGATGTTCAAAATGGAGCTATCTACGTCAACGGCGACCGCATCCAAGACCTTGACTATGTCTTGAGCGATAGCGATAAATTAGAAAATGAATTGACCGTTATCCGTCGCGGTAAGAAAAAATACTTTGTTTTGACTTATTAAAAAGAAGACCTCTGAAGCTATGACTTTCAGAGGTTTTTTGGTACACTAGATGTATCATGACGATCAAACCAAAATTACAACGATTTCAAACAGCCACTGCTTTTGCCTGTCCCATCTGTCAAGAAGCCCTTGACCTGATCCAACAAAGCTTGGTCTGCACTAACCGCCACTCCTTTGACCTTGCTAAGTTTGGCTATGTGAACTTAGCCCCACAAGTGAAGGCTTCCAAGGACTATGACAAGGAGAATTTTCAAAACCGGCAACTCGTTCTAGAGAACGGTTTTTACGACCATATCCTCACTAGCCTGTCAGAATGTTTGTCTCCACTGGACCATCCAGCCAACATTTTAGATATTGGTTGTGGAGAAGGCTACTATTCGCGCAGCTTACAGGAACGCTATCCAGACCATTCCTTTTACGCCTTTGATTTATCTAAGGAATCGATCCAACTGGCTGCCAAAAGCGACCAGGAATGGAAGGTCAAGTGGTTTGTCGGAGATTTAGCCCGTCTCCCTCTTTTGGACCAGAGCATGGACCTTCTCCTAGATATCTTTTCGCCAGCAAATTATCAGGAATTTAAACGGGTCCTGGCCCCAGAAGGTCGCCTTATCAAGGTCATCCCAACAGCCGCCCATCTGCAAGAGATTCGTCAGAAGGTGAAGGATCACCTGGATCAGGCCGATTATTCCAATGAGCAGATTATTCAACATTTCTCTGATCATTTTACGATTGAAAACACCATCCATTGCCAGGAAACCTTCGAACTAACACCAGCATTGCGGGAGGCCCTTCTGAGCATGACGCCTCTCCTCTTTCACGTCAATCCAGCTCAAATTGACTGGAACGATTTGACTCAGGTCACCATTTCTGCCACGATTTTGATCGGAAGAAGCAACTAAAAAATACCCTCCATTGATTAGAAAATGGAGGGTATTTTTCATGTTTTCAGATCAGTCACTTTCCTCTACGCCGATTTGTTGACGGTAGGCTTTAGGAGACTTGCCACACAACTTGCGGAATACTTTATAAAAGTAACCGACATTGCTGTAGCCAACTTCATAGCAAATATCTTCAATGCTTTCCGTTGTGGATAAAAGCAACTGTTGGGCAGCTTTGATCCGTTGTTTATTCAAGAGCTCTGCAAAGGTGGAATTGGTCTCACGTTTGATCAATTGCCCTAAATAAACAGGATTGATATAGAGATCTTTGCTGATATCCTTGAGCGACAGTTCCTTCCGATAGTCGCGTCCAATTACTTCTAAGACGGTCGCCACATTATTGTTCATCCGATATTGAGAGAAGAAGGTCTCCAATTGATTCCGAACGCAGGTAACAAGATCCTCAAAAGTCGTTGTCTCATGAACGGCTTTCACAACTTCTGTCAGGTTATCTCCCTGCAGGTGTTCAAACAAATGAAAGACATCCATAATGAACTGAATAAAGAGTTGCTTGGCTATCGCCACTTTTGGGGTATGGCTTCTCACGGTTTCTTCCAACCAGTTCAACTCCTCCAAAATCTGTTGGATATTTCCCTGAATGATGACACGGTAGATGGGTTCGTAGTAATTAAAGACACCATCTTCTTCCTCCAAAGGGAGATCCCCATAAAACAGACTTCGTTCAACAAGCTCTTTAAATTGTTGAAAATGTTCCTTATAAGGTGCTTGGAAACGGCGCTGTAGGAAAGCTCCTTCATCCTCATCGGAAAGATAGAGTTGAAGATTTTTTCCTAAGACCTGATAAGACGAACTGGCAAAGCCCTTCCTTTCCTTATCCACTCCAATCCAGAGTTGTTTTCTTCCTCGGATGGCTTGTTCGAACTCTTCTTCTGACCAATCTTCATGAAGGAGCCGATTGGCCGTTTCTTGGTCTGGTTTTTTTAGAGTTTGAGATAACTTTTCTAGGATATTCCCCAGCTCCACCTTATTGACAGGCTTTAACAGGTAGTCTGCCACCCGGAGGTTTAAGGCTTTTTTTACATAAGCAAAATCCTGGTAGCCCGACATAATGATATAAGCCGCATGGGGAAGAATGGACTGCATTTGATCAATCATTTCTAGACCAGTTTTTCCTGGCATATTGACATCCGTAATCACGATATCCACTGGATAATCCGCAACATAGGCCAAGGCTTGATCTGCATCCTCTGCTGTGTAAACAACCTCCATGTCCCATTTTTCAAAGGGAATCAGTTTTTTCAACCCCTCAGTAATCATATATTCATCGTCAACCAATAAGACTTTATACACGATTCTTTCCTCTTAAGTGTCCTCGATGGTAATCGTATAGAGAACACCTTTTCCTTTTTCTGATGTAATTTGAATGTGGTAACGATCCCCAAAGTAGAGAAGGAAACGCTCGTGGACATTGACAATCCCAATCGATTGTCGCCCCTTACTCTCTTCTACTTCTTCTCGTGGATCCCTATGACTCAATATTTGTTGGATCCGTTGCAGTTGGCTCGGTCCCAGTCCTCTCCCATTGTCTTGAACCCGAATTTCCACAGCTCCTCCAACATGACGGACTTTGATACTAATGACATTGTCCTTGCGCTTGTGATCAACTCCATGAACAAAGTAATTTTCCACTAGTGGCTGAAGAGTAAACTTCGGAATAACCATCTCTTCTAGACCGGGTTCAATTTTAAAGCCATAAGCAATCGATTTTGGATAACGCACCATACAGAGATAGCTGTATTTTCTACAAAATTCCAACTCATTTTCGATGGTCGTTTCTTTCTCCTCTGAAATATTGTTTCGAAGGAGACTACTAAATTCGTAAATAATATCAGCTAATTCTTCTTGATCCTGCATAACTGCATACATGCGAATAAACTCCATGGTATTATACATAAAATGCGGATTAATCTGCGCTTGCAAGGCCTTCAAATTGGCATCTTTTTGGCTCAGTTGTAGCTGATAGATATCACGGATAGACTTGTCCATATTGTCTAACATGGTATTGGTCGTTTCTGCAACTAAAAGGAGCTCCTGCTCTTTGGTATCCACATTGATCCGTCGCTCAGAATCCCCCTGGCTGATGGCTTCCATGGTATCTACCAAATCCAAAACTTGTTTTTGGTAATTACGGAAAATTCGTTGAAGCAAGAGATACAAGACCAAGACCAGGATTAAGGCGACCGAAATCATCCAGGTAAAACTAAACAAGGCTGTTCGAACCGTGTAAGAGGTCGGAATCCCAACCCAGATTTGATAGCCGTAAGCAGTATCTCGCACAATCCACTGGCTGTGATCTTTAGGGTTGATATCCCCTCTGTGGTAAAAAACCTTGCCCAAGGGATTATAGATTTGGACGGCAACTGGAATCGTGTCTTGAATATTGTCAACGACAGAATCCAATAGCGCTGGATTGATTTTAATATAAGCCAGTCCAATATCCTCGCCAGTCGTCACATCCGTTAAGGAGACTGGGATGGCTTGCGAGCTGGCCTTGTACCGATCCGCTGGAACTTGTTGCCCTCCTTTTTTATTTTTACTGGAGACAAACACAGTCGTATAGTCATTTAACACCAAATCAATTTGATCAATAACATCGTGTTCCAAATACAGAGTTTCAACATTACGGTGCAGCGAAACTTGAATATAATTGGAGAAATAATTATCCAATCGCCAGCTTTCGTATTCAGAAGGCGTCATTGAAAAATACTTGTAAACTCCTTCGAGCTTGGCAGGATTTTCTACCAGACTCTTTCCCCATTGAGAAGATCTCTTATAAATATCCTCTACCTCAACAGTCAAGCGCGAGGAAATCAACTGAGCAATCCGTTCTGTTTCTGCTTTCTGATTATGCCAATAGACCAAGGATACCGTCACGCCTAAGGTCGTGATGATCCCCACCATGATATAGGCATAGAACTTCAAAAGAGTCGCTAACCATATTTTTTTCATAATTAAGAAACCACTTTAGAGCGAATTGTTTCATAGACTGGTTGAAAAATATCATTGACAAAGAAATGCCACAAGCCCAGTAAAACAAAGAAGAATAAAGCCGGAACGAAATGGGTAACAACCCCTAACAGAAAGGTCCCCAAGAGAAACTTGGTCACTGCACGAATATCCAGAAAAGCACCAATGAAACTCAACTTCAAGCTATTAAGATAGGACAAGTCAAAATGGACTTGAAGCTTGAGATAGACTGCAAAAGTCAGGGGAGCCACCAATAAGAAAATCAAATTGACCAATAAGATAAAAATCTGAAACAGGGACAAGTGGGGCAATTGAACCATCAGATACATGCCATAAATAAGAATAGCTTCGATTAAAAAAAATGTATAGAAAACCTGGTTGCCCCGACGGAAATTTTCTTTATAGAGCGACCAAGCCTCAGACCAACCATATTGCTTGTAATCAGATCCATGTTCGGCATATAGACTCATAATCGTTGCACTAGCCGGCCCAAATCCAAATAGAATCCCTCCACAGAAGGTTAAAGCCCAAAAGATCCCTGTTGCCAGCATGGCTAAATAGACCCTTGTAAAAATTAATTCAATCATTCTTCCCATAATGTGTCTCCATGTTCATTTGTTGTAGAGGGGAGCGTACGACTTAGTATAGTTTCCCTAGTACAACTGATGATTATACCCTATATTATAGCACATTTCCTCTGATGGTTTCGATTTCGAAATCATCAACAGAAAAGACTTTGAAGTGCGAAGACCTCAAAGTCTTTTGATAGACTTAAGCAAGTATTGTTAGCTTATTTCTTAGCAGCAAGGTACTCATCGTATTGTTTTTGGATTTCATCCAAGACTTTTTGGTAGGCACCTTCTGATTTCAATTTTTCAAGCATCTTAGGAATTTCAACTTCAGGATCTACTGTACCTGTATTGATGGCACTTGTGAATTGGTTCAAAGTGTTTGTAAGGGCAGTGATTTCTGATTTCACGTTTTCAGTGTTGAAGATGAATCCAAGTGCTGGAGATTCTTTTGCAGTTTCCAAGTCTTTCTTAGATTGTGCAATTTGTTCATCGGTTACGTTTTCGTTGATGTAAAGGATCCAGTTGTTACCAGTGTTCCATCCTGACATGTGAGTGTTTCCGTTGTAGCCATCCAAGACTTTCACACGGTTTTCTTTACCTTCAACTTTTTCCCAGTTCTTGCCTTCTGGACCATAAACAAGACCGTTCAATAGTTCTGGGTTTGTGTTCAAGAGGTTCAATACTTCCATTGCTTTTTCTTTGTTCTTAGAGTTGTTTGAGATAACAAAGTTTGCAACTTGAGTAGTGTTGTTCTTCTTGTAAAGTTGAGTGAATGGTTTGATCTCGATCTTACGGTTTGCTACACGAGTAAGCAAGCTGTTACCGTAGTCAGCAGGTCCTACTGTTTCTTCACGTACCAACCAAGTATCTTGAGAAAGGTCATATCCAGTGTTGCTTGTAGCTACGTCTTTTGGAATGTAGCCAGCTTCATAGTATTTATGAAGAGTCTTCAAGTTTTCAACATAACGTGGGATTGTATAACGGTCAACGATCTTAGTTGTGTCACCTTGCAAATCGACAACGAATGGAAGTCCATCTACTGCGATGTAATCGAAGTCATCAGAAGGTCCACCGTAGCTCTTGTTCATTGCGAATGGAACAACGTTTGGATCTTTTTCTTTGATCGCTTTCAAGACTGGTTCAAGAGAAGCATAGTCTGTGACGTTTGAGATGTCGATACCATATTTTTCAAGAAGTGGTCCGTTGAAGGCAAAGTTTTGTGAAGATGCAACGTTGGCTGCAACTGGAACTGAGTAGATCTTACCGTTGACAGTATTCCCTTTGATGTAAGCAGGGTCAAGTGCTTCATAAAGCTCTTTTCCTTCTTTCTTGTACAAGTCTGTCAAGTCAGCGTAAGCACCTTTTTGAGCGTTGATGACATAGTTGTTTGCGAAAGCAATATCGTAGCTTTCACCAGATGAGATCATAACGTTCATCTTCTTGTCGTAGTCACCCCAACCAAGGTATCGGATGTCTAATTTAACGCCAGCTTTTTCTTCGATGATCTTGTTCGCATTTTCTAACAAGGTATCCAAGTTATCCGGTTTGTCACCGATTTGGTACATTTTGATAACTGTTTTACCGTCTTCACTCTTAGATGATTTTTGGTTATCACCTGTCAAGTTACCACAAGCAGCAAGAGTTGCTCCAAGTGTGAGAACGCTAGCAGAAGCTAAAGCATATTTTTTCCAATTTTTCATGAGAAAAACTCCTTTTTTATTTTTCTTTATTAACATTATGAAGGGTGGGTGAGAAAAGTTCGCTTACTCTTTCACACCACCGATGGTCAATCCTTTTACAAAGTAACGTTGGAAGAATGGATAGAGGATAGCGATTGGAACTGTTGCCACCACCACCATGGCCATCCGTCCAGTTTCCTTAGGAAGGGATTGGACTGCACCAGCGATTTGGCTAGATGCACCGACGGATTTAGAGATGTAATCCATATTATTTTGGATTTGCATCAGCAAGTATTGAAGGGGATAGAGGTTTTCACTCTTGATATAGAGGAGAGCGTTGAACCAGTCATTCCAGAAGGCGAGGGCTGTGAAGAGACTGATGGTAGCAATCCCTGGGAGAGAAAGTGGCAAACAGATCTGGAAGAAGATCCGTGTCTCACTGGCTCCATCTATCCGAGCAGACTCAAGAATGGCTTCTGGGATCGTCCGTTTGAAGAAGGTCCGCATCAAGATAATGTTAAAAGGACTCAATAACATCGGAATGATGAGGGCTCCAACGGTATCTCCTAAATGAAGCAACTGAGTGGTAACGATATATCCTGGTACCATCCCTGCACTAAAGAGCATACTCAAGAGGGCAAAGACAGTAAAGAAGTTTCTGTACTTAAAGGTTCTACGAGAGATCGCGTAGGCGTAGGTCGTTGTAATGAAAACATTACATGCTGTCCCTACAATCGTTACAAACAAGGTAATGAAGAGGGCTTGAAGAATCTTATCCTTAAATTGAACAAGGAAAAGATAGCCATCTGTACCGAATTTAGCAGGCCAAAATTGGAAGCCGTTAATTGCCAAACTTTGTTCATCTGTCAAGGAAATCATGACAACGAAGATGAAGGGCAAGATACAGGATAGAGCAACCAAGCCGACGATGCTACTAAAGAAGATGTCTGCTTTCTTACTGAAGGAGTGGATCCCAACATTATCAACTTTTTCTTTTTTAATTTTTGATTTTGCCATGGTATCCTCCTTTCTAGAAGAGCGCTGCATTCTTATCAATCCGACGTGCTACAATATTAGAAAGTAAAACGAGAATCAATCCGACAACTGATTGGTAAAGACCAGCCGCTGCGGCCATCGCAATATCTCCTGATTTAGCAAGTCCGTTGTAGACATAGACATCAATTACGTTTGTCACACTATAAAGGGCACCTGAGTTATGTGGGATTTGGTAGAACAATCCAAAGTCAGCACGGAAGATATTTCCGATGGCAAGGATGGTCAAGACCGTAATCAAGGAAGCCAACTGAGGAATGGTAATGTGGCGGATTCGCTGCCACTTAGATGCTCCGTCCACTGTTGCGGCTTCGTAGAAGGTTGGGTCAATCCCCATGATGGTTGCATAGTACATAACACTGCTATAACCAAAGCCTTTCCAGATTCCTAAGAAGAGGAGAAGCGCTGGCCAAATGGCAACCTCTGTATAGAAGTTGATTCCTTTCATCCCAAGTGATGTTAAGATATGGTTAATCAAGCCTTTATCGACGTTTAAGAAGGCATCTGTAAAGAAGCTGATGATAACCCATGACAAGAAATAGGGGAACAACATTGATGTTTGAAACACTTTAACCAACCGTTTGGAACGCATCTCACTAAAGATAATGGCAATCCCAACGGAAACAATCAAGCCCAAGAAAATAAAGGCAAGGTTGTAAAGGACGGTATTTCTTGTAATGATATAAGCATCTTTAGAACTAAAGAGAAATTTGAAGTTATCAAATCCTACCCACTTACTCTTCATTACACTATCAATAAATCCCTCTCCGGTGATATGATAGTCTTTAAATGCGACAACGTTTCCCAAAACAGGTATGTAGAAGAATAAAATCAACCACGCTGCACCTGGTAAAACCATCAAGAAGAAAATGAGATTTTCTCTCAAGGTCTTAACAAACTTTTTCATCTGACTCCCCCCTTTGTCATTTTATTTTTTTGGTAACGTTTACATTTTTTATTATAAAACTCTATGAAAACTTTTTCAAACTCCTAATTATAGAAAAAATTCTACAAATTTATGACATAGCCTTAAAAATGGAGAAAAAAGGAGAAGAAATTCCTCTTTTCATAGGAAATCCTTCTCCTCCTTAAAATTCATTTTCTTTAAAGACAGCCTTTTGGATTAGGTCGTATAAATGGTTGAAGCTGTCGCAATAGTATGCCACTGGTTGGCCGTCGTCGCTGCGAAGTCCTTGTCTCCGTAGAAATCATTAAATGGCAGGATGTCTACTTCTAGTTCGTCGATACGAGAGATTTCGCCTGCTAGGTAGTTTTCAATGCGGCTTTCTGCGCGCTTGATGCGTTGCAAGAGCCCACCCATACGAATGTCTACTGTATCCAAGCCAAAGACCTTGTTTTCTTTCAACCATTGGTGGCTAAAGAGAGCATGGAAGTGTTCAATCTGGCTTCTGAGGTTTGGCAATTCTTCCCTAGCAATTTGTTGCAAGCTCTCTTTATCACCTTTTTGATAGGCTTGACGAATGCGTCGGCCCACATCCACTTTACTGCTTAAAATCTGGTTCAACTGGGCCTGAGTTTCGAAAAGATAAGAATAAGTGCCCGCTTTTTCTTTAATGTCAGAAAGAATCTCAGCTGCTTGGGCAAAGTGTGGCTTGTCCTGTTCAGGTGTCATGTGCTTGTCAAGGATTGGGCAAAGAACATCCTGATAAAAGACATAGCGGTTAGGATTGATCCCACTGAGATTAGCTGGTAGGTCTGGCAAGAGATTGGCCAGATCCAGCTGCATAAAGTCCTCAACAGATAGACCTGTATTAGTCTTGAAGTGAGCTGACAGACGTTCTAAATCATTGCGGTAGCTAAGCTCTGCCCAGATTTGCAAGCTTGGCAGAATAGAGAACTGGGCTGTTTCCCCACCATTGTCCCCCCAACCCGTCACGATGACTTCCTTGATTTGATTGGCACGGCAGGCTTTGTTGGCTTCAAGAGCGATGAGACGGCTGAAATGGTTATGAGGTGTAAAGCCAATCCACTTCCAAGCACCACCTGCAAAGGCGATATCCTGGCTAATCTTGTGGTGGTTACTGAAGTTACGATTGTATTTTTCTTCGCTATCCTGATAATAATCCCAGTAAACCAAGGTCACACGGTCTTTGAGACGGTCTAAGTAAACACGAGTTTCTTCTGGAATTTCGACATCACGGTCGTACTGGCCATCTGCTGACATGAGTTTGAAGAACATATCGCTCCACATCTGGCAGTGGAAACCATACTTGTCCGCAATATCCAGCACGCGCTCCAAGTGTTGGCACATGAGGAGGCTGCGGTCAACCACACCGTTTAGGATAAGGTAACGTCCCAAACCAACCAGGTGAGCTTCATCCATCCCGATATTGACCTTGCGAGTTTGTAGCTTAGACAACGTCGCAAACATACCATCAATCAGCTCGTAAACTTTTTCTTCGCCAATAAGGAGAATATCCTCTACATCACGGAGTTGCTGGACTTCTTTGACACCCCATTTGACAAAGGCTGATAAGTGAGCCAAGGTTTGGATGCATGGAACAAAAGTCATGTCAAACTGCTGGGCGTAGCTTTCGATTTCCTGTAACTCTTCAGCTGAGTATGCTCCACGGAAATAACCAAAGTAAGGTTGTCCCTCAATCTGATAGGTGTCCTCCATATATAGCTCAAAGATTGAGTAGCCCATGAGAGCCAAGACTTCAATCATCTGTTTGGCAGATGCAACATTTAGAACCGCATTTCGCGAACAGTCCGCCATATAGGCCAAATCTTCGTAAGCTGCCTGTTCCTCAATCTCTACCTTGTCTCCTTCTGCTAAAGCTGTTGCCAGCACAGACAAGGCGCGGTAAAGTTGATGCGGTTTGCGGTAGGTCAATTGATACTGTCCACTCTCACCCTTGATAGAGATAGAAGCTTGGTCAGACTGAGCAACCGCCACTTCTACATCTGGTAGAGAAATGTGATTTTTTAATACTTCGATAGATTGTGCTTGTTTGGGACTAAGTCCTGTAAAAGTTACCATTGGTTTTCCTCCTGTAACCAGTTGACAAGGGCACCGTAGAGATTGGCATCTGCCTGGTAGGTGCAGGCTTGAATGACTGGAGCGATGGTATATTCTTCATATCTTTCCACAAAGGTGTCTACTGCTTTTTGAACCCCTTTGATAAAATCAGGGTTCTGACTGATAGAGCCGCCTAGACTAATCACATCTGGGTCAATCAGGTACTGGATATTGAGCAGTCCTTGAGCAAGATTACGGTTCATGCGCTCAATGGCTTCCTGGCAAAGGGCATTGCCGGCTGCTGCCTCTTGGTACACCTTGCGGCCGTCCCAGTCAGTCTGACCAGATTTTTCGATGACATAGCGAACCATATTTCCTGTAGAAGCGAGTTGCGACCAGTTGTTGAGCTTTTCTGCCGGCTCGATGGTGGTCATGTAGCCAAACTCACCTCCCAAACCATGACGACCACGGTGTAGCTTGCCATTGATGATCATGGCCCCACCGATCCCTGTCCCAACCACGACACAGGCTGCATTTTCAATCTCAGGATGAGCTAGCAGTTCACTCAGTCCGACACAGTTAGCATCATTTTCTAGATGGACAGGAAGTCGGTGATGAGCAAGAACCTCATACCAAGAAAAACCATGAATGTAAGGAATGGCACTGATTCCTTCAATCACCCCGGTTTCTTGGTTAACAGCCCCTGGCACACTCATAGCAATCCCACGGTAGTCACGTTCTGACAAGCGTTGCTCCAACCAAGCTAGCAACTCTTCCAGAGTCTCTGGCGTTGGGGTGCTGGCCTTATCTAAAATTTTTCCATCAGGAGTGATACTGGCAAACTTAATCCCAGTCCCTCCGATATCAATCGTTGCAAGGGTCATAGCTTTTACCTGTAAAAAGGAGCGAGTCAGCAATCGATTCTTACTTTGTCGCTCCTCCTTTCTTGTTATGTTTACTTTTTGAAATTAAATTTCTTCTTTTTTGATCAATTCTGTACGAATTTCTTGTGGTGCCAATAGTCCTGAATGAACTGGATATGGGCGTTCCAGCAAGTCAAGAATGGTTTGTTGTTTGTCAGACACGCGAACATTTTCTTGGCTCATGTTGTAGTAACGAAGGACGTAACCTTCTTCATTCTCAGCAACTTTAAAGGCTGTTGGGCAGACTTGTGGCAAATTCAGTGCTGGATGGTTGAAGAGACTACCTGTTGCTGCAACGCTACCCTCTTGTTTTGCAACTTGAAGAGCTGTAAATGGCACTTGGAAGGCTTTGGCACGACGAAAGGCTGAGAAACGATCCTGAGCCTGATGGCATTCTACTGCAAACTCAACTTCGATAGCTCGCAAGCACTGGGCTTCTGGTGTTGGGAAGTAGCCCCAGTCACCGAGTTCCCCTGAAGCACGGAGAAGGGTTACAGCTATGGTGTCGTCTCCAAGAATTTCGTATTCATGCAATCCTTTGTTGGCTACGGTCACTCCTTTAACATCATCATACAAGCTGACAAAGGCTTGTTGGTGTTGTGGATTTTCAGGATTTTCCCAAGAAGCTGCTGGTTTATTCGGCCGTGTCACGACCTCATAAATGCTTTCCGAGTCATTGCTTGGACGAGTGTTATGAGTTTTGACCAAGAGACGAATGCGGTGATCCTTAGCAGTATTGGTAAAGCGCGTCTTGAAGCGAATTTGCGGGTCATCCACAAAGACGGTCATCACTGTTTCCAACGGAATGGTTGTCAGCTCTTCTGACCGTCCTGCTTCTCGGTTCATAAACTCGATAATGCCTCTTTGTTCCGCATCCAATTGTTCATCCGCGCTGACTGGGATGGTCAAGTCATGCTTGAGCAAGATTTTGGCATAGCGAGCATTATTTTCCAAGACCTCATGAGCTTTCAGCTCCGCATAGATGGGTTCTGTTCCTTTTGGTTGGAAGTAAATGTATTCATTGCCAATATCACCGCGGTCTTCGAAGCCAAGGAAGTCCTCATAAGCCTCATTGGTCGTCTTGTCGTAAAGGGTCAAGCCATCATCAATACTGAGGGTTACGAACGGCGTATCGAGAACCCCATTTTGGTAAATCCCATCATGATGGGAAGCTTTTCCTTCCAAGAGCTGGAAGGTGGTCCAAGAAAGAGGCGCTAGGTGAACCGGAACCGTCACGCGCACTTGACGCGCAATATAGGGTTGGCGGAATTTATCCTTAGGCAGGGTATAGCCAAAGCTTGCCCCCAAGTCTTCAATCTCCGCCTCTACAAGATGACCCTCTAAATCCTCTACGTGATAGTCTGGCAAGGTCAAAGCGGCCATTTTCTTGAAGCCCTCTGTCGGATGCAATTCCTTAAATGGACAAACCGCTACATCGACAATCGTGCTGACAGTGTCCACCTTGCTATGCAAGCCAGTGTTAATAACTGTAAAGAGATGCTCACTCTGAGCTTTCTGAGTCGCGAGTTTATCTTTCCATTCATTCAGAAGGTTGGTCTTGACAAAGTTTCCAACTTGGTTGACCTTGGCAAAACGAACTTCCATTTCACGGTGAACTTCGTCAATACTACAACCACAGATACTATCGTGTGGCGCATTTTGTAAGAGCATCTTCCAGGCATAGGTCAATTGATCCTTGTGATTGTGGCCACCTGTAAGGATGGTCAAAGGTTCCACCACTTGCTCTAGCAAATTGCTGTTTTCTTGAAAGGCTTGTTTGAGATAAACACGTGAAGAAGAGGTATTAGCAAGTGTGTACCAACCATCGGTTTCCTGACTGGTCAATTCTCCCGTAACCGTTGATAATTGTTCAGGAAGCGCACTTTCCACTGCTTGCACATAGTCATCAAAGGAACTATGGATAAAGGTCACATCAGGGAAAAGCTCATTGGCCACGCGAATAGCTTCACTCAAGTTCCGTTGAACCGGTTGGTGGTCGCAACCGTTCATCATCAACCATTGGTTGGTCGATGCATAGTCACGAACGTCTGCCAATTTTTGTTTCCAGAAAGCCAAAGCTTCATCTTTATCCACTGGAATTTCATTCCCATTACTGTACCAGTTAGCAAATAGAATGCCGAGTACACGGCTACCATCCGCCCCTTGCCAGTACATTTCAGAAAATTGAGAGGTAAACTGCTCATCTTCGAGAACTTGGTTGTCAAATCCGATCGGCTTCACTCCACGCCCAAAGGCTGCTACGTGGATCCCTGATTTTTGAAGGATTTGAGGAGCTTGTCCCATATTTCCAAAGGTATCAGGGAAGTAACCAATTTGAGTTGATTTGCCCCATTTGGCACATTCAGCCTGTCCAATCAAGGTATTGCGGACATTGGCTTCACTAGAGATCAGGTAATCATCCTGCAAAATATAGAAGGGACCAATCTTGAGCTTGCCCTCGTCGATATAGCGCTGTACCTTGTCGCGATTTTCAGGGCGAATTTCTAAATAGTCATCGAGGACGATGGTTTGTCCATCCAAGTGGAAACTTTTGAATTCAGGGTCATTTTCAAAAAGATCAAAGAGATTGTCAAAAAGTTCCACCAATTGCATGCGGTGACTTTCAAAAGGTAAATACCACTCACGATCCCAGTGGCTGTGAGAGATAATGTGTACAACAACATTTTCCATGAGTAAAACCTCATTCTAACTTAAATTTTTAATGTTTTAAATATAAACTTGTGATTCTAACAAGAATCAGTGAAGCTAAAGCGTGCTCCTTATACTCAATGAAAGTCAAAGAGCAAACTAGGAAGCTAGCCGCAGGTTGCTCAAAGCACTTCTTTGAGGTTGTAGATAGAACTGACGAAGTCAGTAACATATATACGGCAAGGCGAAGCTGACGTGGTTTGAATTTGATTTTTGAAGAGTATTAGCGGATATCCAAGTAATCCAAGACTAATTCACAGAACATCATGTTGGCCCAAGAGAACCATTCACGCGAATATTTGGTTGGATCATCCACGTGGAAACTTTCGTGCATGACACCTGTTCCACCATCGCAGGCAACCAACTGATCCAGCAAGAATTTCTTCTCAGCTTTATCTGTAGCTGTTAAACCTTGGATCGACAGGGCAATCGGCCAGATATAGCGATAGAAGGTATGAGAACTTTCGAGTCCGCTTGCGTACTTTCCTTCATAGAAGTAAGGATTTTCAGGGCTCAAAATAGTCCGACGAGTAGCTTGGTAGACCTCATCGTCGATCGCGCAGTAGCCAAGATAAGGAGCTGCCAACAAGCTTGGTACGTTTGGATCATCCATGATGCTAACATTTCCCAAACCGTCTACCTCAAAGGCATAAATTTTCTCGCCCTTACTATTTGTAGTGTAGGCGTAATTTTCGATTCCTTCTTGAATCTCAGCCTGCAGGCGTTTTGCATCTGCAATGATACTCTCACTATCGGCTAGATTCAATGCTGCAAAGATTTCCTGGACATAACCCAAGACAACCACTGCAAACATATTTGACGGAATTAAGTAGCTATACTGACAGCAGTCATCACTTGGACGAAAGGCTGACCAGGTCATCCCTGTCACAGCAAAGTCAGGCCCAAAGCCGTCATTTACCAAGGTATCTTCCTTACGATCGGTATCACGGACGAAACGGTATGGTGAGTTATTGTGGTCTTGCTCCACTGTCCAGAGATGAAGGATTTCCTTGGTCGCTGTGACAAAGGTTTCATCAAATTGGCTAGTCTCACCAGTTTCCTTCCACAGGAGGTAAGCCAATTGCAAGGGATAGCAAAGCGAGTCCACTTCATACTTACGTTCCCAAATCCAGCCATTCAAATCGGTGTGGTCAGTCTCGTGGTGGCCTTTCCAGTTCTCCTCAATATTAAAAGAGTTAGCATAGGGATCCTTGAGGATCAAGGTCATCTGGCGCTTGACCAAACCAGCAATGGTCTGGCGCAAACGAGGGTCTCTTTTTGCCACATGAAGATAGGGTCTCAATTGAGCCGTTGAGTCACGCAACCACATAGCTGGGATGTCCCCTGTCAACACAAAGGTTGACCCATCTTCTAAAATTTCAACTGTATTATCCAAAGTGTCTGTGTAGCAACGCTCAAACACATCCACCCACTCCGGGTACTCCTTGGCACGTTCTGCTACTTGGTCCAGCCATTCTCTGACGATTTCTTTTGAATAAGTCATTCCTTTTCCTCACACGTATCGATTCTTTCCTATTCAGTATAAAAGATTTCAGATGGGAAATACATACGCAAATTATAGCCCTTTTTCTACAAACTTTTCTAGTTTTGAAAAAGACTTTCCCATTTGAGGGGCTTCTGCTAAAATAAAGAAAGAAAAGGGCTTGAAGGCCCTAGTATGACACAGGAGGTCCCGCATGAAGACCGATATTACTCATATTGATACCCGCTTAGGAACAGACAATCACTCAGCTTATTCTAACGGCAACACCCTTCCTTACACAGGAGTTCCTTTTGGGATGAATTATTTCCTTCCACAGACGACACATGAACAGGACGCTTGGTTTTTCAACCCCAACCTTCCTATCTTTCAAGGTATTCGCTTGACCCATCAGCCTAGCCCTTGGATTGGAGATTTTTCCTGGTGTCTCCTCACCCCACTAACAGACATTCCGACTCAAGAAGACCTCTATTTCAGACAGAGCAGTTACCGGGTCCAAGAAGCTGTCTTTCAGCCCCATTATTTAGCTCTCACCTCAGAGCGCTATCAAGTCCATACAGAGCTGACACCCAGCCTCTACGGGGCCATTCTCCGCTTTAGAGGGCCGTCTGCACTTTCACTGGCCATTCATTGCCCCAATGGACTAGCTGAAGTAGAATTCGGAGAAACGAATCTACATTTCTACATCCTAGACCAAAATCATACCGACCAACAAACCTATCCTTTCTATCTTCATGTCGAATTTGACCAAGCCATCACTCGCACTCACTGGCTAGGACAGGATTTGATCCTAGAATTTGACAGCCCTACCCTAGAAGCTCGATTAGGCACTTCCTTTATCAACCCTGAGTTGGCCGAATCTCACCTTCCTACAGCTAGCTTTGAAGAGATGAAAGAAAAAGCGAGCCGCAAATGGCAAGAGCTAATGGACCGATTTGAAATTTTAGATACGGGCGGAGAGGATCGAACATTTTTCGATCACTGTCTCTACCGTAGTCTGCTCTTTCCTCAGACTTGTTATGAAGTAACCCCTGAGGGGAAAGCAGTCCATCGCGATTTCGCCCACAACCGCATTCAAGAAGGAAAATACTTCACGAGTTTGGGCTTCTGGGATCTCTTTCGGACCACCTTTCCTCTCTATAGCCTAGTCTATCCCGAGCTTTACCAGGAATTTCTCGAAGGCTTCCTCAGCCATTACCGAGATACCGGTTTCCTCCCTAAATGGCTAGCGCCGGACGAAAGAGGCATGATGCCTGGAACCCTCATTGATGGGGTCATTGCCGATGCCATTCAAAAAGGCCTAGCTCCCGACCTCCACACGGAGCTTTTTGAAGCCATGCTAGATACAGCTAGGAAGGAAGACCCAAATGGTCATTACGGTCGACGAGGAGCTAAAGAATACAAGGAATTAGGCTATCTATCCACTGACTATCACGAAAGCGTGAGTCACACCATTGACTTCTCCTATAGCGATTTTTGTATCGCCCAAACTGCCCAGCTACTTGGCAAGGAAGAGTTGGCCAAAGAATATGCCCAGTCTAGTCTTTCCTATCGAACCCTCTTTGATCCAGAAACAGGTTATATCCGGGCCAAAGATAAGAAGGGCCATTTCAGACCAGACTTTTCCCCCATCAGTTGGGGACGCGACTATGCAGAGTGCTCTGCCATTCAGGCAACCTTAGGCGCCCTTCACGACATCGAGGGCCTCAAGCAACTCTTTGGTGGAGAAGGAGGATTTACCCACTACTTAACTCGACTAGCCACTCAAGCACCGCATTACGAAGTGACGGGCTATGGCTACGAAATTCATGAAATGAGTGAGATGGCCCAAGCTCCTTTTGGACAAATTGCCATTTCAAACCAACCGAGTTTTCACATCCCCTATCTCTTCCGCTATAGCCAACACCCGGAATACACTAGCATCCTAATCCAGGCCCTTCGCAAGGAAGCCTTCCAGCCAAGCTTTCAAGCCTATCCAGGAGATGAAGATAATGGCAGCCTATCCTCCTGGTATATCTGGTCGGTTTTAGGACTCTATCCAACTTGTCCAGGCAAGCCAGTCTATGACCTAGGGATTCCCCTCTTCAAACACTTGCACCTCTTTCTCCCTCAAGAGAAAAAATGGCTGCATATCCATAGCACAGCTCACACAGCCCAAGCACACTTTCTTCAAGATGCTTCTCTTGATGGAAAAAAGGTCGACAGAGTGAGCCACCAAGACCTCTTGAAAGCGGAGAAGCTAGACTTCTACCTTTCTTGGCTCCCTAAAATCTAAAAAAGAATGAAGAGTAGGACACTCTTCATTCTTTTTCATTACACATATACTAGCTAATTCCCAACCTTATAGAGGAAAGAACCTTGTTCCGTAAAACTGTACATCCCAGTTCCGGTCCAGAGACGGTCCTTATTAACATCAGAATCATCATGGAAGATGACTTCTCCATTTTCGTCCGTTTGGTCATCAATCGTAAGCCCGGCAGGGATGAATTCCATCAAAAATCCTCCTGTAACTCCTCCGTAGACTCCTCCTGAAACAGTTCCATAATCCGTCAAGGAAAGACCATAAGACTCATATTCGTTAGAGACCAAACCATTTTGATCAAAGACGAGTTTATTCCCCTTATCATCTTTCCAGACACCAGCTACACTACTATAATCCCCTTGAGCGATTGCTTCAATATCCATCTTTGTTTTCTCTTTCTTATCACTCGAACTCTCAGCTTTCTTTGTTTCACTAGTAGCTGAGCTATCCTTCGATTGACGAACTGTACTTTCTTTACTTTCAGATCCTGTCTCCTGCTTTTTATCACCACAGGCTCCAAGGAAAAACAGTAGAGCAGAAATCAACAATAGCAAACGATACTTTTTCATCATGAATCTCCCCATATTCAATCTATTCTATAAGCCTAATTTTATCCTTTTTCTAGCAATTTGACAAGTTTCTGTTACTATCAAAAAAGGAACCAACTGGTTCCTTCTCTAATTGATTAATGGGCCAACATTTCCTGCGCAATTTCGAATCCGGATAGGTCACTTGGGTAGTAAGTAGGCCAATTTTCCAATTCCTTATAAAGAGCCTCTTGGCTTTCCCCACCGAAGAAAATATGGAAGTGAGCTGCCTTATTAGGAGCAATTTGATGGTCACTGAATTGAACATACTTGAATTCACCCGCATTCGGATCAGTTGCTTCAAAGAGATACCGCACTCCACGATTCCCTTTTGTATAGTTTAGCGTATGCTTCCCAGCATAGCGGTATTCGAACTTCTTCTCTTCGCCATTCTTATAGAAGGTCATGGTTTTGTCTGTAATGACAATCCGGTCGACATCTGTTTTATAACCTGTGGTGTAGTAGGCTTTATACTCTTCAACTGTTTTGGACTTGGTTAATTTAGCTTTGTAGTCAAAGACTTGATCCAAGGTTCCATCTTTTAGATAAGGATACACAGACTGCCAATCACCTACATAGTCTGAAAGAGTTCGGTCCTTAATAGCACTGTCCTCAAAGTAGCCATTGGCTACTGTTTTGGTGTCTTCTTCCTCTTCTGGAGCGATTTCTTTTCCAGCTTGAATTGTTGTTAACTCCAAAGATTTGAGGTTGGCTCCCATGATAGAGATGTAGTCTTCACCATCTTTCATCTGCTCATCTGTCAAGCTCTCTAATGGATTCAAAACAGCTAGATCCACACCGGTTTCAGCAGACAAGGTTTTCGATAAGGATTTAGAAGCATTTTCTTCAAAGTAGATGACCTTGATGTCATTCTTCTTGATGTACTCTGTCAATTCACTCAAGCGAGTCGCAGACGGTTCACTATCTGGTGACAAACCTGAAATAGAAACTTGATTCAAGCCATAGTCCAGGGCCAAATAACGGAAAGCTGCGTGTTGAGTAACAAAGTTTTTCTGTTTCGCTTCAGATAAGCTCTTCGTATAGCTGTCATCCAATTTTTTCAACTTGGCAATATAGGCATCCGCATTAGCTGTAAAGCTAGCCTTTTTATCTGGGTACTGTTTCACCAGTTGATCACGAATCGTTTCCACCATTTTAATGGCTCTCTGCGGAGAAAGCCAGACATGGGGATCGTACTCATGATGGTGTTCTTCCCCTCCCTCATGGTCATGCTCTTCTTCGCCACCTGGTAAAAGCAGCATATTCTCCGTCGCTTTGACAACCTTGGTTTTCTTGCCATCCATTGATTTCAACAACTGAGGCACCCACGTTTCCATGTTCTCGTTCTCATAGACAAAGACATCTGACTCTTGGATCTTTGCGCGACCCTTGGCAGATAATTCAAAATCATGGGGTTCCGAACCAGACCCGATCAAGAGCTCCACATCTCCCTCGTCTCCAACGACTTGCTTAGTAAATTCATAGACAGGATAGAATGTCGTCATGACTTTCAATTTTCCTGACTGATTTTGACCACCACTACAAGCTACTAAAAGAAGACTACAAAAGGCTAACACCAGCCATGCAAGTTTTTTCATAAGATCACCTATTTTCTAAATTTAACAAAAAGATTTGAGAGCAAAAAGAAGGATACAAATAAGAGGGTAATGGTCGCACTAACCGGTGTATCCGGATAATAAGAAAGAATGAGACCACTGACCATCCCTACAAAACCAATGACCACTGCCAAAAGCATGACTGAACGGAAGGTTTTTCCTAGCTTTAAAGCAATACTAGCTGGCAAGACCATGATGGTAGATACCAACAAGGAACCCGCAGCCGGGATCATCAAGGCGATAGCCACCCCTGTCACAATATTAAACAAGATAGACATGAGACGCACGGGTAAACCATCTACATAAGCTGTATCCTCGTCAAACGTAAGAATATACATCGGACGAATAAAGAGAACCGTCAAACATAAAACAATCGCCGCTATGACAAACAGAGCTAGCACTTGCTCATCGGTAATGGTCAAGGTAGAACCAAATAGGTACTGGTCCAAACTCATGGAGCTTTTACCGCCACCCTTCATGATCACCAAAGCCAAGGCCAAGCCCGTCGACATGAGAATCGCTGTCCCTATTTCCATGAAATCTTTATAGACTGTTCGTAAGTACTCTAAAAATACAGCCGCTATAATCACCACAATGACTGTAGAAATAGTCGGGGAGAAACCAAGGAAAAGACCAAAAGCAACCCCTGATAGAGAAACGTGACTCAGCGTATCACTCATCAAGCTCTGGCGACGTAAAATCAAAAATACACCTAAGATAGGAGAGAAGAGACTCATAGCAACCATCGCCAACAAAGCCCGTTGCATAAAATCATACTGAAAGAGACTAAGCATGGTCCTCACCTCCATCTTTCTCATGGACATTAAAGCAACGCCATTGAGAATTTTGTTTTCTCACCAGGTGAATATTGCGATCTGCGTAATGACTCACCTCTTCAGGATCATGCGTAATCATCAAAACGGCCTTCCCATGATGATGGGCACTGTGGTGCATCAATTCATAAAACTCATCCTTACTACCAGCATCCATCCCAGTAGTCGGTTCATCCAAGACAAAAATATCTGGATCAGACGCAAACATTCGTGCAATGACAGCCCGTTGTTTCTGGCCACCGGATAGAGCCCCTAATGGTTTATCACGATGCTCTAACATCCCAACAGCAGATAAACTAGCTAAAATGTGCTCCTCATCATGATGATTTAACCGACGAAACCAACCCTTACGAGGATACCGCCCCGATTTCACAAACTCATAAACAGAACTGGGAAAGCCAGCATTAAAGCTTGCAATTTGTTGGGGAAGATAGGCAATTCGTAATTTTTTACCAGTTACATTTTCCTTAGCAATTTCAACAATCCCTACTTTTGGTTTTAAGATGCCAAGACTTGCCTTAATCAAAGTAGATTTGGCTGCGCCATTCTCACCAGTCAGCGTCACAAACTCCCCGCTGTCCAAGTAATAATTCACACCTTCTAGAACAGGCTCTCGATCATAATAAAATGAAAGATCTTTAACAGTGATATAACGCATTAACGAAGATCCTCCAATAAGCGGGATAAAAATTTAGAAATAACCATTTGTTCTTCTTGAGAGAATTCGCTCAAAACTTGATTATAAACAGCCAAAGTATGATCATGATGATGAGAATGTTCCTCAGCAACTGGACGCCCCAAATCTGTTAAACGGTACAAAACAATCCGAGCGTCTTTCTCATCTTTTAGAGCTTCTAACATCCCAAAAGAAAGTAATTGTTTAACAGCCTTAGTAACAGCAGCTTGACTAACATTCAACAATTTAGCAAGCTCAGAATTGGAATAATTATTCTTTGATAGTAACATTAAAATGTGTTCTTGCGTATTGGTTAAAGAAAACCCACTCGTACAAGAACCAATCAAAACTTCATGCTGATTCTCAGAAATAAGTAAAATAGAATTTAAAAACTCATCAATCTGATTAGCGACTTTCATACGTACTTCCTTTCTATTAACCAGTAAATACTTTACCGGTTAATTATAACACAGTAGAAGAAAATAGTCAAAGTGTTTTCAGAAAACAATGACGAAATATTCTAGTAATTCATTAGTAACTCAGCACCGAAACTTCAACAAATAAAAGAAAAAGACAAGGTCCGAAAACCTTGTCTTTAATACTATACCGGCGGCCGGGGTCGAACCGGCACGTCCTTGCGGACACTGGATTTTGAGTTCCATAACTACATTATTTAAATCTTACAACCTTGATTTAATAGGGTTTTAAGCCTTTTGAATCTTGCAAAATAGACTCATTTTTCAAATTTTTGTAACTTTTTGGTAACCCCGTTAAAGACACGGACTCATGCCCCAGATAAAGATAATTCAAATTAGATTACGTCTATCTATTTACTTACCTTTTATTTACTTTAATTCCTTTATCTCTTTTAGAATACTAAAAATATAGAAACTAAATAGAACTATATCTAGGAAATCAAACAAAAAGAAGCTTCTTTCCCCTAACAAGGAGGATATGGAACGTTATGTAGTTATCTTGTTTAAAGATTATAATTTCGTAAGTCGTTCTACCACACTCAACTTCCTCATAGTCATCCGAATTCCAAATTTCTTTTCAAGATAATTTGTGTTTAAACGTTTTTTTCGAGCATCACGTGGTAAATATAGGTAACAGCACTCGTGACCACCATAGAACTCTTCATCTCCAAAATTCTCTCTACTAAGTTCTGTTAGAGTACTTTCGGGAATCTCTTCGTTAGTAAAAACTAGATGAATACGAGAACTATCATAAGTATTATCAAATGGGTTTTCTTGAATAGCAATCTCTAATTGATTAATTTCTTTGATAATTATTGATAAATCAGCTCCAATTTTATCCAAAATCGTATCATGAACTAACTTTCTGATTTCTTCGTCAGATAACTCTGATTCTAACAGTATATTCCCACTCTGAATATATGTTTGAACATTTAAAAAACCAACTTCTGTTAGGATTTCTACTAAATAAGACATTTTGGGAATTCTATTGGTACCTGTTGGTGTTACTCCGCGAAGGAGAATAATCTTTTTCATACTAATGTCCTTGTGCATCTTTTTCTAAAGAGTTCATCATTTCAAAATAATAATGAGCATCCCCCGTTGAAAAATAATTAAACCATGCTTCTACTGTAGATTTTGAATATAGGCCTAACTCCTCGACAATGAGCTTAGTCCATGATAAAGATCCGGCTGAGCTAGCGGTAATAAGCTTTCCATCTTGAACTGCAATCTCATCTTTATAATAATCCTGCCCTCGATAATGTTGGCTCATCTGGGTTAAAAAGAATGAAGCATTACTTGTATGATATCGATTATCTAAAATTCCTTTTTCAGCTAATCCCAAAGTAGCGCCACAAATAGCTCCAACTAAAATATTTTCTTGCAATAGTTTAGAGGCTACTTCTAAAACATCATCTTGCTCATTATCCAACCAAGTATCACCTCCAATAAGCACTAGCGCAGCTGCATTTGCAGTATCTAAATCATATAGATTAACATCTGGAACAATTGTCATGCCTCCAGCAGTTTTTATAGACTTTTTCCCTTTAGAAACTGTTACTAATTTTACTTTAGCTTCTCCTAACATTGACTGTAAGCTTAGCGCCTGCATTAAATAGCCGTGTTCGAAATCAGCCATAGTATCTTGAATATACATATAAATATTTTTCATCATTCTTACTCCTCTTTGATAAATGATCGAACTATTAATTGTTTTTATTGTATCATATTTTATGTTTCGCTGTAATACCAATATTTTTTACTTCATCAGTAAAATAGCGATTTTTAGACATTAAACAACCTACGGAGGCTCACCGTAGGTTTGTATTTATGTTATCAACTTATGCAACGTTTCAACCACTTGTCCTCAATACCACTGTGCTCCCGTTTAAAAGCAGAGTGAAGGATAATGACAAATAGTACCAACATCTAGAATGAATTTAGAAACTAAAAACAAATCATCAATCTGCATTAAAATAATCATAAACCTCTTTAAAAAGGGTATGCAATATTTCTTGCTCCTCTTCATCTAAATTATATTTAGAGACTAGCTCGTCCATATAGTCAAATGCAGTGAAATGATTTTTTATCCCATGCATGACAATAGCAAACTTCAGATCATTTAGATCTGTTTTATTAAACTCTTTTAATTTTTTCAAATCAATTTTAGTGATTGGATGCGGGACAACATCTAGAGTACTGTAAGTCGTTTTTCCTAATAAATAGTCGGTCGTGGTATCAAATAATTTTGCTAATTTGACAACCGCTTCTAAATTAGGCTCTAAAGTTCCGTTTTCCCAACGAGAATAAGTACCTTGTTGTACATCAATCATCTCAGAAACTTGTACCTGTGTTAACTTCTTACTCTTTCTCAGTTCCTTAAGACGATCTCCAAAAGAATTATTACTAAACATTGTATCCTCTTTAATATTCGATTCTGTATATTTTAGCTTGACAAAGTATTCTAAACGGTATAAAATAGAATTATTCCATAAGGAATATTTATTTTAAGATTAAATATTCCATTGAGAATATTATAGCATAAAAGGAGGTAAAAGCGTATGTAATTAGTAGTCGATTTAAAAAATTTTAATAAAGGAGGTAAGATTCGACAAAATAAAAAAATCTTGAAACAAATGTGCCGTTCGTTCCAAGATCAAAACATATTATGTAACAATTATACCACAGAAAACTCTTCAGTTGCACAAGAAAATTTCGGAGGTTTCACAAAAAGATGACCAATAAAGAGTTAGTCAATCAAATTTCTGGCCTAAACTCTACCTCTACTCTTAAAAATTGGATTCAACTGATTAAAGAAATAAGTGGCAAGGAATTTAAAAAAATTAAAATTCCTATCAGTAGAAATCCTAGAACTCATCAATTAAGTTATACAGTTGCCTATGACTTTACAGACGAAGACCTTAGACAATTTCAAAAGTTAGCTAACCTAAAACTTGAAATAGGTCTAAAAGAGGCTATACAAGCCGTATTTGGGAGTCTAGCAGACAATGAGCATGAATCCCTAAACCAAGTAATAGATGAGCTCTACGATGAACTGAGCGCCTTAAAACAGGAATTTAAGCGAGAAATACGACTGATAAAAAATGAGAATGCCAGTCTAAAAAAGAAAATCCAAGATATTGAAGAGTCGATGCAAACCGGCTTACTAGGGTTTGTTCAGAAGAGGTCAAAAAATAGGTTCGGCTAATAGCGAGTTTTCGGCTGAGCCATGAGGCAGAAAGCCGAAAATGAGCGTAGATGCGGACGGACCATTTTTGACCGATAGGGTGTGTAGTAACACCACCCTCTGCAAGTTAGGTGTACCATCGAAAGAATTCAGTATTTCCAAGGGTTTCGGAGATTTTAAGGGTGGCAAAATTAGGCAAAAAGTTGAATCAAAATCTATGGCAAAAAATGAACATTTACGTTCTGTATTTGACTGGATTCAAATTCAGTTTGATAAGACTGAATTTTCGCCAAGAGAAATAATCGAAGACATTCTATTTCTTGATTATGACCTATTTATTGAGAATAAAGGGAGCCTTAAATACTATAACTATGATAGCCAGCTTCATCATGGGAATATCCGTATCTACTATGGAGCGAAAGAGTCGTCCTACATGCTTGTCATGTCAGGACAGGCACTCGAGTTCTTTAGAGATATGGTATTAGATCCAAATAGTCTGTCCGAAAGACAGTTTCTGAACAACCTCTACTACAATTACAATCAGTTTTCAGTAAGACGAATTGATATTGCAATAGATGATTTTAATGAAACACCCTACTTCACTCCTAATCAGCTTCTAAAGATTTGTCAGAAGAAACGCTTTATATATGGAAAAAGCACTTACTACAATACCTACGGAGATGAAACAATCGGTCAAACCTTATATTTGAGAAAACCCAATGATGATGAAAGACTTAGAATTTACGATAAACGCTTAGAACGAGCTGAGAAGCTCGGCATCAGCAAGCGTTATATAGAAAATTGGATAAGAACTGAGTTAGAACTTAGGAAAGAAAAAGCTCACTACTTCATTCAAGAATGGTTGCATTCAGAAATAGATCTTCTCAACTTCACCAAGGGATATCTCAAAGAAAAAGTGAGATTCTATAGTGATAGCCGTTTCTCAAAACCTTTGAGATCTTGGGAAAAGTTTTTAGGTCACTCAAAACCTATCTCTATCATTATTTCAAAACCAAAAACAGAACTAGAACAAAAATTAGAATGGTTTACTTATAAAGGTTCAGGGGCTATTCTAAAAGCGTATAAATTTCTATACGACAATAATTTACTGCATGAGTATGAGAAATCTAACTATCTCGCACTCAACAATATGGAATATCCACCAGATTTAGCAAGTGGATTAATAGAAAGGGCAATTCTCTTTAAAAGAGAGGATTTAATCCCTACAATCAAAGAAAATATCAAAAGGAGAAATTAACTATGGCAAAAATGCTTTCACAAAATGACTGGAATTTTAATAACATTGGAACAAAATTTGAATTGGATGAAGTTATTCCAAAATTTGAAACGGAAGTCCGAGCAGATGCAAACGGAGAAATTATCAAAAACCGAGATGGTAGCGAAAGACGTTTTAATACCGATAAAATCATTGGTTGGAAATACAATGTAACTATCAAGGATGGACAATTCAAAAAGAAATCAACCCAAGTCTCAGTAGACAATCCCGAAGCTTTAGTCGATAATGACTATATCCAAGCGATGGATCAAGTACCAGTTACATTTGACAATTTACAAGCCACTATGATTAGTTCAACGATGTATTACAAGGCGGATGCTATCCATTTAGTAGATGTAAAACAAAAATAAGTATCAGACAAGGGGAGTTAATCCTCCCCTTACTTAATCTGAATAGAAAAGGAGATCATATGATTAAAACTGTAACAAAAGATGACCTTATCGAACTTGGATTTGCTCCAGGAACTGCAAGAAAGATTATCCATACTGGCAA
The DNA here is from genome assembly GCF_058200355.1 of Streptococcus sp. SCPM-O-B-23252 (M501). Classification (NCBI taxonomy): domain Bacteria; kingdom Bacillati; phylum Bacillota; class Bacilli; order Lactobacillales; family Streptococcaceae; genus Streptococcus; species Streptococcus sp. SCPM-O-B-23252 (M501). The sequence continues at coordinate 212,851 of NZ_JBYQGS010000002.1, forward strand.
ATTACTATTAGTGAATCGTGGTTTTAATATCTACGATAACAAACGGATTGGTACAATTCCAGCCAGTGTCGCTGAAGAATTACTAGGAATTGAACTCCAGAAAGAAGCATAATGAATGACTATTCGTAAAACTAAAAGTGGTAAATGGACTGTTGATGTTTCTAACGGTTTCCACCCAGTCACACAAAAAAGAATACGTATTATTCGTAAAGGATTAAAATCTAAAAAGGAAGCCCTAGAACTTGAACAACATATTAGAGTTGTAGAATTAAAAGAAAAACAATTTGACTTTGTAGTAACAACGGATATGTTATTCGACTTACTTGAAGAAGATGATTTGAAAAATGGCAGAAAAGTAAGCTACACAAGTACACAAAGAAACAATTATGAGCGTCATATTAAGCCATATTTTAAAAAAACAAATTTAAATAAATTAACGTATGACCATATATTCGAATTTCGTGAATACCTAAAAACAAAACCTAAAAAACAAAATGAAAATGAAGTTTTAAGCTATAATACAATTAATAAAGTTCTAATTCTACTTAAAAAAATTTTTGATACTGGTATAAGAAAATCTCTCATTGATAAAAATCCTGTTGAGAATTTGAGAAAATTACCAATTAGGAAGCCTAATATTCAATTTTGGAGTATAGAAGAATTCACGAGATTTAGAGAACTTATTCAAGATGATGAAATAAGCTATGACCTGTTTTTCGTAATTGCTTTCTTTACTGGGATGAGAATGGGAGAAATACTCGCTTTGAACTGGAATGATATAAATCTTTTAACAAATACAATTTTCGTTACCAAAACGGTATACTTTGTAAATAATACAAGCTACATTAATACAACAAAAACACGATCAGGAACTAGAAATATTACAATCAATCAGAAATTAGCAGAAATGCTAAAAGATTGGAAAGAAAAACAAAAAGAAAAACTTAAGGAATTTACCAAAAATACTGACGAACTACAAATAATACAGAGTACACCAATAACTATTACAAAAAATATGATTGATAAAAAGTTTAAGCAAATACTAGAAAGGGATAAAGATTTAAAGAGAATAAGAATTCATGATTTAAGACACTCTCATGCATCATTACTTATAAATCAAGGGGAAGATTATCTTGTTGTTAAAGAAAGATTAGGACACGCATCTATTACGACAACAATTGATACTTATTCACATTTGTACCCTAGCAAACAGAAAACAATAGCTAATAAACTTGATGATTTATTTTAAAATGGAAAAAATTGGTAACTCGACATACAACAAAGAAAAAAAGACAAGGTCCGAAAACCTTGTCTTTAATACTATACCGGCGGCCGGGGTCGAACCGGCACGTCCTTGCGGACACTGGATTTTGAGTCCAGCGCGTCTGCCAATTCCGCCACGCCGGCAAAGTATAACTGGGGTAGCTGGATTCGAACCAACGCATGAGGGAGTCAAAGTCCCTTGCCTTACCGCTTGGCTATACCCCAATAATATAAAATAGGCGAGTGATGGGGATCGAACCCACGCATGCCAGAGCCACAATCTGGTGTGTTAACCACTTCACCACACCCGCCATATTCTTATACACGGGCAGTAGGAATTGAACCCACACTGAAGGTTTTGGAGACCTTAGTTCTACCTTTAAACTATGCCCGTAAAGGATGGAAGGGGAGGGATTCGAACCCCCGAACCCGAAGGAGCGGATTTACAGTCCGCCGCGTTTAGCCTCTTCGCTACCCTTCCGAATAATATTAAATT
>NZ_JBYQGS010000003.1:0-207540 GCF_058200355.1 Streptococcus sp. SCPM-O-B-23252 (M501)
GGTTGCTTCTTCGCTTGATGAAGTAGTTGTAGTTGGTTCCGGAGTTGTAGTTGTTGTAGTTGTTGGTTCCGGAGTTGTGGTGGTTGTAGTTGTTGGTTCCGGAGTTGTGGTGGTTGTAGTTGTTGGTTCCGGAGTTGTGGTGGTTGTAGTTGTTGGTTCCGGAGTTGTAGTTGTTGTAGTGGTTGGTTCCGGAGTTGTAGTTGTTGTTGTAGTTGTTGTTGTTGTAGTCGTTGTGGTTGTAGTCGTTGTGGTTGTAGTTTCCCCTTCACCTTCACCAGACGCAGTATAGATGAGTGTTTTAGCAGGGTAGCTACGTTCGTTAGGGAAGTTTTCAGCTTTCCACTTGATGACGTTGTTAACTACATCACCTTTTTTCTTAGCTTCAGTCAACTCAGTAGTGTACTCCAAGTACATTGGCCAGTTCCAGTTGTCACCAAAGTTGATAGTGAAACCAGTAATTTGACCTGCAGCGTTCTTAGTATATACAGCTTTCTTAGAGAAGTTGTCAGTTGGGTCAAGTTTTGTAAGTTGTTCTTCGCTTTCGATAGCTTTAGGTTGAGTTGCGTAACGTACAGCACGAAGGCTTCCTTCTACCAATACTTGTCCGTCAGCAAGCTCATCTGTGATAACCATCTTGTTCAATTTGTCTTGACCAGCGTTCAAGATAACTTTCCACTTGATACGTTTTGGATTTTGTGGATCTTGGTATCCATACTTGTATTCGTATTGACCAATTGCAGTAGAATCTGGATCATATGTCAAATTATAAGTTTGCTCACCATACTTGAATGTCTTTTTACCAGACTCAGTTACAGTACTAGCATTTACAACCACATCGTATTTCAATGACATTCTCTTATTGTTAGGATTTTTAGAGAAATAGTCAGTGAACGTTACTGTTGTTTTACCAGTAGCTGGGTCAGCAACTGCATTACCAATGATTTCAGATCCGTTTTTGATTGGGAATTCTGACTTAACTGGCCAGTTCAATTCTTTTGGCAAGTCAAGAACAAGTGTATCACCTGCATTGATTGCTTGAGAATCTGGGAAGGTAATATTGTTTGTAGCTTCCATGGCTTGACCTCTGCCTACTTTTGTATCAGCAGTAATGGCTTTACCATCGAGGGTAATAGTCGTGTTGTTGGTATAGTTTGTAACTTCGTCAGCAAAAATCGTTGTTACGACTGTCAAAGCCAAAACTAGTACACTAAAAAACGCTAAAACTCGCTTAATGCTCGTTTTTGTGGTTTGCATAATAAACTCCTTATTATTAATTTTTTATCATTGTAACATAATTGTTTCACTTTGCAAAGTATTTTTTATCTTTTTTCACTTATCATTCGTTTTTTTGACGATTGAAAAAACCAAGAGTGATAATTGAGAGGATAAAGCCCATGATAGAAAGGATCCAACTCTCTTCTGCACCTGTATTCGGCAAGCGATTTTCTTGGATTTCCCCACTATCTTTTTGGCTATTTATTATAGATTCAACTTTGGTTTCCGCTTTTGGATTTGTTGAAACATGATTGAGCTCCTCAACTTTATGACCAGGTTGATCCTGAGATTGGTCGTTTTTCTCGTTCTTCTTCACTACTTTTGTACCAAGTTCAGTAATTTCATGAACGGGTTCTTCGATTAGTGTCACTTGGATTAATTCCTTCTTGATGACACGACCATCTTGAATAGTCAAACGGTATTTGTATTGACGCTTACCTGTCTTGCCTTCTTGCAAGAGGGAGACTGTCCCTTCTGCTTTATTAGGATTCTCGACGATCCTCTTTTCAAAGGCGACGACTTCTATCTCAATTAGCTCCTCTGTTGTAATAGTAGGAAGTTGTTTAGTTCCAACTAAGATTACACGAGAAACTGCCTTTCTGATAACCTTGGTATCTACCAATGTAGAAGAGAGTTCTTCATCATTGAAGTAGTGTTTTTCAAAAGTCTTATGGATCAGTCCATCTTGGCCTTCTTGGAAGACTCTAGTTTCACCTTCTGCTAAGCTTTCGTCATTGCGATATTCTGTCTGATAAGTAATGACCTCATCCTCAGTCACCAAGACTGTACGCTCAACTCCAGTACCCACTACAACAACTTTGTTAACAGGTTGAGTCGTGATGACAGTTCTTAGATGCTCACGTTGAGTTTCTTTACCATTGACATAGGTTACTTGATAGTAGTCAGTTTGACTTCCTTCTTGGCCTTCTACTTCGACCAAACGATAGGTCACAGGCTTAGACTTATCTTCCCGAACGATGGTGTTGTATGGGATTCCACTTGTGAAGCTGATCTCCTTGGTTTCAGTAACTTGAGAACCGATATGGATAATCTGTTCGAGTGCTGGACGCAACTCTTTGACGCTAATCAAGTCCGTCTTGACTAAGATGCCATCTTTATAAGTAAGCTGATAAATTTTTTCTACTAAGCCAGCACGACCTTCTTGAACAAGCTTACGTTCACCTTTTGGCAGGTTTTCATCAATAACAGTAACTGTTCTAAAGTTAGTCTCTTCAGTTCGCGTTTCCTTCTTCACTTTAACATTTGGAACATGTTTTGTCCCTACTAAAATGATGGTCGGAACTGCTTCTCTGACAGTTTTACTTTCGATCAATTTTGAAGAACGTTCTTCGTCATTGAAGTATTGTTTCTCGATCGTCTTACGGATCAATCCATCCTGACCTTCTTGGATGATCTTTGTTTCACCCTCTGGAAGAGTGTCGTCATTACGGAACTCAGTCGAACTTGTGATTCGCTCTTCCTGAATTTCAAATATTATACGCTCGATTCCAGAACCTTCAACTAAGACTTTATTGACAGGCTGAGCTGTAATGACTGTTCTAAGGTGTTCACGCTTGGCTTCCTTACCATTGACATAAGTTACTTGATAGTAGTCTGTTTGAATTCCTTCTTGCCCCTCTACTTCAACAAGGCTGTAGCCAACTGGCTTGGTCTTGTCCTTACGAATAATGACATTGTAAGGGATTGGACTTGTCGTGTTGATTTCTTTGGTTTCAGTGACTTGAGTACCAATATGGATAATCTCGTCTTGGACTTTCTGAATTTCCTTGCTACTGATCAAGTCTGTCTTAATCAAGACACCGTCTTTGTAGGTTAGTTGGTAGACTTTTTCAATGAGACCAGTTCGTCCTGCTTGGACCACCTTCGTTTCACCTTTTGGTAGGTCTGGATCTTCGACGCTTTGAGTCTTATAGGCAATCTTCTCAGTCTGAGTATCCTGCTCTACCTTGATGGTCGGTACATGTTTTGTACCTACTAAGATGATCGTTGGAGTTGCTTCTTTGATCAGTTTGCTTTCTACTAATTTCGTAGAACGCAATTCGTCATTGAAATATCGTTTTTCGATTGTCTTACGAAGGAGTCCTTCCTCGCCAACTTGGGTAATCTTCGTTTCACCTTCTGGAAGTGTGTCATCGTTGCGATACTCAGTTGTACTTGTGATCTTGTCTTCTTGAATTTCAAAGAGAGCACGTTCTACTCCGGCACCTTCGACAATCACCTTGTCAACGGCTTCTTTAACGACTGTTGTCTTGAGGTGTTCACGTTTGGTTTCAGTACCATTGATGTAGGTTACTTTATAGAGGTCTGACTTCTCACCATCTTGACCTTCTACCTCAGTCACTCGGTAGCCAATTGGCTTCGTAGTGTCTTTACGAACCTTAATGGTAAATGGAATTGGACTTGTCTCGCTTGCTTCTCTAATTTCTTTGATACGAGTTCCAACTTGGATGATCTCATCTACTGGATCTGTAGTGATGTTAGATTCTACAAATGTACGAGATGTCTCTTCTCCATTCACTTTCGTTACAGAGTAACGATTTGTTTTCTGACCTTTCTTACCTGGTTGGATAACCTTAGTTGTTCCTGCAGGAAGTTGATCCGAAAACTCTTTGAGAGTATTGTAATCGATTGACTCTGTCTCATCTACAAGCTCAGTTGTTTCCACGATAGGTGTCGCATTTCCGACACGAACGACACGATTGACAGCATCTGTAATCTTGTGCTCCGATACAATAGCACGGCCAATCTCATTACCATTCTTATAGCTTACCAAGAATGTACGGATAATTTGTCCTGGACTTCCTTCTTCCTCGACAACACTTTCTCCTGCTGGAAGTGTCTTGTCAGCGATATAGACTGTCTTGAATGGAACATCAATCTGCTCGTCCACTGTACGTTCTGTCATCTTAGAAGTACCGATTACTGTGATTTCATCAACAGCTTTTGGATCTTCCACTTTAGAGATTTCTTTACGAGCAACTTCAACATCATCCTCATAGGTGACTTCATAAGTTGTTGTTATTGTACCTGGTGAGCCGACCTGAGTAATCTTGTTGTAACCCTCTGGTTGGGTTTCATCTTTTTCAATAACCTTGTTGAAGTCTTTTTCTTCGACGACAACTACAGATCTCACTGATACAACCACACCTAGGCCTTTAACAATGATCTTATCCTTCTTCTCTTTAAGGATATTTTCATTGACCAAGCTACGGTCAACAAGTTCATCATTGAGGTAAGTCAGTTTGTATTGCTTTTCAATTCGACCTTTCTCACCGTCTTGACGGACTTCTTCGTAACCTTTTGGTTTCGTATAGTCATATTCGATGACTGTTTCAAAGTCTACATCTTTGATTTCAGTAGTGTATTCTACTTTTTCTACTGCACTACCAACTGTGATAATGCGTTTAACTGGCTGGTCAATCACTGTTTCAGACGTCAAAGTCTTACCAGCTTCCTTACCATTCAATTTTCTGATTTGGTAAGTTTTTTCAACAGAACCATTCTTACCAGCTTGATTTTCAAATTGATAAGTCTTTGGTTTTGTTGGATCCGTTCTGATCTCTGTTTCGTATTCAACAGTTTCTTTCTCAGTAACAGTTTCAAATGTTTCTGTCGCTGTACCAATCAAGATAATCTCTTTTGTAGGCTCTAAGATTGTTTCTTCAGAGATAATCTGACGTCCTACTACTGTATCACCAACTTTGGTAATCTTGTATACATTAACTTTCTTACCAGCGACACCTTTTTGAACAGTCTCCTTAAATCCGATAGGAAGTTCATCTGTCTCACGAGTTTCGATGATGTACTCTGTTGTTGTCGTTGTACGAAGTGTTTCAACCGTTTTATCTCCAACGATATCCACTGGAGCTAATGGTTTGCCATCTAGAGTGTTACGTCCGAGGAAGACATTATGACTCTTGGCATTTAAGTTCACCCACTCACCATTATATAGTCTAAAGAAACCATTTTTGTTTGGTGTATCTGCGATGAATTTGTTATCTGTAGCTGTTACTTTAACACTGTCGTTGAGACGGTTGATACCAAAGAAAGCTTGCATCAAGTCTTTAATAACTGCTCCGTCTGTTTTACGAGTGACATCGTAACGTTGCCATGGCTCATTGTCTTTATACTTGAAGGTATTGCTATTAACATCAATAGTAGCTGCGTTTGTGCTTTCAATAGCGACCGCATTCTTCCATCTTGATTTGATTTTCGATACAGTCAACTCATTGTTGTCAATATTGACACTTCCTCTAGTCTTAGTAAATGGTACTTTTATAACCTTGTTGACACGTTTTCCAGTAGTACGGTCAATAACACTTGCTACATAAGTTGTATCATCATTGATGTAAATCGGTAACTGCTTGATGTCATCTACTTCAATCTTGTTTCTTGAAATAGTGATGTCACCTGAACCGCCACCTTCAACACCTCTAGATGCTTGGGCTGTATTATTGTTAACAGAGATGATATAGTCTGTCGAATCACCAGTGATAGTGTTTCCTTCAATATTTAGACTATAATCATTTGAACTTTCGTTGTTTCTAAAGAGAATACCAAATGTTCCTAGTTGTCCATTTTCAAATGATTTTGTTAAACCTTCAATGGTGTTATTTGAAATGACATAACGACCTTTATCAAGAGGTTTGGTCCATTTATGGTTTTTCTCATTTGTCAGGATAGAGATGGCTGTGTAACCACGGTAACGAGCTGGATCATCATCATCGTTTTCCAACTTAGAGTTTGGATCTTGTGTTACCTTGTTGTTACGGATAATGACATCCGTCATTGGATTGGCACGGTTATAGACCTCAATACCATTCAAACGGTCTCCGAGCGAAACGTTGTTTTCGATGAGGATCTTATTCCCGTCATGGATATCCAATCCTTTACGGTAGTTGTAGTTGGTATAGTTTCCAGTATAGGTAATACCATCATTGTAAGATCCTGCCATTGAGGCTGCACCATATCCGGTACCACCGTCCAACACATGACCATTGTAAGATAAGATATTATTGTCTACAACGAAGTTTCTTTGGTAACCGAACATAACACCCGCAACACGGTTGTTATGAAGGAAGGAGTTGGTTACCTTGTTACCGTCCATGATTGGAACATCTGGATCTCCGATAGACTTGACTTCGTTTGAAACCTTTTCAGAGATACTGCTATAACGGATTGGTCTTCCATTGCTATCATACTCTTGCGCTGTTGCCTTGCTTGAACTAAAGAAGACACCGGCTCTGTTGAATTTCATGGCACGAACATCATTGATCGTAACATTTGAAGAATCGTTTACATAGATACCGTTTGATCGTCCAAAGTATGATTTCCCTTTACGGTAAAACTCATTATCTTTGGTGTAGTCTGACGAATCATAAGCATGCTCAACTGTTAAACGACCTACAGTAAAGTTATTCTTATTTTGAATGAGCACTGCAGACTCGTAACGGTTGTCCGTCAAGTTTGTTTCAGGATCGTGTTCTCCGTCTTGCTTCTTATTAAATAAGATTTTTGTGTTGTTACGACTTGGACCACTACCAATCAAACCTTTTACATTGGCATAGTTTTCATCAATAACCAAGGTATTCTTCAGCAAAACTGTCCCTGATAGCATAACAGAAGCGCCACCCTCAACCTCGTTGGCCGCAGAGAGCGCCTTTTTGATTGCTTCACTCGCTTCAACTTTTCCTGTCGTATCAAGACCAAAATCTGTTGCTTTTACATATTTACCGTAATCCGCATCATCGTATACTTTTGTATTGCTAGCTGCAGCTCTTCTACGACGAACTTTAGGAGTTGCTGCCGTTTCAGCTTCATTTGTACTTGTATCGGAAGGTGTAACCGAAGCAGGAGTTGGAGCTTCCTTCTTTTCTACACTATTAAGAGTTAGATCGGCTTTACTATCTTTATTAAGACTTGTTTCGGCTTCACTGTCTTTATTAAGAGAAGTTTCGGCTTTACTATCTTTATCAGAAGAAGAGGCTTCCGTCGAAGTGTTCTTAGCATCCTCCTCAGAACTTTTTGTTTCCTTTTCTGTTAATGCTGGAGCTACATATTTCTTATCTCCCTGATCAACTGCCGGCTTTTCTTCTGAATTTGGCTCTGTAACTGCTCTAGTTTCAGATTCTGGAATAGAAACTGTCTTATGCAATGCTGGCTGGTTTTCATCTTGATTCTTAATAAGACTTTCATTTGAATTTTCAAAAGAATCCGCACTGGCTTTTACCTGGCCTAACTGAAATGTTGTTAACACCCCAATTGCTAACAAAGAGTACTTGGTTGTTTTTTTAATATTCATGAAACCTCCTCTTTCATTTAATTCTTCCCACTTTTCTCAGTCTATACGTTTCAACTTAACCAACCCTTTGATAAAGATTCAATCACTTATAAGGTGGATAGAAATGGATTTTACTTTAATAATACTTATTGTTTGATAGAAAGTCAACTATTTTATTCTATAAATTTTTACCCAAAAGACTTCCTTTTCTATTTTCCTTTTATCCTCTATAAAATGGAAGAAAGTTCACTATTTAGCTTCTATCAACCTCCTATTAAATAATATAAAGCTGCCGTATATAACCGACAGCTTTATTCAAATGTCATTTGAGTTGTAAAAGCATAAACCATAGAAATGGGTAACTAATGACAACCCCAATAATTGTCCCAACAATTCCTACTTCTCCTAATTTTAGAAAGAGCGCTTCAGTCGAAAATCTAAGCAAATTAAACAAAACGACAATAAAGTAGGATCCTAACAGCAACCATAAATAGTTCATGTTGGCTACATTCTTGATTTTTTTCATTTAAACCTCCCGTAATTATAAAATGATTTACCATAAACTGAAGAACTTGCCAATTTAAATATAATTAAAGGAGATAATTTTCGACTGCAGATTTCTCTTTAGAATCGATTAATAAAAAAAGAGTCTGGGACAATAGTCCTAGCCTCTTAATTGTTTTTGGATTGTTGAGCAAGACGCAGTGGCTGAGTGGACTCTACTACGCCGATTTTATCAGCTTTTACAGCCCTACTCAACTGTGCGGAGGTGGGACGACGAAATCGAATTCTAACGAATTACCCATTTCTGTCCCACTCTCTCCCATAAAAAGATAAAATTCTTATGTCACCTCAGTGATCAATCCCGTATCGACATCATAGACAGCTCCTGAGATAATGACATCATCTGGAATGAGTGGCGAGGCTTTCAATAGTGCGACATCTTCTCGGACGCTCTCGTAGATATCTTGAAAAGGCAGGAAATCTTGATTCCCAACATCAACTCCCAGTTCCTTCTTCAGATGCTGACGGAATCCTTCATTCTCAAAGGTTTGCGCTCCACAGTCTGTGTGATGTAAGACGACGATTTCTCGGGTTCCCATCTGTTGCTGAGAGATGACCAAAGAGCGAATCATGTCCTCTGTCACGCGCCCCCCTGCATTCCGCAAAATATGGGCATCCCCCAAAGCAAGTCCCAGTGCTGGTGCGACGTGAAGACGAGAATCCATACAGGTCACAATGGCCACTTGCGTTTTCGGTTTGATGGGGAGATGGAGATCCCCGTGTAATTCAACATAGGCTTGATTGGCTTTTAAAAAATTCTCAAAATAGGACATAGGAACTTCCTTTCTGGTCGATAAATAGTTTGAAATCCAAATTATTTACTCTCTATCTTACCATCTTTTTCCCAGATTGTCAGTTGGTAGCCTACATGAAAAAAGAGAGTAAAAGCAAACCAACTTCTACTCTCCTTTCTTATCCTATGATCGTTTTGGTAAATAGCGGTTCAGCAGGCCAGCAAAGGTTTGAAGGTTGAGACTTTGAACATAAATCTCACCAGTCCCTCTAAAGGTATTGACCACTCCCTCACCTGTTCCAATGGATTGCCAGAAACCATTTTCCAAGTGGATATTATAATCCAAAGACTGGCTCCAAGCAACGACATGGGCATTATCGATGGTAATTTCTTGATTGTTTAGCTCGATTTTTTTAATAGAACCGTAAGCATTCACCAAGAGAGTCCCTTGACCTTGAGTTGTCATGACGAAGAATCCTCCCTGGCCACCAAAGAGAGCCTTACCGATCGATTGGGTTTCCATTGTATAGTAAGCTGTACCATCAAGTGCAAGGAAGGCACCATCGTTCAATCGATACTGCTTTTCGCCCAAATACAGTGGTACAACCTGACCTGGTGAGTCGGGCGCCAACGCTAGATAAGCATTATTAGACTGGGCGAATACCTGGGTAATAAAGGTACTTTCACCCGAAACCATTGACCGCCCAACGGCTTTTACAAAGCGTCCCACACCGGAGCCACTTGCATTTAATTTGGTGTTGAGGGTCACATTAGGTGTATGGTAGACCATACTCCCTCGCTGAATATAGACAGTCTCACCTTGATTGAGAGATAGCTCGACCAAAGGGAACTGCACATTGTTATCTGTAAAAAATTGCATGATCATTAACCCCTATCCTTAAGTAAGTATAGACAAAGTATAGCACAGGAAAAATCTTTTCGCAAACGGTTTCAAAAAATCATTGAGAAAAGACTTTTTTCAAAACCTCTCCTACAGTGGAGACCGACATCACTTGAATGCCATTTGGGATCGTGATGCCTTGGAGAGAATTTTTTGGCGCATAAATCTTAGTGAAACCAAGTTTGGCCGCTTCGTTAATCCGCTGCTCAATCCGAGTCACGCGACGAATCTCCCCAGTCAAGCCAATCTCACCGATAAAGGCATCTTGGGGATTGGTTGGAAGCTCCTTGTAGCTAGAAGCAATGGCCACCGCTACGGCTAAGTCAATGGCTGGTTCATCCAGTTTAACACCACCAGCTGACTTGAGATAGGCATCCTGATTTTGGAGAAGAAGTCCGCAACGCTTCTCTAAAACAGCCATAATGAGACTGACCCGATTAAAGTCAAGACCTGTCGTTGTCCGCTTGGCATTTCCAAATACGGTCGGAGTCACCAAGGCCTGGACTTCAGCCAAGATTGGTCTACTTCCTTCCATGGTGACGACAATGGCAGAGCCCGTCGCCCCATCCAGGCGTTCTTCTAGAAAGACCTGACTCGGATTGAGAACCTCAACCAGCCCACCTGATTGCATCTCGAAGATCCCGATCTCATTGGTCGAGCCAAACCGGTTCTTGACCGCTCTCAGGATCCGGAAGGTATGGTGGCGTTCCCCTTCAAAGTAGAGCACCGTATCCACCATGTGCTCTAACATCCGAGGACCTGCCAAGGTTCCTTCCTTAGTCACATGGCCCACGATGAAGATGGCGATGTTATTGGTCTTGGCCAGCTGCATAAGCTCAGCGGTTACCTCTCGCACTTGAGAAACCGATCCTTGAACTCCTGAAATCTCAGGAGACATAATGGTCTGGATAGAGTCGATGATAAGGAAGTTAGGCTGGATGCGTTCCACTTCTGCTCGCACGCTCTGCATATTGGTCTCAGCATAGAGATAAAACTCACTGTCAATATCCCCCAAGCGCTCTGCACGGAGTTTAATCTGCTGAGCAGATTCCTCACCACTGACATAGAGGATCGTTCCTACTTGAGACAGCTGGGTCGAAACTTGTAAGAGAAGGGTAGATTTCCCAATCCCTGGATCTCCCCCGATGAGGACGAGACTTCCTGGTACTACACCTCCACCAAGAACACGATTAAACTCCTCCATCTCGGTCTTGGTTCGATTGACGTTGATCGAAGTCACCTCAGCCAGTTTCATGGGCTTGGTTTTCTCACCTGTCAAGGACACTCGTGCATTCTTAACCTCTGCGACCTCGACCTCCTCGACAAAGGAAGACCAAGAACCACAGTTGGGACAGCGCCCTAGGTACTTGGGTGAGTTATAAGCACAATTTTGACAAATAAATGTCGTTTTTTTCTTAGCGATACGATACCTCTTTCTAAATCTCTATCTCACACTCAATTACTTGGCAAAAATCGATCGTTTCATTCGGTACAAATTGGCGGATGAGCATGCGATGCGTGACCACTACAACCTTCTGATAGTCGCTGTACTTAGCCATAGATTCGATAAAACGAGCTCTCATCTCCTCGGCTGTTTCATATTGAATCGGGCTATGTGGAAGGAGCTTTCCATTATTTTCTAGAAAGAGAGTCCGGGCTTTTTCAAAATTCTCTACTCCACTTTCTAAGACCTGCCATTCGTGCAATAAAGGCTCTACTCTCAAAGGTAGACCAGTAGCACAAGATACGTAAAAAGCCGTTTCTAATGCTCGCGTCACTGCAGAAGACACCAGTATATCAGCTGAGCCAAGTAAAGGATTTTGACAAAGTTCCTGAGCTTGTTGTCTTCCTTTCTCAGATAAGGGTGCCAAATCCATTCCGAATCCAGTATAGAAGCGTTCCTCTAACTCGCGATAATCTGGCTCTCCGTGACGCACAAAGATAATCTTCATCTTAGTGCCCTGTCGATCCAAATCCACCAGTACGAACTCCGTCTGCCTCGTCGCCATCTGCGATTAAGAAAGGGGCAAAGACAGCCTGAACCACACGTTCACCAACTTCAAGAACAACTTCCTGGTCGGTAATGTTTTTCATCTGAGCAAAGATATGGCCTTCATTGCCTGGATTGCCATAGTAGTCTCCATCAATAACCCCCACAGAGTTGATCAAGACCAGGCCTTTTTTGCGAGGATTAGACGAGCGGTCGTAGAGATAAAGCACCTCCATCGGCTGCATATAGGCCTTGACCCCAGTTGGCACGAGGACAATCTCCCCTGGTGCAATCACCGTGCGCTCTGCTACCTTTAAGTCATAGCCAGCTGCATGGGCTGTCTCCCGTTTTGGCAGCAAGTCCTGATTGGTATAGGTTGATACAAGTTCAAATCCACGAATTTTTGTCATCATAATTCCTCTTTCATTCTAAATAGTTTTTATCTCTTCTATTATACCATCACTTTTTTGAAAAGCGTTCCTCCAATTCTATTATTCGTAATGTTTCAATAAAAAAGTGCATAGATATTAGGCCCTCCACCCACAAAAATGAGACACAAGAAAAACACTCCTGTTAAAAATCTAGTAAACTAGAAATGAACTGCACCCCAAAAGTTAGATTTTTTCTGTCTAACTTTTGGGGTGCAGTTCAAAATGTGGTGTTTATCTGAGCCTAACATCAATGGCTTTTTCTGTCTAGCTTAATTTTACAAATTGGGGGTTTTAAAAATAATGGAACTTCTTTTTAGTAGCATCTCTCTTTTCTTAATGAATAACAGTACTATTAGACTTAAAACGGTCATCCCCAACCCAAGGGTGGACCATTTTTGCTTGAAGACAAATTCTACTTTATGTTTGCCTGGTGAAATTGGAAAAGATAGAAAACTATCCCATGATTTTTTCGTTTTAATAGGTTTACCATCAACCTTGACCTTCCATCCTTCATTGTATGGTATAGAAGTCATCATAATAGTACTCCCATCTGTAATGTTCACCTTACCAACTATGTGTGTGCTATTGAACTGCTCAACATTCAATTCTTGATTTTTTCTAGAATGAAGTGTTTCATTTATCTTTTCAACATCAGCTCTATATATTCCCAAATGAGATAAATCGATATCATCAAACTTGAATCGGAATTCAATAACCGATTCCTTTTGTGAGGTTCGATCTGTGATCTGCCAAATTTGCCTTTGAGAGAAAACAATTAAATTACTTATCAAATCACCGTTTACTGAAACTGTATAGCCATTTTTACCAGTTAGTGTTTGTGGAGAAAATAAATAATAAGTATTATCAGTTTGAGGTGTAAACTTATAGCGGATTACTCCTTCTTTCGTATTATCTTTTCTCCTATAGACGTATTCTCCGTTGTCCTTATTTTCTTTGACAACTTCTACATTTTCCACCTCAATATTAAAACCTAAAGGTGTAAAATAATCAACATAACCAGGACTTTCAACTGAAACACCCTTCATCGCATTTAAAATTCTATTTTGGTTGTTTATAGCATCATTTTTGTTGAATTTTAAGTCACCCACAAGGTTATTTGTTCCATATGCAATAGAAAAAGAATTTGGATTTTCACGAACGATGTACCGTTCATCCTCATAAACCTTTTTAGTAAAATATCGGTCCATATCATAACGATTCGTATATCGAGTGAATTTCATTTTCCCAGATTGAGTTTCGTTCTGCTTATCAGCTCCATCTTTGAAATCCATATAGTATCGAACACCATACAGTGCATCTGTTAACGGAGTTCCATTCGCATAAATTGTTGAGAAATATCCCCCTATATTTCCCATATATGAAAAATGATCAATTGTTGATTTTTCAAGAGTTGAACTAAAGTTCTCTAAACCAGGGTATGTTAAAAGTGAAGGACTTGTCCTAGAATATGCAAAGGTAGAGGCCATACGATAGAATTTATTATCAGCATTTTCTTTAACATGATCCGTCACTCGTTTCACTGAAGTAGTTGCATCTACAAACTGATCAATTTCATTATAGTAAAAACCAACTTGAGCTAAATATGCATTATAACCTAACTCAAAAAATGTCATTCCATACAACAAGATAACCACTACTTTAGACATTTTAGGCTTAATGGAAAAAATTACAAAGACATATGTGCAAAGTGTTAAACAGATTTGTGAGAATAGGAAACCTTTCATGGCCAAGATAGCTGAAATTAGGATTAACACACTCGTTACAATAACTCTTGTTACCTTCTTTTCCAAATTATCTTTTGACAACTTCCAGTTTAGATAAAATATTACACTAGCACTCATTATTACAAACAATAAAATTAATTGTAAGTGACTAGATATAATCAGAGTAACACTCTCAGGTTGCAGTTGTTTTATATAATTGAAAGTTGCATTGGACAAGTAGGAGCACGCAGCCACCAAAAGAATAAGTGAAATCACTTTTCCTTTTTTAGAAATCTCAACTCCTTCTTTTAGTGCTTGAAATGCCAAGACTAGCATAAAAAGCGAAAACAGCCAAGAAAAACGATAAAAGAATCCTAATGGCATTTGGCCCATATGCCAAATTTTATTTACAAATTCATTTACAAATGAGATAAAGAAAACAAAAGTAACGACACCCGCAGACCATTTCTTTATACTACTAATTTTTTTACATAAAAAATATAAAATAAATCCGACGAATCCAAAGGCACCTATATATATATTCGGTAGGCTTGGCCCCATTACCCATGCTCCCGAATCAAATCCACCAATTGTTAACTTCGATAAAATATCCAGAGGCTTAATCATTAAATCTAATGAGAAAGTCATTCCTGGGTTATAACCACCTCTGCTTTCGAGAAGACTTGATAAAATAGGCAGTAAACTTACAGAAGCCAAACCACCCCCAATAATTGAATAACCCAATGCTCTAATTAGTGGGCGAAAATAGTTCAATATCTTTATCTTAAAAGATCCTTCTACACTTAATTTAGGTGATACATAAAAACAAGCATACAACACTATAAAAATAGAGGACATATATCCCATATAGAACTGGAAGAATAGCATCAACCCTAGCAAAATAGAGTATTTAATGCCCCGACCTCCGTCTAGCAGCTCTTCCAGATAAGCGATGACTATTGGAAGCATAATCATAGCATCATAAAATATTACATTCATCTGATAAGCTACTAACATACCAGATAAAGCATACGCTGTAGATAGCAAGGGAACAAGATACTTCTTCGAACTCAATCCTTTGTATCGCTTAATCAATAGAAAAGCAAATGCTAAACCTATTGCTCCGTATCTCAGCCAAATAATGAGGAATATGGCAAGTCCATAAAATTGAAATGGGGTAATAATAAAAATCAGATTAAAAGGACTCAGCAAATAATATCCAACTAATCCTGCCATTGGTCCCCCAAGTGACTGGGTAAACGAATAGCTCAGATTAGAGAAATCTCCCGATAAAACTGAATTCTTCAATAATCCAAAAAAACTAATGTACTGTTGTCCAAAATCAACAGACATTAAGCTCCTGTTTCCAAATGGATACAATCCAATTATGGCCCATACAATAAGCATGATTAGCATAGGAAAAAAAGCACTTAAAAAATACAGTACTTTTTTAGGATGCTTATCCATGAATCGTCCAAGATAGTTAAATAATGATAACATCTTACATTCTCCTAATTTTCATAATAACTTCATTCATTTAACAAATAAATCAATTCACTCCATTGCTCCCTAATATGATGGAAAAACAATAATATATCTCTCATTTCACCTCAGTAATTGATCTTATATCGACACATAGACAACTCCTGAAATACTGAATTCTTTTAGAACCAAGACTTTTAAAAGTTCAGATTCAACAAACTGTGTGGGATAAAACTATGCAAGAAATAATCATTGCTTACATTTCTAGTTTAATTGAGAGATAGAATTTTCTGCGTAATCGGCATATAATTGATCTACTTTTAAAAACTTTCAAAGTAAAGTACAGAAACGTCCTTTATTGTCAGTGAAATAGTTTGCTTGTCAAAATTTTCACACTTTATCTTACCATTTTTCCCAAAAATTGTCAGCTGTTTTAAATCTGCCTATCCAAAATACTCCTTTTAAACTTCACCAATACTTATATCTCCAATTAAGTCATCATTTTGAACTAAAATATTCCCGATACTACTATTCGTATTATTTCTGACAAACACACAAAAGCCCCCTCAAACGAGGAGACTTTTGCAGGAGATTATATGAAAAAAGTAAACTGTATCAAACAAAGTTAGGAGGTCTTTGTTGATGAGACTAGTTTACCTCTTTCTCCTTAAAAAATCCTAAAGAGTTTACAATTCTTGTAAAAGATAGCGGAAGAGTTCGAGATTGCCTTTTTCTTCTTTAACAAGAAACTCTGGATGCCACTGCAAGCCAATGATGCGATGACCATCTACTGCTTCGATGGCTTCAATGGTCTGATCGCGTGGGTCAATGGCTGTCACTCGAAAGTTAGGCGCCAAGTCCTTGATGCTTTGGCGATGAACAGAATTAATCTGGCTGGCTTGTCCAAAGAGACGCTCCACCACGCTACCTTTTTTGGTCTCAATGGAATGAGAAGTGCCAAAAGGAAGACCTTGCCAGTGCCCTTCCACTTCTTGATGGAGAGTCCCACCAAAGGCCACATTGACCAACTGAACTCCTCGGCAGATGGCTAGGACCGGCTTATTTTGACGGACTGCTTCTTTTAGTAAGGCCAATTCAAACTGATCGCGCTCGAGATTGTAGTCATCACTCTCGATAGCGATCTCTTCTCCATAAAAGCTAGGATGGACATTTTGCCCCCCACTGAGGATAAGCTTGTCCACTGTTTCGATATAATCTTTTGCAAAAGATGGGTCTCCCACTGGGATGATCATAGGAAGGCCACCTACTTGCTTAATGGTTTCCGCAAACTTACAAGATACAGACGAATGGATATTTTTTCCATCTGGATCCACTGCACATAGATTGGCAGAGACTCCAACAATCGTTCTACACATGGCCTTCCCTCCTTTGATATTTCTATTCCCTATTTTATCATCCCGCCCTTAGAGCGTCTAATATGTATTTTTTAAGGGCCTGATAAAATTTTTTTATCACCGAAATCATAATTGTTTTCCCTTAAAATCTTCCTATGTCAAGTGAGTTTTTTTCCTTTTAGTATGGTAAAATAGAAATGAAATCTTCACGAAGGAGAATACTATGGATAAACAAACCGTTGCGGTCATCGGTCCTGGTTCTTGGGGAACTGCCCTTTCTCAAGTCCTCCACGATAATGGCCATGAAGTGCGGATCTGGG
Organism: Streptococcus sp. SCPM-O-B-23252 (M501); assembly: GCF_058200355.1. NCBI lineage: Bacteria > Bacillati > Bacillota > Bacilli > Lactobacillales > Streptococcaceae > Streptococcus > Streptococcus sp. SCPM-O-B-23252 (M501). Next base: position 17,077 of record NZ_JBYQGS010000003.1, read on the forward strand.
GAAACGTCTCAGAACAAATCGACGAAATCAATCAAGAACATACCAACAAACGCTACTTTAAGGATGTCCTGCTAGATCCAGGGATCAAGGCTTACCACAACTTGGATGAAGCCCTTTCTGGAGCAGATGCTGTCCTCTTTGTCGTCCCAACCAAGGTGACCCGACTCGTTGCCAAGCAAGTAGCTGAACTCTTGGACCATCCTGTTAAGGTCATGCACGCATCCAAAGGATTAGAACCAAACAGTCACAAACGGATTTCTCAAATCTTAGAAGAGGAAATTCCTGCTTCTCTACGTAGCGAGATTGTGGTCGTGTCTGGTCCAAGTCACGCTGAAGAAACAATTGTTCGCGATATCACTCTGATCACAGCAGCTTCTAAGGATTTAGAAACAGCTCGTTACGTTCAAGAGCTCTTCAGCAACCATTACTTCCGCCTCTATACCAATACAGATGTAATTGGGGTAGAAACGGCTGGAGCCTTGAAAAACATTATCGCAGTCGGAGCTGGAGCCCTCCACGGACTCGGATTCGGAGACAATGCCAAGGCTGCCATCATCACGCGCGGACTAGCTGAAATTACCCGTCTAGGAGTGAAACTTGGGGCTAGCCCATTGACCTATAGTGGACTATCGGGAGTTGGAGACCTGATCGTGACAGGAACTTCGATCCACTCTCGGAACTGGCGAGCTGGGGATGCCCTTGGTCGCGGTGAAAAACTAGAAGATATCGAAGCCAACATGGGCATGATCATCGAGGGGATTTCCACCACTAAGGCTGCCTACGAACTGGCCCAAGAGCTTGACGTCTATATGCCGATCACACAAGCCATCTACCAAGTGATTTATGAAGGGCAAGACATTCGTGAAGCTATTAACTTCATGATGAACAATGAATTTAAAGAAGAAAATGAGTGGAACTAAGGGATCGTTCCTTACCAATTAGATTACCAACCAATTATTCTTTAGTTAGAAAGGAATTATTATGACAAAAGTTAGAAAAGCAGTCATTCCTGCGGCCGGACTTGGAACTCGTTTCCTACCTGCAACCAAAGCCTTGGCCAAAGAAATGTTGCCAATCGTGGATAAACCAACCATCCAATTCATCGTTGAAGAAGCCCTTAAGGCTGGCATCGAAGATATTCTCGTTGTCACTGGTAAGTCAAAACGTTCGATCGAAGACCACTTCGACTCAAACTTCGAACTTGAGTATAACCTCAAGGAAAAAGGAAAAAATGATCTGTTGAAACTGGTCGATGAAACTACCAGGATGCGCCTCCACTTCATTCGTCAAAAACATCCGCGTGGCCTTGGAGATGCTGTCCTTCAGGCCAAGGCCTTCGTTGGGAATGAGCCTTTCGTTGTAATGCTGGGTGATGACCTCATGGATATCACAGATGATACAGCTACTACTCTCACCAAGCAATTGATGAATGACTATGACGAGACACATGCTTCAACCATTGCCGTCATGAAAGTTCCCCATGAAGAGGTTTCTGCCTACGGAGTCATTGCTCCTCAAGGGGAAGGCATCAACGGACTGTATAGCGTCGAAACCTTTGTCGAAAAACCGTCACCTGAGGAAGCACCAAGTGACCTTGCCATTATTGGTCGTTACTTGCTAACTCCAGAGATCTTCCAAATTTTGGAAAACCAAAAACCAGGCGCTGGAAATGAAATCCAATTAACAGATGCTATTGATACCTTAAACAAGACCCAACGAGTATTTGCCCGTGAGTTTAAAGGCAGACGCTACGATGTGGGGGACAAGTTTGGTTTCATGAAAACATCTATTGATTATGCCTTGAAACACCCACAGGTTAAAGATGATCTCAAACAATACATCATCAACCTTGGAAAACAATTAGAAGAAACAGGAAAAGGTACCGAGGAGTAAAAGATCCTCCCCCCGACTTTTCGACTATAAAGCAAAGAGACCGGACTAGATGTCCGGCTTCTTTCTATTTAGTACATAAAAAAACTCAGCTGATTCTTCAAAAAATAAGAAAAATTTATTTTTTTTTGAGTCATTGAAGAAGGAACTGGAACTTTCCGCTGTGAGAAAAGTACTTGAACCATTGGTGTTTCAAGTACTCGGGAGTTTTGGAACCTTAGATCCAAAACTAAGTCATGGAATTTCTTCGAAGTTCGCTGACGTCCGTACTCACCTAAGGAAAGTTTCTAAGATCACTTTATATTCAATTTGAAAGACCGGACAATACGTCCGGCCTCTTTTCATTTCTTAAAAAGTTGCTTTTTAGGCTTTGTTCTGTTTTCGTTTTTCTACATAGAAGGCAAATCCAAGTGCACTAATCAAGACACCTCCGATGATACCAACCATTGAAATGGTTTGTCCAGTAGATGGCAATTTCTTGCTTTCTGTCTTTTCTTCTACCTTGGCTGCTGTTTTGTAAACAACTCCATAAGATGAGAAGTGATTGGTTGTGAAGGTTACCTTGCTCTTGTCTTCATTCAGGCTGAACTGGTAAGTCTCAACCTTGCCATCTTCTCCAATGCCTACAACAGATTCTACTTCTTTAGTAGGATCAACTGGCATGGTCACCACAGTTGGGCTGAATTGATGAACGGCTCCATTTTGATTTGACAACTGAATGTCATAAATCTTATAATCTTTACCTTTAAGAGCTTGGACATCCTTCAAAACAGCAACTGCCAAATTAAAGCCACCTTGGGCAAAATCTGGGTTTTGCAGGGTGATTCCAGTAACAGGATCTACTAAAATATAGGAATTCGTCGGAAGAACTGGACGATTGTTTGTTGTTGGAGCAGGGACAATCTTAGTTGATGTGTTTACATTCTTGTTTGGATCGGTACTTGGTTGTGGTGGCTTGATTTCGTCCTTGCTTGGTTTAGTAGTTGTAGTTGTTGTCGTGGTTTCTTCCTTACTTGGATCGGTAATTGGCTCACTTGTCGTAGTTTCTTCCTTACTTAGATCGGTAATTGGCTCACTTGTCGTGGTTTCTTCCTTACTTGGATCGGTAATTGACTCACTTGTCGTGGTTTCTTCCTTACTTGGATCGGTAATTGGCTCACTTGTCGTGGTTTCTTCCTTACTTGGATCAGTAATTGGCTCACTTGTCGTGGTTTCTTCCTTACTTGGATCGGCAATTGGCTCACTTGTCGTGGTTTCATCCCTACTTGGATCGGTAATTGGCTCACTTGTCGTGGTTTCTTCCTTACTTGGATCGGTAATTGGCTCACTTGTCGTGGTTTCATCCCTACTTGGATCGGTACTTGGAGCTGTTGTCGTGGTTGCGTCCGTTGGATCCTTGTAATCATCTGGAAGAGATGCCCGATATGGATCATCCGTTCTACCTGCTTCTTTCAAGGTAGCTGAAAGTTCAGCTTCATATTGTTTAAATTGTTTGAACAGACGTTCAGAACGCGCTATTGCTTCGGCAGTCACTTGATCCTCTGCCCCTTTTGCAGCTGCTTCATCAGCTTTCAAAGCAGCATATTTTGCATCACTCACTTTTTGTTCAATAATGAGCTGTTCTTCTAGTGCTTTCCAGTGATTTTGGATAGATTTTCCAAAGAGATCTTGGTTATTGATGGCCATTTGGTCGATGTGCCAAACTGTCCAATACCATGAATTTGGATCATAAGTAGCTGTTTGAGGTTTAAAGGCTTCGTAAGTATCTTTTACGTTTCCATAGAACGGAACATAAGGGGTATTCCGTGAAGGACCCATTCCTAGCCAAACTGTACCACCAAATGATTTTGGAAGGTTTGGATTGATTTGATAGACATGGGCATCGATAACATTTTCGTTTCCTAAAGCATATTTATATTGGTCTTTACGAACAGTATCGTTGCTACCATCATCACCTTGCTTCTTAACACCAATTTGATCATCTGGTACAAAGCGTCCATTCAAGTGTTCAAAACGATTCCGTTGCAATGCAAAAGCATCTTCTAAGGTGTATTTTTTGTTTGGATCGGTTGGCGAACGGAAGAGCTCATACTCATCATCCTCATAAGTAACTTTAGAGTCTGGATCTAGCAAGGTGATTCCTGCATAGGTCCGTGAGCGGTCTCCTTCAGCATATTTCTCTGGGCCATAAGATTTAGCAATATGGAAGTTGCCATCTTTATCAGTCTTGTAGTTGCCAGATTCCTTGGCTACTTTTTCAACATCTTTAGAGGCAATGACATTTTCAGTATCATTCAAATCAACATGACCTAGGTAGTAGGTATTTGCAAAGACTGCGTACTTATCTTCTGGCACCTTCACCGCTACATATTGGTGACCAGAAAGAATTTCCATATACCAAGTTTCATTTTGGTCTGCAAAGACCACCACGTTTCCTTCAGCTGAACCTTTTTCTTCGATAACTTTAGCCAGTAATTCAACCCCTTCACGGGCAGTTTTAACACGTGGTAAGATAACATCTAGCATAGCTGATTCTGGAAGTCCGTCAGCTTTCAAAGGATCCGTTGTCAAGACCTTCTTATTTGGGATAGCTGTCACTGTCGCAGTCATGGATACTCCGGCCTCATTAAAACCGTGTTCCCCGAAAGCACCATTGCTACCGTCACCACGAGCAGAGTCATAAGCAGCTGTGTATTTCATTTCGTTGGCAGCATGCGGGTAGGTGAATCCGTTGGATTCATCCTCGATTTTATCTCCCTCATTATAGTTCTTGGCATCGACAACAACATAGTTTTTGTTGTGTTTTCCGCCATTTGGATAATAAGGATAGTCCTCAGTCCGACCAAAAAGGGTGGTACCATCCTTGGTTAACTGGCGACCAATAATAAACCCACAGCAGGCCTGAACGGCTTGAATTGGTAGGAGTAAGAACGTCATCGCTACCAAAGCTAGTTTAAACAACCATTTCTTCATCGCAAATCTCCTTTTTGCTTATTTTATGTCCTCAAGCGTTTTTTGGACACAAGAAGGTTTTATATACCACCAGTCTACTCCTTTCCAATCAACATTGCAAGCGCTTTCTTTTTTACATTTTTATTCATTTATTTGTGATATTTCTAGCTTTCTATATCATTTTTAAGAGATATATACAAAAAAACTGAGACTTCACTCAGTTTTCAGATAATTTACAAATGTGCTACAAATCCTTGGAAAGCCTAAAATATAAGAGCCCAAGCATATAGAAGACCTGCAACAGCTGTATAAAGGAACAGAGCTCCCAAGCGCCAGCTTTTTTTCACACTATCTCGCTCACCATAGACAGGAAAGACAAAGGCTAGAATCCCTCCTCCTACCAAGCCCCCTAAGTGACCTGCTAGACTAATCCCGGGCATAAAGCTAAAGAGGATATTGATCAGGATCAAGGAAGTATAACTTTGGCTCAGATACTGAATGTAGGGACTCCGAGCAATAAAACGTAAACTGGCAATGGCCCCAAAGATACCGAACAAGGCGGTAGAATCCCCTGCTGCGACGACTTCTGGAGAAAAGACCAGGACAAAAAGATTGCCCATCAAGCCGGATAAGAGGTAGAGGGCTAAGAAGGCCTTTGATCCAAATAAATCTTCTGCGATTCTTCCGAGGAAATAGAGGGTAACCATGTTTAAAACAAAGTGTTGCAAGCCAATATGAACAAACATGGCAGCAAGCAAACGCCAGCTCTGAATCGGGTCTACTTGGATTTCATCTCCTAAGACACCCCCAAAATCATAAACAGTTTGGACAGATTCATAGTCAAAACCACGAAGTAGCAACATGGATAGAAAAACGCCAGTTGTTAATAGAAGCAAGCTACTGGTCACTGGGTATTTCTTATCAAATAGTTGATTCATCCACAAGAACCTCCTTAACAGGGACATCATGGGGAGCAGGTGTAAAGTCTACTTCTTGGCAAGCATAGATGGTGCTGACGGTCGCCCCGTCATAATCTGCCAAATAGCGATCGTAATAGCCTCCTCCATAACCCAGCCGATAGCCATCCTTTTGAAAGGCTACTCCAGGAACATGGATCAAATCAATCTCCGACTTATCGATTGCTTGGCTCCCATCCTCTGGTTCCAAGAGGCCAAAAGATGTTTGTTTCAACTTCTGCGAATCATAGGCCACAAATTCCATGCGTCCTTTTGGATAGGTTTTTGGAATGACGACCTGCTTGCCATCTGCTTGAACTGCGGCAATCAGAATACTCGTATTCACCTCATGCGGGAAGGACAAATAGGTCGCTATAACACTTGCTTCTTGGTAAGCTGACAAAGAGCGTAAACGCTGGATCAAGGCTTGATCGGCCCTTCGCTTGGTCTCCGACTCCAAACCTCTCATCTTCTTCAACACACTTTTTCGAATACTTGCTTTCATTTCCATCTTTCTTTATTGGTTAGCTTTCATTTGTAAGAAAGGACTAATGGCCTTTACACCGAAGGACAGGGCTTCTTCCTTGGGACTCATCTGAGGGTGGTGGAGGGCATAAGGACTGTCCACTCCCAACCAGAACATGACCCCATCCACTTTTGACAAGAGGTAACCGAAATCCTCTCCGGTCATCGCAGGCAGGATATCAATCAAGGTGACATCTTCTGCTTGATCAAAGAAGGTCATCAGTTCATCTGCCAAGTCTGGATTGTTTTCCACCGGCAAATAGCCCCCTTGCTTGAGTTCTAGCTCTAAGTCCATATCAAAAGTCGCCGCAACCCCTCTCGCAATCGTCTCGAGTCGCTTCTGGGTCAAGAGGTTCATTTCCTTGGTCAGAGTCCGAATCGTCCCATGCAAAAAGGCCGTCTCTGCAATGACATTATTGGTCGTCCCCGCATGCATGGAGCCGAAAGTCACAACTGCTCCCTCGATAGGATCGACATTGCGGCTAACAATGGTTTGAACCTGGGTGACAAAATAGCTAGCAGCGACCAGGGCATCCTTAGCTTCATGTGGAAAAGCGGCGTGTCCACCTTTTCCTTTAAAGGTCAGCTTCACTTCACAGGTCCCTGCAAAGAGCGTCCCCCGATTGGTCGCAATCTCACCTACCTTTAAGTCTGGTCGGACATGGAGGCCGTAGAATTGATCAGGCAGCCAGTCTCCAAAGGCACCATCTTCATACATGAGCATGCCTCCGGCTTCATTTTCCTCGGCTGGTTGAAAGAGGAACAAGAGATTGTTCTTAGGCTGTTCTTGAACCAGTTGCTCCAGCAAGCCCAAGGCTAAGGTCATATGAACATCATGGCCACAGGCATGCATCCGACCTTCGTGACGAGAGGCAAAGTCAAGACCAGTCTGCTCAACAATGGGCAGTCCATCGATATCCGTCCGCCAGCCAATGGTCTTTTCGGGATTGGATCCCTTCAGAAAAACCAGGATCCCCGTCCGCCAGGTCCGCTGCTCGACGAACTCTTTTCCCTCGGTGATTTCTGCGATGCGCTCCAAGAGATAGGCTTGTGTTTTAAATTCTTCTAGTCCAATTTCTGGGATTTGATGCAGGTCCCGTCGAATCTTTACTAAATCAAGTGTCATATCCGTCTTCCTCTTTTGAGAAGAAGCCGAGGTATCCCCCAGCTTCCTACTTCTATACTCTCTTAAAGGTTACGCAAGGCATCCTCAAGGGCTGTTTTTTGTTGCGTCTGCTCGTCAATAGTCTTAATCACGCGCGCAGGTACACCAGCTACTACCACATTTTCAGGGACATCCTGGGTAACAATCGCACCCGCCGCTACGACAGAGCCATTACCAACTTGAACTCCTTCGATGACGACAGCATTGGCTCCCACCAAGACGTTATCCCCGATTCGGACTGGTTCTGCAGAGGCTGGCTCAATGACCCCAGCTAGGACCGCTCCTGCTCCGATGTGGCTGTTTTTACCAACTGTTGCACGGCCACCAAGAATGGCTCCCATGTCGATCATGGTCCCTGCACCAATTTCAGCACCGATATTGATGACGGCTCCCATCATGATCACCGCATTGTCTTCAATAGTCACCTGATCTCGAATGATCGCACCCGGTTCAATCCGAGCATTCAAATAACGCTTGTCCAGCAAAGGTACCGCCGAATTGCGACCATCTTGCTCTACGATATAATCTTTATTTTCTGTTAAGTTGACAAGAAGGGGCTCAATCTCTTTCCAGTCTCCAAATAGGACATTGCCTAGTTTCACAACGGATGCCGGAAGATCTCCTGCCAGTTCCCCTTCAAAAGTTACTTTAACATTGGTTTTCTTCTCTGCATTGCCGATAAAGGCGATAATCTCTTGTGCAGTCATTTTTTGTGCAGTCATGGCAATACCTCTTGTTCTATGTAGTCAGTCCTCTAGGAAGATAGGCTCCTTTTGAACTCTTTGATTTTACTATTATAGCATAATTTAACGGACACATTAAATCACGCTATGGTTTCTTTTTAACAGCTATTCCTTTTAGATACCACTGCTCGGAGTTTTCCTCGAAATTTAGGGAAACTAGTTCATTGTCTACTGTTGAATAGGAGAGGGTGCAGGAGTATACTTTCTGAGAAGATGAGATGGAAAAATGTGTGACTTCAGGAGTTCCCATTTGAGAAATAACGTCATGAATTTCCTGTCCATCTTGAGAAAAGAGAGCTCTAAATTCTTCTGTTGTTTTGGTCGGTTCTCCTAAAGAATTACCGTAATATCCCATATAGATATTAGTGACCCTATACTCATTGTCATGTCCCATTAGATTAAAACTGACATTTCCACGATTATCCGGTAGTTCATATTGTAAGGTAATTCCCCGATTGTCTGCACTTACATTAGAAAAAAAACCTCTTTTGGCTTTTCCATACTGATTCACAAGTTCTTCTGCGGTCACATTGGATAATTTATTTTTTTGACTGAGAACTAATAACTCGTCAAAATTAAAGTCACGAATCCCATTATCTCCATCTATATAGGGGGAATTATCGGCAGTCAATTGTCCCGATTTCATATCTGACTCACTCTTCTCTTCCTTTGTTGAGCTAGAAGATTCTGATGTTTGGCTAGAGGAGGCAGATGATTGTTTAGAGGATGTCGAACTGAAAGAATGACGGTCCTGTTTCTTACTTACTGGGGTATCCTGCTCTGTCTTTTGGGAAGATTGACTCACATAGCCAATTACCCCAATTATAAAAGTAAAGAGAAGAACCACCCCCACGCCAGCTACTAGAAGAGAACCGAAGTGAGGCAAGCCTGATCCACGAAAAGCGTCCTCACGGACACTTCTCTTCACTCCTTTTTGATAGCTCCGAAGACTGGGACTTTCAAAAGCTTCTCCTTCAGGTCCACGATCCGAAAAGACTTCAGACACTTCCCGATTCCTACTTGGGAACCTAGACCATTCTCTTTGAATCTGTCTATCTTTTTCCATTCCATTTTCCCTTTTATTTACTTACATTTGTTTTTTAGGATCTAGTTGACTCTTACGCAACAAGTAATAAGAATCCTCTACCTGTTCAAGCTCCAATAAATATGTTTTTCCCTTCTCATCCTGATAGGACAGTTGAAAGCCTTCCCGATCAGGGCCGATTTGGCGTCGGACAAGGGACTGCAAGCCCATATAGCTACCTAGAAGTGCCTTCAAATCTATCTTTTCTCCAGGTTCTAAGCTCTGATAAACTCTTTCTGAAAAAACTTTTTTCCCATCCCGATTGAGATTGGCCAGACTCGCATCGATCTCTTCTAACAGATAGCTACCATCAACCCCCTTGCTAAAAAGCAAACGGATGGATGAGCCCTTCCCTCTGTCGTCCCATCGATAGAGCAAGGAGAGACTGGGTTGCTTGCTTGCTGCAGATTGAATGAGGACTTTCTCTTGCGGATGTCCCATCTCCTTCAGAAGGGTCTCCAGGCGACTTCCAGTCTGCTTTAGGCTATCGTTTTGGTTCTTTATCGATAGAGGGAAATGCTCGATCTGATCCAAGGTCCATGGCGAATCCTTTTTTTCATTCGTTTCTTTCAAGAGTCGCTCCCCTTGAAATTCTTTCGCTTTAAAAGTTGATAAGTTCCTTATTTCATTTATGGCTGTAGAATTTTTCGGCGGATGACTAAGGACCTCTAGACCCATCCCTAAGAGGAGCGCTAGCAGCAGGAGACCAGGAACTTTTAACTTCTTGATGACTGTATCCATTTACTCCTCCTTATTCGACCTTGACTAGATGATAGCGAGCATCTTTTTGGGGTTGCAAAGTGAGAAAGACCAGACCCTCTTGTGCACGGTAGGTCAAAACCAAAACTGTCTTTCCATCCTTATGATTCAAAAGCAATGATTGTGGCAAGCCGACCTTTTGTAAAATGTCTTCTAGTTTCATGCCTGTTTTCTCTTTCCCACTAGCAAGACTGGTCAGGACCGCCTTTTTCAGCTGTTTACTTTCTAAATTGTGCTTAGAGCTTGGTTGATAGCCCTGAATAGCGGTCAGATAGTAACCATCCCTCATATGGGTAAATTCAAATTGGTATCTATCTCGACCATCTTGTGTCGTCCCATAGCTGAGCCGAAGGAGCTGCGTTCTAGCTTTTGATTCAAGCCGAGCCTGCTTGGCTCCCCCTAATTTTTCGACCAGGGTCTCTGGGGTCGTCCCCTTGGTGCTTGGCACAAGAGTCGCATCTCCTATTTTAAACTCCAGCAATTTCTCCAAATTCACCCCAACTTCTGGGAGATCTGATTTCGCTAGGAAGTCCTTCAGATAGACTTCTTCCTTACTAAAGGTCACTTGCCGGTCTGGACTTAGCTGGTCTTGTGGTCTCCCAGAAGCAGCGAGTCCATAGCCTACTCCCAGCATTCCGAGAATCCCTATAATAATCCCTCTTTTTTGGATGAAAGCTAAGAGGGTCTTCAGATGTTTTCTTGTTATTTCCTTTACATTATCCATTCTGCAATCGTATCTGTATCCCTTTCCTTCCAACTGTTTACCCCTGTTTCCTATGGTAACATATCCTACTATACCATAAATAGCCCGTCCTCGCTAGAATAGAGAAGAGGCTGGGACAAAAGTCCTAGCCTCTCAATTGTCTTTGGATTGTCGAGCAAGACGCAGTGGTTGAGTGAGCTCTACTACGCTGATTTCATCAGCTTTTACAGCCCTACTCAACTGTGCGGAGGTGGGACGACGAAATCGAATTCTAACCAATTACCGATTTCTGTCCCACTCTCTTTTTCTAGCATTAAGAAAGTTGATTTTTTCTCTTCCCCTACCATTATGAGGCAGAAAAGCGACCGATCTTAGTCATCGCCTTTTTTAGCAAGAAGGAAATCTCCATCTGATTGTTTCACAAAAGTCAACTTATATTGGTCTGTCGTTGAGGATTTAAAACGGATTGTCATGGTAGTAACAATATCGTGAGTTTTATAGTCTTCATCAGCAGACAAAGAGAGAGAATAAATAGTATTATCTTTCAAAACTTCCTTGTAAGAAACGCCATCCTTACCAGTTTTGGTATCCCCGACTTTAAGCTTGTCATAGTAAGAAGAGGTCATGAAATTGTCCTCAGCTTCGTTATAATCCCCTGAATAATAGAGGTCCTGTAAATAATAGGTATCTCCCTCTTTCTTAAAGGTCAATCTCATATCACGAACGGTATGGTATTGAGAATAGGTATCATCCTGATCTTCTTTTAACTCGCCCCACTCTAGATCAATGAGATCTCTTCTAAATGAACCTTGTAAGGCTTTTCCGTGTTTATCCACAACATCTTCAATGGATGTTCCCAAATTTGAAGTTGAGTAAGTACCAAGCTCGAGATCAGCCAAATCAGTAATGTTCCATGTAAAATCAGTATCTTCTGGATCAATATACTTTCCAGACTGATCGCGTTTTGATTCCCCTGCATCAGCTTTCGGATGAAGGGCAGGATAGGAACTTTTAGCACTATTTGCTGCACCCATAGAATGGCCGACGAAGAGACCGATAATGACTCCTAAGACAGCAAAACCACTAATACAAGCAATTAACAGACCTTTCCCTGGCTTCTTCTGATCACCAGTTTCTGGCACACCAAATGGTGCCTGTGATTGATTCGTATTCATCTTTCATCTATCTCCTCTATATTAAAAACGTTCTGGACCAATGTATAAGAAGTCCCCATCTGGTTGTGCTAAGAAGCGTAATGTCTTATAATCGTCTCCCACTTTAAGGTTGATCTTTGCAACCACTCGAGTAGAGTCATACTCTTCTCCATCAGCAGTGATTTTTGTCTCTGTACCAATTTGAACATTTTGTTTATGTTTTTTCAAAACTTCTAATAAGGAGGTTCCACCTTTACCAGTTTTCTTATCTCCTTTTTTCAGATTTTTGAATTCTTTCGTGCTCATCTCACGTTCGTTTGAAGTATCTTCATCTTCATCGTCTTCACTAGCATAGACTTCTTCCAAGTTAAAGGCTTCTACAGATTTCAAATAATAGTTACCATCCACTTTTTCAAATCGGAAATAAATATTTTGGTGAGAGGCGTTCTTTGCACGATCCCAAGTAAGAGTCATGCCTTTCTTTTCATATTCGACACTAGTAGCCAATCCATACGTATCAACAATCTGATCAGCAGTCAAGCCATAACCGTCCTTGTTGCTGTAACTTAATGCTGCAAGGTCTTTAAGGGTCCAAGTAAAGACAACCTCATCCTTTTCTGTGGTGAAGCCCTTCTTTGTCTTCTTTGCTTCTTCGCTGGCACGATCTAATCGTTTGGTACGTTTAGCATCTGCTTGAGGTTTAGATGAATGTCCCCAGAAATAACCAGCTCCGCCACCAATCAAGCCACCAAGAAGGAGTGCAAGAATAGAAAAGACAACAAATTTCGTCCATACACCCTTCGGATTTGGCTGAACATTCCATTGCGATTGGAAGGCTTGAGGGGTCCCTTGTTGATAGAAAGGATTGTTTTCTACCTGAGGAGCTTGGTTTTGGAAAAATTGTTCCTGTCCTCCAGTTTGTGGTCCTTCTACTGGAGAAGACTGTTGGAAGCCTTGCGCTCCTGGTGCACCAAATGGCTCATAAGCTGTTTGGCCATTTTGTACTCCAAAAGGGTCTTGGAAGTTTTGGCCCATTGAATCTTCAAGAGGTTCTTGAGCAGCCTGCCCCCCTTGTGCTCCAAAAGGGTCTTGGACGGTTTGACCCGTTTGGGCTTCAAGAGGTGGTTGAACAGTTTGTTCGTTTTGTGCTCCAAAAGGTTCTTGAACAGTTTGTCCCTCTTGTGTTCCAAAAGGCTCTTGAACAGTTTGTCCCTCTTGTGTTCCAAAAGGTGTCTTGTCTTCTGTTGTCATAATCTCTCCTTTACTAACAACCTTCGCTCATCGTTCTTTCTACTTTTTTGTGATCATAGTTTGACGTGCAAAGTATAAATATAGTAGTTCTACTATATCATAAAACAGTCTATTTTTCCACCTCATTCTGAGATATGGAAAGCGATTAAAAAACGACCTCTTTCGAGATCGTTTTGTCTGTCTATTAAAGACGAGCGTTGAGTTCTTTGCTCAATTCTTCAAATCCTGGTTTACCAAGAAGGGCAAACATGTTACGTTTGTATGCTTCAACACCTGGTTGGTCAAATGGGTTGATCGCATTCAAGTAACCTGAAAGGGCGATAGCCAATTCGAAGAAGTAGATAGTGTATCCAAGAGTGAAGGCATCTTGCTCAGGAAGAGTCACGTACATGTTTGGTACGTCACCGTCAGTGTGGGCAAGAAGAACACCATCAGTCGCTTTTTTGTTAACGAAATCAACGTCTTTTCCTTGGAGGTAGCCAAGTCCGTCAAGGTCTTCTTCCAAAGTAGGGATGATCACATTCTTACGAGGTTTGTCAACGCGGACAACTGTTTCAAACATGATACGAGTTCCTTCTTGGATAAATTGACCCAATGAGTGCAAGTCTGTTGAGAAGTTAGCTGAAGTTGGGTAGATACCTTTTTGATCTTTCCCTTCTGACTCACCAGCCAATTGTTTCCACCATTCTGAGAAGTATTGAAGAGATGGCTCGTAGTTTACCAAGATTTCAGTCGCATAACCTTTACGGTAAAGGATGTTACGAACTGCTGCATATTGGTAAGCTTCGTTTTCTGAAAGTTTGTCTAAAGTGTAGTCTTTACGAGCAGCGTTCGCACCTTCCATAAGGGCTTTGATATCTGCACCTGATGCTGCGATTGGAAGCAATCCAACTGCTGTCAATACTGAGAAGCGTCCACCGATATCATCTGGAACTACAAATGTTTCCCAACCGTTCGCATCTGCTTCAACCTTAACAGCACCTTTTTGGCGGTCAGTAGTTGCGTAGATCCGTTTGTTAGCTTCTTCTTGACCGTATTTCTTCACCAAGAGTTCTTTAAAGACACGGAAAGCGATGGCTGGTTCAGTTGTTGTACCTGATTTAGAAATCACATTGACTGAGAAGTCTTTATCTGCAACATACTCTACTAAGTCAGCAAGGTAAGTTGATGAGATTGAGTTTCCAGCATAAAGGATTTGTGGAGCTTTGCGTTCTTCTTTTGTTTGCAAGTTTGCAAAGTGGTGGTTCAAGAAGTCAATGGCAGCTTTCGCTCCAAGGTATGATCCACCAATACCGATAACGACCAAAACATCACTGTCTGCTTTGATTTGCTCAGCAGCTTTCAAGATGCGGTCAAATTCTTCGCGGTCGTAGTTTTCAGGAAGGTCCAACCAACCCAAGAAGTCGCTACCAGCACCAGTTCCTTTACGGATCAATTCGTCTGCTGCTGTAACTTGTGCTTGCATGTATTCCACTTCATGTGGTGCAACAAATTTGTCTAATACTTTTGAATAATCAAATTTAATATGTGACATAGTATTCCTCCAATATTTCTTCTCCTCTATGATATCGCTTTACAGGGATTTAATCAAGGGAAACCATCTTGTAAAACGTTTTCATTTGCTAATTTTTTATTTTCACAAATCAAGAAACGACGCAATAGCAATCGTTTGCATATACGGACTTATTTTAAGCGGAACAGACAAAAAAGAAGCTTCTTCCGAAACTCCATTTTCACGCTATTATTCTTTGAAACCGCTAATGAATTTCAAGATGACGCTAGTGAGTGATCGGCTACAGGTCTCGTAAATCCTATGGGTCAGATCTCCTCCTGCAGACTTGACTCTCTATATATTTCGGAACGTAGTTCTCGCTTTGCTCGAACTGCGTCAATGTACCTAAGTTCATCCGCGTCCGTTGGACTTGATTCACTAAGGTACATAGAAAAAGAGCACACAGTTCACTTCGCTTAGGGCTGCTGGATTCCTCCCCTGACCCGCTTCACGCAGAACTGTTGCTCCGATAGGTATTATAACATAATTTACTGAATTTGCAAAGGTCCGGTTTTTATTCTTGTGTTTCGGCCTTAGCTGCGAGCTTGGCTTGTTTTTTTCGTTCTCGGCCTTGGCGGAAAAAGGTCTGCATAATGGCTGCACATTCTGCTTCCAAGATTCCTGTTTCTACTTCCACCCGGTGATTGAGACGTTCATCTGTCAAAATGTCGTAGAGACTCCCTGCTCCACCAAACTTCTGATTGGTCGCACCGTAGACTACCTGAGGGATCCGGGCCAGCCCGATGGCACCACTGCACATGACACAGGGTTCAATGGTCACAAATAGGGTGGTATCCAGCAAACGCCAGCTCTCTTCGTGCTGATTGGCTTCTTCGATCGCCATTACCTCCGCATGCATGACCGCTCGCTGCAATTCTTCTCGCGCGTTGTGCCCACGTCCAATGATCTCGCCGTCTTTGACAATGACACAGCCAATAGGAATTTCCTCATGGGCCAAGGCGATCTCTGCCTCTTTTAAAGCCTCTCGCATAAAAGCTTCTTTCTCTTCTAGGGTATAGTCTCTCACTTGTACACTCACTTACTTTTTATGTTCTTGTTCTATTATATGATGAAGCCAGAAAAAAAGCCACCAATGGGTGACTTCTTATAGGGAGATATTATGAAAAAAAGTTTGGATTCTAAACAAAGTTGGGAGGTCTTTGTTTATGGTCTTAGTATAGACCTTGTGTCTTAAAGTAAGCTTAAGACTCAAAAAAGTTGAGAGAGACTCCCAACTTTTATTGAATTATTTACTTGACCAGACACTTTCAAGGATATTGGTTTGGTCACGATCTGGTCCGACTGAGAAGGTTGAAATGCGCACACCAACCAACTCACCGATACGGCGGACATAGTTGCGGGCATTTTCTGGAAGCTCATCCAAGTGACGCACACCGGTGATGTCTTCTGACCAACCTGGTAATTCTTCATAGATTGGTTTGCAACGTTTGAGTTGCTCCAAGCTTGCTGGGTAGTAGTCGATGCGTTCCCCATCCAAGTCGTAGGCTACACAGATTTTTACCGTGTCCAATCCTGACAAAACGTCGATCGAGTTCAAGCTAAGGTTGGTAATTCCTGACACACGACGGCTATGGCGCATCACAACTGAGTCAAACCAACCCACACGACGAGGACGACCTGTTGTCGTACCATACTCATGACCGACTTCACGGATCCGGTCACCCACTTTATCGAAGAGCTCCGTAGGGAATGGTCCATCACCAACACGGCTAGTATAAGCTTTACATACACCGACCACCTTATCAATCTTGCTTGGGCCGACACCTGATCCGATCGTCACCCCACCTGCGACTGGGTTTGAAGAGGTTACAAATGGATAGGTCCCTTGGTCGATATCCAACATAACCCCTTGGGCTCCTTCAAAGAGCACGCGCTTGCCGTTGTCCAAAGCATCGTTCAAGATGACGGAAGTATCGGTTACATATTGTTTGATTTGTTGACCATATTCATAGTATTCTTCGAAGATATCGTCAAAGGAAAGAGCCTCTGCTTCATAGAGTTTGGTAAATTGACGGTTCTTTTCTTCCAAGTTGATGCGCAGGCGTTCTGCAAAGACGTCGCGGTCCAAAAGATCCGCGATCCGGATTCCCACACGCGCAGCCTTGTCCATGTAAGCTGGTCCAATCCCTTTGATGGTCGTTCCGATTTTGTTGTCCCCTTTTGACTCTTCTTGGAGACGGTCCAATTCGATGTGGTAAGGAAGGATGACATGGGCACGGTCAGAAATGCGAAGGCTGTCTGTTGATACCCCTTCTTCATGGAGATAAGCCAACTCTTTGACCAATGATTTCGGGTTGACAACCACCCCATTTCCAATCACAGAGATCTTTTCAGGGAAGAAGATACCAGAAGGAATCAAGTGCAACTTGAACTTTTTGCCATCAATCACGATGGTGTGACCGGCATTGTCCCCACCTTGGTAGCGAGCAATGACTTCTGCATTGGCTGATAGGAAGTCTGTAATCTTCCCTTTTCCTTCATCTCCCCACTGGGTTCCTACAACAACTACTGATGTCATATCTTTGTCTGAGCTATATAGCTCGTCCTTTCTTGAAAAGCAGGCAGGAATCTCACCTGCGATTATGTTTTATACCTCATTATATGAAAAATTTGTCAATTTTTCAAGGAGGGTTCATCATTTCATTTGTTTTTTCTCTTATGTAGACGAATTACATTTTTACAAAATATGTATTTTCTGAATTTTAGTACTTAATTTAAAATAAAAGTTCGGAATTTTTGTAAAATCGTAGCGGAAATTTGCTTTCTTTTTCCGTTTGTAATAGACTAAAATAACTACCATAGGACGGTGAAACGATGACGATTAATCAATTACTGCAGAAACTGGATACATCAAGCCCTATTCTCCAAGCGACCTTTGGTCTGGAGAGGGAAAATCTGCGAGTGACAACTGATGGACACTTAGCTCAAACTGCTCATCCGAGTCAGCTTGGTTCCCGCAATTTCCACCCGACCATCCAAACAGACTTCAGCGAACAACAACTGGAACTAATTACACCTATTGCTCACTCTACTAAGGAAGCGCGGCGCTTACTGGGAGCTATCAGCGATGTGGCAGGCCGCTCAATTGACCAGAGTGAATGCCTGTGGCCTCTGTCCATGCCACCGCAGCTGACTGAAGAAGATATTATCATCGCCCGTCTGGAAAACGAATACGAACGCCACTACCGAGAGGGTTTAGCGAAAAAATATGGCAAAAAACTACAGGCCATCTCTGGCATCCACTACAACATGGAGCTAGGGAAAGATCTGGTCGCTGCTCTCTTTCAAGTCAGCTCCTATCATTTACTCAAGGACTTTAAAAATGACCTCTATCTCAAACTGGCTCGAAACTTTCTGCGTTTCCGATGGCTCTTAACCTATCTCTACGGTGCTGCTCCTCTGGCAGAAGCCGGCTTCTACAGTCAGGAATACCCGCAGCCTATCCGCTCTTTTCGCAACAGCGACTATGGCTATGTCAATGACGAGAATATTCAGGTGTCCTACACTTCTTTGGAGCAATATGTAACCGATATTGAAAACTACGTTCAGTCTGGCGAGCTCAGTGCTGAAAAAGAATTTTACTCAGCCGTTCGCTTCCGTGGACAGAAGCACAATCGCGCCTATCTGGAGCAGGGTATCACCTATCTGGAATTCCGCTGCTTCGATCTCAATCCTTTTGACCATTTGGGCATTAGCCAAGAGACCTTAGATACTGTCCATCTCTTTTTACTGGGCCTGCTCTGGCTAGATGATGTAGAAAATGTTGATGCAGTATTAAAAGCTGCCCATGATTTGAACCAGAAAATTGCTTGTAGCCACCCGCTGACTGCCCTGCCAGATGAGGCAGACAGCTCAGCCCTTCTCCAAGCCATGGAAGAGCTCATCCAGCATTTTGAACTGCCAACTTACTATCAAACTTTGCTGGACCAGATGAGAGAGGCTCTCTTACATCCTCAGCTGACACTGTCAGGACAGCTCCTGCCCCATATCCAGCAAGATTCCTTAACAGCTTTTGGTCTAGAAAAAGCAGAAGAATACCACCGCTATGCCTGGACTGCTCCTTATGCCCTCAAAGGCTACGAAAATATGGAGCTGTCCACCCAGATGCTACTCTTTGATGCTATTCAAAAGGGGCTAAATGTCGAAATTTTAGATGAAAAGGACCAATTTCTCAAGCTTTGGCATGGTAGTCATGTAGAATATGTCAAGAACGGCAATATGACCTCCAAGGATAACTATGTCATCCCTTTGGCCATGGCCAATAAAACAGTCACCAAAAAGATTTTGGCAGCAGCTGACTTTCCCGTTCCGGCTGGAGCAGAATTTTCTTCTCTAGAAGAGGGACTGGCCTACTACCCTTTGATTAAGAACCGAGAAATTGTTGTCAAACCCAAGTCAACTAACTTCGGACTGGGCATCTCTATCTTCCAAGAGCCAGCTAGCCTGGAAGCTTATCACAAGGCTCTGGAGATTGCTTTTTCAGAAGATGTCGCCGTCTTAGTGGAGGAATTTATCGCTGGAACGGAGTACCGCTTCTTTGTCTTAGACGGACAATGCCAAGCAGTCCTCTTGCGAGTGGCGGCCAATGTCGTCGGAGACGGTCAGCATACCGTGAGAGAATTGATTGCCATCAAAAATGACAATCCTCTGCGGGGCCGAGATCATCGTTCACCGCTTGAAATCATTGAACTGGGGGACATTGAACTGCTCATGCTGGACCAGCAAGGCTATGGACCAGATGATATCCTGCCTGCTGGAGTCAAGGTTGACTTGCGGCGCAATTCCAACATTTCTACTGGCGGAGACTCGATTGATGTCACAGACAGCATGCACCCATCTTATAAGGAACTCGCTGCGGACATGGCAAAGGCTATGGGAGCCTGGGCCTGTGGCGTTGATCTCATCATCCCTGACAGCTCTGCTATTTCCACAAAGGAAAATCCCAACTGTACCTGCATCGAGCTCAACTTCAATCCTTCTATGTATATGCACACCTATTGTGCTGAGGGGCCGGGACAAAGCATTACTCCGAAAATACTAGCTAAACTTTTCCCAGAAATGGACCTATAAAGTAAGAAAACGCAGAAGATGTCTCTGCGTTTTTGTTTTGTAACCGAGGTAGAGTTTTAAATGATAACCTAAAAAGATTAAGCATGGTCCTCCTACAAGTTTAAAATAGCAAGTCATTTGCTGTAAAATCATCCTCTAACAAGCAAATTTCAAACCTCTCCTGCATATAGCAGAGGAAATCTTCCCTTTTTCCCAAAAAGAATCATAGGCCGCGAATACAAGGCTAGTATCATCTGAACAAGTTCCAGCCAGTTACTGTTGGCTTCCATAGCCCACCATCTCAATCGCTTTAAAACTGCCTCGGGTTAAAAATTCATACGGAACCCCTAATGCATCAGCTACCGCCAAACCATAGACTGCCGCTTTCAAAGATTGGTTCATGCTAGCCTCCTTTGTTTTATTATACTATTTTTGGTCTTAAAATTCTTCCTAACCCCAAAAAACAAGCGCAGGCCTGCGCCTGTTTTTCTATTTTGTGTTAAAATAAAAGATATGGACAAAATTATCAAAACTATCTCAGAAAGTGGCTCTTTCCGTGCCTTTGTACTAGACAGTACAGAGACCGTGCGAGCAGCCCAAGAATACCATCAGACACAAGCAAGTTCAACAGTGGCCCTTGGGCGCACCCTGATCGCTAGTCAAATTCTCGCAGCCAATGAAAAGGGAAACACCAAGATAACGGTGAAAATCCTCGGTACTAGCTCACTGGGTGCTATTATCACCGTGGCAGATACCCAAGGGAACGTCAAAGGCTACGTGCAAAATCCTGGAGTGGATATCAAGAAGACAGCGACCGGTGAAGTCGTGGTCGGACCATTCGTCGGAAATGGGGAATTCTTAGTCATCACCGACTACGGCACAGGCAATCCTTACCACTCCATGACGCCTCTCGTCACTGGAGAAATCGGTGAAGACCTAGCTTATTACTTGACTGAAAGCCAACAAACGCCATCTGCAGTTGGACTCAATGTCCTACTTGATGAAGAAGACAAGGTCAGGGTAGCCGGTGGTTTCTTGGTACAGGTCTTGCCAAATGCCAAGGAAGAAGAAATTGCCCGTTTCGAAAAACGGATCCAAGAAATGCCAGCCATTTCTACCCTTTTAGCATCTGACGACCATATTGAAGCCCTTCTTGCTGCTATCTACGGTGACGAACCATACAAACGTCTCTCAGAAGAAGAGATCCGCTTCCAGTGTGACTGTAGCAAGGAACGCTTCATGAATGCCTTGGCAAGCTTACCAGCCAAAGACCTTCAAGAAATGAAGGACGAAGACCATGGTGCGGAAATCACTTGCCAATTCTGTCAGACAACCTACCACTTTGATGAAAACGACTTGGAGGAACTCATTCGTGACAAATCTTAATACACCTTTTATGATTGGGAACGTCGAGATCCCAAACCGGACGGTCCTAGCCCCCATGGCCGGTGTGACCAACTCAGCTTTCCGAACCATTGCGAAAGAACTCGGAGCTGGCCTTGTGGTCATGGAAATGGTCTCTGACAAGGGGATCCAATACAATAACGAAAAGACCCTGCATATGCTCCATATCGATGAGGGAGAAAATCCAGTATCGATTCAGCTCTTTGGTAGCGATGAAGACAGCCTGGCTCGCGCAGCTGAATTTATCCAAGAAAATACCAGAACTGATATCGTGGATATCAACATGGGCTGCCCCGTCAATAAAATCGTCAAAAACGAAGCGGGTGCCATGTGGCTCAAGGACCCTGATAAGATTTACTCTATTATCAACAAGGTTCAATCCGTCCTTGATATCCCCCTCACTGTTAAAATGCGGACAGGTTGGTCGGACCCTTCTCTAGCAGTTGAGAATGCCCTCGCAGCCGAAGCTGCAGGTGTCTCTGCCCTCGCTATGCACGGACGGACCCGGGAACAAATGTATACAGGTCATGCGGATCTTGAGACCCTTCACAAGGTTGCACAAGCTTTGACCAAGATTCCATTTATTGCTAATGGTGACATCCGGACGGTGCAAGACGCTAAGCAACGGATTGAAGAAGTTGGTGCAGATGCGGTCATGATCGGCCGTGCTGCTATGGGGAATCCTTACCTCTTCAATCAAATCAATCACTATTTTGAAACAGGAGAAATCCTGCCTGATTTGACTTTCGAAGACAAGATGAAGATTGCTTATGAACACTTGAAGCGCTTGATCAATCTCAAGGGTGAGCACATTGCCGTTCGTGAATTCCGTGGACTTGCCCCTCACTACCTTCGTGGCACCTCAGGCGCAGCCAAACTCCGCGGAGCCATCTCGCAAGCTAGCACTCTAGCTGAGATTGAAGAACTTCTTCAATTAGAAAAAGCTTAATGACAAAAAAACAGCATCGAAATATTGATGCTGTTTAAAATATGTACTAACTATTTTTAACATAAAATAGCTAGCTGGTTTTTCAAAAAAAACTGACTTAATTTTTTTAGTCAGTTAAGTAAATCTAAAACTTTCCGCTGTGAGAAAAGTGCCTGAAACACAAATGTTTCAGGCACTCGGAATTATTGAGACCTTAGGCTCAATAATTAGTCATGGAACTTCGAAGAAGTTCGCTGACGTCCGTACCCACTTAAGGAAAGTTTTTAGAAGAACTTATCTTCATTTGACAGCATCAACTTTTTGATGCTGTTTTTGTATCTTATTGATCCGCTTGAGATTCGCTTTCTTTCCAGCGATAGGTCTTGCGTGGTTTTTTCTTAGGTACCCGCTTGACACCCACTTCTTCAACGTAAGAGCCATAGGTCACAAGGAAATTATTGGTCAAAATTTCTTTATCTGGATGGATTAAATTCACCAACTCGGTTGCTTCGTATACGGTGAAAGGCTCTTCTAGAAGATGGAGGAAGGTTGGATTCCAAGCCAAGCGCCCTTGGATCCGCTTGATGGATTCTTGGACAATCTCATAGTGGTCAAAGGCGAAATCTTCAGCTGTCAAGACACGGCCATCTAGAGAACATTCCCCATGTTTGAAGTCCACATCGAGAAAGAGAACTTCTTTGGCATCATCTCCAGCTCGGACCATATCTACTGCTTCAGCTGGCAAATAAACCAAGTGAGCAATGGTAATGACCCAACCCCGAGGGTCCCGACCAGGAGTAGAAACTGTCATTAGTTGCTCGACCTTTTGAGGGGTCAATTCTAGTCCAACTTCTTCCTGGACTTCACGGATACAAGCCTGGATAGCATCTTCATGCTTTTGCAAGAATCCTCCAACCAAGGCCACCCGATGCTGACAAGGATGCGTTTTCCGACGAATCACTAAGAGTTTTAGGCGCCCCTCCACAAAGCAGTAGGCCACCATATCTGCTGTCACACTTGGATTTTCATAGGTGGGGTGATCCTGCTCCTTATACCAACGAAGGAATTCTTCCTCGCTGACGACCGTCTCGTAGTATTCCTTTTCATTCATCCCTTCCGGAATGCTGATTGTTGCCATCTAAGCAACCTCCTTTTTCACTGCTTTACTCCATTGGTACCAACCAACCAAACTATTGAGGGTGTAGACCCAATACATTCCCTGAATATGGATACTTTCTCCCCACCAGAGGTAGATACTGAAGAGGTTGGTCGCAATCCAGAAAATCCACTGTTCGCGATAGAGACCGGTCATGAGAAGTTGACCGACTCCATTGGTCGCATCTGTCACACTATCACGGAAAGGTCGAGCGCTGTGGATGCTTTTATAAGCATAACCCATCCCTATCCAAATGAGAGCAGTTAGGACCAAATACTTGATCCATTCCATTAAGGTTAATTTCTTGGCCTCAAAGTGAGACTCTTCTGCTCCTCCTTGGTCATTGATCCGATTCGACAACCAGACATAGAGACCGATTGGTTGCATCACGAAGAAGTACAAGGTTGTCAGAACTTCTCCATAGAAGTTTTTGTTCAAGGCTAGGATGAGGTAAATCGCTGAGTTAACTGCTCCAAAGAGATAGTTACTAGCCCGACCTTCTGCTACTAGTATAACACAAACGATTCCTGTCCAGGAGGCAAAGAGCCCTAACCAATCGTGACTTGCTTCCTGATTGGTAAACTCTAAGACAAAGGGCACGCTAGATAAAGCAAGCAAATAGAGCCATTGTGTCAAAGTGCGACCAGCGAATAGGTCTTTCCAAAGGAGTTTCATAATCCCTACGAAGCCACGTTTGCCAGCTTCTCGATGGACATTTTTTAAATGCTCCCCAAATGTTTGAATTTTTTCTTGTAGTCGTTTCATGCTGCTTCTCCTTTAATCAGCTTGATAAATCGTATCGATGACACGTTTCGCTTCTTCATAATTCCCCAAGTAGTCTTGCCCGAGATAGGCTGTAGGAATATCCGAGAGGTATTGATGGCGGAGCTGATCCAGGTGATTTGAAAAACTGTTGCGAATTTCATCATCTGCCATGGTCATATCACGGAAACCATCATTGACATAGGATCCAATGGGTTGAACAAATAAGATTAAATCCCACTTTTCCTTAGCTAGGATACTGACGAATAGGTTGTCAAAGGTATCCGTCATACTGGTCTCTTGGCCTTCTACTGCCATATAGTAGTCGTAATAGCCCTTGGTCACTAGCGAATTCGTATCCGCAATCACTAGCCCTCGATTGGCGCTACTATCGATTAATTTAGAAGTCTGATCGTATTGCCCCAACAAGAGGTAATAGTAATCTTTTGGTGTTAGTTCATCATCCCGTACATTGTTTCTAATTTGATACTCACGAGCATATTCTAAGCTCACTGGCGCATCATAGAAACGGGCCAAATCCTTTGCCAAGGTCGTCTTCCCGTTACTGGCACTCCCCATAATGAGGACTTTCTTCGTAAACTGACGACGGAAGGGTTGGGC
The DNA here is from genome assembly GCF_058200355.1 of Streptococcus sp. SCPM-O-B-23252 (M501). Taxonomy (NCBI): domain Bacteria; kingdom Bacillati; phylum Bacillota; class Bacilli; order Lactobacillales; family Streptococcaceae; genus Streptococcus; species Streptococcus sp. SCPM-O-B-23252 (M501). The sequence continues at coordinate 41,752 of NZ_JBYQGS010000003.1, forward strand.
AATGTATTTCCAATACTTGCTCGGGTTCTCTCTGATGAGGGTTCCTGAAATGCCAAACTGACGCTCCTGCAGGCGAGCTTCAAAACCTCGCGCTTCCAGTTCTTCTTGGTAAGTCTTCTCTCCAACAAAGAAGATCAGTTCTTCTTTCTCAGAATCATATTGAATCGTTTCTAAGGCTGTTTTCAACCAAGGTTCCCATCCCAAGGGATAGCGAGGAAGGTCTGTCTCGTCTAATTTATAAATTTGGGTAAGTTCATCATTTGAAAAACCTTCTCGAATATAGCGAAAACGTTTCTGCAAAGGAAGGCCAACTTCTTCTCCTCGGTCACCTTTGTAACCAGAGACTATCACACAAACGCGGTCGCATTGGCGTTTTGCCCGTTGAATTAAATCAATATGCCCTTGATGAAGGGGGGCAAACGTTCCAAATACTACTGCCACTTTTTCTTTCATCTAACTGGCTCCTTTATCATAATGTCAAAACATGTTTTGCTTATGATTTTATTATAAACTATAATTTCAATCTGTCAATACCTTTTTATAAAAAAATATATTTTTATAAAATAAAAATTAAAAAGATTCAACTCTGTATGTTATTATACAGAATTGAATCTCTGATTTCAATCATTTTTTTAATTTTCTCATTGGCGAGCCATTATTCCCGAACCAAGGCATGCGCATGGCCATTTTCTGTCACTTGAACACTTGCCACTTGACCATCTTGACCGACAACTATATCCAAGCTAGCCGCAGATCCATCTTGGGCGGAAATCAAGCCAGCATGGTAATGGCCTTGATCCAAGTTGTATTCATAGCTTCCAATTGTATAGCCCACTGCATCGCCACCCGGAGTTTGAATGGTTACTTGTCCACCTTGTCCGATGCTTACGCCTGTATCACGACCGTCGGTCCAACTACCTGCTGCTCCTGAATAATCTCCTGAGGCATAGCTCAAGACACCTTTATAGCGTGGGTTCTCTGTCTTAGAGGCTTGCTCTTTGGCAGTTGTGCGACCTTCCTCCAAGCTAGGACGTTTTGGTTTTTCAGGTGCTGGGGTCACTGCTGGTTTTGTTTCTTTGCTAGGACTTGGGGCCAGGCCTTGATTGGCTTCTGGAAGTCTTGGTGTCACCGGAGTTTCTTGGCTCGCTTGTGTTTCGCTCGAAGCGATGGCAGGAGTTTGTGCTACCTCAGCGCTTTGTTGACTTTGTGTGGTTTTGCTTGTGGTCTTTTTCTCTTCCTTTTTACTAGTAGAGCTTTGTTTCACTTGCGCAATTTTACTAGTTGAAGATGGACTGGTTTCCTTTTTCTTTTCTGATCCACAGCCGCTTAAGAGAAGAGCAGCTGTTAGAGCAAGGGTAGATAGACTAAATAAGGTTCCTTTCGTTTTCATGGCAATACCTCTCTTTTGTAACATTTGTTACATTTTGTAATATAATTGTAACATTCATCTATAGGGAAGTCAAGAGGATTTACAAGTCTTATAAAAATAGAAACTAGTTTCAAAAAAAGAGTGAACAAATGGAGCCCTACTCCAAGCATTCACTCTTTTTCTTATTGATAAACTTCTTGATAAAATTCGATGGTATCTCCATCTTGGACAGTCGTTTCTGCTGCCCCTTTTGGTGCCATCTCTCCATTGATCTTGTACATCCAATAGAGTCCCTTGCTTTCATCCTGGGCTACGCCATCGATCGAGGTGATGAGGCCGCTCTTCTCCTCAATCTTGTAGTTAGCTTTCAGGACTTCCATCAGGTTGGCTTTTTCAGCAACCTTCAAGGTCTTGCTTTGAGCTTCTTGCCCTTCAGGGGCGATACTGACCGTAATGGTAATTTGTTTTTCTTTGGCTACTTGTGAGCTAGAAGATGAGCTTTCCGTAGTCGATGGTGTACTTTGTCCGCAACTGACCAATACAAGAGCTGCTAGGACAGCAAAGAAGCTATAAAGTGTTTTTTTCATGATACAATCTCCTAAATACTACATAAAGTAGAGGGTAAAAACAGGCGGTGGAAAGGGCGTGGGCTAGGTTAAAGCTAAAGCCATTCACCAGTGCGTAGGTCCACCAAGGCATGTGATAGAGGACAGCATAAACACTATCAATCAACATCCCGTAGAGAAAGGATAAAATGCCGGCCACCAGGGTTTGGACTTCCAAAGACAAGTGGCGATAAAGCCCCCGCCAAAGAGTCAAGAGGAAGGCAAAGGCCAGTATCTGAGCGAGCACCACTGGACTCATCCCCAAGAGAAAAGCCGAGGTAAACATGGTGACCGCCATCACCAAACAGGCAAATTGCCAATCTTCAAATAGCACCAGTAAAAAGAAAATGGCACTAATGGGTTGGACATTGGGCAAGAAGGCAAAGGCTTGTCTCAGTACCACACAGAGGGCTGCTAAGAGGGTGATTCGGGTCAAGCGTTTGAGAGGCACTGCATATCCTCCTAGTCAATCGTGAAGTTAAGCTGACCAGACTTGACACCTACCTTGAGGGTTTGCCCTTCAGCCACTTCTCCTCTCAAGAGGATCTCTGCCAAGTAGTCTTCCACCTGGGTCTGAATGGTCCGGCGCAAAGGACGTGCTCCCATCTCTGGATCATATCCGTGAGTCGCCAGCCATTTAAGGGCAGACGCTTGGAATTTCAGAGTAATGCCTTTCTCTGCTAGAGATTGAACCAATGGTTTCACCATAATCTTGACAATCTCATGCATTTGATCACTGGTCAAGCTATGGAAGACAACCTTCTCATCAATCCGGTTGATAAACTCTGGTCGATAGGCCTTCTTCAACTCTTCGAAGATGCGTTTCTCCATATTGGCTTGGTCAAAGCGAATACCCTTGGCTCCAAAGCCAACTGTCTTATCATCTCGTAAAGCGGTAGCTCCCAAGTTTGAGGTCATGATAATAATAGTATTGGAGAAATCTACTTTGCGTCCCTTGCTGTCGGTCAAGACACCGTCATCCAATACTTGCAAGAGAACGTTAAAGATATCTGGATGGGCTTTTTCCACCTCATCAAACAAGAGGACTGAATAAGGTTTGTTGCGGACTTTTTCCGTCAACTCGCCCCCTTCTTCATAACCGACATAGCCTGGAGGGGCACCGTTGAGACGACTGGCCGCAAATTTCTCCATGTATTCACTCATATCAAAGCGGATCAAAGCGGACTCGTCATCAAAGAGGACTTCAGCCAGCGCCTTCGCCAGCTCGGTTTTTCCGACCCCAGTCGGACCGAGGAAGAGGAAGGAACCAATTGGCCGTTTGTGAGACCGAATTCCCGACTGATTACGGCGGATCGCTCGGCTGATACTTGAGACAGCCTGATCCTGACCGATCACGCGCTTATGAAGTTCTGCTTCCAATTCAAGGTATTTCTTAGCTGCTGTTTGGGTTAGTTTCTCCACAGGAATGCCTGACAATTGACTAAGCGTCTTTAGGATATCCTCTTCCTTGACTTCTAGCTGGTAGCCTTTTGGACTGACATCTTCTTTTAGTAACTGAGCAACTTTTTTCCATTGCCCCTTGAGTAAGGCTTGATCAGCAGCTGTCAAGTCGGACTGAAGACCGGCTTGAGGCCCCTTGTTTTGCACGGTCGCTGCCGCCTCATCTAAGAGGTCAATGGCGGAGTCAGGCAAGAGGCGACTGGTTAAATAACGATTGGCATAGACAACAGCTGTCTCAATAGCCGCATCCGTAATATGAACACGGTGGTGACGTTCATAGGTCTTCTTGAGCCCTTGCAAAATCGCAATGCTATCTGCAACAGAGGGTTGCTCAATCAAGACCTTAGCAAAGCGGCGTGACAGAGCAGCGTCTTTTTCAATGTGTTTTTGGTATTCTTCTTGCGTAGTGGCTCCTACGGTCCGTAGGGTTCCACGGGCCAAGGCTGGCTTCAAGATATTGGCCGCATCCAAGGTGGAGTCAATCCCAGAGCCAGAGCCCATAATAGTATGGAGCTCATCAATGAAGAGGATGATATGGCCATCTTCTTCGATATCATTGATGATGTTGTTCATCCGCTCTTCAAAATCTCCACGGAACCGCGTCCCTGCGACAACATTCATCAAGTCCAACTCTAAGACCCGCATCTTAGCCAGCTCCGTCGGGACATCTCCGCTGGCAATCCGTTGAGCCAAGCCCAAGGCTAGAGCGGTCTTTCCGACACCAGCATCCCCGACAAGGACCGGATTATTTTTCGTTTTGCGGCTCAAAATCTGAATCATCCGCGAGATTTCTTGACCTCGACCAATCACCGGTTCCAAACTGCCATTGCGAGCCATTTCTGTCAGATCTCGGGTATAGTCTTCCAAACCACCGCTGGTAGAGGCTGGCATGCCCATCATATTTCCCATGGTTTGACGATTGGGTTGCTGGGCCCGATAGAGCGAACGAATGGCCTTGACAGCTTCCTTGTCCCAACCTGCTCGTTGTTCCAAACTCTTCCGAAGCTCGACGATTTTAATGCCCTCTTCCTGATCATCATAGCGGAAGCCGACATACTCCAATACTTGAGAAGCCAAGGCTCCCCGTTCTAAAAGAAGCGCCAAGAGGACATGCTCTGTTCCAAGACTTTTGGCATGGACTGCCTGGGCAATCTCTTGGGAACGTTTCATGATTTCTTCGACACGGAAAGAAAAAGGAAATACCTCATAGCGGCCATCCCGTTGGTAGACTTGACCCGTAATGTGCTCAGCCGCATCTTGAAAATCATCAATCTGCATAGGATAGTCACTTAAGACGGAACCAGCTACACTATAAGGATTATTGGCTAAGGCTACTAGGATATGCCAGGTATCTAGCGTTTGGGACTCAAAATGACCCGCCAAGATTTGAGCGGCTTCAATCGTTTCTAATAGGGCTTTTGAATAGTTCATAAGGAGATTACATTCCCTTTCTATCGACTTGTTGGATAATTTTTCGTAGGATATTGGCTCTTAAGCGATGGGCTTCACTTCCCAGAACCTCGTCTGTTGTCGTCACTGACAAAAGCTCTGCCTCTCTCTTTGTAAGGAGTTTTTCTTCAAATAGCATTTGAAGGATATCGCCAAAAACAGTCTGACTGATTTGTTCTCCGATGCTTGCGCCAAGCTCTTCTAGCATCTGGTGTTGATCTGAAAATTGGACCTTGCCAATCCGGATGTAACCTCCGCCTCCACGCTTGCTCTCTACGATATAGCCTCGACTTTCGGTAAAGCGGGTCTTGATCACATAATTGATTTGACTAGGAACAACTTGGAAAACATCCGCTAATTCGCTTCTCTTGAGCTCTGCGATGCCTGCTTGAGCCAGTAGCGACTTGATATAGGCCTCAATGCTATCTGATGTATTTTTACTTGCCATGATGCTCCTTTCTAACCTTTTCATTCTAGATAAGCTCTCTGCTTTTCAGAGTATCAAAAATGGTCTCACCATCCATGATGTCATTCTTGACCTTATCTGACTATTATACAATTTTTGCGCCTGTAAATAAAGCAAAGACTACGTCGAGATAGAATCTGAAGACCCCTTGTTGCTAGCCAGAAGGAGGCAAAAAAAGAGGCTAGCTATTGCTAACCTCTTGTAGAAGGGACTTTAGGATTTCCGACGAGCGTATTTCACTCTTCCGCCTAAGAAACCTAAGCCGAGTAGTCCGATCCAAGCTAAGAAACTTGCCTTCTCTGATCCTGTCTGTGGCAGTTTTTCTTGGGACTGCACAGGGTCTGGATTTACGGCTTCTACCACAGGAGAAGGAGGAGTCTCTTTCGAAGCAGTCGGTTTCAAAATTGGAGCAATTCCACTTTCTTTTTTGTCTTCTGGAGGAAGGAGCTGTTTTGTTTCTTGTGAATCTTCACTAGGACTTGTTGGTAGCGGCACTTCGGGAATCATAGGAGCTTCTTCTACTTCCTTCGTCCCGACTTCCGTAATCTGATCCTGGGCCCCCACTTCGACAAAGGCATCGACTTCTGTCCGAATTTCTTTGCCTTCTTCTTGTCGAACCTCAATCAATTTCAATCGGCGTCCGACCTTCCCTGCTTGAAGGATCCGGCTTTCGCCCTTGGCCAAGTCCTTGTTCTCACGTGTTTGACTTTCAAATGGAATTTCTTCTGCTTCGATGAGAAGTTCTGGCTTTTCAAGAACCAAATCCCGAACACCTTCGTCTGGGCGTGTCTGCGTCAGCGGTTCATAATTGTGAACATCTCCTAAGATGGTTTCAAGGGCTTCGACTTGATTAGCTGCAGCAACCAAATCTGGTCGCTCTTGATCCAACAACTGAGTCAAGTCCGTCAATTGTCCTTGAACCGTCGGTTTGAGATCTGCTTTCAAGCGATCGAGAGAAGTAGCCTTGATCTTTTCTACTCCTTCTCTGATGATCTGTTGCAGCTCTTCTTGACTGAGCAACTGACTATCTTTCCCTGATAGGATAAATCGGTCTACCTGGATGGCTCTGGATGATTGAGGGTCATTGAGGGCTGGATCCAGATGCAGACGTAGCTGGTGGTAGCCTTTTGCTAGACCTTGTAGATTGACCAAACTCTGGTCGAGCTTGCGTTGATCTCCGTAGCCACTGAAATAATGATCGCCTTCGATCTCATAATCATGACCACGCCCTTCTTCGAAGGCTATTTCTTTTCCATCCAGAGTGACGCTGTAGAGACCATGGCTTGGATCGACCACTCCTCGGACCTCCACGCCTGTTCCCTTAAAGGTAATGGTCACTTCAATGTGTTTCTTGCCTTCTTCATCGGTCACTTGGTTAAAGCTGGACCAAGATTCTGTGCCATTTGAGAAGTTTGTATTGTCTGTCTCGTGCTGCCAACCCTCACTGTAATGCAGTTTCGGATCTTGGTCATCTACTTCCTTGCGATTTTCTGGCAACTGGTCCTCGTTCATCACTTGGACTGTCAGTTCTGGAATAAAGCCGACCAGACTTCCTTGATCCGGATGGAGCAATTTGACCTTAAAGTCATAGACGTCGGTCGCTTTCCCTGCAAAATCAAGGGTTGGAACTTGGACTGTTTTTTCTGTCTCGCCATCTGCGAACTCAAGGGTGACGTTGGTATCTTTGTAGACCTTGCCATGAACCCCTGTTCCTGGTTCTGTGATCAATTTAAGACTGGCACTTCCTTTAGAGCCACCTTTTCTCTTGACGACGACTTGCGCTGGGTCGCCTTTCTTAACAGCTAGGGTTGGCTGAGCAAACTCAAAGAGACCCTTTTCTTGGTTGTTAAGGGCATAAATCCCTTCCGTTGCGATCGCATCCCCCTTGCTATTGACCAAGGTCAAGGTATGGGATCCTGCTGCCAAGTCCGGTGTTTCATAGACCTTTTGACTGCGTTTGCGGCTTGGGCTTTGGGTATTGACCGTCGCTAGTTTTTGGCCATCGACATAGACATCCATTTCCCCATGACCAGGATCGACAGTTGCGACGACATAGGCCTTGGTGCCTTCAAATTGATAGGTCACCGAAGCTCCTTTCTCCTTGGTCCACATAGAGGTGCCTCGAACGCCTTCTCCCTCTTCATTCCATTGGCCATTGGCCCGCTCAGCAGTCCGGTCAGAATGATAAGTCAAACCAAGCGGATAACCATCGGTTTCTTCAATGCTAGCTGGCGTCTTATAGACAGAGACTCCGTTCAAGATTGGAGTAGCTTGGGCATCGGTGATGGACACCCGGATATAGCGACTATCAACTGGTTGCCCTTTGATCAAACGGCGATATCCTACGGTTGAACCAGCCCCAAAAGGAACCCATTGACCATTCACAGCCACATCAATGTTGAAACCAGAAATCCGTTGGCCTTTCTCGATCGTTTCCTTGAGCTCTACCACATCAAAGTGTTGCTCTTTTCCAAGATCGAGGACAAAAGAGCCGGTCTTGGCATCATCTGCAGGTGCCCAACTGGTCTTTTCATCCCCATCTGTCAAATGGCTGGCTGAATAATGAGCATTGCGTCGTGTCGAGTCAGCTTCGACCAAAGCTCCTGCCGCATAGTCCACACTGTAGAGCTGGTCCAAGGTCTGACGGAATTCTTTCAAACGGGCTACATCGGCATCCGCAAATTTCCCATCTTGATTGGGTGGAATATTAAGCAAGAGCGGGGTTCCACGGCCGACTGATTTGAAGTAAATATCCATCAATTCGCGCAAGGACTTAGGCTCTTGATTGTCATGGTAGAACCAGCCGGAGCGAATAGAAACATCCGCTTCTCCCACTGAGTATTGCTTCCCTTCCGGATCCCCGTGATTGAGATAGCTATTGGATGGATTGTTGCGGATCTTATCTGGATTGACCTTATGCCAAACTGGATCTCCAGCAATTCCCTTTTCATTTCCAATCCAACGAACATTGGTGGGCTCAGCTGAGAAGATGGCAATGTCCCCTTGGGCCTTACGAATGGCATCAAACCACTTATCGAAGGTATAAGTGACTTTTTGAGCCCCATCGCCCCGCGCTCCATCCATCCAGACTTCTACGAACTTGCCCTTGTTTCCATATTTTGGATCTTCAAGGATTTCTTTGAGCTGGTTGAGATAGTATTCATTGTATTGGTCCTCTGTATCCACATGGTAGAGCGGGCTGTGAGCATCCCAAGGCGAGAGGTAGACCCCCATATCCATGTCATACTTGCTGGCAGAAGCAGAAACCTCGGCTAGGATATCGCCTTTTCCTTCCTTCCAACCGCTTTTAGCAATGGTATGGTCAGTGTATTTAGAAGGGTACAAGAGGAAGCCATCGTGGTGCTTGACGACCATGATGGTTCGTTTAAAGCCAGCATCCTTGAGTGTTTTGATCCACTGATCGGTATCCAGATGCTCTGGATAGAAATAATAAGGGTCTTCTTTCCCATCTCCCCACTCACGATCATAGTAAGTATTCATCCCAAAGTGGATGAAAGCTGCTAGTTCTTCGCGGTGGTATTGCATCTGAGCCTTGCTTGGAAGTGGTCCATAATCCGCAATATCAGGCTCCTCATCTAGAGAAGTGGCTGGTTGGCTTGCTTCTGTCCCTTGGCTAACTGCGCGATTTTCTTTCTCACTAGTAGCTGGTGAGGGCTGTTCTGATTCTTCTTGGTGCTCGTTCACAGTTTTCTCCTCCTTTCCTTGATCTCCTGCATTGCTCGTTTCGACCCGTTCTTCGCGAGTTTCACTCCTCTCAGCTTGTTCCTCTGCGTAACTGGTAGTCACTCCTAAAAAACAAGTCGCTACGACTACAGAGCAGACGCCTACTGAGAGCTTGCGAATGCCAAATCGATTTTTCTTATCAACTAATCTTTTTCCCATACTCTATTCCTTTATGTCATCAGGTAAAGAGGGTGGAGACTTTCCCCATCCTCTTTCTGTTACCTGTGAACTTTTCACCGTTTTTTACTAGTTTCTCTAGCTGTTTTATTTGGCCTTATTGGCTCTTTTTTTCTGATCGTCCAGCACAGCACTGGCAAGGCCTGCCGCTAGGATTCCAGCAACGAGGCTTGCGACGCTTTCTTCCGTTCCCGTATTTGGTAATCTACCTTCGGAAACTGAAGTTGCTGAAACTGCTGGTGTTTGAGCTGTTTTCTCGACTTCCTTCCCTGCTGCATCTGTCCCTTCCTGACGCACTGCTTTGACCTCAAGAGATGCTTGAGGAGTTGGGGTAGCTACTGGTCCTTCAGAGCCATGAGGATGTTCTGGGTTCGGAAGCGGTTGTGGTTCTGGTTGTGGCTGCGGTTGTGGTTCTGGCTGCGGCTGCGGCTCTGGTTGTGGAGTATCTGGAAGCACTTCTTTCGTGCCCACCTCTGTGATTTCTGCCACTGGATCTAGCTCTACAAAGGCATCTAGTTCCTTCCGGCTTTCCACACCATTTTCTTGAGAGACTTCCACCAAGCGCAATTTGCGGCCTTTTTGACCTTCTTGAACCACACGTTTCTCACCTTTTGGAAGTTCCGCATTTGGACGTTCTAAGCGTTCAAAGTCCATCTCTTCTGGCTCAATCACCAACTCTGGTTTGGTGTGGACCAGATTCTTGACCCCTTCTTCAGGAATGGCTGAGCCTGTAGGTGCTTTTGCGGAGAGAGAAAGTTGATATACTTTTTCGAGCTTGCCATCTTCTGAGACAACCTTGACAAGCACAGGGGCATTGGCACTTTTAGCATCTACGACCGTAACGGCTGTTCCATTCTTACCTTGTGCCGAAACGATTGGACGTTCTCCCTCATACTCTAGATGATATTCTGTCACATCTGGGTTAAAGCCTTCTAGGTCTTTGCCATTCACTTGGATGGTGACATCAGTTGTTGCCTGGGCCTCTTCTGTTGGAGCATAGGCGCTCAATTCAACGATTCCAATTCCTTTTAGATTTTCATCACGGACCATTCTTAAACGGATGGCTTTGGTTCTAGTTTCATTGAAGCTGAGGTTAGAGATATAACCAGGCTCAAAGGCATAATCCAAGCTATACGGGATTTCTTCCCAGTTAGAGGCCTGGTTAAATGGATGATCTGGAAGATTCTTCAGATTGCCGTAATCATCTGGGACATCAAAGTCTGGACCAATGTAGCGTTCAAGAACAGTTTTCGTTGGCAGACCTGTTTCCTGATCTGCAAAGAAGTCGACTGCTACTTTATTGACTAAGCGCTCTGTTACTTGACCATTTTTCTTGAAGATGAGACCAGCAAACACTTCTGTTTGATCCGGCTCTCTCTTCCAGTTGGTCCAACGGTAGTACTCGTTGTAGCCACCATCATTGATGTAATCGATATAGTCGATTTGATTTGGATCGAGATCGTTGGTTTCACTAGCAAATGCTCTGGTATCCTCTGCATTGTAGTCACGGTTCACAGAGAGGATTTCTCCTGTCTTTTCGGACACCCGGACGGTCAGCTGAGCTGTCAGATCATAGCCAATGACTTTTCCTTCTAACGTGAAGCTGCCTTCATGAGAAAGTGCATCAGCTGGGATAGCCTGCCAGTCCACCGTAAGTTCCTTGCGTTCATAACCTGTGTCCCCTTTGAAGTAGACACCTACTGTAGATGGTAGAACCAGATCTTGACCGACTTTCACAAAACGTCTGCCTGCTTCTACTGCTACTGGAGTAGCTTGTTTCAGTTTTTCTGCATCACTTGTGAGATAGAGGCGGTATTCTTGTAAGATAGTACCATCTTCTGCTTTATGGATGACACGGATTGGCTCACCTTCATGGACGCTTGGCACAACCGTTGCAAGACCGTGATGGCTAGCTGTCGCTTCCACTTGTGGATAAGCCCGATCACGCGCATCGATGTAGTAATCGGTCACACTTGGATTAACTCCTGGTAAAACCTCACCGTTGACACGAATGGTCACCTGGCTCTTTTCTTCTGCCGCCACCTTATTGGCAAAGATCTGAATCTCTGAAATAGAGCTTCCACGCTTGCCTTCTGGTGTCTTCATGCGGATCCGAACGGCATAGGTGTCGACTTTATCAAAACTGAAATGATTCATCTTGCCAGCTGCTACCGGTTCTTCAACGGTTAGGTTGCTGACTTCTTTCCAGTTGGCTGGATTGTTAAATGGATGGTCTGTTTCGTCTTTAACACGATTTGGATTGCTTGGAACAGTTGGGATTTGTTCCCCTGTATAGTACTCAATCACATATTCACTTGGAGCCCCAACGCCGTGGTCTTCATGGAAACCAACATGGAGGTTGTCCACTGCTCGCTTGGTCAAGATACCAGAATCCCCAAACAAGATACCAACAGAATCTTCCGCATTGTCACGGCCCCAGTTGGTCCAACGGTTAGCTGGAGCATCGGTAAAGGAGATGACCTTATCATTGACCTTAGCAACTGGATCCGCATCGTTAGAGTCACTTGCAAAAGCGAGTGGCAAGACTGATCCTGTCCATTGCTCTGCTACGTTGGCCCCCTTGACTGTGTTTGCGGAAACACGAATATGAAGACGGGTTGGAAGATCCGTTCCTTCTACACGACCAGAGAGGACAACTTCTCCTTCTTTGGCCAAGAGTTGCGGATCGACCGCATCCCATGCCACCTTAGCAGTATAGATCTTACCATTAGAGTGATAGGTCCGCACGCTTTCTGGAAGGGCTGGTTTTTCTCCGACTGGAGTGGTGGTGCTGACTTCTTCTACAGCGATAATGCCTTCAACTGTGACTTGGGCTTGGGCTTCTTTTTCCACACCTTCTACATGACCTGTGATTGTAAAGCTATGGTAATCCTTGACTTGATCTGCTGTCACGGCATCCCAGGTCACACGTTTTTCTTTCGGGAATACCTTGTCATACTCGACCAAGACTGTCTCTGGAAGAGCTGGCAAAACATTTCGATCCGTACTAATCCGTACAGGACGCACCTTGACAACCGTCTTTTCTTCAGGATTTGGCGTGATGGTAAAGGTGACTTCTCCCGTTTGTCCTTGGAAGCTAGCTTCTAAATGAACCAATCCTGCTTCCCGTAGTTCCAAACCTTTCTTGCTTGCGACCGCTTTTCCTTGGCTACCAGCTCTTGTCTTCACATCGATTTGATCTGCTTTGAGACTTGCCTGGCTACCATCTTGGTAATGGGCAATGACTTCAAGTGGTACCGTTTGGTCTTCCTTGAGTTCCTGTCCTTCTGGCAGACGCAATTCTAGGCGCTGGATCTGTGGACTTTCTTCTTGGAATTGGATAGCATAGGTCTGGACAGCTCCCGTATCCTGAGCAATCACAAAGATTTGAGCTTTCAAACCATTTTCACGGCTAGCTTGTAGGACCGTCACTTGGGCATTTTCTGCACTTGCTGTGACTTGACCAGGCTCTTGCCCATAAGTCAATGGGCGGAAAATAGTATGGTTGCCACTACCAAATTTTGGAAGGGCTACTCCATCTAGTTGCACGGTTGGTTTCTTAGCCTTGCTGACTGTTCCACCTGCAACCACTAGAGTCGCTTGGACGGTTTCCCCATTGCCTAGGTGTCCTTTCGCTTTCAAGCGAGCACCTGGTGTGGACAACTGATCTTCTTGACCAGCTTCCAAGGTCCATTGATCAACTTCATAGCTAACTGTCCGGCCATCTGTGAAGACCAATTGCACAGTCTTATCCACTGTCGCTAGATCTGCTCCCTGTGGGATTTGTTTGATAACTGGAAGGACTTGTTCCACGCCGATCACATCGACCAGAGCTTCGACCGTGCGTCCTTGAACATGACCTGTCACACGGACTTGGCCAGCACGGCTATAGTCTGCCGCATCCCATTCGACGGCTTCTTCTTGGGCCTTGCCATCGCTATAAACAACAGATACGTGACTTGGAAGTTCAGGATTTTGTCCCAAGTACACTTGAGTCCGAACCGGTTCGACTCCCAAAACAGAGCGTTCTGCTTGGTCCTTCTTACCTGTAAAGAGGCTGACTTGGTCTGATTGCAAGCGGTCTGAGTCTGCATACAGGGTAAAGGCACCTGCTTGCTCAGTCGATTTGACAATGACAACCCCTTTGCCGTTAAAGGCCCGACGTTGCCATGAGCCATCTTCCTGCGCTTTGTAGCGTTCACGGCTGGCTTGTTCCCCATTATCGACACCGACAATTTGGCCTTGGCCATGCAAATGGAAATGCACCAAATTATTGGCAGTTGGGACGACACGACCTGCTTCATCGACGATTTCATAGGTAATATAGGTCAAATCTTTACCGTCTGCCGCAATGGCGTGTTCTTCTTTCAGCAGGCGAACACCGGCTGGCTTCCCAGCTGTCTCGATCTGATCACGTGCGATTACTTCGCCTGCTTCGTTGCGCGCAATAGCTTCTACTTTACCTGGTACATAAGGAACCAACCACTCTAGATAGAGTTCATTCGGATTTGCCCCTTCTTGGTAGGTCCGGCCATCTGCTGTGGTCTTCTTGGTAAAGGTCTTGACCCCTTGTGATTCCCCATTGACAATCAATTCCACACTGTGGGCATTGGAGAAGGCACGAACAGGAATCCGACCTTCTTCATCCATGACACGATTGGCTAATTCTGGATTGTCCCAGTTCCAATGTGGTAAGAGATGAACCATTGGATGTTTCTCAGCCGATACCCATTGACTTTGGTAAAGGTAAAAATCATTCTTTGGAAGGCCGGCAGTATCGACAATACCGAAATAAGAACTTTTCACAGGTGTGTCATTTTGGTTGTGCCATGGTGTTGGCTCGCCGATATAGTCCGTACCTGTCCAGATAAATTGTCCTGCATAGCCGGCATGATCGCGGTCAAAGGTCCAAGAGGCTGTCGCTGTCCGACCCCAACCAACCCGGTCATTGCCATAGTCTGATTGTTCATAATGGCGGTCTTCTTGGTTGCTTCCGACCCACTCTCTTTCAGGATGGTAGTAAGAGCCCCGCGTCCGCGTTGCAGAAGAGGTTTCAGAACCATAAATGAGCCAGTTTGGATGTTTAGCGCGTAGGCTTTCATAGTTGGCCTCTGAGTAGTTAAATCCAACCGCATCGAGCTCTGCCGCTACCTTTTCATGTCCTCCTGATCCATCACCAAAGCGGAATTTATCAGCTCCCATGGTGACATAGCGAGTTGCATCCACTTCCTTGATGGTCTTGACCAGACGACGAACGGTTGCGACAGACTTATCAGATCCATCTGCTTCACCGACTTCGTTACCGATTGACCACATCACAATAGAAGGATTGTTCTTGCCTCGCTCTACCATGGTCCGAAGGTCATAGTCAGACCACTTATCCCCTTTTCGAGCTTCTGGATGCGTTGCATCCTTTTCAAAGAATCGACCGTAATCGTATTGTTTCTTGCCACCATACCAGGTATCAAAGGCTTCTTCTTGGACCATCAAGCCCAACTCAGCCGCAATTTGCAGGGTTTGTTCACTCGCTGGGTTGTGGGTCGTCCGGATCGCATTGACCCCCATGTCCTTCATCTGTTTGAGACGGCGGTATTCAGCCTTGTAATTTTCCTCAGCTCCGAGGGCCCCATGGTCATGGTGAAGGGAAACACCGTGGAATTTCGTAGCCGCTCCGTTAAGGAAGAAGCCCCCTTCTGGTGTCCAGTTGAGATAGCGATAACCAAAACGTTCCTTTTGCACATCGACCAATTGCGAATCCCGATAGACCCGTGTATACAGAGTATAAAGGGCTGGGTTATTGGTTTTGACATCCCAGAGAGTTGGTTTTTCAACATGAAGGGTATGAGACAGGTTGATCTCTTGACCAGCCAAAACGGATTGCACTTCACTGCGCACCTTTTCACTGACCACTTGACCATTTTGATCGACGATTTCGTATTCCGCATACACACTGTGGGCTTGATCATCTTGGTTGACAATACGACTCTTCACAAGAGTATCGACTGCCCCATTCTGTTGTTCTTCTAACTTTGGACTAGTGATGGTGGTCCCATACTTAGCCACATGAACCTTATCCGTCACACTGAGTTTGACATCACGATAAATCCCACTTCCAGAATACCAACGACTACTTGGCTGTTGGTTGACCACATGAACCGCGATGGTGTTTTCACTTCCATCCGCATTCAAATAAGGGGTAATATCATAAGAAAAGGCATTGTAGCCATTTGGATAATGACCCACAAATTGTCCGTTTACATAGACTTTCGAATCCATGTAAACTCCACCAAATTCCAAACGCACCTTCTTATCTAGATCTTTGTCATCCAAACGGAAGGTCTTGCGATACCAAGCATCCCCACCGTTTAATTGTCCCCCTTCATTTTGAGCCGGAGAATTGTGATCGAAGTCAAAGAAGATTGACCAATCATGTGGCAAATCTAATTTTTTCCAGTTTTTGACATCCACCTGGCGACCTTCTGCACCAGGAGCTGCATTTAACTTGAAATACCAGTCCTTATTAAAATCTCGTTCGCGATCTTGCACCATGTCCTCCGCTACTTGTTTTTGATCCTTCGCAGCCTCTTCAGTAGCCCCAGCAGAACGTTCACTTGTTTGAGGTTCCACCTGTGGCTGTTCTACTTCTTTATACTCCTGCACAGGAATACCAACAACAGAATTCTACTGGGTGACTACTACTTTTTCAGCAATCTCATCACCTTCCTCTTCTGCCACTCCTGCTTTTTCATTCACTTGAGCCAGGGCTCCCTGTACTCTGAAAAAAGAAACACCGATGAGGACCGTAAAAGCTCAAACCGTTAGTTTTCGAATACTACATACACTACACTTCTTAAAAAACAACTTAGTCAACAATACCTATAATTTAATAATTGATACAGTAAATATCTTCAAAGTACTCAAAAATGTACCGAATCTCACATTATAACTATACCAAATAATAAAGGTTAAACAAGGGATGTAATGGACAGTCTTTAGTTTGATCAAAAAGAACTATAATTTGTAGAGAATAGATAATATTCTTCGTTTTTTAATTCTGAAATACTAGATTTTTAACTTGAATAGTTGTGAATTTATATAAGATAAGGTAGAATGGAAAGGATGAATTGAAAGGATGACACATGAACTACATTATTACTTTTTTGATCTCCATGATTCCTCTGGTAGAACTTCGTGGAGCTGTTCCCTACGCCATCTCTAGCGGAATTCCTCTTTGGCAAGCCCTCCTGATTGGGGTCGTTGGCAACATGCTTCCTGTCCCTATTATTTTCTTTTTCGCTCGCCATATCCTGGAATGGGGGAAAGATAAGCCTGTTATCGGGAACTTTTTCACTTGGTGTCTCAACAAAGGCCATCGTGGAGGACAAAAATTAGAAGAAGCTGCAGGGGATAAGGGAATCTTTTGGGCCCTACTCTTGTTCGTCGGTATTCCCTTACCAGGAACTGGAGCCTGGACTGGAACCCTCGCCGCATCTATTCTGGACTGGGATTTCAAACGGAGCGTCCTTGCTGTCATGTTGGGAGTTGTCCTAGCAGGCCTCATTATGGGATCTCTCTCGCTCCTCTTCGGACTAGATACCTTTGCGCATTAATAGCAAAAGGACTGAAACATCTGTTTCAGTCCTTTTCATCTTACAAAAAAAGAGGTTTCCATCGAAACCTCTTTTTTTAATTCTTAGTTGTTAAGAGCTGCTGCCATTGTAGCTGCAACTTCTGCTTCAAAGTCATTTGAAGCTTTTTCAATACCTTCACCAACTTCAAAGCGAACAAATTCAACAACTGAAGCATTTACTGATTCAAGGTAAGCTTCCACTGTCTTGCTGTCATCCATGATGTAAACTTGTGCAAGAAGAGTGTAGGCTTGGTCAACTTTCGTGTTGTCCAAGAAGAAGCGATCCATTTTACCTGGGATGATTTTATCCCAGATTTTTTCTGGTTTACCTTCAGCTGCCAATTCAGCTTTGATATCTTCTTCAGCTTGAGCGACAACTTCGTCAGTCAATTGAGCTTTAGAACCATACTTCAAGTGTGGAAGAGCTGGTTTACCAACCATTGCACGGCTTTCGTTGTCTTGGTCGATCACGTGGTTCAATTGTGCCAACTCATCTTTCACGAATTGCTCATCCAATTCTTTGTATGAAAGAACGGTTGGTTTCATTGCAGCGATGTGCATTGAAATTTGTTTAGCAAGTGCTTCGTCTCCACCTTCGACAACAGAGATAACACCGATACGTCCACCGTTGTGTTGGTAAGCACCAAAGTGTTGTGCATCTGTTTTTTCAAGCAAAGCAAAACGACGGAATGAGATTTTTTCTCCGATTGTAGCAGTTGCAGATACGTATGCTGCTTCAAGAGTTTCACCTGAAGGCATTGTCAATGCAAGAGCTTCTTCGTTGTTAGCTGGTTTACCTTCAGCGATGACTTTCGCAGTTGCGTTTACCAATTCAACGAATTGAGCGTTTTTCGCAACGAAGTCAGTTTCAGCATTTACTTCAACTACTGCTGCAACGTTACCATTCACATAAACACCAGTCAAACCTTCAGCTGCAACACGGTCAGCTTTCTTAGCTGCTTTAGCCATACCTTTTTCGCGAAGCAATTCGATTGCTTTTTCGATATCGCCTTCAACTTCAACCAATGCTTTCTTAGCGTCCATGACACCAGCACCAGATTTTTCACGCAACTCTTTAACAAGTTTAGCTGTAATTTCTGCCATTTTGTTTCTCCTATATTTTTTTAAAAATAGGAGAGCCGGGCTAAGCCCCGCCCTCCTAGGTAATTACTATTTATACGAATTAAGCGTTGTCGCCTTCAACAACTTCAACGATTTCTTCGATTGAATCTGCTTGAGTTTCAGTTGCTGCCAATTCAGCTTCAACTGATGCAACTGCATCTTCACCTTGACGTCCTTCGATAACAGCGTCAGCCATTTTCGCAGTGATCAATTTAACAGCGCGGATAGCATCATCGTTAGCTGGGATGATTACATCGATATCGTCTGGGTCAGTGTTAGTGTCGACCATCGCTACAACTGGGATACCCAATTTCTTAGCTTCTTTAACAGCGATTTGCTCTTTGTGTGGGTCAACAACGTACATTACGTCTGGGATACGAGGCATATCTTCGATACCACCCAAGAATTTTTCAAGACGAGCGCGTTGTTTGTTAAGAAGTGCAACTTCTTTCTTAGGAAGAACGTCGAAGATTCCTTCTTCTTCCATGCGTTTGATTTCTTTCAAACGAGCGATACGTTTTTGGATTGTTCCCCAGTTAGTAAGGGTACCACCCAACCAACGGTGGTTGATGTAGTATTGACCTGAACGAACAGCTTCTTCAGCAACAGCTTCAGCAGCTTGTTTCTTAGTACCAACAAACAATACAACTGCGTCGTTTGCAGCAGCTTCACGCATGAAGTCATATGCTTGGTCAGCGTATTTTACAGTTTGTTGCAAGTCGATAACGTGGATTCCGTTACGCTCAGTGAAGATGTACTTAGCCATCTTAGGGTTCCAGCGACGAGTTTGGTGACCGAAGTGTACACCAGCCTCAAGAAGTTGTTTCATTGAAATTACTGCCATGAGTAAATTCTCCTTTTTGTTTTTTCTCCTCTCCCAGACGTCAGCTTGCAACACGACCACAAGGGCAACGGTGCCACAATGGTTCCAGGATGAGTATTTATTGCTTTACGCAACTTTATTAGTATAGCAGATTTAGAAGCTTTTTGCAAGTCATTTGAGAGAAATTCCTAGACTTTCCTGCTTTTCTTCAGGGCTCTCCCTCCTTCCTTTATGTTTTTCTGCACGATTCTCATTCTTTCCCTTTCATAAGCCTTTTGTCCGAAATTTTTTCTTGACCTTATCTGATTTTTAAGATAAAATAGAATATGTTGTGGCGGTATAGCCAAGTGGTAAGGCACGGCTCTGCAAAAGCTTGATCGTCGGTTCAAATCCGTCTACCGCCTTCACAAACAAATATCAACGAGCCCAGCAATGGGCTTTTTTGATACCATCACTTGATTGGACCGTACCAGCGCTTCTTTGCGAGCGATTCTGTTCTCCACTCATGAAAGGAAAAGATAATTATGAAAAAAGTTACCTTATATGCTCTCAGCATCCTCTCATTGGCCATGCTGGCTGCTTGCCAACCGGCTGCACCAGAGACTCACCAAAGAAAACCTCTTGTGAGCAGTTCTAAAAAAACCTCTAAAAGCTCTAAGAGTTCTAGAAGTTCATATTCTAAAAAGTCAACCAGCAAAAAGGATTTTTCATCAGGCTTCAGTAAGGATGATTCTTATAGCTCTTCAGACTCTAACACGCGCGAGGATCCTAATTATACAATGAGCTTGATGGACCAAGGAGAGTCACTGGAAGCTATCGGGGATATCCCTGAAATGCCAAAATGGGCCGCCTTCAAAGAGATTAAAGTGGAAATCCTTGTCGGGAATGAAGCCCTTGCCCCTACTACAAAAGATGAAGCCATCAGCAAGTTAGGTCCTACTGATTCCTCTTCTGGCAATGATGGTTACTGGCATGGAGATGGCTCTGCTATCTTGATTGATTTTAATGAAAAAGGTCAAGCCACTAACAAAATTGCCACCTTGCCTAACTCTAAAAAGGTGACGAATCTCAAGGATATTCAACCTGGAATGACGGCTAAAGAAGTAATTGAAAAGCACGGCCGTCCAGAAACTGTTTTCGTCTTTGGCTACGCGACTATCTTTACTTGGAAAGGTGAAGACGGGAAAGACTACTCTGTCGGTTTTGACAAAGAAACAGTCTTCCAAGTCTCTGAACCTGCATAAGAACCCCTTCTCAACAAACACAAATCCTCCAAGACCAGCGTCTTGGAGGGTTTCTTTGAATAAGGGGATGGGACAAAAGTCCTAGCCTCTCAATTGCCTTTAAATTGTCGAGCAAGACGCAGTGGTTGAGTGGGCTCTACTACGCTGATTTCATCAGCTTTTACAGCCCTACTCAACTGTGCGGAGGTGGGACGACGAAATCGAATTCTAACGAATTACCGATTTCTGTCCCACTCTCTTTCATTCCTTACAATTCTGCGATTTGATTGAGGTTGACTTCTGCCACAGTGTCATTTCCAAACATGGTGATGATCATTTTCACCTTGTTGTTATCGATTTCTGTGATCTTACCAGTGTAATCTGCAAAGGCCCCATCGATAATGCGTACAGTATCTCCCACCTTCACATCAATGTTGAAATCTTGAACTGTTTGTCCCATCGAAATCAAGATGTTGCGGATTTCATCTTCCAAAAGTGGAGTTGGTTTTGAACGGTTCCCGTGAGATCCCACAAATCCAGTAACGTTTGGTGTGTTCCGAACGACAAACCAAGCTTCATCGGTCATGACCATTTCTACCAAGACATAACCAGGGAAGCGATTTTCTTCGATTTCTTTTGTTTTCCCATTCTTCTCAATTTGCACAGTTTGAGTAGGGATTTCCACACGCAAGATGTTTTCCAACATATTATATGTTTGTGCGCGTTGAAGAAGGTTTTCCTTCACTTTGTTTTCATATCCTGAGTAGGTCTGTAGGACAAACCAGCCTTTGTCAAAACTATCCATTTTTGTTTCCTTTCTTATCTACCAGAAGGTAATCGTTTCATCACGATACTAAAAAAAGCCCTCTGGCTCTTGTTTTCCTAGCTCCATTATAACATAAAACCGGAGAAAGCAAAGAAGTTTCTCTTGTTTTTTCTTTATCAAGGCAAGAAAAAAAGCATCCACATGGGACGCAGATTTGTTTCTTTTTTAGAACATATCGATCAGCTTCAAAATACCTTTAGCCACTACTTGGTCAAACAAATAAATCAAGACCACGAAGAAAGCTGTGTACTCAATCACAGAGATAAAGTTTTTCCATCTTTCTTTACGAGTAGGCCAAGTCGTGTTTTTCAGCAAGACAAAAATATCTTTAAAAAATTTCACAACATTCTCCTATCTGGTTTCTTTATGAATTGTATATTTACTACAATGTTTACAAAACTTATTAACTTCTAGACGTTTTGGTTTTGGCGTCGCACTCAACTTGATTGAGTAGTTGCGTGACCCACAAACCGTACACGCTAGACTTGCTTTTTTTAATGCCATAACGCCTCCATTCACACTATTATAGCAAGTTTTCTACTATTTGACAAGCTCTTCCACTCTAAGGGAGCGCATTTATTTGGCTTTTCTCTATGATTTGGTACAATATAAAGGATAAAGGAGAAACTATGAAAAGCGATCATCTGAAAGAAAGTAAAAACATTGAAGACCGTCGCGGACAAAGTGGCGGGAGCTACTCATCTGGCCGGTCTGGTGGGAATTTAGGGGGTGGTATTTTACAGATCCTCCTCTCGCCTGGAAGCTTTAAGAGCAAATTGATCTTGATCCTCGTTCTCATCTTTTTGAGCGGGGGCGCTGGATTGAGCGGGCTCTTTGACCAGGGGCAGACCACGCAGAACTACAACTCAGGACAAGTCACGCGCCAAAGCAATACCCAGGTGAATGACGGAGATAGCAAATTCGTCAGTCAAGTCCTTGGAACCACTGAGGATTTCTGGGGGCAAACCTTCCAAAAAGACGGGCTGACCTATCACAAGCCCACCCTGGTTTTTTATACCGGCCAAACTCGTACTGGCTGTGGTGTAGGTCAAGCATCTGCCGGTCCCTTCTACTGTCCGACAGACCAAAAGATCTATTTGGATATCAGCTTCTACAAAGAGTTGACCACCAAATATAAGGCTAGCGGAGATTTTGCCATGGCTTATGTCATCGCTCACGAAGTCGGCCACCACATCCAAAACGAACTGGGGACTCTTCAAAGTTACCAGCAAGCCATCCGAGGAAAAAGCGAGACAGAAAAAAACGCCCTCAATGTCCGTTTGGAACTTCAAGCTGACTACTATGCGGGTATGTGGACTCGCTACATTGAAGTGCAAGGCCTCATGGATACAGGCGATATTGAAGAAGCGCTCAACGCTGCACACGCCGTGGGAGATGATACCCTTCAAGAACAAGCCTATGGTTATTCCGTCCCTGATAGCTTCACCCACGGGACGTCTGAACAACGCATGCGCTGGTTCAAACGGGGCTACCAATACGGTGACTTTGAACACGGAGATACCTTCAGCGTCTCCGACGAAGACTTGTAATGAAACTAAAAACAAAAGCCTTTCAGATCATCATCTGAAGGCTTTTTTAGCATCCTATCTACAGTGATCTAAGCTTTATAATGGCTGGGGGTATTCAATAAATATGTTTTCTTTTTTATGGAGTTGTTCAACTCTATCTTGAAACTTTCCGTCGTGAGAAAAGTGCTTGAAACATTACGTTTCAAGCACTCGGAATTATTGAGACCTTAGGCTCAATAATTAGTCATGGAACTTCTTCGAAGTTCGCTGACGTCCGTACTTACCTAAGGAAAGTTTCTAAGAAGACTTTGAATGGAAAGAACCTTCCCATCTTTTAAGCATCTATTTTTTAGAATCCAAACCAACCTTTAAAAGTATCCCAGGCATTTTGTGCTTTTCCAGGAATATCTGCTTCATCGATGGCTTTTTTGGCATCGTCTACGATACCTGCAGCGCGTTCTTTGACAGTATCAAAGAAGCCCTTGTCCTCTTCTGGACTCTCAGTTTCTGTTTCTTGACCGACAGGGGCAATGCCATTTTCCTGGTAAGAATTTTCCTCATTGTCAAAGCTAGTTCCTTCTGTATAAGGAAGGACGCTATTGGCTACATTTCGGAAGATCACTGAGGCTGTCTCTGCACTAGTCCCTGTCAAATAGTGGGTTTCATCCGTCTTAGGGAAACCTAGCCACTGACTAATGACCACATCTGGCGTGTAGCCAATGACCCACTGGTCACCAGAGAGATCCGGGTTGAAGTCTGTTTCAGTCGTTCCTGTTTTACCAGCCATGGTATAACCATACGGTGCTGCGTTGACACCCGTTCCGTTGGTAAAGGTTCCCAACATCATATTGGTCATCTTCTTATTAGCTGAGCTGCTAAGCACCCGTTTTGATTTCTGACTGTGACTTTTCACCACTTGACCGCTGGCATTTTCAATCTTCGTAATGAGATGGGCATCGTTCATCACTCCGTCGTTGGCAAAGGTTCCATAGGCCTGAGCCATCTGAAGAGGGTTGGTCGTCACACCAGATCCCAGAGCTACTCCGAGAGATTTGTCCACCTTGTCCATATTGAGACCAAATTTTTTCCCATAATCAAAGACAGTATTGAGCCCTAACTCATTGGCTGTCGCTACAGCTGGCAGGTTGAGAGATTCTGCCAAGGCTTGGTACATGGGAACGGTCGGACTACCTTGGATGCCACCATAGTTATCAACTGTATAACCGCCGTAGACCTTGGTCGCATTGTCCAATTCTTTATTGGTTGACCAGCCGTTGGCTACAGCTGGACTATAAACGACCAGGGGTTTAATGGTAGAACCAGGACTTCTAGCAGATTGAGTCGCATAGTTGTAGCTTCGGAAGCCAGCATCTTGGTCACTAGCCACGCGTCCAACGATCGCCCGCACTCCTCCGGTCTTAGGATCCAGGGCTACACTACCAGATTCTGCCCGCGTGCCATCTTCGGCAACAGGAAAGAGATCTACATTGTCGTAGATGACCTGCATGCTGGCTTGGTAATTCTGGTCCATCTCTGTGTAGATCCGGTAACCATTCTTGATGATATCTTCTTCTGTTAGACCATATTCGTTGACAGCCTCGTTGATAACCGCATCGAAATAGGACGGGTAGCGATAATCTTCTGACTTGCCTTCATAGGCATCCACCAGTTGTCCATGAATGTCGACTGCGGCGGATTGATCTGCTGTAGCTTGGTCGATATAACCAGCTGCGACCATATTTTGTAGGACCGTATTGCGACGATTGGTTGCGTTCTCGACTGAATAAAGGGGGTTATAGATTTCTGGTCCCTTGAGCATACCGGCAAGGACAGCTGACTGATCCAGAGTCAACTCACTAGCGGATACACCGAAATACTTCTTAGAAGCATCTTCAATCCCCCAAACCCCATTGCCAAAATAGGCATTGTTGAGGTACATGGTCAAGATTTCTTTCTTACTATACTTTTTGTTAATCTCGAGGGCTAGGAAAAACTCCTTAGCCTTCCGCTCAACCGTCTGGTCCTGAGAAAGATAGGCATTTTTGGCCAACTGTTGGGTGATCGTCGATCCCCCACCTGAGCGGCCGGCAGTCAAAATCGCCAGGAAGAAACGACCATAGTTAATCCCACTATTTTTGTAGAAACTCCGGTCTTCTGTCGCAACAACTGCATTTTGCAAGTTTTCACTAATGGCATCTAACTCAACGTAGGTTCCTTTTTGCCCCGTTAGGCTTCCTGCTTGGTTCCCATCTTTATCATAGATGATCGTGGTCGCCTTGAGGGCGTTTTGCAGATCTGCTACATTGGTCGTCTTGGCTATGTAGAAAAGATAACCTCCGACGACGAGACTAAAGGTCAGCCCAATCAGTAGGAAGATCTTGGTCAAGTGATACCTGCGCCAAAAGCGTCTGATCGGATGTTGGGAGTGAGATTTTCTCCGTGAATTCTCCGACCGGCTATAGGTTGGAGCTTGCTCCTCCCCGTCCGTTGATAATTCAACCTCTTCCGCAATCTTCCTTGGTTTTTTCTCTCGTTGGAAATGACGAATCATTCCCTCCATTAATTCTTTTAATTTGTTCATAGTCCCTATTTTATCACCTTCCTAACGTCTAGACAAGAAAGACCTTCGCAGAAACGGATGCTTTTAGTTTTCTTTAAGGTTGCCATCCAGTCCACTCTAGAGCGGGTTTTAGCAACTTGTTCCTCCTCTCCTTTTCCTCCTTCTCATCTTTTCTTTCCCCTTGCTTTCTGATACAATAACACTATGCAGTATACTATAACGATACCAAGTGCCTTGCCCGCTATGACGGTCAAAGAGGCCCTTGAAGATTATTTTCTCATCCCACGAAAGATTCGTCATTTTTTGCGAACCAAAAAACATGTCCAAGTCAATGGGGAGACCGTCCACTGGCAATCGATGCTTGAAGCGGGTGACCAACTCACCCTCACCTTTGATCCGGAAGATTATGAAGAAAAAGATCTCTTGACAGGGGATGCTAGCCTGGTCGAAACCCTCTATGAAGATGAGCACCTCATCATTGTAAACAAGCCGGAAGGCATGAAAACACACGCCAATCAACCAGATGAAATCGCCCTTCTTAATCATGTCTCCACTTATGTTGGGAAGACCTGTTATGTCGTTCATCGCTTGGACAAGGAAACCAGTGGAGCTCTTGTCTTTGCCAAGAATCCTTTTGTTTTACCCGTCCTGAATCGACTGCTAGAAGACAAGAAAATCCAACGAGACTATTGGGCCTTAATCCTAGGCAGCTTACCCAAAAAGAAGCTGGTTTATAAGGACAAATTGGGACGAGATCGCCACGATCGACGCAAACGCATTGTTGATCCTCGAAAGGGCCTCTATGCAGAAACCCATGTGACCAGCTTAAAGACTTTCAAACGCACCAGCTTGGTCAACTGCCAGCTCCAGACAGGTCGCACCCACCAGATCCGCGTCCACCTCTCTCACCATGGCCATCCGATTGTGGGAGATCCGCTCTACAACCCCGAAAGAGCTCCTCGCCTCATGCTCCATGCCCACCGCTTGCGGCTCACCCATCCCTTCACCTTAGAGAAAATTCAAGTCGAGGCTCCTTCTGCAAGTTTTGAAAAGGGATTAAAAGAGCAGACATCTCCATAGAGCCAAGCGACTGATGTTTCTAATCTAGTGGACTAGAAGAAGCTTTCAGTGTGAAGACAAAGTCATTTTAGAAACTTTCCTTAGGTGAGTACGGACATTAGCGAACTTCTACGAAGTTCCATAACTTATTAAGATACAAAGGGCGCCTGCGGATAAAGTCAAAATAGGAAGTTTGACGCAGAATCTTTCGATTCTAGGAAAACTTATCTTTTTGACACAATCCGTAGCCCGTGTTCAATTAGTTTTGAACCCCTTCGCTTTTCAATTTTTAGGCTCAGGCTAAAACAGTTCCCCGAACTGTTTTACTTTCAAAACTCCCGAGTGCTAGAAACACTATTGTTTCTAGCACTTTTCTCACAGCGGAAAGTTTTAAATCTTCTTAGATGTCTATAAATAAAAGTTTTTTTGAAAAGTATCTAGCTGTTTTAATGTAAAATAATAGTTTGTCTACATCTAAAAACACAGAATCGAATTGATTCTGTGTTTTCTGTTATTTCTGCATGCGTCCTAGTCCGTCGTTTCTTCACTTGCGACTGGGCTGACTTCTGTGTTTTCTGACTCTGGAGATGGAGTCTGAGCAGGATCTGAAGCTTCTTCCTTATTCAGGTTAGGATCACTCGTAGCAGGACTTTGAGGGGCTGGGGTTGCTTTGTCTGCTTCTACTGTCACTGCTGTCGATTGCGTCGCTAGCAAATCATCTCGAAGAGCTTGAATCGCCTGTAACAAGGCTTGCTTGTCGCTCTTTGGATCAGCTAGTTGATCAAAGAGGGCTTCTAAGCGTTCAAACTGAGCATCACTGGCTCCTTTTTCGACCAATTGTTGGTGGAGAGCGATCAACTGGTTATAAATCTCTTGATAGAGGGCTACGTCTCCAAGTTTAGGTTCTTCTGTTTTCTTTTGCTTTTGTTGTTCAATCGTTTCACCAACTTCACGCAAAAGAGTTTTCCCAGTTGTCAAAGCCGTGTCAGCATCTGGCTCTTGGCGCACCTGTTCCAAACGTTCTTCAAAAGCAGGACGTTTGCTTTCTTCTACTTGTGGCAAAAGAGTGGAGATTTGATCGAAAAGGGCTGTTAAGAGATTAGAGCGTTGACGAGACTCTGTCTTTTCATCCAGATCACCGTAGACCCCCTTGAGGAAGTCGTAAACAGCTATATTATAGGATGGAGCATCTGCCCCCTTTTGATCCAGAACTGTTTTTTCAATTGGATAGGTTGGAGCATTTTCTTGGGACAGTAGCTGGTCAATCGCTTGTTTAGCTTGGTAAAGCTCCATGAAATGGGCTTTTGAGTCCCAAGCTTCTTCAAAGGCCTGAGCCCGGTAAAGTTTCAAAGCAAGGTCTGCTGCTGTCGCCCGCAATTCCGGTGTTAAGCGCGCATCGCTTAAACTTTGGTAGAAATACTTGAGGTAGTCTACCGAAGTCACACCGGTCCGATCTTGCATCTCCTGAATGGCATGTAGCAATTTTCCTTCTTGCTCCAATCGTTGACTATCCTTGGCTGTATAGACTTCCTGCAACTGAGAAACGAGGCTCTCTTTCTTGAGTTGGAAGGCTTCGGTATCTAACAAGCGAACTTGTTCCAACAATTCCTGATAGCGACGGTCCAAGGCTGTTTCTTCTTTTGGTTTGACTTCCTGGGTCGCATGGATATATTCCTTGTCAACTTGCTCAAGACTTGCCAAGTAGCCTGCTGTTGAATTGCTTGGGAAGTTTTTAACAGTTTCTAAGAATTGACCCAAGTTCAACTCAATCCGTCTTTGTTGCAGAGGGTCTGAAGCGTATAAAGTCCGACTTTCTGCTAAGAGTTGGTTGACTTTGTCCTCTACAGCTTTCTGATCCAAGTCACCTTTCTGGTAAGCTGCTTGGATGGTCGGTAGACGGTGAGCCAAGTAGTCCGTCAAGCCTGCTGAGCGCACCTTGATATAGTGGTTATGGTCCCCATGCGGAATGACAAACTGACCATTCTCGATTTGCATCGTATATGGGGAAATACCAGAGCGAAGCGCTGTTGCATAGAGCTCATTGATAAAGTCTAGCTCAGGATTTCCTGTTTCAAGCGGAATCCGAACATGTTCCTTCCGAACTGCATAAGGGTGGATATGGGTTGGATCGTATTCTTGGTCTGGATTGTTAAAGACAAAGAAACCATTGGAAATCTTGATAGCTTCCCGAGGAACGCCGTAGGTCTGGCTAATGTATTGGATTTTTTCTTCATCCGAAGCATCGCGCGAATAGGTCGCCACATCATCCGTCAGTGGTTGCCCCTTGTCCTCTTCCTTCTTACCAGCTAGCACTGCCTCTGCAGCTGCGATTTCTTGAGGTGAGAGATCCTTCTTGTAGAAGTAATGGGCATGGTCTCCGTGAGCGACCATATAGCCCTCGTCATCCTTGCTGATGACCTGATCTGCATGGAAACCATGATCGTGCTCATGGGCCTGTTCATTTTCATGATGATGATCATGATCGGCTTCATGGTCCTCATGGTCATGCTTGTGATTAGGATCCTCCTTCTCGTGGTCGTGGTCATGATCAACTGGTTTTGTGTCTGGGCTTGAAGGTTGAGTTGGCTTTTCTTCTGTTGCGACAGTCCCAGTTTGAGAACGAAGGACTTGATACTGGCGTGCCAATTCCCGCTCTAAAGGCGAAAGCACACTATAAGGGATAAAATGGAAGTGATCCCCATGCGGATACACCACTCCTTGCTCTGTCCATTTGGTAATTTTGCTTGGATCAAAGACAGAGCCATCCGACTCAACATGGCGCTCTGAAAGTGGGGTATGCTGCAACTCTTTCTGTAGGCTTTCCAGGCTTCGCCCTTCTGTCGTCACTGTTGGATGAGGAAGAGGAGTTGAAATCGCTGGAGTGACAGGTGCTGGAATCGGTTGATTCGGATTAACCGGTGCAGTCAACTGGATAGAAGGGGGCAATACAGGTTTTACCTCATTTTTCCCTCCCCTACCATTTAAGATAGATAAGGCAGCAGCTAATTCTCCAGCTGATAAGGCGCTCTTCGGAATAAAGTGGTAATGGCCACCATGAGGCACAATGAAGCCATCCCCGGTATCAGAAATCACATCCCCAGGATGGAAGACATAGCCATCATCTGTCCGGTAGCCACCTTGACTTGGCTTAGCACCTGCTGTTAGACTTGCTACTGTTTTCCCTTCACGTAATGCCTGACTCGGCTGGCTGAAATCACGAGTTCCCCCAGATTTTTGGGCATTCTCTTTCGAACCTGAAACCAGCTCTCCTTTTTTCTGTTGGGCAATTTCCTCCACCGAACGGACATTCAGCGTATGTTGTGGATCGGTTAGATAAAGGTAGTAGGTCCCATCCTTCTTGATAATATAACCATCTCGTACCTGTGTGACAATGTCTGATTGTTTCAGTTGGTAAGTGGGGTCCCGTAAAATCAACTCCTCACTAAAAATCGCATCGTAAGGAACCTTGCCATTGTAGTAATGGAAATGATCTCCATGGGAAGTCACAAAGCCCTCATCAGTAATTTTGACCACAATCTGCTCTGCCTGGATCTTTTCCTTCGAGTTGACGGTTTCAATGCTTTCTTCCTGCCTGTTTGAGCTGCTAGCTGATTTTTTCTTGTCTCCTTGTAAATACTGCACCTGATTCTGATTCTGTTTGTCTTCCTTGACTGGCGCTTGCTGACTTAAGGCATAGGCGCATAAACCCAAACCTAGGGTTGCTACTAATCCAATCGTTGCTTTTTTCTTCATTCTTCTACTCACTCCTGTAATTCTTTGGCTAGACTCGCCATATTTTCTTCTAGGTTCTCCAAGAAATCTTTGTTATTTTCCGGATCTGCTTCGAGAGGATCCAAGACCTTCACCTTTGCCCCTGTCGCTTTGGCAATGCTATCGGCCACCTTAGACGAGGTATGCTTCTCAACAAAGATGGTCTGAACTTGATAGTCCTGGACAAACTGCTGAATCTCAGCCAACTGACGGGCTGTTGGTTCCTGCTCCGGCGAGATCCCTGCAATTCCTAATTGTTTCAAACCAAAGCGCTTGGCTAAATAAGAAAAGGCTGTATGCTGGGTCACAAAGGTTTTTTGCGTCGCTTTTTCAAAGAGAGGTTGGTATTTGTCCACCAAAGCCTCACAGCGTTTTTCAAGCTTTTGGGCATTGGCCTCATAATAACTTCTATTTTCTGGATCGATGTCTCCTAACTCTTGGGCGATGATCTTCCCTTCTTCAGCAATTTTCAGTGGATCCATCCAGGTATGAGGATCATACAAGTGTTTTGCATCCTTCCCTTCCGTATCCTCAATATCTTCTAAGCCAGCGACCTTATCCAATTCCATTCCCTTGCTGGCTTCGATGACCCGCAGTTTCGAGTCTTGCAAGCTAGGATCCAGACGTCCAGCCCAAGATTCGAGTGTTTGAGAATGGTAGACGAAGACATCCGCATCATAGATCTGGGCTGTCTCCTTGGCCGAAGGTTCGTAATCATGAATCCCAGCGCCCGACTGAACCATCCAGACCTCGTTGCGATTGCCTGAAATTTCCTTCACCAGCGAATAGACAGGATAGAAACTCGTCACAATTTTGAGCCCCTTTTTAGTAGAGCCAGCTCCCGAACTTTTCTGGCTCCCACAAGCCACTAACAATAAGAGGCAGACGAATCCAATTCCTAAGGCTCTTAGCTTCCTCCCAAACATATATAAATCCTTTCTTTTTCTTAATCGGTTCATTAAACGGTTAATTAACTAGTTAATGATAACGCTAATTTTTTAGTTTGTCAAGGATTTTTTTGTATTTTTTATCACACAAAAAAAGAGGCCCCTAAGGGCCTCTTCAATACTCTCGATTAGTTAGACAAGATTAATCAAGCCTTGCGCTTATTTTTTCTTCTTTTTAAGGAGATAAGCTGCACCGCTTGCTACTACAAAGGCTAATACCAAGCTAATCAAGGAGATGGTAGGACCAGTGCTTGGCACTCTTGTCAAGTCCGCAAAGAATACAAAAAACCAGCCCTCTTTCAGAACTGGTTGTCTTTCTATTATAGAAAAGTACTTAGGCAAAAATGCTGAAAAGCTTGTATGTTATTTATAACGTGGTGTCGCAAATCCACGAATATTGCCGTGTCCGATACGGTATACATTGCGTTTGACAGTTCCAACATAACCGGAATTTCCTTCGATTGTATGAATCAGTCCATTTTCAACGTATTCAACAATTCCAATATGATCCGCAAATCCATTATTCGGTTGAGAATCTTGGTCCCAGTTAAAGGTAATGATATCACCTGACTTCGGTGTAGAAGCCCCGTTTTCATTCCAAATACCAAGATTTTTAAAGATTTGGATATGGCGTTCCACTCCACACTCACGACCAATCAAATGACTAAGCCCTTCGCGTTGGAAGACTGTTGTGACAAACACATCGCACCAATCATCCGTATTCTTCACAGGATAGCCTACTGGCAACGGATGGACACTATTGTAATCTCTGACCAATTTAAGGTGCTCTGGAGATCCAGTCTCAACGCCAATCAAGCTTGACGCTGCCTTTAGAACTCGACCTAACTGACCATCTGCATCTTTTGCAGAAAGATGCTTCAGATAGAGCTGATTTCTAGTTACAAAGTTCCGGTTTTCTACCTGCAGCGTTGTGCCACCAACACCAACCTGACTACCATCACCCTGGATATAGTACAAATGGACATGGTAAGTACCTGTCGAAAACTTATGGTCAGAAGCCTTCACGCTTACCTTGTAAGTCCCATCGGATTGACGAGTCGCTTCATACCAAGTCAAATCATCCTGACCATTTACCTCAGACCAAGTTGGTACTTGAACAGTACGTACACCTTTAGGACTATAGACATTACTGATAATGACATCGAAAGTGCCAGTGTCTTTATTGTTATTAACTACTGAAATGGTGCCAACTGGCTTATTATGTTTCACATCTACAATCGTTTCGGTGACATAATGACGTTTGTTTGCATTATCAACGATATAAACATCTGCACGGTAATTACCTAGAGAATTCTTATGCTCGCTAGTCTTGATTGTTACACGGTAACTACCGTCAGATTGGCGACTAGCCTTGTGCCAAACAAGATCATCTTGTCCATTAACGAGACTCCATGATGGCACCAAAACTTCTTTGACACCATTTGGTGAAACGATATTGCGAATAACCGCATCAAAAGTACCTAAATCAGCATTATTATTTTCAATAGAAAGTCTTGCACTAGGAAGAGTTTGCGTAACTTCTACCACTTTTTCAGTGAGGTAGAAACGTTTGTTTGAATCATCTACGATGTAGGCGTCGGCACGGTATTTACCAGTTGAATTCTTATGATCCGTTGCCTTGATCGTCACTCGGTAAGAACCATCGGATTGACGAGTTGCCTTATGCCAGATGAGGTCATCCTGACCTCCAGCTAAACTCCATGAAGGAACAAGAACCTCTTTCAAACCTGTAGGAGCAACAATGTTACGGACAACTGCATCAAAAGTACCCGCTACAGTATTGTTATTTTCAATCGTAAGAACACCAGTTGGTCGAGCATAATCAACAGATACTACTTTTTCAGCAATGTAGTGGCGATTGCTAGAGTTATCCACGATGTAGGCATCAGCACGGTAATTTCCTTTATTACCCTTATGCTCACTTGCCTTAATAGTTACACGGTAGCTACCATCAGTTTGCTTAGTCGCCTTATGCCAGACAAGGTCGTCTTGACCTTTTTCAAGACTCCATGATGGAACTAACACTTCTTTAACACCTAATGGTGCTGAGATGTTAGTAATAACGGCATCAAAGGTACCATTCTTAGTATTATTGTTTTCAATAGCAAAACTTGCTTTTGGTTTCAACTGCTCAGATGTCTTGCCAATGAAGACTTGTGTGGTTGTTCCACCTACACCCGTCATCTGTCCATTATTCTGAACATAGTAAAGGTGGATATTGTAAAGACCGGTTGAATTTTTATGGTCCGTTGCTTTTACGTTGACGGTATAGGTCCCATTTGCTTGACGGTTCGCTGTATACCAAACAAGGTCATCTTGACCACCTATTTCTGACCAGATTGGTACAGACACTATTCGAACCCCGTTTGGCGCCTTAACATTTGATATTACAACGTCAAAGCGACCCGCCATGGTATCGTTATTGACAATGCTGATCTTACCACTTAAGGTGCCTTCTGTCGGGTCAGCTGCGGGTTTTGCGTTCGCTGTAAAGCGACCTGTATAGTCCACACTATGGTCAAAGAGGTGTTTGCCTGGAAGCAATTCCGCTTGAGAAGTGAACTGCCATGCTCCAGCTTTTCCATTGTAACGCAAGCTTTTCGCATCATTAACAGATAGTTTTGGAGAAGGATATTGGGCAACCCAGAAATTTTGAAGACCAAATTGAGCGGTGTTGACAGGACCTTTCTTTCGAAGATTGTTTTCATCCAACCAGCTGGCACTAGTATAGAACATCAAGTTGGTGTAGCCATTCTTGCGCATTTCATCCACCCAAGCTTGAGTATTGCGGTTGATATTTGACTGCATCTTAGCATCCTCAAAGTTATTGACCATGAGGGTATTTTTTGGAAGATTCAAGCGTTGTGCTGCTGCAATATAGAATCGCGCTTCTGCACGCGCTGCTTCCTCAGAAGTATAGCGTGAGAAGTGGTAGGTCGATACTTGCAGACCCGCCGCTTG
This sequence comes from Streptococcus sp. SCPM-O-B-23252 (M501), assembly GCF_058200355.1. Classification (NCBI taxonomy): domain Bacteria; kingdom Bacillati; phylum Bacillota; class Bacilli; order Lactobacillales; family Streptococcaceae; genus Streptococcus; species Streptococcus sp. SCPM-O-B-23252 (M501). The sequence continues at coordinate 75,495 of NZ_JBYQGS010000003.1, forward strand.
CGCATTGCGAATTTGATTTTCAGCATTTGGATTCTTGTACCAGATGTCTTCTGTCAATTTAACAACGACACCGCCCACACCTTTATTAGCAAGAGTACGATAATCTTCAATACTAATATCTCCATTATGGCTACTCACATCAACGAATGATTTTGGCTGAACAGCCACATCCGTCGAGCGACTAGCTGGAGCGTTTGAATCCGTATTGAAAAAAGTAGTACTTCCTGTTACAGGTTTCGCAGTTGACTCAGAAGATGGGACAGATTCCCCTGCTGAAATAGGCTTTGTTTCTACCTGTGGCTCTTCTACCTTCGTAACTTCTGAGCTAGTGACTGGAAGGTCTGTTACTGGGGCTGGTGCCACATATTGATGAGTCCCTACTTCTTGCTTTTCCTCGACTACTGGTGCTGAGTTAGCTGGTGTCGTTACTGCTTCACTTTCAGTGACTGCCGATTCTTTCACTCCCACTTCATCGGCATGGGCAACTTGAACAGACGCAGCTAGCAGTACAGCTGCACTGGCAAAATAAATGAAATCCTTTTTTCTCATTTTCATTCCTTAAATCATATTTTATACTGTTTCTATTGTAGCACACAGACCTGCATTCGAAAAGGTTTCTAGGCGTTTTTTCTACGGAATACAAAAAAGAAGCCTTTTCAGGCTTCTATTTTACAATTTTATTCAAGGCATTTGTTAAATAACTTCCATTACGAATGTTTTGACCAATACTTTTTGCATTGACAAGCAAGTCTTGATAGTCCTTATCGTCTAACTGTTCAATCGCTTGAGAGAGGTCATGTAGCGATTCTACTGCAATCCCGCAGCCCTTCTCAAGCACAAACTGAGACAAGGCTGACTGTTTCCAAACCACAAGCGGGAAGCCTGAGGCCAAGTATAGTGACGCCTTGTGAGAGTTGTTGTAGCGAAGATACTCGCCAAAGACACCACTACAGGTTTCTGCACTATCCCCATCCCAGACCAGTCCAAAACCACCCTCAAGGGCTGCAGGCAGTTCATCCGGTAAGAAGGAACCAAAGTAAGTCTCATTTTCTAGTGCCCTACTCTCGTCAAAACCTACACCATAAAGGTTATATGCAGGTTCTACAGGAAGAGCATAAAGATAACCAGCTTTTTCCTTTGCCAAATTACCAGCTACAATAATGGGCTGGTCTTTTGTTTGGTCGCTCTTTTCTTGGAAATTTGGAATCAAATAGTCAAAAATGCCAAGGCTAACAATCTTATCTTCCTCAATTCCCTTATCCACTAAAACAGATTTCATAACCGGGTTGTGAGCAATAATTCCTGTAACACTACGGAACGTATCACTTTCAGTTAGTTTCATCCGTAACTTCATTCTAAATGGTAAGGTTTTATCATTCACAAAACGCAGTGTTTCCAAATCATGAACTAAAAAATAGACATCTGTACCCCTGTTTTTAAGTTTTTTTAGTAAATGGTTAAGAAATAAAGAATGATGTAACAAAGGAAATTGAATTATGATCTCATCATTTTTCTTTAGGTCTTTGAAAGCTCTAAAGAGAGCTCTATATTTATGAATCTGTGCCCTAAGAACATTCATTTGATACCAGTCATCCACCAAAACTTTCAACGGAGAATAACCTAATTTATTTAAAATTGCTTCAACGTCATTACGTGCTTTATTTCCCGCATTTTTAGAATTATTGTCGTGTAAAAATTCTTCTTTTAAATAGTATTTCATCTTTTACTTCTCATTTTTCATACGCTGATTTTTTAGGATAATATTCATTTAAAATTTGCTTGAAATTAATGATATTTTCTTCCCTAAAGTCACCATCATCATTGACACAAAGCAGTTTTTTACGTCTATCTTTAAAAATAGATTCCAGCTTATCCACTTGATTTAAACCAATTGTTTCTCCAAAATTTTTAGACATAGGATAAAACTGATTACTTTCAATTTGCCAGTTAGAACAAACGTATTGATTGACATCTACCCCATAATCTCTAATCTTATTTCTGGATGTTCTATCCAAAGTTTCACCTTCGATGTCCCACAAATGTGACAAGGTACTCTTCTTCATCGGTACAGGCAAATGCTGATTCACATAGCCTGTCGGTCCCCATGGTAAGAGTAACAAGTTTTTCAAAACCAAGGAACCATAACGAAAATTAAAGAATTTCCAAGGGGAGGATTTCATAGCCTTCTTATTAGGAAAATGGCGATAAATCAACTCAACATTATTGTGATAAGTATTCGTAAATGGTGACCAAGGAACCAAAGCATCATAAACCGCTAAAAGCTTAGGTTGCTCATTCTTATAAAAATCTGAAGGTTGACTATCTCTGATTAAGTACATATCATCATTGAAATAGAGATAGTTTTCCGACAAGCCTTCAATCCGATGGAGGTTAAGCTCAATAGCCGCTGAATTATAAGTAGGTAGATACTCTTTAGGGATAAATTCCTTATGAGTGACCAACTTAAGTTTTGGATGCTCCAAGTTTAACCATTCCGGTTTTTGTCCATTGGTGACTAAGTAAACATGATTTACCCAAGGAGCATGCTTTTCAATCATTCGAAACCAATAATTAAAAATACCATAATCACGATAACGTTGCTCACCATCGATTTCTTGGTCTATTTCTGCTATTTGACCTGTCACAGCTTGTTTCTCGCGGATAAACTCTGGGTCACTTCCATCGACCCAAAGAACCACGATATCAATTTTGTCTTGTGTCATTTAGTAAATTCTTTCTCAACGACCTCTAGAGCACGCTCAATGACCACGTGCATATCGTAGTATTTATAGTCTGCTAGGCGTCCACAGAAGATGACCTTGTCATTTTTAGCAGCTTCTTCTTGGTACTTGGCAAACATAGCATTATTCTTTTCATCATTGATTGGGTAGTAGGGTTCATCCCCACGTTTCCAGTCAGCTGGGTATTCACGGGTGATGACTGTCTTCGGTTGGGTTCCATACTCGAAGTGCTTATGCTCAATGATACGAGTATAAGGAATCTCACGTTCTGTGTAGTTGACCACAGCATTACCTTGATAATTTTCCTCATCCAAAATTTCGTGTTCAAAACGCAGGCTGCGGTACTCCAACTCCCCGTGCTTGTAGTCAAAGTACTGGTCAATCATCCCTGTGAAGACTACTTTTTCAGCTGATGCTTCCAGCTCTTCACGATTGGCAAAGAAATCAACCCCAAGCTCTACTTCGACGTCCACCAACATGTTTTCAATGATGACGTTGTAGCCTCCGATTGGAATCCCTTGGTAACGGTCGTTAAAGTAGTTGTTATCAAAGGTCAAGCGGACTGGAAGGCGCTTGATGATAAAGGGTGGAAGGTCTGTCGCAGAACGGCCCCATTGTTTTTCCGTGTATCCTTTGATCAACTTTTGATAGATATCTGGACCAATCAACTTGATAGCCTGTTCTTCCAGGTTCTTGGGCTCAACATCCTTCATATCCGCCGTTTGCTGAGCAATCTTATCCTTGACTTCTTGTGGTGTTTTAGTTCCCCACATAGCGTAGAAGGTATTCATGTTGAAGGGGAGATTGTAAAGGCTACCCTTGTAATTAGCCACCGGTGAGTTGATATAGTTATTAAACTCAGCGAACTGGTTGACATAGTCCCAAACTTTTTTGTTGGACGTATGGAAAATATGGGCACCATACTTATGAACATTGATTCCTTCAACTTCTTCACAATAGATATTTCCACCGATGTGGTCCCGTTTGTCAATGACTTTTACTTTTTTGCCACGCTTGGTCGCCTCATGAGCAAAAATTGCCCCCGATAAACCAGCACCAACAATCAGATAATCGTACATAGTTATCTCCCTATTTTTTTATTAATTGCTGTTTCAACTCTTTCACATTCACTACTTTGAAGAGCAAAATCAAGGTTCCATAGATAACTCCTCCTAGACCAGCATACAGAATGACATTCAGAGTCGGCGAAAGATGGACAATGGATTTGACTAGTAGCAAGAGGCCATACATGAGGCCTGAAGCGAGCACAATCTTTATCATTGAACCCATAATCGGCACTTTTTTAAGATACGTTCGTGTGAAGTAGAGTTGAATCCCCCATACCAAGGCTTCTGTCAACACTGACACAATTGCAGCCCCAATAAAGCCCAGTTTTGGTAGGAAGATCAGGTTCAATCCGACACTGACAATGGCAGGAACAGTTGTCGAAATCATAAATTCTTTGTTTTTATTATGAGGGATTAGAATTTGAATCCCCATGATATTGGTCCATCCGATAAAGAACATTCTAAAAATCATGATGGCAATGGCATAACGCGCATCCTGGAAATCCTTCCCTAGGAAGAATTGAACAAAGTCATCATTGACAATTAGCATGCCGGCAATAATCGGGAAAATGACCAAATTATAAATCAAAAAAGACATTTGGTGCATCTTGTTGACGACCTTGTGGTCCCCTGAGGATAAGAGGCTCGATACACGAGGCAACATGACGCTCCCCAGTGAGGTCACCAATGTCAACAAAATATTGACCAGTTTTAAGGCCTGGTCATAAATCCCTACATCCTTTGTAGATGCAAGAGCTCCGAGCATGGTTCGGTCCAAAGTGACATACAAGGAAATGGCAATTTGCGGTAAAAAGAGTAGAATGACCGGTTTTAAATGCACCCGTGCATAAGCCAAATCAAAATGGGCTTTCCCAATAAATTCACGAGCGGGTAGCCACATACTGAGCTGGCCTAAGAGCTCAAAAATCGTTAGTAAGAATACATAGAGATAAAGATCATTGGCAGATCTTACAAACAAGAAGATGGAGATGACTCCAACCAGTTTGACCGTGATATTCCGAATCGTAATCTTGCGGAAGTCCTCTAACCCCTGAAAGAGCCAGGAAATATCAAGCCCTTTTGATACTAAGCTAAGACCTAAGATATAGGCCACAGGATTTTGCATGGAAGATAGGGTCACACATAAAAGAACATAGAGGGTAAGGGATAAAACCGTAGCCCCCAACTGGAGAGTATAAATCCCCCAGAAATTCTTTTGGATGTCTTTCCGGTGTCCTGAGATCTCCTTGGTTCCATAATTAGCCACTCCTAGGGTCGCCAAAAGAATAAAGTAGGTGACAATGGAGTTGAAATAGCCGTAAGTCCCTAAGTCATCTGAACTAAAAACCCGTGTCACATAAGGGGTGGTGATAATCGGCAAGATAATCACCAGTAACTGGTAGGAGAGATTATAGGCGTAATTTTTAAGAACTTTCATGATAATTCAATTCTATCTTTTGTTTTGTATTGAATTGGCAAAAGACTAGCAAAAAGTGTAAATATAAAAATATTATATCCTGGTCTTATCCAAAAAGCTTCAATCATACAATTGATTGTAATAAGAGACAATAAGGCCAAGAATAAAAACATACCTTGTTTATACAACCTTTTTGATGCAAAAACATAAATAAATACCAGTAATACAACAGGAACAACTCCGTAGTAGAACAACATTTGGATATAAGAGGAATCTACATAATTGTAACTGTATACTGACTCTGTGCTACCGCCATATCCAATAAACTTAACTCCAGTTGTTCCAAATAAATGTATGCCATAGGTATCTATTGCATTTTTCCCTAAAAACAACCTCATACTGAATAAGTTGTTCAAACTCACAAATAACGAAGAAGACCAGGTAAAGAAATATGTCAAATAAAACATTAGGAAAGAAAAAACCGCTGCAGAATAAGGTAGAATCCCATAAATTTTTAATTTTCTTTCTTTAGTAACATACATTACAATAAAAATGACAGTTGCCACAAGTACAGAAAGGGCATTTAGCCTAGCATCACAAAATTTGATAATGAAAAATGCCAAACTAAGGCCTACCAAAGTTCGTAGTACGATGAGCCTCTTACGTAGTACATATCCCCAAGCAATAAATAAATAAAAACAGTGAGACGCAAAGTCAGTTGGATAAATGAAGCCAAAGGAATTTCTAATCACAAAGCCTGACGAACGGATCTGGGCAAACTGTAAATTTGGAACAACTCCCAAAATTGAAAGTAAGAAAACTCCTAACACTATCGCTCCTGATACAATAACGTATGTTTTTAATATAACATCAATATCTGCATCATATAATAACAAAATCAATAATGAATAAAGTAGGAAATTAGTCCCACCTGTATGCATAAATACGATAGAACTTGTTACTAGTAATAAAATAACAGTTAAGATATAAAAGAAAGTGAATTTTTTTATATATAAAAATCTAAAACATAATAATAATGAAAAACAGATTAATAAAATAACCGGAAGATTTGGTATCGTTCTGTTTAACATTGTTGTCATAAGAGTATCGTACCCAACAATAAGGGTCAATACTAGAATAACCAAAAGGTTCTCAAACTTAATTTTTAACATAATACCCTTTTACTATTTTTAAGAAAAGCTAATTTATTTAAAAGCAATTTTACGTAAAATTGGATTCATTTTCATTTTTTCAATAAAGATGACTGCCCGAAATTTTTTTTTGGTGAGAAGATCAATACTCAATCTTCTAAGAAAAGAAGAAATATTTCGCTGTCTCAATAACGTCTTATAAGACCCAATAATTTGATTCCTGTTTCCTGAAAAAATATCGTAAAAAGCTTTATTATCGATAATAGATCGCAGTAATTCTATCTTTTCTTTCCTTCTCGCATTTAAATTAGAAATTTGAAAGGTTGCACTTACAATGATTTTTGTCTTAATTTCTTGAATTAATGTAGCCTCTTCTATTTGGAACTTCTTTAGTAATTTTTGCAATACTTGAAGTTCATCTAATTGTATTTCGATTCTTCTAGGATGAAAACTGGTCAATGCTGAACCCCTTCTACCAGCAATGTAATTATAGAGTGTAGAATCAATAAATAGAATGGTATTTAAATGTCGATAAACTTGAAAATTGAATAAAGTATCTTCTCCTATTTGTTTACTAGGAAACTTAATATCGTATTTTAAAATAAATGTCTTGTTATAGATTCTTGACCAAACATTATACATCATATCAGTTTTGAATAACTCAATAAATTCATTTCTAAACTCATTTTTTCCAAGAAGACCACAATGCGTATAAGAATGAGGGCGACAAGACAATATAGTGTTCTTGTTTTCTTTAATTTCATTGTAGCCAAAACAAAGAACATCCCATTTTTGTTTTAGATCAGAAGATATCTTTTCAAAGAAATTATCTGACAAAAAATCATCCGGATCCATAAAATATAAATAATTTCCCCTTGATAATGAAATACCTAGATTCCTAGCTTCTGCCACTCCGTTGTTTTCAATGTGACTAACAAAAACATTCGGAAATTTTTTTTGGTACTCATCACAAATCGTACCACTTTTATCACTTGAACCATCATCAATTAGCAGAATTTCATATGTGATTGATGACGGTTGCAAAAGTATTGAATCTAGCCCTCTTCTTAAATAATTTTCAACATTATATACTGGAACAATAATGCTCAAATCTATATTATTCATTAACTCTTCATCCTAAATTTATGACGAATAAAATCTAATGTCCATTTTTCTCTCTTAAATTTCTTAAAAAATGTTGATTTAACATAATCCCAATAGAATTTATTCTTTGTTAGTTCTTCAATCTCTTGTATAGAAATTTTATCTCCAACAACTAGTCGGTTAGGTATAACATAAAATGAATCGGCGACCTCAAACTCTGGACATTCAATTACTCTTTTTTGAAAATGTGCATATAATGGATGTTTGACGACTAGCTTTTTGTCTTTAATTTCAATACTCTCAAGGCCATTCTTTTCTGACCAAAAATAATAACGTTTAGGCTCAACTTCACCATATTCTCTGAATGAAAAATGACTAATATCAATATCATCAAAGAATTTATCTTGCAATTGATCAAAACCTGATTTTTCAAACAGAACTTGAATACCGTCTGCCTCATCAAAAATAAAATTTTGCTCATTAGCGAAGACATTATGATAATCTAATCGATAGTTTAAACATTGACCAGACATAAATACATGATTAACTTCTTGTGAATTTTTAAATATTTGTAGATGACCTAAAAGACCATATCGAGCATAGTCATTCTTAAAAAAGCTATGTTCTTCTAGAAATTGAAAAATATCACCAAGTAAGACATCTGTATCACAAAATCCCCAGTAGTCATATCCCTTCAACTCTTCTTCAAAGATAAGCCCATAAGCAACTTTATAGTCACATAATTTATAAGGCGTTTTGAGAGAGATTTTAAAATCAAACTTAGACTGGACTTTTTTTCTTAAATCATCAAACGAAAGAGTCTTAAATGCAATATTATCAGCGTTCAAAACTTCAAATTGGTCAACATTTTGATCCGTATAAATTAAGAAATCAATTTTTTGATTACGTTTAGCAGTCAACAAAAAATAAGGAAAAAAGGTTGGAAGTTTTCCAAAATATGGAATAATTAGTCTTATCTTTTTCATTTAGTTAAATCCTCTCCACCCTTATTCAACCAAGTTACAACATTAAAATAGCGATGATACGTTTTCAAGTCGATGCCAACGTGTCCTTGCTTTTCAGCTGATTTGAAATGAACTAAGGAAGGTAAATCACTATAATTCTTTGAAGAGAAGATAACCTTACTCTTATATGGAAGCTTTTCGAACTCTTTCATCAATTCATAAGTACAAGCATCATTATCATTGAACTTGAAATACAAATTATCCCAATGAATTCTTTCCAAACGGCGGTTCCATTTCTGAGTTGCTTCTTCCTCATCTTCATAATGCAGAAAATGAAGTTCGATATCATCAAGAAGTGCTAGAGGATAGGCATTATCAAAGTCTTTGATATATTTTGATTCCTTTACAAATTTCAAGGAGATATTTCCACTCAAATAATGTTTTAAATTCTTGAGGATCTTTATGTAATCAGGAGAGAAGACAAACATCCCTACAAATGGTGTTTGGTAAGGCAGGCCCAATTCTTGATAGACTTTTCCAGCCCAACAATTATCACATATGATCGTAAAATTTTTATTCTTGAGTCTTCGTCTAGGAATAAAATTAATAATTGGATAAACGATTGGTTTTAATTTATTCTTAATTGTTTCAGTATTCATCTTAGTATTTCTTATATAGCTCTGAGAAATTCCGAATATAACTTTGTAATGAGAAGAATTCTTTTTGACGTTGAACAGAGGCCTCACCAAATTGCTCTCTCTTCTCGGTATTGTCAGCCAATTCTTGAATAGCTTTTGACAACTCTTCAGGTTCATTTGGTGTGGCGAGAAGGCCGTTTTCACCTTCCTTGACCATTTCACAGACACCGCCATGACGGTAACCCACTACAGGTTTACCACAAGCCATAGCTTCTAGTACGACTGTTGGTAGAGGATCTGGATTGGTACTTGGCAAGACAAAGATATCAAACATATTATAGAGATCTGTCGTCTTGCTATAATAGTCGATACGCTTGATTTGTCTAGCTACTGGTGAGGCTGATATAGTTTTTTCCAGCTCATCCACGCGCCACTCTTCCCCCTCAAATGCACTACCTGCTAAAAAGACCACTGCTTTTGGATTGGCCTGTAAGATTGGAGTAACAGCTTCTAGGAAGTCGCCTTGCCCTTTCCAAGCATTCACCCGACCAACCATACCGATAACCAAAGCATCCTGTGCAATTCCAAATTGATCACGAACAGCGCTAGCATCGATTTTATGATAGACGGCATTGTCGACCCCATTATAAATAACTTGAACTTGGCCATCCTTGACATAGCGAGACTGTTTGACATGATTAGCAACGGCATTTGAAACTGTCACAATCTTATCCGCATAGCGCCCCATCAAAAAGTTGATAAAATCTGAAATAGCTTTTGGTTTGACGATAATTTCGTGCACATGCCAAATCAAAGGAAGTTTTAACTTCCGCTTGAGGTAAATTCCTTCAAGAACCGCTGTGGTGTTGTTGTGAACAAGGGTAATCCCATTTTCTTTAGCATATTGAACAATCTGTTTGGAGTAACGGTTATAAGAGCCAAAGTACTCAAGAATCCCTTTTGGATTAAAATATTTACGGCGTAAGATTGGGTAATCAATGACCTTAACCTTAGCTCCAACCTCTTCCAATGCACCAACTAAGACACCATTATTGGGTAAGATCACATGTGTCTCAAAAGCATCTTTATCCAATCCTTTAATAAGCTCCAACAAAACCTTGTCAGCGCCGTACATTTCAGCACCAGCGTGAAGGTATAAAATTTTCTGCATGTTTATCCCTTAAACTCTTTCTCATAATCAGCTACGATCTTCTCCCAAGTGAAGGCTTTTGCGATGCGTCGGCTTGATTTCTCATTGAGGGCTTCAATTGCTTGAGCGTCTAATTGCTCAGCCTCATTGATGACCCTTGCCAACTGGTCTTTGGCCCAATAAAGAGCCCCGTCTTCTCCCACTTCTCGGTTGAAACCAACATCTAACAACAAGTTGAGCTTGGTTGATTCCAAAGCTTCAAGAAGTGAGGGGTTGGTCCCGCCTACCTCATGACCATGGAAATAAGCAAAAGCATTCTCACGAATGTATTTGAGCAATTCTTGATCATAGACAGTCCCTACAAACTTCACTCGAGGATCTTGATCAAATCCAGTATCTTTACGCAACTGTTCATAAAACTTGTTTTGTTCCACATTGGTAATCAGGACAAAATCTTTCTGAGAGTTTGACCGCATAAAACCACGAATCATGGCCTCATAGTTATTTTCAGGTACAAAACGTCCCACGACAAGATAGTAATTTCCTTCGGAGACTTGCTTATCTGCAAACCATGTCCGTACTTTCTCGTCCTCTTTGTTCAGGATAGACTTGCTTGTATCCGTTCCATAGGCGATATAGGTCGTCTGTGGCTGATACTTAGCGTAATCCTTCTGAATATAAGCCTCGATATTCTTGCTATCACAGATCAATAAATCGGCGTGTTTAACCATGAGTTGTTCAGAAAACTTCCAGTATTTACGGACTGGAAGACTCCATTTCGCACGAAGCCATTCATGTCCGTCCGGATTGACCATCAGAGTCCCTCCGATTGCCTTGATTTTCTTTTTTATCCTTGAAATAAAGGGACCAATTCGACATGCCAAGACATAGAAGATTGGTGCTTGATCCTTGTTTTCTTTTGCGATTTCAATAGCTTTATTGAGCGCTACAATATCATAAGCAATAGCACGTGCAGGACCGATATTAGGGACATCAATGTTGTAGCAAATTGCACCGTTATGTTCAAAAGTATCTGCAGTAATCCCTGATTTTGCAGAATTCTCCCGCATACATGCCACATAGTACTGAATCTCTTGATCCTGTTGGCACTCTGTCAGCTTTTCGACAAAAGTTTCAAAACCACCATATTTCGCTGGAATTCCCTTAGAACCAACGATATAAACTGACTGTTTCATTTTTCTCCTTACATGGAAAGGACGAAGCAGGAATTTCCTACTTCGCTCCATCTCGTTTAAATACAACTTTGATCGTTTTCAGCAAGATTTTAACATCTGACCAGATGGTCCAGTCATCGATATAGGACACATCTAAGCGAACCACTTCATCAAAGTCTGTAATTTCGCTACGTCCACTCACTTGCCAAAGCCCTGTAATTCCAGGTTTGAAACTCAAACGACGTTTTTGTTCTGGAGTATACTTCTCATACTCATCCACTGTTGGAGGACGGGTTCCAACTAGGCTCATATCACCTTTTAGGACATTAAAGAATTGGGGCAGCTCATCCAGACTGGTCTTGCGGATAAAGCGGCCAATCGGCGTAATCCGAGGATCATTATCCATCTTGAACATCCCACCGGTCATGGTGTTTTGATCCATCAATTCTTTTTTCCGTTCTTCTGCATCGACATACATGGAACGGAACTTATAAAACTTGAAATAGCGGCCATTTTTCCCGACCCGCTTTTGGGCGAAAATAGCCGGTCCTCCATCCTTGCGAATCAAAGGCACCAATACAATCGCCACCAAGCCGCATAAGAGCAAGCCCACCAAAGAACCACAGATATCAATCACACGTTTTGCAGTCACGTGGCTCGGTTTGTAGAAGTTGGTCGAGAAGGTGACGACATTGAGTCCAGCCACTTCTCGAATCCGTTTATTGCCGGCAAAGTTTAAGTCAAAAGCATTGAGGTTGACAGTAACATCGATCCCCATGGTCTCAAACTGTGAGACATACTCCCCAATATCATACTCTTCACTCGGAAGATTAATAAAAACTTCATCAACCACTTCATAGGTCGCATAGGTCAACAGCTCTTCCTTTGGAACAACCCGAACAGAGGGGTGCTGAAAATCTGGCCGGTCCAATACTGTCACCGCGACCACTTCCCCACCGCTATCATTTGACGAAAGAAGTCGATCCAGAACTTTATCCAGACGAGAATGAGCTGTAATCAAGAGAATCTTGTGACTTCCTTTGAGACTGTAATAGAAGCGACGCCAATACCGTTTAATGAAGTAATTCATTAAATAAAGGACAAGAGTCAGAAGAACTAGAAAATAAACCATCCCCCGGCGGGAGAGGGAGAACTTCTCCTCCAAAAAGAAGCTCGAAAAACTGATGGCTAGCGCGAAGCACAAGCTGTATTTCAAAGTTTGTAAGAATTCAACTAGATGCCCACGTTTGAAATAATCTTGGTTGTAATCGCTGACGTAGAAAGCTACGAAATGCAATAAATACAGATAGAAAATTGTATTAGAGTGGATTTCTGTCTCTGTCACAAAACTAAACAAATAAGCCACAACTAAGACTGGTAAGCTTTGGACAAAGGCCAAAGCAAATTTGTGAAATCCCCTTCCTTCTGTCATAATATCCCGATCCTATTCTTTATCTTTTTTTCCCGTAATTGCCATAGTTCCCGTAATTACCGTAGGAACCATATTTTTCTAATTGAACATCAAATTTATTGAGGACCACGCCTAGGAATGGTGTTCCTGTCTGCTCCAGTTGTTCTTTAGCTTTTTGTACTGCCTTGCGACTCACAGCTCCTGATGCCGTCACGACCAAGCTTCCATCACAGCGTTGAGCGATAATAGCCGCATCAATGACCATCCCAATCGGAGGTGTATCAACGATGATGTAGTCGTAGTGATTGCGAAGCGCCTCAATGATGACTTCGAAGTTTTTACTTTGCAAGAGACCCGTTGGATTTGGAGAAACCTGCCCTGACAGGAGCACATCCAGTTTTGGATAATCTGTCGTCGCAATTGCTTGCGAAATCTCACTCTTCCCAGAAAGTACTTCTGTCAAACCAGCAACACGACCTTGGCTCTTGAAGACACCTGTCATGACCGAGTTACGGATATCCGCATCGATCAACAAGGTACGATAGCCCGCACGCGCAAAGGCTGTCGCCAAATTCGTAGAAATGGTTGATTTTCCTTCGTTTGGTTGCACAGATGAGATGGCAACAACCTTAATATTGGTCCCACTCAACTGAATATTGGTACTCAAGGCATTAAAATACTCTTCAGCCTGAGTCATCGCTGCTAATTTGCTTTTTACAATTTCTAAGGTTGCCATGAATTCTCCCTCTTACAGTTTCTTCACACTAGGGATCACACCTAATAGAGTGATGCCCATCACTTCTTCGACATCTTCTGGTTTCTTCACACGGTCATCCAATACCTCTGACAAGATCACCAGGATGGAAATCAAGACACCCCCAAGGACAAAGCCAATAACGACATTTCGCTTAATATTTGGTGAAGAAGGGTTTTGCGGTACGACAGCCTCATCCAAAGTCGTCACGTCAGATACCTTGGTTACAGCGATAATTTTTTCGGCCGCTACATCTTTCAATCCATTCGCGATCCGAGCTGCTTCTTGTGGATCTGGGTCTGATGCTGTGATGGACAAAATCCGAGTATCCGCTGGAACTGCCACTGAGACTTTCTTAGCAAGCTCTGCTGGAGTCATTTCCAACTTCAACTCTTCGATGGCTTGGTTCAAGACATTTTGAGAAAGGATGATCTCGCGATAGTCTTTAACCAAGTAGGATCCCGCTTGAAGATCTTGGTTGGTCAAGGCATTGTTTTCTTGATTCTGACGGCTGACTACGTAGATACGGCTGGTACTTTGGTAGATCTTTTTCGCTACAAAAGCGCTGTAGCCTAGGGCTCCAATCGCAAACAACAAGGCCGTAATGATAATTGAGAATTTACGACGCCATAAGGTTTTAAAGAGGGAGACCACATCCAATTCGATCTCTTTGCTCTCTTGGTTTTTCATATTCACTTTCTCCTTTTCAATCTCCGTGATGGAACTTGATGATTAAAACAATTCGTCATCCAATAATGTTTGCTGATTTTCAACAAAAAGGGCACGCGCCCGGTCACTGCCGTAGCGTTTTTCAATCAACTGATAAGCCTGGTCCATGTATGGAGGGCGCTGATCAACATTGTGCATATCGCTGGCAACAAAATGGACCAAGTCCTTGTCCAAGAAATATTGGGCACGATGTTTCATGAACTTATAGCGATCACCAAACAACTTCGGCTTGAGGACACTCGAACTATTGATCTGGGTATAGCATCCCATTCGGATTAATTCCCGCACCCGTTTTTCATTTTTTTCCAAACAGTGGTAGCGTTCAATGTGGGCAACCACCGGAGTCACTCCTAAGCGCAAAACTGCACTTAAGGCCTGGTGAATCTCCTTGTAGGGGGTCGCCATACTAAACTCGATCAAGGCAAAGCTGGTTTCAGCAAGCGTTGGAATAGTCCCAGCTTCCAGTTTTTCAAGAATATCTCGCGTATAATAGATTTCTGCTCCAAAATGCAAGGTCATTTCCGGTAGATAGGTCGCCACCATCTCTTTTACTGCTAAGTAGTTTTGATAGATCTTTTCTTCTGGGGTTTCAAACATCCCTTTCCGACGATGGGACGTCGAAACGATGGTACGAACCCCCTGACGGTAGCTTTCCTCGATGAGGAGTTTGCTATCCTCAATCGTCTTTGGTCCATCATCCACATCAAAGACAATGTGTGAATGAATATCAATCATTGTTTTTTCCTTCCATGGTTTGGTTTATCTTTTCTTTGGCTTGTGCCACGCTATCAGCATTCAACTCCATCATGTAAAGAGCAGATCCTGGCATCGCATATGAAGGCAAGTCATTTCGTCCTTGTCCAGTGACAGCTTGTGAAGTCACCTTGTAGCTTCCACCAGTCTCCAACTGTGTATTGACCAAATTCATAATGGTTGGCAAGGGCATATTGGTTTGCAAGGAATCTTGTAAACCAGAAACGATTTCGTTGTAATTGCTCAATGCTTTGGTCGATGTTAATTTATGGATAATGGCTGCGATGACTTTTTCTTGGTTCTTCCCACGGTCGTTGTCTCCACCTTCGAGAGAGTAGCGTTCACGGACAAAGCCAAGAGCTTGTTCCGAATCCAAGTGGACTTTTCCTACAGGGAAGTGGTAGTTCCCGTGTAGACTTGTAAACTCTTGATCATTTTCTACATCAATCCCTCCGACGAGGTCGACAAGCTTTAAGAAAGAAGTGAAATTCAAGCGGACATAGTAGTCAATCTTGATGTCGTACAGATTTTCTAAGGTATGAATAGACGCATCTACTCCGTAAATCCCAGCGTGGGTCAATTTATCCCCTTGGTTGTTCCCACCATCTGCGATCGGTACATAGGCGTCACGCGGAGTCGTGGTCAGCAAGACTTGCTTGGTCTTTCGATTGACCGTCATGATAATATTGACATCAGATCGAGAAACCGAAGTGACTGGGCCATAGGTGTCAATCCCACTGACATAGATGTTAAAGGTATCCGCATTGGCATCCGCCTTTGCCTTGGTTTCCACTTGGCGACGGATCTTGTAAGAATAGATTTTCTTTAATTTTTTCGCGTAGTCAGCATCCACACTGGCAATGGTATCTTCAAAGGTACTATTCAAAGCAATGGCTTGTGTCTTATCTTCTTGTAGGGCCTGGTAGGCTGCCACGTAAGATTCCACATCTTCGATGGTCAAGTCATGCTGGCGCGTTTTCTTCACTTCCTCTACCAAGGCTAGAAGATCATCTGCATTATTATTCCCCGTAGGCGCTGCTACACTGCTGATTTCTTTGATATCTTGGATTGGACTATCTGCTTTGACATAGACAGCCATTTCAAATTCCGTATAGTTGGCATTTCGGTTCACATTTCCAGCGACATCGACCAATTGCTGGGTAACAAATGTCCCCACGGAGGTCCCTAGCAAGCCTAAAACCAATAAAAATAGCGTCGTCTTTTTAGCCTTGCCTGCAAGGATCAAACCCAAGGTTAAAAAAAGTCCGCCAATTAACAATACCGTCACAAGAATATTCAAATAACGGAAAGCTAGGATATTGTAGCTAAAGACATTATAAAGAAAGAGCCCAGCTACAAGTAGCGTTAAAACCCAGAGACCACTATTTACAATGCGTAGCTGATCCCAACCGCTTGTTCTATTTGAATGTTTGTTTTTTCTACTTCGATTCATTTTATCCCCCATACTATTTTCTTAAATATTATAACATAAAATTGGCCTACAGATCAGAATCTATGCCCATTTCTCCACTATTAATTTTATACTATTCCTAACTTTCTGTACAGTAACATAAGAAAAAATGAGCAAATAAAAAAGGTGAGTTTCCTCACCTTTTTTATAGGTTTATACTTTATCTTTTGAGGTTGAACTTGTATCTGAATCCTTGCTAGTCGAAGAATCACTCTTTGAAGAATTGCTTCCTTTACGAGTTTCAGCTCCATCAGCAGAGTATTCGTTTACAAAGATTTCCTTACGTAGTTCAAGGAAGCTTTCATCACTAAGGATATAACGCCCTTCTTTGGTTTTTGTCAATTCCAAAGTGTACTCACGTGGTTCGATGTACCCAAAATCTTCGTTCAAACGATCAAAGGCATAGTAGAACAAGAAGTTGTTCAATAAAGACAAACGTTTTTCCAGATCTGGATCTGTGTTGTCTTCTAATTTTTTAACATCTTCAATTCCGTTTTCAAACAGACTAGATTTTGCGCGGTTGATCAAGTTAGCCAAGTCACGTGTTGCAATTGCACGAGATTTGAAGGTAACCGTCGCAATATCTCCTTCGTCTTCAACCTTGGTGATTTCATAGTCATCACCGATCGTTGCTAACACTTTGAAACGAGCTTGGTCAAACAATTCCAAGATTTTTTCTGGAGTGAATGTTTCAGTTGTGAGTTCAAGTGTGTAGTTTTCTGCTGGTAAATATTTTGATGCATTTTCATCGACAAATTTTTCGGTGATTTGTTTTTTCCACTTGTCAACTGATGTACCCATCAAAGTTGTGAAACCAGAAGAATGATCTGTAAAGATGGCACGAAGAATAATATCCCCATCTTTTTCAATTTGTTTTTTTGTCTTTTCTTCTTTTGATTCACTAGATTGTTCTACTTTATCCTCTTTAGTTTGAGGTTTTTCAACAACTGGTTTTGATGAACAAGCTACTAACATCAATAAACAGGCTGGTAAAACACCATATTTTACAAGCTTTTTCATAAGTTCTCCTTATTTTTTATAGATTATGTTCATTATATCAAAAATTACCCTTTGAGAATTCTCAGATAAGTGTATGTAAACAAATTGTAATATTTCATTACACACTTCACACCAACAAGCCCTCCTTCCCCTAAGAAGGGCTCAATTCGCCTATAACATTGGTGCAAACAACTGCATAATCTCTTTGATCAAATGCTGGTACCAGGTAATCCGGAAAGTGTCTAGCTTGATTTGCTGAGATACAGAGAAAATCTCTTCAAAGTCTGATCGTATCTTGATCAATTCTGGACTTCGATACATCCAGACAGCATTCTCATAGTGGTGTACTAGGCTCCGATAGTCAAAGTTGATGGTCCCGACTACTGCGACTTCATCGTCGGCCAATACTTGCTTGCTATGGATAAAGCCTGGGGTGTATTCATAGATTTTCACCCCTGCTTCCATCAGGTCTGGATAAGCCCCTCGTGTAACGATTTGGATCAATTTTTTATCCGGAATGAAAGGGGTCACGATGCGTACATCGACACCACGGAGAGCCGCATTTCGAATATCTTCCGTCAAATCATAATCAATGATTAAATAAGGGGTCGTAATGTAGACATAGTCTGTTGCCTGATTGATGATATTCTGGTACACAGACTTACCAACCTGGGACTTGTAGATGGGTTTCGGTCCACTCCCAAAGGGGATATAGAAGCCTTCTCCATCTACCGCTTGGTTTTCCATATGGTATTTATCGAAATCTTCAATCTCTCCCTGGTTGATGTACCAGTTCATGAGAAAGAGTCGCGTCAAGGCCTTGACAGCTCGACCGTCCAAGCGCACTGCACTATCCTTCCAATGACCGAAGCGTTCTCTCTGGTTGATATACTCATCCGCTAGGTTAACGCCACCTGTATAGCCAATCTGGCCATCAATGACCAAGATCTTGCGGTGGTCTCGATTATTATAAGCCACCGTCAATCGTGGCACCACCTTGTTAAATTTATGGGCATCAATGCCTAACTTGCGCAAGCGTCTGGTGTAGTTTCCCTTCAGGGTCGCCATACAGCCAATATCATCGTAGAGCAGCTTCACTTCGACCCCTTCTTTGACTTTTTCAAGTAGGATATCTAGGATACTATTCCACATCAGGCCTTCCTCGATGATGTAGAATTCGAGAAAGATAAATTTCTTAGCTGAGCGCAAATCCTCCAACAATTGCGGGAGCATCTGATCCCCTAGCGGGAAGAAAGTCGAAGCCGTCCCGTTGTACAGGTCTGCATTGTGGTCCATGGATAGAATAGACTTGACCATCCCATAGACGCTCTTACTCTCTTCTTTCAATTGCAGGCGAAGCTTGTGGCTGTTGTCCTCACGGAAATTCATGGATTCCATATTTTCCAACTGGACCATTTCTTTTTTGGACAGGCGCCGCTCCCCAAACATGAGGTAAAGAAGGGAACCAAAAACGGGGATGACGGCAATTAAGAGCCAGGTCACCTTACTCTCTGGAGGCATATTCCGGTTAACAATCGCCAAAATGGTCGAGATATACAAGAGGACCATGATGGTGACAGACATCCAATTGGGGAACCATTCATTTAGCCAAAAGAAGGCTGCAAAGGACAACCAGAGTTCAAACCCCATAAAGAGGATACTGAACCCATATTTGGACATTAACAATCGAATTTTTCGAAAACTCACCCTCGTTCTCCTTATTTTCTAATCCCTACTAGTATACCAGTTCTAAGAAGAGAGCGCAAACCCGATAAAGCGAAAAAAGAGGCTGGGACAAAAGTCCTAGCCTCTCAATTGTATTTGGATTATCGAGCAAGACGCAGTGGTTGAGTGGGCTCTACTACGCTGATTTCATCAGCTTTTACAGCCCTACTCAACTGTGCGGAGGTGGGACGACAAAATCGAATTCTAAAGAATTACCGATTTCTGTCCCACTCTCACTTCTGCTATTTTATTGCTTGGTCAAAACAATCGTATCATCATCATAGAGCCCTTGGTCAAAGTCTTCCAGAGTCAATTGTTGCCCCTCTAGTCGATAGCGGTAGGCATCATCTCCAATGATAATCGACTGGTTGGCAGCATCTAGTTTCACTGGCTTGATTTCTTGTTCTCCGTCAGGCTCCACAGCTGTCCAAGTTCCTGTATTTCCTGTGACAACTAAGGTAATCTGGTCCGCTTCATCTACCCCTTTGTAGGTTCCATCAATATTACCTTGAGTCACTTGAGTGTTTGTAGTATTTAAACTAGATGAATTTGAGCTTCCATCAGAAGAACTTCCTTGTGTATTTGTTGTCTTTGCTTCGGAATCAGTCACCTGAATATTAGACTGTGAAGAAGATGGTGTTTGCTGATTCGAACACGCTCCAAGTAGGAGGACTGTAGCTGTTGCCAATAAAGCAGTCACTTTCTTTGCCATTGATGGTCTCCTTTCGCGCCTACCTTTTAAGGGACTTCCCCGTTTATTTGTGGCTCACCTTTAGTATACGATAGAGTCTGTTTTTGGTCAATCTTTATGATTGGGCGTTGAATACCATCGCCTATAAAGGGTTCTTTCCTTGCTCCAATAGATAAGCGCGAACTTCCGAAATAAAGTAGAGAGATCCAGTGACAAAGAGCACCTCTTGATCATCTTGTCGGCTATAAAAATCTTGCAAATAATCTCTGAAATCCGCCACATAAGGATAGCCTAAGCCATCCGCCTCTTGGACCACTTCCCCATAAGCAAAGGTCGTCACCGTCAAGTACGCCTCCGGCAATTCTCTTGCAAAAATCTCCAACATCCCTTGGTAATCCTTACGTTTTAAAGCACCAAAGAGAATCTTCACGCGCTTATCTGAAAAGGTATGGGCATATTCGACCAAGCGATTGATGGCATGGGGATTATGAGCGCCATCTAGATAGACGCCCTGGTCAAAATTCTCCAGACGTCCCGGCCAGCTAGTCGCTTGCAAAGCCTCCCGAACACCGTTTTCATCGACCGCCAGACCTCTCTGCTCCATGAAGAGGAGAAAGGCTTCGAGAGCCACCGCAGCATTCTCTTCCTGATAAGCTCCATTGAGCCCAATTTTTAGTGAGTCAAACCGATGCTGCGCATCTTGAAAGACGCCCTTCACCAGTTGGAAATCTTCTCCATAGCGAGCTAGCGAACAGCCTATTGCTTGGGCCTTTTCTATGCAGACTTGCTCAGCCTCTTTAGCCAGTGGACCGATAACAGCCGGCTTCCCAGCTTTAAAGATCCCAGCTTTTTGCGTAGCAATGGACTCTAGGCTTCCTCCCAAGGTTTCCTGGTGATCCAGCCCTACTGAGGTGATCACTGCTACCTCTCCTGTGATGACATTGGTCGTATCAAGGAGGCCTCCGATTCCAACCTCGATCAAGGCCAGATCTACTTTTTGTTCATGGAAATACAAAAAGGCCAATAGGGTGATAATCTCAAAGTAAGAGAGTTGGTCGTGGGTCTCGAGAAGCTGAGACTCCATCGCTTGGATGCTCTGACCCAAGCGAATCAGATCCTGATCCGAAATTGGTTGCCCATTGATACAAATCCGATCATGCATACTAACGATATGTGGAGAAGTAAAGGTCCCTACTTTCAGACCATGCTGTTGGAATAGTTGGCGCATAAACGCAATGGTTGAGCCCTTCCCGTTGGTCCCCGTCACATGGATCATCGGAACAGCTTCATGAGGCTCCCCTAAGAGCTTTACAGCCTGTTGCATCCGCCCTAAACCTGAACGAAAATTGAGTCCAATTCGACTATTCATCCATTCTTCAATTTGATTCATTTCTTTCTCCTAAAAGAAAAGAGCGATCAAGCCTTGTTGCTGGCTCACGCTCTGCTATTTCTTTGGTTTCTTATTTCACTTCCAATATTTTTAAAAGCTGGGCTAAAAACATCCACTGGATATTTCAACTCTTTCTATTTTCTAGGAGTTGAGGTGATACAGTCTCCCAGACTGTATCACTCCTCCATAAAGCTGTTGAAGACTTCTTCAATCATGTTCCATTCATCATCTGAATCTTCTGGGATTGGTTGAAGGTCGCCTTCTGTTCCGTCTTCGTTTTCAGTAAATGAGTAGGCTTGGATTTCTACTTCACCGTTTTCATCTTCTTCTGCATTTGCAGGAATCAAAAGAACATAGTTTTTACCAAATTCTTCTTTTCCATCAATGGTCAAAAGGATTTCAAACAAGGTTTCGTTTCCTTGCTCATCTACCAACGTAATCAATTCGCGTTCGTCATGGTTGTGGTCATGATCATGATTGTGTGCCATCTTATTTCCTCTTTTTTCTAAAATTTTCGATCTAAATAATTTTGCAAAATCAACTGGGCAGCCAATTTATCAATTACTTTTTTACGCTTATTTCGGCTAATATCCGCTTGCTCAATCAGCATCCGCTCTGCGGCAACAGTCGTCAAACGCTCGTCCTGATACTCAACCGGCAAGTTGAATAACTCTTCAAGGCGCTTTCCATAAGCTTGACTCGCTTCCACTCGAGGACCGCTTGTGTTGTTCATGTTTTTCGGCAAACCAACGACAAAACGATCAACCCGGTATTCCTTCACCAGTTCAGAGAGACGGTCAAAACCAAACTCTCCCTTCTCCTCATCAATCTGAATAATCTCCAGACCTTGAGCAGTAAAACCTAATGGATCACTGATGGCTACTCCGACAGTCTTCGAGCCAACGTCTAGTCCCATAATTCTCATTAGAGATCGATCCCTTGCCCTTTCAAGTAGTAACGAACCAATTCTTCAACAATTTCATCTCGTTCGTACTTACGAATTTGGTTGCGAGCGTTGTTATAACGAGGTACATAAGCAGGATCACCACTGAGTACATAACCAACGATTTGATTGATTGGATTGTAGCCCTTCTCATCCAAAGATAAGTAGACATCCTTTAATGTATCACTAATTTCTTTACGGTTTGAATCGTCAAGATTAAAACGTACTGTTTCGTCTGTAAATCCCACAATACCACCCTCTTTCTTTATATTCATACTATTATATCATAATTTCCATACTTTCTCAAACGAAAATTACTGATTTCATGGGCTTTCTTGGACTTTTCATCACTTGTTTCCGAAAGCAATCTTCTACAGTTTTCAATGACTTTATTTTACTTCTTTGAAACCATTTTTTTCCATGTTTTTGATAAAGAGCGTTGGAGAGTAGGTCTTAATCATTTTGCAAATTTCTCCCCAGTCTTCGCTGTTTTTAATGTCATCGAAGTCTACTTTATCAGGGTCAATCTCAATCTCAGAGACCATTGCTTCACCTGTCCAATCTGATGTCACGGTGATTCCATCGTAGTCTCTCAATTCATCAATGCCACCTTCTCCTTCGTAACCTTCGATCAAGGCTTCTTTGGCACCTTCTTTATCATCCTCAGCATCAATCATCTTCTTGATTTCAGCTTTGAATTCATCCGACACATGAGTTGCTAGTTTGATGGAAACTTTCTTGTATTTCTTTCCTTGGTAGGATACGGTTACTGTGATTTCCTGTTTACCTACCACGTCAACTTCATCAGCATCTCTGTCAATCTTAAAGGTCCGAGTGACGACGCTATCTTTCGATAGGGACTTGCCCCCTTTTGATTGAGAATTCCCACAACCTACCAAGATAAGCAATCCAGCAACGACTAGTAATAGAAATTTTTTCATGTTTTTTCTCCTTATTCTTCTTTTGCTCCATTACGGAGTAGATTATTCATATATTCTGTCGGTGTCAGTTTCAACAAATCTTCGATATTGGCTGATTTGAAGTACTCTAACTCGACCGCTTTTTTAGTATCCAACTGGGTGAAATCATAAGTGATGACCGTTTGGTATTCATTTTCATTTGGCAAAGTCAGTTCAATGGTAAATCCTTGGAGAGTCCGCGCCTGTTGAAGTTTTTCATCCTTACCCATCGACTCTACCATCAATCGTTGGGCCTCTTCAAGACCAACTTCCTGAATAGCATTTTTCAATTCATCACTGACAGGAGTGGTATTGGTCATGACCAATTTTTGAAATTGTTCCCCTTGATAAGTGATGGTCTGCTCCTGGCGAATACCACTTTCATCTTTTGGAAGGACAAAGTGTTTAGTGAAAATTTGCTGTTCTTCCGCCTTCTCTAACAGATTTCGATTTTCTTTATTAAACGATTCAATTTTAGCACTGTTGGATTTTTGGACATTGGAAGAATCAGTTTTCCCATGTTTCTTCTGTCCACAAGCTGTCAGCGTCAGGAGCAAGACACCCAAACAAATAAGCTTCTTTTTCATGTTTTCTCCTTTGATAAGCTTCTATAAAGGGATTTCCCCCACAGAAGTATTGTACCATAGAATCCTCCTCAAAAACATTCTTACAAGCATTTTTTCGTGGATTCTTTGGCCGGATACAAAAGAAAAAGTCGAGATCCTGACATCTCGACTCTTCTCAGTAGCTAAACGATTGGCTACTTGTTTCTTATAGGGCTGCTCTTAAGCGAGCCTCCGCATTTTCAACATTTCGTACAGAACGTGGTAAAAAGGCCCGAATATCATCTTCCTTATAACCAACTTGAAGTCGCTTGTTATCCACTAGTATAGGACTTTTCAAGATTCGTGGTGTTTCTAAGATGATATCGATGACTTCATTCATGCTGAGGTCTTCAATATCGACACCTAGATTCTTAGCGTATCGATTTTTTGAAGAAACGATACTTGCAATGCCATTTTCTGTTTTGGTCAAAATATCGAGTAATTCTTCTTTTGTAATTCCTTCTTTACCAAGGTTTTGTTCTTTATAGATCAACTGATGAGCATTTAGCCAAGTTTTGGCTTTTTTACAACTCGTGCAACTTGAAACTGTGTAAATTTTAATCATGTATGCACTCCTTTCGCCACACGATAATAACATTGTAGTATATTATACCATAAAAACCATCAGTCTTTCGACCTATTTTGAAAAAAATTACTCTTCAATCTCAATGGCATCATCAAGATCTAGTGTTACTTCTTCAACAAGTGGGCTTTCAGCTACTTCATCTTGTGCAACTACAGCAGTGTCATCATCGATCAAACCGAAGCGCACGCGCACTTGGTGATCAATCTCATCAAAAATTTCTGGATGGTCTGCCAAGTACTTCTTAGCATTTTCTGAACCTTGGCCAATCTTCTCACCGTTATAAGAATACCAAGCTCCTGCTTTTTGGATCAAATCAAGGTCTGTCGCGATTTTCAGCAATTCGCCTGTACGTGAAATTCCTTCTCCATACATGATTTCAACCATAGCTTCCTTGAATGGTGGAGCTACCTTGTTTTTCACAACCTTGATCTTGGTTTCTTTACCAACGTTGGTATCTTTTTGGTCCCCAGTACCCTTGATTTGAGTATTTCCACGAACATCTAGACGAACCGAAGCGTAGAATTTAAGGGCACGACCACCAGGTGTGGTTTCAGGGTTCCCAAACATAACCCCAACTTTTTCACGCAATTGGTTGATAAAGATAGCAATGGTCTTGGTCTTATTGATCGAAGCTCCAAGCTTACGCATAGCCTGGCTCATCATCCGTGCTTGCAAACCAACGTGGCTATCACCGATATCTCCATCGATTTCTGCGCGTGGGACCAAGGCCGCAACAGAGTCGATAACGACCAAGTCAACGGCACCAGAGTCAATCAATTTACCAGCAATTTCAAGTCCTTGTTCCCCTGAGTCTGGTTGAGACAAGAGGAGTTCATCAATGTTAACACCAAGAGCTGCAGCATAGGATGGGTCCAAGGCATGCTCGGCATCGATAAAGGCGGCAATGCCTCCTTCTTTCTGTGCTTGCGCTACTGCATGGAGGGCAACGGTTGTTTTACCTGATGATTCTGGACCATAGATTTCGATGATCCGACCTTTTGGATAACCACCAGCACCCAAGGCAATATCAAGCGCCAAGGAACCAGAGCTCATAACTTGAACTTTTTGCTCTGCGCGTTCGCCCAGACGCATGATCGATCCTTTACCAAAGTCTTTTTCGATCAACTTTAGGGCATCATTGAGAGCTTTTTCACGCTCGTCTCCAAATTTCTTCGAGATATCATCTAATTTTTTCTGTTTTTTCGCCATTCTTTTCTCCTATGTTTTTGCTATACAGGAAATGCATGCAACTCACTGACGTTTTCCGGTCTTTGAAAGGCACATTTCCTATCCATTTTTAGAATTATTCTTCATTTGGCACGAACTTCATTATACCAAATTTTCACCATTTAATACAGCCAAGCGTACCAAATTAAAGGCATGAAGGACTGCAATTTCGCGGACATCCGCCCGGCTACGTCCAGCGATATTGACTTGGACACTATCCACTCCATTTGGAGTCGCAAGTCCGATAAAGACAGTCCCTGCTGGGTGCCCTTCTAGACTATCTGGCCCCGCAACTCCGGTCAAGCTAACACCATAATCGGATCCTGTTAACTTACGGGCCTGTGAAGCCATGGCTTGAGCTGTAAAGTGAGACACCACTCCATGTTGCTCTAACTCTTGAGCTGGAATAGACAACATCTTGCTTTTTTCTTCCAGACTATAGGTGACAAAACCACCCGCGAAGATGCTGGACGCCCCTGAAAAATCTGCCAAAGTCGCTTGGAAAAGGCCAGCCGTCAGGCTTTCTGCAGCTGTAATGGTCTTACCAGTCCCTTTCAAGAGATCAAAGGCCACCTTGGCCATCGAATTGTCATCCCCATAACCGTAAAACAGTTCATGCAAGGGTTGATGATCCAGGGTGTGGCGTGATAAGATTTCCTTTTCTAAGACATCGAGCTTCGCATCCGCTGAGGCTTGATCCTTCGCCTTTGTAGACAGACGCAAGGTCACTTCTCCTGTCTTGGCATAAGGGGCCACCGTCGGATCACTCTGCTTTTCAATGATATCTGCTAGGATCGTAACCAGCTGGCTTTCCCCAATCCCAAAGAAGCGCAAGACTCTTGAAAAGAGCTGCTCCCCTGTTGTCAAATGAGGCACCAATTGTTCATTGACCATGGGTTTTAACTCACTTGGTGGACCAGGTAGAACGACATAGGTCACACCATCGACTTCAATCAAACCTCCAACCGCGAGACCTGTACGGTTTTGAAGGGGGATTGAACCGGCAATCAATTGTGCTTGTCGCTCATTATTGGGCGTCCGTACATAATCAGGGCGACTGGCAAAGAAGGTGTCGAGTTTGGCAAGCGCTGTTGGATCAAAAACCAGTTCTTTCCCTAAAAACTTAGCAAGGGTTTGCTTGGTCAAATCATCCTCTGTTGGCCCAAGTCCACCACATAAAATCACCAAATCACTGCGTTTTGAAGCTGTCTCAATGGTCGAGAAGAGACGACCTTCATTATCTCCTACCGCCACATGATAATAGACATCAATCCCTAAACTAGCCAATTTTTCAGACAAGAACTGAGCATTGGTGTTGACAATTTGTCCTGTTAGAATTTCTGTTCCAACTGCAATAATTTCCGCCTTCATGGTGCCTCCTACTTATACTATTCGTAATTTTCATTTCATTTTAACACAATTTCCTAAATTATTTAAAAAACAGATTGAAGATAAAGTCCATTTTGGACAACTTTCTTCAATCTTTTTCTTTTAGAGTATAAAGTAAAAAATTCTTAGAAACACTATTACATCAACATTCCCAAGAGTTTTAACTATGTGGTAATCAACTTCTAAAGGGCTATTTTCTATTGTTGATAGAGTTTATCTATATTCTGAAGCAACCATATCGAGCGGTTGCTTTTTTACTTCTTTCTTGATCTAAAAGCCTTCTTCTGGCTCTAATTCTTGTTGTTTCCCCTCATTTTTTGTGATACAATAGCATCAATTTTTTCTAGGAGGATGAGATGTGGTTTCTACTATTGGTATTATAAGTTTATCTAGTGGGATTATCGGAGAGGACTTTGTAAAGCACGAGGTGGACTTGGGGGTCCAACGACTCAAATACCTCGGACTCAATCCTATCTTTTTACCTCATTCACTAAAAGGCTTAGACTTTATCAAAGAACATCCCGAAGCTCGTGCGGAGGATTTGATTCAGGCATTTTCTGATGATAGTATCGACATGATCCTATGCGCCATCGGTGGAAACGATACTTATCGCTTGCTACCTTATCTTTTTGAAAATGACCAACTACAAAAGGTTATCAAGCAAAAGATTTTTCTTGGCTTCTCGGATACGACCATGAACCATCTCATGTTGCATAAACTAGGAATCAAGACTTTTTATGGGCAATCCTTTTTAGCAGACATTTGTGAATTAGACAAAGAAATGTTGCCATATAGCTGCCACTACTTTAAAGAATTAATTGAGACTGGTAGAATCTCAGAAATCCGCCCTAGTAACATTTGGTATGAGGAACGGACTGATTATAGTCCCGAGGCTCTGGGAACAGCTCGTGTCAGCCACGCAAATACAGGTTTTGACTTGTTACAAGGCAATGCTCAGTTTGAGGGAGAAATCCTCGGTGGTTGTCTTGAGTCTCTCTATGATATTTTTGACAACTCTCTACACGCAGATAGCACAGACCTCTGCCAAAAATACAAACTTTTCCCTGACTTATCCGACTGGGAAGGAAAGATTCTATTGCTAGAAACAAGTGAAGAAAAGCCTAATCCTGAAGACTTCAAAAAGATGTTGCGGACTTTAAAGGACACTGGTATATTCGAGGTCATCAGTGGACTCTTGGTCGGAAAACCTATGGATGAAACCTTCTATGACGACTATAAGGAGGCTTTAATGGACACCATTGATAGCAATATCCCGATTGTCTATAATCTGAATGTCGGACACGCAACTCCAAGAACAATTGTTCCCTTTGGAGTCCACGCGTATGTAGATGCAACGGAGCAAGTCATTCGCTTTGACTATAACAAAGAAAGCTGAGATGAATTTCTCAGCTTTTTCTATATTCTCAAATACTTTCGCTATCTGTACTCACTACTTGCCACTTTTCCATTCACAATCATTCTCATGGTCATCAACCAGGCCTGCTGCTTGTAGGTAGGATAAAACTGCGACTGGTCCGGTGAACTTAAAACCACGTTTTTTGAGGTCCTTGGATAATTTCTCAGATAAAGGCGTCTTAGCTGGTGCTTGACTGTAGTCCGAGACATCATTGACGATGGTTTTCCCATCTACAAAAGACCAAAGATAGGTGTCAAAAGAACCATACTCCTTCTGAACTTGTAGAAATGCTTGAGCATTGGTGCGCGTCGCAAATATCTTGGCACGATTGCGGATAATTGCTGGATTATTCATCAGATCTTCCAGTTCCTCATCAGTCATGTCTGCAACAGCTTGAATTTGGTAACCATGAAAAGCTTCACGGAAAGCCTGCCGCTTATTGAGTACCGTTTCCCAAGATAATCCAGCCTGATAGGTCTCCATACAGAGCAACTCAAAAAGTGCTTGGTCTTCATGGAGAGGCTGTCCCCATTCCTCATCATGGTAGGCTACATAAAGCGGGTTGTTCATTTTAACCCAGCCACAACGTTTTGACATAGATTTCTCCTATTTCACCAACATCTTAAGGGCAGACTTGATATAGTTTTCTGCTGTATCCGTCGTGCCTTCGAAGAATTTCTTGATTTTCTTGAGTTCCGTTGCCTTGTAGCCCAAGGCTAACATGGCTTCCATAGCTTCTTCCAAGGCTTGGTTTTCTTCTGTTACTTTGGCTTTGGACTGAGCCGGTACATCTTCTAGATCAAGATTGATCTTACCTTCCAAGTCCAGCACCATCTGTTGGGCTGTTTTCTTGCCGATCTTCGGAAACTTGGTCAAGTAAGTGATGTTCTTGCTTTCGATAGCTTGGACAAGGCCTGCATTGTCATCTGCAGCAATGATAGCCAGAGCTGAAACAGGTCCAATCCCAGAGACTGAGATCAAGTTTAAAAAGAGCTTTTTCTCTTCTTCGGTCGCAAAACCATAAAGAAGGTGGGCGTCTTCCCGAACCACTTGGTGCAGGTAGACCTGCACCTCTTGATTCATTTTGCCAGAGTAGGCATAGGGATTGGCCACATGCAAGAGATAGCCGATTCCAGCTGTCTCCACCACGATGTATTTGGCGGTGATTTTCGTTAAAATTCCTTTAATGTATTCGTACATAATCTTCCTTTATTGTTTGATTAATATTTGCCCAATTCCCGTAAACTGGTGTGATTCTCCTGAATGCGTCGGAACATCTTTTCCATATCCGACTTGGTGAAGTTGACCAAGACGGGACGGCCATGAGGGCAGTTATAAGGGTTGTCACATTGGGACAGTTGGTAGATGAGATCGCGTGCAGAGTAATCGTCCAGTGTATGGTTGGCCTTGATGGAGCGTTTGCAAGACATCATGATGGCCAACTCAGCCCGGTATTTCTTGATGGACACTTCCTTAGTCAAAAGGAGCATGTCACACATCTCATAGATGCCCGACTCGATCTCTTCTTCCTTCATCCAGATCGGATGCTCCCGTAAGATCAACTGGTTAGCTCCATACTCTTCTAAATAGACGCCCACTTCCTCTAGGAGGTGTTTGCGCTGTTGCAGGCGGATCAGATCGTCTGCAGGGAACTCAAAGATATAAGGCACCAGCAGCTGTTGCTGACTGCCGTCTACGTTCCCGATGCTCTCCCGGTATTCTTCGTATTTGACCCGCTCTTGGGCCGCATGCTGGTCAATGATATAAAGGCCCCCATTGCCTTGGGCAAAGAGATAGGTTCCATGCATCTGACCGAAATATTCCAACTCTGGGAAGGTCGAATGTTCTTCTCCTTCCAACTTGTCATAAGCCTTGTCTAGACTAGCTAGATCCAACTCTGGGTGGTCAAGTTGATCATACTGAGGCACCTTTCGCTCCGCGAATTTGATGGCTGGTGATTTAGCCTCCTGATTTCCCTCTTCTGGGGCAAAGAGAACCGTTTGCTCTGGGGTCAATTCACCACTTGGTTGGGATTCTGCAACCTCTGGACGGACAAAGAAGTCTCCCTTGTCTCGGTCGTAATAGAGGCTATTTTCTTTTAGAGGGAGGCTGGTCTGGACTGGCTTTTCTGTTCGACGAAGCGTTGACTTGGCTAGATTTTCCAAAGCATCTGGAATCAGATCCTGCTCTTTCAAAGCGGAGACAATGGCCTGGGAGATCAAGGCCATTAGTTCTCGTTCTTTAGAAATACGCACCTCTTGCTTGGTCGGGTGGACATTGACATCGGCTAGATAGGGGTCAATCTGGATATTAATCACTGCTATCGGGAAGCGTCCGACCATAAGTTTACTGCCGTAGCCATCCAAGATGGCCCGATTGAGCAAGAAATTCTTGATGTAACGACCGTTGATAAAGAGACTAATGTAATTGCGATTGGCCCGGGTCAATTCTGGCAAAGAGACGAAGCCCGACACTTCAAAGTCCAAATCACCTGTCTCGATGGCAACCATTTTCTTAGCGGTAGAGAGCCCGTAGACTCCTGCGATGGCTTGACGGAGATTCCCCGTTCCTGCCGTCCGTGTCATTTCATGGCCGTCATTGATCAAGGTAAAGGCAATCTCTGGATGGGCCAGACTCAGGCGGTTGAGAATGTCGACGATATGGGACAACTCTGCCTGTTGGCTCTTCATATATTTGAGGCGGGCTGGTGTATTGAAAAAGAGGTCCTCAACTGTGATTTTAGTCCCCACAGGGCTAGTCGCCGGCTCAAGAGAAGTGATTTCGCCCCCTTTAGCCTCTAGCTTGGTCCCATGACTAGCTCCTTCCTGAGCTGTCAGGATGGTCATGACACTGACAGAGGCAATAGACGGCAAGGCCTCGCCACGGAAGCCTAGTGTCCGAATGCGAAAGAGGTCGGCTTGACTCTTGATCTTACTAGTCGCATGGCGACGAAGAGCTAATTCCACTTCCTCATGGGCAATCCCTTGTCCATTATCCGTGATTTGAATGCTCTTTAAGCCAGCTTCTTCGATCTCTACGACAATCTGACTAGCTCCCGCATCGATGGAGTTTTCAACCAGTTCCTTGACCACACTAGCAGGGCGCTCAATGACCTCACCGGCAGCAATCTGATTGGCTAGAATTTCTGGTAATTCGATAATCTGTGACATAGCTTCCCCTCTTATGTTTTATACGCGCATAGGTAGAACTATTATACCATATCTACAAGGAAGCCCTCCCTTTATAAAACCTTGTGCTCCAGCTCCATTAAAGATACCGTCTTCTACCAGATAAACAGACAAACTGACCGAATATGCGAAAAGCCTTGTCTTGATGCCTGAAAAAGTGTTTAATAGACTTGTAAGCAAGAAGTCCTGCTAGCGGATCGCTTACTTGACGTCAATATGTTAGAAGGGATTTGTATGAAAGTAACAGTTACCATTGACCCCCATTTTCAAGAAGAAGGAGTAGCCATCACAGCGCCACAACCTAGCGAACGCATCCAGAAGGTCCAACAATTCATAGAGGAATTGGACCAGAAGGAACGCTTGCGAGCGAAAAAGGAGGGTGAAACCTATCTTGTAGAGACTCACTTGTTTCATCGGTTCTATATTGAAAACCGGCAAGTGGTGGGGGAAACAAAGGATAATCAATTCATCCTCACAGGTCCACTCTACCAACTCTCTGAAGACTTGCCCATCTACTTTTTAAAAATTTCCCAATCTGAAATTATCAATACCAAAGAAATCGATCACCTGCATTTTACCGGTAGCGGATCGGTTCAAATCTATCTCAAAAACGGAAGGATGACTTACTCCTCTCGTCGTTATTTAAAAGCTATTAAGGAGAAACTCTCATGATGAAAAACCATTTTACCAACGCTTTGAAAGGGATCTTGATCGGTCTCATCCTCTCTATCCTCTTTTCTTTTTTAAACTCCCCTTCCACTTATACGCCTCTCAGTCCTAGCTCAGCTGTCGGCCAGTGGATGCAAGCCCACGAAGTTCATGGATCCCTTGTTATGCTCTATTGTACCCTTATCTGGGCCGGTATCGGACTCCTCTTCAGCTTGGGGAATGTCCTTTTCAACAAAGATTGGAGCTTGCTTCGCGCGACCGTCAGCCACTACCTCTTGATGCTCTTTGGTTTCCTACCTTTAGCAACCTTGGGCGGCTGGTTCCCAATGCAAATCAGTTTTTATCTCTCTGTCATTTTTGAGTTTAGCTTCGTCTATCTCATTGTCTGGGCTGTCTCTTACTACCTCAATAAAAAGAAAGTGGATGACATCAACCGTCAGTTGCAAGGGAAAGCCTGAGGAATTCAAAAAAATGACTTTTATTTTTTAGTCATTCAAGAAGATGAAAAACTTTCCGCTGTGAGAAAAGTGCCTGAAACAACTGTGTTTCAGGCACTCGGAATCATTGAGACCTTAGGCTCAATACGAATTGAACACAGGCTTCGGATTGTGTCAAAAAGATAAGTCCTCCTAGAATCTAAAGATTCTGCGTCGAACTTCCTATTTTGACTTTATCCGAGAACGCCCTTTGTATCTTAATTAGTCATGGAACTTCTACGAAGTTCGCTGACGTCCGTACTCACCTAAGGAAAGTTTTTAAAATTACTTTGTCTTCAATCTGAAACAGTTCGAATGAACTGTTTTTTAAATTCTCTTTTTCATATCGGCAACTGCCATCATGACTTCCATCGGGGTCATGTTGTAGATATCGAGATTGTTTAATTCTTCTAGTACTGGGTGAGTGGTGTCTGCAACAAACAGAGATAACTGTTCTCCAAGCTCTGGAGAGGATTGCTGTGTTGGAGTCGCCATCGACACTTCGTGGCTTTGGCCTTCTAATTGACTCAAGATAGTATCTGCCCGCTTCAAGAGATCGCTTGGCAGGCCTGCAATCTTGGCCACATGGATCCCATAGGATTTATCCGCTGGTCCCT
Source organism: Streptococcus sp. SCPM-O-B-23252 (M501) (assembly GCF_058200355.1). Lineage (NCBI taxonomy): Bacteria > Bacillati > Bacillota > Bacilli > Lactobacillales > Streptococcaceae > Streptococcus > Streptococcus sp. SCPM-O-B-23252 (M501). The sequence continues at coordinate 108,902 of NZ_JBYQGS010000003.1, forward strand.
CTTCGATCCGGTGCAAGAAGGTCACTTGGCCATCCTTCTCCAAGGTAGCGACATGGACATTGCGCAAGCGAGATAGGGTCTGCTCCAAGTCGGTCAACTCATGGTAGTGGGTGGCAAAGAGCGTTTTGGCCCCTGTCCGGTCATGGATGTATTCGATGATGGCTTGAGCCAGAGCCATCCCATCATAGGTCGCCGTCCCCCGTCCCAACTCATCAAACAAGATAAGAGAAGCCGGAGTCGCTTGGCGAATGGCATTGTTGGCCTCCATCATCTCAACCATAAAGGTCGATTGGCCGGACACCAAGTCATCTGCAGCCCCAATCCGGGTATAAATAGCATCAAAGAGAGGGAGGGTCGCCGCCTGAGCCGGTACAAAGGAGCCAAGCTGAGCCATAATGACAATGATGGCCAACTGGCGCATATAGGTGGACTTCCCGCTCATATTGGGCCCCGTAATCAACTGGATATCACAGGTCTCATCCATGGAAATGCTGTTGGGGATGTAGCTTTGAACCCCCATCACCTTCTCAACAACTGGGTGACGCCCCTTCTCAATCCGGATATCACGCGCCTCTTGAAAGACTGGCCGGGTCAGTTGTTGTCTTTCAGCTACACAGGCCAACCCTTGCAAGACGTCCACCGTTGCTAGAGCTTGGGCTAGGGACTGCAGGCGCTGGATGTACTTGCCGACTTCCTCTCTGATCCGTAGGAAAATCGCATACTCTAGGCTAGTCGACTGTTCCCGAGCTTCTAGCATCTCCCCTTCAATCCGAGCCAGTTCCTCTGTCCCAAAGCGCTCAGAATTTTTCAAGGTTGCCTTGCGGAAGAAATGAGCTGGTACACGGGATAATTGGGAATTGGTCACATGGAAATAATAGCCATCTTTTTTATTGTAGTCAATTTTAAGTCCGGTGATGCCACTGGCTTCCCGTTCTTTGGCTTCGATCTCTGCAATCCAGCCGGTCCCTTCCCGGAGGACGACACGGTACTGATCCAGAGTTGGGTCAAAGCCGGTACGGATGATATTGCCTTCTGTCAGAACGATAGGGGCATCCGGGTCAATCGCTGCCTCGATAAGACGGCAAAGCTCTGGCAGCTCATCTAACTGGGCGACGAGGAGGTCTAGCACCGACTCTCCCATCTCGACCAAGAGCGATTTGATCAAGGGTACATGGCGCAGGGTTTCGCCCAACTGCAAGAGGTCCTTGGGAGTGGTCTTACCAAAGGAAACCCGACTGGCCAAACGCTCGATGTCATAGACACCCTTGAGACGATCTGCCAGATCACTTCGCTCAAAGAAATGATCCAAGAAGACTTGGATAATCTCTTGGCGTTCTTCGATCCGATGGCGATCCATCAAAGGCTTCTGGATCCAAGCCCGCAAGAGACGGCCTCCCATAGCTGTCTTGCTTTCATCTAAGAGCCAGTAGAGACTGCCATGTTTTTTGCCAGTCCGAGCATTTTCTGTCAAGTCCAAACTCGCCTTGGTCGCATAATCCATCTGCAAGAAATCACGGACTTCATAGTGATGGGCAGGCTTGATATGGTGGAGTTCCCGCTTCTGGGTTTCCTGGACATATTGGAGCAGGCCTCCTGCCGCTATTCTCTCCAAATGAGTCAATTCAGCCCCTAAAAGTTGGACATCCTCCGCCACTTCTGAAATAGGGGAGAGCAAGAGGTTCATTTGGCCAAGAAGGACTCTTTCTTCCATTTCTGACAAGGAGTAGGTCAGGACAATCTCCCGCGCCCGTAGGTTGCGGATCTCCCCACAGACCATGGCAAAATCATTCAGACTAGTGACCTGAAACTCCCCGGTCACTAGGTCCATATAGGCAAGGCCATAGTCCGTCTCATCATGAGAAAAGGCTACCAGGAAGTTGTTGGCGCTGTCTGGCTTGGTCGAATCGACAACGGTCCCCGGAGTAATGACTTGGACCACTTCCCGTTTGACCACACCGACGGCTTGCTTGGGATCTTCCATCTGCTCTGCAATAGCCACCTTATAGCCTTTTTCGATCAAGACATCGATGTACTGCTGGGCCGAATGATAGGGAACTCCAGCCATGGGAATCGGATTTTCTGCATTTTTATTCCGAGAGGTCAAAGAAATCTCTAAAATCTGTGCTGCATTGACGGCATCTTCATAAAAGAGCTCGTAAAAATCCCCCATCCGAAAGAGCAAAAAAGCATCCGGATAGTCTTTTTTGATATCTAGGTATTGCTGCATGCCAGGTGATATTTTTTCTGCTGCCATATCGTTCCTTTTCTATATCATTGTATTCATTCTGAGTGCTTACTCCAACTCTAAACTGACATAAAAGGAGGGCCGATCCCTTTCTGGACTGGTCCCTCGCCCTTGACTAGTGACTAGAATGTTGGAGAATGGTCTGCTGGACTGTTTGTGCTACTTCTTGATCCTTGCAAACAATTAAGAGGGTATTGGCCCCTGCGACGGTGCCAAGGATTTGATCATCCAAGATCTCATCGACTGCGTTGGCTAAAATAGCCGCTTCTCCCAGCTCCGTCCGAACAACCAGTGTGAACTCCGCTCTCGAGACCACTTGTGCATATTGAGCAATCAGTCTAAAAATATCTGTTCGATTCGGTTCGTCTGCTAATTTATAATAGAGGCCACCCTTTTCTTTTACCTTGATCAGGCCGATTTCTCGTAGGTCTCTGGATAAGGTTGTCTGGGTCACTCCCGCCCCTCTTTGATCTAGGCGGTCTTGAATGTCTTTTTGCGTCGATAACTTCTCATGTTGAATAATTTCTCGAATCAAAAGCTGACGTTCATCTTTTTTCATTTTTGCTCCACTTTTGAATAATTATACTTTGATTATACCAAAAAGTTTGAAGAAAGGCCGAATTTTGTGATAGAATAGTAACAAAAGACCAAAGGAGCTACTATGAATCATAAAGAACTTATTGCAAGTGAATTGGCAAAAGTCATTGAAGGCTTAGACCAAGAAACTATCTTAAATTTACTAGAGCAACCAAAATCTTCAGACCTCGGAGATATCGCCTTTCCTGCCTTTTCTTTGGCTAAAATCGAACGCAAAGCTCCTCAAGCGATTGCTGCTGATATTGCGGAAAAAATCGATGCCTCTCACTTTGAAAAAGTCGTTGCAACTGGTCCTTACGTAAACTTCTTCTTAGATAAATCACAAATCTCTGATCAAGTCATCAAAGCGGTTATCCAAGCAGGTGCAGACTACGGTCAGCAAGATGAAGGACATGGAGGAAATATTACCATCGACCTTTCTAGTCCAAATATTGCAAAACCTTTCTCAGTTGGTCATTTGCGCTCAACCGTTATCGGAGATGCTCTTTCAAATATCTTCCGCAAAATGGGCTACAACACCATTAAAATCAACCACTTGGGAGACTGGGGTAAACAATTTGGTCTCTTGATGGTCGCTTATAAAAAATGGGGTAGCAAGGAAGCTGTCGAAGCCAATCCAATCGATGAATTGTTGAAACTCTATGTCCGCATCAATGCCGAAATTGAAAACGATCCTGCTTTGGATGAGGAAGGACGTCTCTGGTTCAAGAAATTGGAAGATGGAGATCCAGAAGCAACTGAATTGTGGCAATGGTTCCGTGACGAGAGCTTGGTAGAATTCAACCGTATCTACAAACTCCTCGGTGTTGAATTTGACAGCTTAAACGGAGAAGCTTTCTACAATGACAAGATGGATGAAGCTGTCCAAATCCTTGAAGAAAAAGGCTTATTGAAAGAGTCTAAGGGAGCTAGCATCGTTGAGTTGGATGATGTCAACCTTCCACCAGCTATGATTAAGAAATCAGACGGTGCCACTCTTTACATCACGCGTGATATCGCAACCGCTATCTACCGTGCACGGACTTACAACTTTGTGAAAAACATCTATGCTGTCGGTCAAGAACAATCCAACCACTTCCGTCAGTTGAAAGCTGTTTTGAAGAAAATGGGATTTGACTGGAGCGACGATATGATCCACGTTGACTTTGGTTTGGTCACAAAGAATCGCCAAAAATTGTCAACTCGTAAAGGAAATATCATCCTGCTCGAACCAACCCTTCAAGAAGCGATCTCTCGTGCCAAAGCGCAGATCGAAGAAAAGAACCCTGAACTTGAAAACAAGGAAGAAGTGGCACATGCAGTCGGTGTTGGTGCCGTTAAGTTCTACGACTTGAAGACAGACCGTCGCAACGGGTATGACTTTGACCTTGAAGCCATGGTATCCTTCGAAGGAGAAACTGGACCGTACGTTCAATACGCATACGCACGTATCCAATCCATCCTTCGCAAAGCCAACTTCACACCATCTGCAGATGCAACATACAGCTTGAGCGATCCTGAAAGCTGGGAAATCATCAAACTTCTCCAAGACTTTGCTCGTGTCGTGAAACGTGCTGCTGAAAACTATGATCCATCCTTGATTGCAAAATATGCCATCAACTTGGCTCAAGCCTTCAACAAGTACTATGCTCACACTCGTATCTTGGATGAAAGCCCAGAACGCGATAGCCGCCTTGCTCTTAGCTACTCAACAGCAGTAGTCTTGAAAGAAGCGCTTCGTCTATTGGGTGTCGAAGCACCTGAGAAAATGTAATATCTTCCTTACTTTTTGATAGGAAACCATCTCTTTTAGGAGTGAGAGGAATCGCTAAATAAATCTTATTTAGTTCCATCTCACTCCTTTTCTTATGTTAAACACACCTATATTTTTAGGGATTATCGCTTCCCTTTATCCATTATCTTACCCTCTGGAGAACCCCATGAATCAAACTGTTTATATTCTTATTTTAGTTAGTCTGCTTATTCTCTTTTTAATCAATAAATACGAGAGAGAAAAACTGCAAAAGATTTTACAAGAGCAACTCTTAAAAGATGAAGCCTTCAAAGCAAGCATCAAGGAACAAATCCAAACGACGGAAAACATCAACGATGTCATCCACGCCATCAATAAGGACTATCGCCTCGGCCTCTTGCTCTCAAAAGAAATCACAGATCAATTAAAATAAGCCCTAAAAGAGGAGTCATACAAAATATGACCCCTCTCTCTTCAACCGCAACAAATAAGAACCAAGCATAGGCTTGGTTCTTTTGTTTTAAAGACGATACAAATCTTCTACAATGGCCGCTACTTTTTTGATATCCCCTAGCATTCCTCTCATCTCAAAGTCTGCTAGCATAGGGAAACCAAAGCGTTGGCTGTACTGCTTGGCCGTTAGGCAATATTGATTGTTGAAGTTGCGATTTCCTGATCCTACAACTCCCAAGCATTTAGTGGCATTGTCTCCATAGGCGATAAAGTCTGCTACATCGGTCGTTAAAATTTCCACATCTCCATTATCAACACCATTTCCTCCTTCTAGGTAGGTCGGCAAAAAGGCGATAAAAGGTGTATCAACTTCAAAGAAGGGCTTCCCTTCTTTGACTAGGTCTTTGACATGGATTTTTTCAATGACCAAGTCAGGGTACTGCTCCCATAGATAATCACTGAGACGACGAACAAAACTTTCAGTATTGCCACTTAAACTGATATAGACAAAACATACTTTCATTTTCTTCTCCAATCAGACCAGCTCCTCTTCTTTGTTCCAGACTTGAGGAGTTTTTTAATGCTATGATCTAAGCTTGAAGGTCGCTAGCTGGTCTATTTTTCAATTTGTAGAGGAGGATTCCCAAGTAAACAAGGGCTACAACCACACTCAAGACAAGTGCATATAAGCTAGAAGCCTGCAACAAGGTCCGCAATTTGTCTGACGTGATCACAGACATAGAAGAACGATAAGACAAGAAATTATGCAAGCTCATTAAGACAAAGGCACCAATCTGTCCCATATAGGCATAGGTCGCCTTAACAATATCCTTTTTAGACAGGAAGAAATAGGCAACTGCAATCAAGCCCCCAATCAAAAGAGATAGCAACAACCAAGCAATCGGTCCGCGTAAGGCTACGATTAATTTCTCAAGGAAGGCTTTGTATTCTTCCCGTTCAAGAGCAGTGGTTAAGTTCAAAGAAGCTGCCATTTCATCTGTGAGCTCCACTTTAGCCAATCCAAAGAAGGACTGAGCAGTTAATAGAGTTCCCATCGCTGATAGAGCTAGCAAGACATACATATAAATTGGATTTTTCTTCATTGTATTTCCTCGTTTCTAATATCCATAGTATTTATTATAACGTGAACCTTAGGGAAGCGCAAGTTTAGATTTTCCCAGCGATCCTGTTCTAAAAAAGCTCCCTCTAAATCAGGATATGATTCAAAAGGAGCTCTTCTTTCTAAGTATATTGCTTCTAGAATGTCGAAAACAAATTAGTTCAAGTGCCAGATATCTTCGTTGTACTGAGCGATGGTACGGTCAGATGAGAAGAATCCTGCTTTGGCAATGTTGACGATGACTTTATCCAACCATGCGTCACGGTCTTCGTAGTCAGCCAACATTTGCTCTTTGACTTTGATGTAGTCTTCCAAGTCAAGAAGGGTCATGAACCAGTCTTTGTTGATCAACTCATTGTGAAGACGAGACAAACGTTCTTGGTTACCAACTGCAAGAACAGCGTCGCTGATGATAAAGTCAACCAATGGTTTGATCGCTTCACGAGCGTAGAATTCGCTTGATTTGTATGCTGATTTTGCGTAAAGGTCGATAACAGTTTCTGAATCTTCACCGAAGATATAGATGTTTTCGTCTCCAACCAACTCAGCGATTTCCACGTTAGCTCCGTCCATAGTACCAAGCGTCAAAGCGCCGTTCAACATGAATTTCATGTTACCAGTACCTGAAGCTTCTTTAGAAGCCAATGAGATTTGTTCTGAGATATCACATGCTGGGATCAAGAAGCTTGCTGCAGTCACGTTGTAGTTTTCAACCATCACTACTTGCAAGTGTGGAGCTACTGCTGGGTCGTTTGCAATGACTTCTGACAAGCAAAGGATCAAGTGGATGATATCTTGAGCGATGGTGTAGGCAGGAGCTGCTTTACCACCAAAGAAGACTGTGATTGGACGAGCAGGGATATTACCAGCCTTGATGTCCAAGTATTTGTGGATGACATACAAAGCGTTCATTTGTTGACGTTTGTACTCGTGAAGACGTTTGATTTGGATATCAAAGATAGAATTTGGATTGATTTCCACACCTTGGTGATCTTTCAAGTGACGAGCCAATTTACGTTTGTTGTGGGCTTTGATGTTTTCCAATTTTTCTTTGACAGCAGCTTTATCTTCGTATGAGAGAAGGTCTTCCAACTTAGAAGCATCATGGTGCCAGTCACGTCCAAGGATCTCATCCAAGTAGTGAGACAAGCTTGGGTTGGCATGCATAAGCCAACGACGGAAGGTAATTCCGTTTGTTTTGTTGTTGAATTTTTCTGGGTAAAGGTCGTAGAAGGCCTTCAACTCTGAGTTCTTCAAGATTTCAGTGTGAAGAGCTGCAACCCCGTTTACACTGTATCCATAGTGGATATCCATGTGGGCCATGTGGACACGATCGTGTTCATCAATGATTTGAACAGCTGGATCTTTGTGTTCAGCACGAACACGACGGTCCAATTCTTCAATGATTGGTACCAAGTGAGGAACCACTTCTTGCAAGAATTCAAGTGGCCATTTTTCAAGGGCTTCTGCAAGGATTGTGTGGTTAGTGTAAGCGGTCATGCTACGAACGATAGAGATAGCTTCATCCATTTCGATACCGCGTTCAGTCAAGAGACGGATCAACTCAGGAATGACCATAGATGGGTGAGTATCATTGATTTGTACAACTGCGTAGTCAGCAAGGTCATGCAAGTTGCTTCCTTTTTCGATCGCTTCGTCGAGGATCAATTGTGCACCGTTTGAAACCATGAAGTATTGTTGGAAAATACGGAGCAATTCCCCTTGACGGTTACTATCATCTGGGTAAAGGAAAAGAGTCAAGTTGCGAGCGATATCTGTCTTGTCAAAGTTGATACCATCTTCAATGATGGATGAATCAACTGAATCCAAGTCAAACAAGCGCAAGCGGTTCTTGGTTTCGATCTTGTAACCAGGTACATCGATATCATAAAGCGTAGAAGTCAATGTAAAGTGTGCAAATGGCACTTGGTAGCTACGGCTTGAACGAACGAGCCAGCTTTGGTCAGTCAACCACGCATTTGGAATCGTTTCTTGTTGGTTGTTTTTAAGAACTTGTTGGAACAAACCAAAGTGGTAGTTCAAACCAACCCCATCCCCTGTCAAACCAAGGCTTGAGATAGAGTCGATAAAGCAGGCTGCCAAGCGTCCCAAACCACCGTTACCAAGTGATGGTTCCAATTCCACTTCTTCAACTTCGATCAAGTCTTTGCCAGCATCAGCCAATTCTTTTTTGACATCATCGTACAGACCCAAGTTGATCAAGTTGTTTGACAAGAGTTTACCAATCAAGAACTCAGCTGAGATATAGTAAACTTTTTTCTTACCAGTATTTAATTTCTTTTGGGCACTTGCTTGCTTGGTGTAATTAAGCAAAGCAATGTACAATTCTTCGTTTGAACATTCTGCAATTGTTTTTTGATAATGATCAATCACATATTTTTGTAATGATTCCATGGTTAAGTGTCTCCTTGTGTTTTGATTAAATAGGGGGAAAGATTATTTTTCTGCTTTTTTCGCTTCTTCTTTCACCAAGTCAGTATTTTCACGACGATAGATGGTTGTGAAATCAAGCAATTCTTGCTCGACAGCAGGAGTCAATTGATCCGCTGTCATCCGCCATGCCCAGTTGCCACCAAGGGTAGATGGGAAGTTCATACGAGCTGAGCCATCCAACTCTAACAAATCTTGCATGGTAGCGATGGCCATAAAGCTGACTGAAGCAAAGACGGTACGAAGCATCGCATGTGGAACAGATTCGTATTCTTTACGGTTGGTGTAACGAGCAAGGTACTCACGAGTTGGATCGTCAATTTCATTGCGATACCACCCAAGAACAGTGTTATTATCGTGTGTTCCTGTATACATAACTGAGTTGTTTGGTGCCAAGTGAGGGCTGTCGATACTTTCATCGTCAGGATTGAAGGCAAATTGAAGGATCTTCATGCCTGGGAAGCCTGTGCGCTCACGAAGCTCAATGACTTCGTCAGTCATGAAGCCAAGGTCTTCTGCGATGATGTTCAAATCACCAAGTTCTTCTTTCACTGCGGCAAAGAGTTTGTAGCCAGGACCTTTAACCCATTTACCTGGTGCTGCTGTATCAGAACCAGCTGGGATTTCCCAGTAAGACTCGAAGCCACGGAAGTGGTCAATCCGCACGATGTCGTAGATCTTGAAGCTCTCACGCAAGCGTTCAATCCACCATTTGTAACCATCTTTGTCCATTGCTTCCCAGTCATAGATTGGGTTGCCCCAAAGCTGACCAGTTGCTGAGAACTCATCTGGTGGGCATCCTGCGATGCAGGTTGCTTTTCCATTTTCATCTGTTTTAAAGAGATGAGGATTTGCCCACATATCGCTTGAATCTTCCGCTACGTAGATTGGCATATCACCTACGATCTCAATATGGTTGTCGTTAGCGTATGCTTTCAATTTCAACCATTGTTTGAAGAAGAAATACTGTGTTACTCGATGGTAAGTCAATTTGTCTTCCAATTGAGCGCGATATGAAGTAAGGGCTTCTGGTTGGCGTGCACGAATCGCAGCGTCTGGCCATTCTGTCCATGCTTTTAATTCAAAGTGCTCTTTAATAGCCATGTATTCAGCAAATAATTCCAACCAAGCTGCATTTTCTTCAGCAAAACGGCTGAAGTCATCCCAATCACCGTTTTCAATAAAAGCTTTAACCGCTTTTTCTAGAAGAGGACGACGTTGTTCGAAGATCTTCGCATAGTCTACTTCTGTTGGGTCTTGACCAAAATCAACACCTTCGACATCGGATGCATCCAAGAGCCCTTGATCGATCAAGAGATCGAAGTCAATAAAGTGGGTGTTGCCTGCAAAAGCCGAGAAGGATTGATAAGGAGAATCTCCATAACTGGTTGTTCCGAGAGGCAAAATTTGCCAATACCGTTGCTTAGTCCGAACAAGGAAATCGACAAAATCGTAAGCTGCTTGACCAAACGAACCGATTCCATACTTCCCAGGCAAGGATGAAATGTGCATCAAGACACCACTTTGGCGTTTTTTCATTGAGGGTACCACCTTTAGTTTAATATTTTTTGTTTCGAAGAAAAATAGACCAACTTTCTACTCTAATCCAGTTCTCATTCCGACTTTTAGAAGGGTTAGGAATAGTGCAATTGTCAGAAATAGAAAAAAATTTAACCTATTTATAAATGACCCTAGATCATCTTTATGCAACGTTTAAGGAAAACGTTTGCGTTACGTGTCCATTATAAAGTATTCTTGTGGTTTATGCAAGAGGTTTCCTAAACTTTTATGATTTTTTCTGCAGGTTCACCCCACGCCTAGTTTATCCTTTTCTTATTTTCTTGTCAACTATTTGTGTGTATTTAATAGAAGGTAAAAAATTTTTAATTTTTTTTTGCACAAAGAACTTGCAAACGTTTTCTTCCTGTGATATACTATTCGTGTTAAGGAAAACGTTTGTCTAAAACGTTTTCAACTAATAATATTATTTTTATTCTTTAGGAGGAATAAATCATGAAACGCACAATTCTTCGAAGCGCTGCTGTACTTGGTACAGTTGGATTCGCATCACTTCTTTTGGTAGCTTGTGGAGGCAAAAAAGACGACTCTGCTGCTTCTGAAAACGAGTTGACAGTCTACGTTGACAATGGTTACAAAGCTTACATGGAAGAAGCTGCGAAAGCTTTTGAAAAAGAAAGTGGAACAAAAGTAACGATCAAGACAGGTGACGCTCTTGGTGGATTGGACAAATTGTCTCTTGACAACCAATCTGGTAAAGCTCCAGACGTTATGATGGCACCATACGACCGCGTAGGTGGTCTTGGTAACGACGGTCAATTGGCTGAAGTGAAATTGAACAAAGACAGCAAGACCGACAAAACAACTGAATCACTTGTAACAAACGGTGGTAAAGTATACGGTGCACCAGCAGTTATCGAAACATTGGTTCTTTACTACAACAAAGACCTCATGCAAGAAGCTCCAAAAACATTTGGTGAACTTGAAGAATTGGCAAAAGACAGCAAGTATGACTTCGCTGGCGAAGCTGGTAAAAACACTGCCTTCCTTGCTGACTGGACAAACTTCTACTATGCATATGGACTTCTTTCAGGTAACGGTGGATATGTCTTCGGTAAAGATGGTACAGATCCAAAAGATGTTGGTTTGAACAACCAAGGTGCGATCGATGGTATCGAATACGCGAAAACTTGGTATGCTAAATGGCCTAAAGGATTGCAAGACACTAAAGGTGCTGCAAACTTCATCCAAACTCAATTCCAAGAAGGTAAGACAGCTGCCATCATCGATGGTCCATGGAAAGCATCTTCATTGAAAGAAGCAAAAGTAAACTACGGTGTAGCAACTATCCCTACTCTTCCAAATGGAAAAGCTTACTCTGCCTTCGGTGGTGGTAAAGCTTGGGTTATCCCTGCAGGTGCTAACCACCCTGAAGCAGCTCAAAAATTTGTAGACTTCTTGACTTCAACTGATCAACAAAAAGCTTTCTACGATAAGACAAACGAAGTGCCAGCTAACACAGAAGCTCGTGAGTACGCTGTTGGTAAAAACGATGAATTGACAACTGCCGTTGTTAAACAGTTTGAAAATGCACAACCAATGCCAAACATCTCTGAAATGAGTACTGTTTGGGATCCAGCTGCAACTATGCTCTTCGACGCTGTAAGTGGTAAGAAATCTTCTAAAGATGCTGCTGACGATGCTGTGAAATTAATCAAAGAAACTATCGAACAAAAATTCGGTGGCAAGTAATACAGTTCCCAAGGGGCTGGGAATCTTTCCCAGCCTTTCGCTGTGATGTGGCCTCTGGTCGCTCACTTATAAGGAGTCGATATGGAAACACAACAAAATCCCAAAAAGGCAATGTGGCTATCCCTCATTCCTGGCTTGGGACAAATCTATAACAAACAGAAAGCAAAAGGATACATCTTCCTTGGTGTAACACTTGTCTTTCTCGCATACTTTTTCGGTATTGGTTTGGAGGAATTGTCTAAACTAATTACCCTCGGTACTGTCCGTGGAAAAGATAATTCTCTTTTTATCTTAATTCGTGGTGCCTTCCACTTAATTATCACCGTCGTTTATTTGATGTTCTACGCCTTGAATATCAAAGATGCGGGTACTGTAGCTAAGCGGATTAATAACGGTATTCGAGTGCCGAAGACCCTAAAAGAGATGGTGAATGCTATCTATGAAAATGGCTTCCCATATCTCTTGATCATCCCTTCTTATATTGCCATGACCTTTGCAATCATCTTCCCTGTTTTGGTTACCTTGATGATTGCCTTTACCAACTACGACTTTAAGCATACAGCTCGTTTTACGCTCCTTGATTGGATCGGACTTCAAAACTTCACCAACATGTGGACTTTGAGTACCTTCCGTTCTGCCTTTACATCTGTATTGGGCTGGACCTTGATCTGGGCCTTGGCAGCTTCTACTCTTCAAATCGTTCTTGGTATCCTAACGGCTATTATTGCCAACCAACCATTCATTAAAGGAAAACGCATCTTCGGTGTTATCTTCCTTCTTCCTTGGGCGGTTCCTGCCTTCATTACGATCTTGACATTCTCAAACATGTTCAACGATAGTATCGGGGCCATCAATGCGCAAGTCCTTCCGCTCTTTGCGAAGATTTTCCCATTCTTGGATGGGGTTCTCATTCCTTGGAAAACTGATCCTACCTGGACGAAGATTGCTTTGATTATGATGCAAGGTTGGCTCGGCTTCCCTTACATTTACGTCTTGACACTCGGAATCTTGCAATCTATTCCAAACGACCTTTACGAAGCAGCCTATATTGATGGGGCCAACGCTTGGCAAAAATTCCGCAACATTACCTTCCCAATGATTTTGGCGGTTGCGGCACCAACTCTCATCAGCCAATACACCTTCAACTTTAACAACTTCTCCATTATCTACCTCTTTAACGATGGTGGACCTGGATCTGTTGGTGGTAATGCTGGTTCGACAGATATCTTGATTTCTTGGATCTATAAATTGACAACGAACTCATCACCTCAATACTCAATAGCTGCTGCGGTTACGTTGATCATCTCTTTGATTGTCATCTCGATCTCGATGATTGCCTTCAAGAAACTGCACGCATTTGATATGGAGGATGTGTAAAATGAAAAATTCAGTTCAATTTAAACGCCGCCTTAATCATTTCTTGACTTACCTCTACTTGGTTGTCCTTTCCATCATCATCATCTATCCATTGTTGATCACGGTTCTTTCAGCCTTCAAAACTGGTAATGTCAGTGCCTTTACGCTTGATTTCAGTGGCAGTCTCAGCTTTGATAACTTCCAAAAACTCTTTACGGACACCTTATATGGTACCTGGTATCTCAACACCTTGATCATCGCCATTATTACCATGGTCGCTCAAACATCCATCATTACCTTGGCAGGATATGCATACAGCCGCTACAACTTCTTGGCTCGTAAGCAAAGTTTGGTCTTCTTCTTGATTATCCAAATGGTGCCTACCATGGCTGCTTTGACTGCCTTCTTCGTTATGGCCTTGATGTTGAATGCCTTGAACCACAGCTGGTTCCTCATCTTCCTCTATGTCGGTGGAGGAATCCCAATGAACGCTTGGTTGATGAAGGGTTACTTCGATACAGTCCCAATTTCACTTGATGAATCTGCAAAATTGGATGGTGCTGGACACTTCCGTCGCTTCTGGCAAATCGTCCTTCCATTGGTTCGCCCAATGATTGCGGTACAAGCTCTTTGGGCCTTCATGGGACCTTTTGGAGACTACATCTTGTCTAAATTCTTGCTTCGCGATGAAATCAATTACACGGTAGCTGTTGGTCTTCAAACCTTTATCAGCGACCAAAAAAATCAAAAGATTGCCTTCTTTGCGGCAGGTGCGATTCTGATTGCAGTTCCAATCTGTGTTCTGTTCTTCTTCCTTCAAAAGAACTTTGTTTCAGGCTTGACAGCTGGTGGGGATAAAGGATAAAATAAACTTTTCTATAACCTTCCAGCCATGATGAAAAGGACAAGATCTCCTCTCGTGCTTTTCTCCCAGTCACATTAATTTTATCTTTAAGGAAAGGATGGGAGTGGGACAAGGGTAGCAAGTTGATTGATTTGCTACCAGTTTCTCTCCCATCTTTGGTTAAGGATAAAATCTTGTTATGCTCTCCATACAAGGGAAATCCATCCCGGAGATTAGAAAGGTCTCTTCATGCCCTATCCATTTAACTATTTTTCCAGCCTTTTTCAGGTAAGAAAAGCATTTGCCAACCGCAAACAACTTAATTGGTTCCAAATGGTCTTTACCTCACTCTTTCTTCTATCCTTGACCCTCATTCCTGTTGCCATTCAAAATGCAGAACTACAGACCTACCCCTTAACCACCTTCGTTAGTGATGTCTTTGATCCCTTAACAGACGATGTTATGAAGGATTTTAAAGAAAACATACAGATCAATCAGCAAGAACTAGTCTATAACAGTCATTTTGGAGTTCATAAAAATGAGGCTGGTCATGTTATCTTAGGCCATCACGAAGGAACTCAATTAGGAGAAAAATTAACTCTTTATTTCGATAAAAATCAATTGATTGTAAGTAAAGAAAAGAAAGAACTGGCTACGATTCCTTACCAAGCCATCAATCAAGAGAGCATCCAGGACAAAAAGGAACTCACTAAGGCCATTTCCAAAGATTGGTTCCAGGCCAATCGATTGGCTGTTAGTCTCTTCCTCGTCCTCTTCTCAGGTTTCTTATCTGCTGTGAATTTTGCTATTTTAGTATTTGGAGCTTCCTTCTTCCTCTTCTTGACACGGAAGTCACGTCTCTTCTCTCTCAAGACCTTCAAAGAATGCTTCAATTTCACACTCAACTGTCTAGGATTGCCTATTCTTGCGAGCGTCCTGATCAGTTTATTGTTCCACCAAGTCTTTACTACAACCATCTTGATCCAAAATATCCTATTTGTCTTGTTCCTCGCGCTTGCCTTCTATAAGACTCATTTCCGGGATCCAGATTACAAACCTTAGGGAGGTCCTTTATGCGTGTCACCATCAAAGATGTAGCCAAACTTGCCGGCGTTGCACCATCTACCGTTACACGAGTGATTCAAAATAAATCTACCATCAGTGAAGCCACTAAAGAACGGGTTCGTTCTGCCATGAAAGAACTAGATTACCATCCAAACCTCAATGCTCGTAGCTTAGTGAGCCAGTCCAGTCAGGTCATTGCCCTTGTCTTGCCTGATGAAAGTGATGTGTTCTTCCAAAACCCCTTCTTCCCTACGGTCCTCCGTGGGATTAGTCAGGTTGCTTCTGATTATGGCTATGCCATTCAGATTTGTACAGGGGCTAATGAAACCCACCGCCTCGATCAACTCAAACAAATGATTTATGGTAAGCGGGTAGATGGACTCATCTTCCTCTATTCCAAATTGAATGATCCTTTGGTTGACTTCTGTATTCAAGATAAATTTCCTTTCTTGATTTTGGGAAAAGCAACTTCTCCTTTTGTATCCTTAGTCGATAACGACAATGTTAAGGCCGCCTTTGATGCGACCGAATATTTCATCAAGAAAGGATACCAACACATCGCCTTTGTTGGAGGAAATAAGGAATTGGCCGTTTCTCAAGACCGCTACAAGGGCTACCAAGAAGCTCTTGCCAGTCACCAGATCCCTCTCCGTGAGGAATTGGTCAAGTTCTCCTTTGGTTTCATGCTAGAAGAAAATTCTTACCAAATCATGGATACCCTGCCTTTTGAAGAACTGGAAGCACTTATGACAACAGATATCCTAGTTGCTGAAGGGGTTCGGAGATACCTGAGCGACAAACAAGTCGATCTTCCAATTATTTCCTTCGACTCTATTCAACCACGAATTCCAATTGACGCCTATATTGATATCAATACGGTCGAATTGGGACGCGAATCTGTCAGAACCTTGCTCCAAATTATTAAGGACAACAAGGAAAACAAAACTGTTTGCTACAGACAGCTCATTGAACACTCGATTATTGAACTTTAGGAGAACCTATGACCACCAACTTTGCAGCTTATTTAGACGACCAAGACTTGATTCGCATGGAAGGAGGAGAGAGCGTAATGGCCTCTCTTCCTTTTACATTGACGTCTGGTTCGAAAACAATTGAACTTCTGCCGACAGAGGAAGAAAAAACTCTTCGAAGCCCCCTTCCCATCGACATGAGTCAAAGCTATACCCTCTCCAACGCTAAGGGAGAAACCTGCCTCCTACACTACCGCGACATCGTCCGCCAACCCATCTTTGATCAGCTATATGCTTATGATGGAGAGGATTTAGGAGCTCGTTACTCCAAAGAAAAAACCTGCTTTGCCTTTTGGGCTCCCATTTCTCAAGAGGTTCAGCTCTTGATCAACCAAACTGCCTACCCGATGGAGCTGACAGAAAAAGGTGTATGGCGTTTAGAACTCGAAGGAGACTGGGAAAAAGCCTCTTATTACTACCAGCACCAAGTCAACGCTGTAACCCATATCGTCCATGATCCTTATGCTCTTTCTTCTGAAGCCAATTCAGGAGCTAGCTATGTCATCGACCGACACAAGATTGAGCGCCCTATCCAGAGAGCCGCAACCCAACTAGATCCGACTCAGGCTATTATTTATGAATTGAGCGTCCGGGACTTCTCCATGCAAAAAGAAGCTGGTTTCCAACATCCTGCTACCTTCCCAGCTCTCTTAGAATCTCCTAAGCATGGAGACCAGACCTTTGGCTTTAACTATTTGAAATCCCTGGGTATTACTCATGTTCAGCTCATGCCCCTCTATGATTTCGGAAGCGTAGATGAAACAAATCCTACTGCTTCCTACAATTGGGGCTATGACCCTGTGCAATACAATGTTCCTGAGGGAAGTTTTAGTAGCCAACCAAATGATCCTTACCAACGGATCCTAGAGTTGCAGCAAGTGATTGATGCCTATCACGAAGCAGATCTCAGCCTCATCATGGATGTGGTTTATAACCATGTTTACCTCTCTGATGAATTTGCTTTTGAGCGGATTGTCCCAGGCTATTTCTATCGCTATGACCAAGACCGCCAACGAACCAACGGAACCTTCTGTGGGAACGATGTAGCTAGCGAGAGAGCCATGGTTCGCAACTACATCAAGCAGTCAGTCAAGCAGTGGGTTCAACTCTACGGCTTTGATGGTTTTCGCTTTGACTTGATGGGCATTCTTGACCGCCAAACCATGATGGAAATTCAAGAAGAATTAGCAGCCATTTACCCCAACATTTACCTTTATGGAGAAGGCTGGAAGATGGATACTGGACTGGATCCTGAACTCCTGGCCCATCAATACAATGCCAGTCAACTTCGTCCGTATGGCTTCTTCAGTGACAACTTCCGTGATACCATTAAACGAAGCATCCTCAACGAAGGACGTATAGACAGCCGCTATCAGGCCAATGATCTTGCCAATATTTTGACTGGTAACGTCGGACTCAAAGGAACCCCCCACTTTGTGCGTCCTCAACAGGCAATTAACTATGTGGAATGCCATGATAACGCAACCTTCTTTGACTACCTCAAGGTTGAAGACCCAAACATTTCAGTAGAGGTACGTCAGACTAAAGCTCGACTTGGCTTGCATCTCGTCCTCTTGGCTCAAGGAGTTCCTTTTCTACATGCTGGCCAAGAAATCTATCGCAGCAAGGGCTTAGAAGAGAATACTTACAATCTTCCAGATGCTCTAAATCAACTAGACTGGCTTTCTTCTACAGCTTATGAAACAGATATTCAGTTCCTGCGCGAATTGATTGCCTATCGTAAAGAGGAAGAGCTCCTTCGCCTTGTGAATGCCCAAGACATTCGAGACTATTGTCAAGTTACTTGGACTTCGGAGAAAACCTTCTCTTACAGCATTGAGAAAGATGGTCGTAAGTTGCTTATCTTGGTCAACCTGGGGGATCAAGAATGGACTTATCGACTCAAACAATCTGCAAGATTAACGATTGCCTACCCTCATGTGTATGGAAGAGAGCAAGGACTTTCTCAAGAAGAATTTACCGTTCCAGGCCATGGTTGGATCTTGGTAGAACAAGCATAAAAAAATTCCTGCAAGAACTTCTTGCAGGAATTTTTTAGTCTTCTACTTCGACAAAGCGTCCAATAATATGAACATTGTCTGAAATTGTTATAAAAGCTTGAGGGTCTGCTTTTTTCATTAAAAATTTAAACTCATTAAACTCTGCTCGGGTAATAACCGTGAGTAAGACGGCTTTTTCCTGATGATTATAGGTCCCTTCGGCATTGTGAATAATGGTTGCCCCACGGTGCAATCGCTTATGGATTTTTTCAATAATCTTATCCGGTTGGCTAGTGACAATCATGGCTTGCATCCGCTTCTGCTTGGTAAAGACAGCATCTGTCACTCGACTGGAAACAAAAATGGTAATCATCGAATAGAGGGCATACTTCCAACCAAAGGTCATCCCTGCTATCAACATGATGGTCCCATTAACGATGAGAGAAATTTTGCCGACGTTCTTGCCCGTTCGCTTTCGAATGGTCAAACTGACAATATCGGTTCCCCCACTGGAGATATTATTCCGAAGGGCAAAACCAATCCCTGTCCCCATAACCACACCCCCAAACAAGGCGTTCATGATAGGGTCATTGGTGAGCGTAACTACTGGAACAAATTGGATAAAAAAGGAACTCATGGACACCGTTATAAAGGTGAAAATGGTAAACTTATGGCCAATTTGATACCAGGCGATGATCATTAAGGGTAGATTGATGGCATAAAATGACAAGGAAACAGGAATGGTAAAGCCCAAAAATCGATCACTAAGAGCAGAAACAATCTGTGCTAACCCTGTCGCGCCACTCGAATAGACACGTCCCGGCTGGAAAAAGAAGTTCACAGCAATCGCAGATAAAAATCCATAGACCAATGAGGCTGAAATCTTTTCATCATATTTTTCGCGGGAAATGCTTTTCAAGACCCGTAATAATTTAAAATTATAAGCAATTCTTCTCACATAATAACGTAAGATTTTACCTAAGCGAGTTTTTTTCATGACTATCTCTTAATTTATAAATAAAGGGAAAATCTCAGAAGCTACTTCTGCGGATTTTCCGCTTTTATTCTTACTCCTCAGTTTTGACTTCTACTTGTAGACTCAACTCTTCCAGTTGTTTGGTAGATACTGCAGAAGGGGCTTGGGTCATTGGATCTGTTGCCTTGTTGTTCTTAGGGAAGGCAATCACTTCACGGATATTCTCCTCACCAGCTAACAACATGACAAAACGGTCCAAACCAAGAGCCAATCCACCATGTGGAGGGAAACCATAATCCATAGCTTCTAGCAAGAAACCAAATTGCTCTGTCGCATCTTCTTTTGAGAAACCGAGAGCCGTAAACATCCGTTCTTGCAATTCTTTTTGGTTGATCCGGAGACTTCCTCCTCCAAGTTCGTAACCATTGAGCACAATGTCATAGGCAATAGCACGTACCTTAGCGAGATCGCCCTCTAATTCATGAGCTGTATCTGCTTGTGGAAGTGTAAAGGGATGGTGGGCACTCATGTAACGGCCTTCTTCTTCAGACCACTCAAACATTGGCCAATCTACCACCCAAAGGAAGTTGAATTGATTGTTGTCGATGAGGTCTAATTCCTTGGCAATTCTGCAACGAAGGGCACCTAGGGTTGCATTGGCTACTTCTAGTGTATCCGCTACAAAGAGGACCAAATCTTTTTCTTCCAACTGTAAAGCACTTGTCAACTCTGTTGTCACGTCTGTCAAGAACTTAGCAACTGGGCCGTTTAAAGCACCATCAGCTACCTTGACCCATGCAAGACCTTTGGCCCCATATTGTTTGGCTACTTCGGTCATCTTATCGATATCTTTACGTGAGTAGTTGTCTGCTGCTCCTTTGACCACAATGGCTTTCACTGCTGGAGCTTCTGAGAAGACCTTGAAGTCTACACCCTTTACAACTTCTGTCAAGTCTGTCAAGAGCATCTCAAAACGAGTATCTGGTTTGTCCGAACCGTAAAGAGCCATCGCATCATCGTACTTCATCCGCGGGAAAGGAAGGGTGACTTCAATTCCCTTGGTTTCTTTCATGACACGCGCGATTAAACCTTCGGTAATGTCTTGAATTTCTTGCTCTGTCAAGAAGGAGGTTTCTAAATCGACCTGTGTAAACTCAGGTTGACGGTCTCCACGTAAATCTTCGTCACGGAAACATTTGACGATTTGATAATAGCGGTCAAAGCCTGCATTCATCAACAATTGTTTCGTGATTTGAGGGCTTTGAGGCAAGGCATAGAAGTGCCCCTTGTTGACACGAGATGGAACGAGATAGTCACGCGCCCCTTCTGGAGTTGACTTAGAAAGGAAAGGTGTTTCCACATCAATAAATTCCAACTCATCCAAGTAATTCCGAATAGAGTGGGTTACTTTAGCACGCAATTTCAAGTTTTCCAACATCTCTGGGCGACGCAAGTCCAAATATCGATAGCGTAGACGGGTATCGTCGTTAGCTTCAATGCCATCCTTGATCTCAAATGGTGTGGTTTTTGCCGTATTAAGGACAGTCAATGAAGAAACATGCATTTCAACCTGACCTGTTGCAATTTTATCATTCGCTTGCTGTCTAGCAGCAACTTGACCTGTCACTTCGATCACATACTCGCTACGAAGGCTCTCGGCCGTTGCCATTACTTCCGAACTGACCGTCTCTGGATTGATGACCAATTGCATAATCCCTTCACGATCTCGTAAATCAATAAAGATCAAGCCACCCAAATCACGGCGTCGACTCACCCATCCTTTGAGGGTTAGTTCTTGTCCAATGTGTTCCTCGCGAACACGTCCAGCATACATGGAACGTTTCATTGTATTTTTACTCTCCAAACTAATATTCTTCCTTCTATTTTACCATAAAGCCTGTCAGATAAGTGCTTTTCCAGAGATTTTTCCAGAAAAAACAGTTCTTTTATTCAGCTTCTTTCCCGGTAGGAACTTTCTCTTGTTTGGCCTCTTCATCGTATAAGGTTGGGGCCAAGATTTTCATCAGACTAGCTGTTCCAAAACGCATGATAGCTGCCAAGACTCCAAATATTGGAGCCAAGCCACGGAAAAAGAAGTCTCCTCTGATTAATTGAGTGATGAGGCCCGTAATGAGAAAGATCACGATTCCTTGAAGAATCGCATAAACAGCTATTTTCTTCATTGTTTTCATGGTTTACCAATTCCTCTCTTTCTAGTAGATAGACTTATCCACAAGTCTGTGGATAAGTCTGTGAATATGGGGATAAGTTTCTTCAAAACCATAGGAAAAAAGGTTGAGACTGGGTATTCTCAACCTCTTCGCATCTTACTTAAATTGGTCCGGCTGGCCTTTATAGTTAGCCCAGTCCTGACTTAAGAAACGATTGTTAATCTTGTATTCAGGGGCAGGTTGAGGGTTAGAGATAAAAGGATCAACTGCCTTGTCAAATGCCAACCATCCATTCCAGCCCATATGAATGGTATCCTGCATAAAGTAAGGTTTATCACCATCTTTAGAAAAATCAGCAATATGGGTAAAGCCTTGACTTTCTAGTTGGTAACGGATTTTTTCAACTGTCCGTTGATACATTTCTTTACTCAAGCCTGTATAAGCCATCCATTTAGAGTTCACTGGAGGGATGACAAAGATGACATTGGTTTTAGATTGAGCAAACTGATCCAAGACCAGTTGTAAATCATTGTATTCTGGGGATTGTTCATAGGATTCATTCTTTTGGAATCCTTTGAGTTTCTTGAGCTTACTCGCAAGGCGATGGGTATAGAAGCTATTACTAATGCCTAGTTTATTATTATTGGTTTTCTTTTTGGCTTCCGCCGTCGCCACCTCTTCCAAGACTTCGTAAGAAAATGTATCTGGCAAATCATTCAAGCGAGAGAGAACTTTCTTCTCATAGTTGCTATTGTTCATTGCCGTAAAGGTGCTAAAGAAGGCATCCTCCCGACGAACAAAGCGCATGAGGGTCTGATTGAGACCTTTTTCAAAACTAGATAGATTTTGACCTTTGGCTAGCTTCTGAACTCCTCCCTGCATAGCAACATTAGGGTACTGCTGCAAGAGACGAGATGCCGCATACTGGCTTGCTGGTCCAGCTTCCTGATTGGCCAAAAAGCTCGTTAATTGATCACTATTAAAGTATTGCTGGAAGGCCGATGAATCATAACCGTCCTTCGTAAACCACTGGGGCGATACCACATAGACAGCCGTTTTCCCTTCTAGTTGAGGAAGAATTTGCTGCATCCCAAAATATTGGTTCAAGGATGCTGCCCCTCGTTGTCCTAGAAAATACGGACGATAAGAGCGATCATACTTCTCTGCTAGTACTGCTGGGTGGACGATGTCAAATCGCAACCATTCGCTGGAACCAAA
Organism: Streptococcus sp. SCPM-O-B-23252 (M501); assembly: GCF_058200355.1. NCBI lineage: Bacteria > Bacillati > Bacillota > Bacilli > Lactobacillales > Streptococcaceae > Streptococcus > Streptococcus sp. SCPM-O-B-23252 (M501). The sequence goes on from NZ_JBYQGS010000003.1 coordinate 131,431, forward strand.
GAAGGGTACAAAACGATAGTTGGGATCCCCGAGCGCTTCTTCCTTACGGGCACGACTTTTAAAGCCTTCTGCCGTCAAGCTCACTGCGGCCTTTTTCTCCTCTGTCAGATTATGTTTGTGGTTAATCGGATAGAAAAAGAGAAGAGTAGCGACAAGAGCCATGGCGCAAAAGACTGGACCCAGAATCAGCCACAATCGTTTAAGCATTCTGAAGCTCCGTTACACCTTCTACGATTTTGTTGGCAGTATTCCAGTCATCACGACCAAATTCAGATACTGGAACCCGAATATCGAAGCGGTTTTCCAATTCAACAATCAACTCAACGGTTCCCATGCTATCAAGAACACCAGCATCAAATAGATCCTCATCCATCATGTCTGAGACATCTTCCATAAACAATTCGTCAATAATTTCAATTACTTGTGATTTTACATCCATTTTTCATTTTTCCTTTTCTTATTTCATTTTTGGAAACCATTGCTGATCCAAGAAACCTGAGAAGATCAGGAAGGACAGCATAACGGTGTTGAAGGTAATAAAGATTCCAAGAGCCTGAGTCCAGCGATTATCTGGCAGGGGCTCAAGTCCTTTTGCTTTGCGCTCTTTATTCAGTGTCTTCTTCTTCCGAAGCCAGGCATCATTGATCACGAGACCTAGACCGTGGAAAAGACCATAAGCAACATAATACCAGGTCACTCCATGCCAGAAGCCCATGACCAACATGTTGATGATATAGGCAACGTTTGACGTTGTAATCCGACTCTGAAAGACCTTGTTGCGCATCAAGACCATGACCAGACGCATAAAGACAAAGTCACGGAACCAGAAAGACAAGCTCATGTGCCAACGATTCCAAAATTCCTTTAAATCACGCGATTTGAAGGGGAGGTTAAAGTTGATTGGGCTCTTAATCCCCATCAAGTTGGATGCCGCAAGGGCAAACATGGAATAGCCTGCAAAGTCAAAGAAGAGGTCCAAACCAAAGACATACATCACCCCTAAAGTTCCTAGGTTAAAGACGCCCCCTTGAAGAAGGGCATAAGTCTTGACATGACCTAGCAAGAGATGACCAAAGATATGAGCTAGAATGAACTTATAGAGGAAACCAAGCATGATATACTTGACGCTCTGCTCCAGCATATCGAGGAGCTCATCCCTATCTGGAATCGTTAGGTAATCTTCATTGAAGCGTTTGAAGCGGTCGATTGGCCCACTTGAAAAAGTCGGCATAAAGAGCAAGAAACGCAAGAATTCCCAGAGACTAAATTCTTTGAGGGTCCCATCTCGCATCTCGATAATCATCCCTACCGCTCGGAAGGTCAGATAGGAGATCCCAAGGAAGCCCATCCAAGACTGGGTCCCATCAATGGCTGGTTGCACCTTCACAAAAACCAAGGGCAAAACGACCAAGAAAGAGTGAAGGTAAAAGATCCACTTGTTATCACGCTGGCTTCGATAGAATTTATAGGAGTAGACCCAAAGGATTTGCCAAAAGAGGTAGAACAGAACCGCATAGATTTGTTTCAAATCCGTCCCTGTCAGCATCAAAACAATAAAGGCTAGACTGACCAAGGCTTCATAGACTGGGAAACGCTTCTTAAAGAAGAGACCAACAAAGATAGGCAATAAGGCCCCAATCAGATAAATAAAGTAGACCGGGGTGCCATAGGGTTCTAAATGAGGGAGCTGTTTCAAGAACTCGATCATCGGTTGTTAACCTCGCTAATCAACCCTTTGATGTCGATTTTCCCGTTTGGAGTTAGCGGCAAGCTGTCACGGTAGAGGAATTTTGAAGGCATCATATAAGACATCATGATGTGCTCCAAATCTTCCTTGATCGCTTTGGTAATATCAATCTCGCGCTCAAATTGTTCCTTGACCCCATCTTTTAAGATGACATAGGCCAAGAGATTTTGAACCTTGTGATCTTTGTTGTAGCGCGGTACTGCGACAGCCGAGTCGATGTACTGAGACTTATTCAAGTTTTGAGAAACATCCTCTAATTCGATACGGTAACCATTAAACTTGATCTGGAAGTCCATCCGTCCACCATAGAGAAGGAGGCCTTCATCTGTCATGGTTCCGACATCTCCCGTATGGTAGGCTGGAAGACCTTCAAATTCGAAGAAGGCTTCTGCTGTTTTCTCTGGATTATTCATATAACCTTTTGAAACAGCTGGTCCAGACACGATGATTTCCCCTTGCTCTCCATTTGGCAATTTGTTCCCTTCCTCATCAATGATGAAGGTTGGAGAATCTTCTTTGGTATAGCCGATTGGCAAGCGTTTAAGAGTCGCTAACATCTCATCTGTGATAGCCACTGCCGACAAAGCAACAGTTGCTTCCGTTGGACCATAAGCATTGATGATGCGTGCATTTGGGAAACGCTCGCGCAATTTCTGAGCCGTTTTCACGGTCAACTCTTCCCCATCAAAGTAGAAATGGGTAATGCCTGGCATCTTTTCAGCATTGAAATCTTCAGACAGCATGGCCATATCTGCAAAAGATGGCGTCGAAGTCCAGATTGCAATCGGAAGAGAAAAAATGGTCGCAAAGAGTTGTTTGAAGTCTTGCGTGATGGCTGATGGAAGAGCAAAAAGGGTTCCACCAAGAGCCAAGGTTGGTGCCCAATACATGACAGACAAGTCAAAAGAATAGGGCGGTTGCGCCAACATTTGCGGACGCTCTGGCGTCGCAAATTCCTTGTCTGTGATCATCCAGTTAGTAAAGCTGAGCAAGTTATCATGCGAAATTTGCACCCCTTTTGGTTTTCCAGTTGTTCCAGAGGTAAAGATGATGTAGTAGTTATCATCCCCCTTGACCGGATGTTGCAAATCATAAGCATTCTGAGCCGCATAAGCTTCACGCACTTGCTCCAAGGACATGATCGGAGCAGCTGGGTTTTCGATTGGAAACTCATTGATGGCAATGATCAGGCTTGGCTCAGCCACTTCAAGAATGGCAGACACGCGCTCCAAGGCAGAATGGCTATCAATTGGGATATAAGCATGGCCAGATTTGGTCAAGGCCACAAAGGTTGCCAACATTTCATATTCTTGACCACCAAAGACCACAACAGGTGACTTTTCAGGAAGTCCCATTTGGTCAATGTGGGCTGCTAAGCTATCTGAGTCTGCCTTCAATTGGCCATAGGTATGCTCTTCTCCAAGGACATTGTAGACAGGATAGTCTGGTTGCAGTTGGGCGAAGCGCTCAATCGCCTCGATCATATCAGTAATTGGTTGGTTTGACACGGTAGGGATCTCCTTTAGAATTCATTGTAAATAAAGCCACCTTGACCTTGACCAAGGTAACTAAAGAAATAGAGTAGGGCTAAGAAAATAACGAAATACAAGATTGTTTGCCCTATAAATTTATAAAGTGTTTTATGTTTCATCTTTTTCACTCTTCATTTTGATTTTCACTGACTATTTTACCATTTTTTGTTCAGTCATAGCAATCCAAACACAAGGAAAAAATACTAGAAAACGTTACCATAAGAGACGATTGCTATCCTGATTTAAGCCAACCGCTATCTAAGCATTATCTTGCCGTTTCGCAACTCTGACGAATTAGCTCCAAACACTTGTCTAGACCTACATCTCTCTCAAAATGGTCGGGACTCCATGGAACCTCTATATCCGGCTCCACACCTTGATCCGTCATTCCTTTCCCTTGATCTACGCATAGACAACGAGAAGTAGGAAACATCAATTGATAATCGCCATAATCAACGGTACAACAATTGGAATAGTCTAAAATTCCGAGAGTTGGTCTACCTACCACCGTTACCTTCTTAAACTGCTTCATCATCTGAACAAAGTTATCCCCAGATGAACCGCAATAGATATCTGATAAGACAAAGATCCGTTCAGGATAGTGGCCACCTTTAACCTCTGGGAAGAATTCCTCGCTTTCTTGCTGATACGGTACAAATCCCTTTCCCCGATGGCGGAGCAAATCTTCTTTCATATCTCCAAGCAGTTTAATGGTTTCAGGACTAATTTCTTCCTGCTGCATCCAGTCCTCAAAGTCTTTCAAGCGCAGATCAACATTACGTTCCGTATAGAGAATTTCCATGCCATCATCGTCCCAGTCAAGCGAATCATAGCCCTGATCCTTCTCTAAGCCTAGATGTAATAGAGGGAAATATAAAGAATCTGTCCCTCCGCCGTTCTGTCGGACATCAATGAGAAGAAACTTGACCTCCGTCATCATGGGTAAACACTCTTGATATACCCGACTAATAGCTCCTTCATCCATAAAATTATCCAGACGAAGATAAAGAATCTCGTCGTCTAATCGTTTCCAAAAAATCTGATCTTGGATTGGTTCTCGACTGGGTACTACTTCAATGGTCTTTTCTACCCCTTCTCGAAGCAGGGTGACCCTTGTGGACTGAGAGACCAAATCCGCCCATTCTCGGTAGTGTCTTTCAGGGGTCTTACTGATAAAATAGTCCTTATGGAGAGACGCTACCCGCTCCAAGTCACTTCCATCCAGACCTAGGATCTGATCCCCTGCTTGGAGTCCCGTGTCTTCATTCGCCTTTTCAACATAAAGTTGATGGTCCATTACGCGTAAGAGAAAGCCTTTCTGCCTAGCTTTTTTATTCTGAAAGGAGATATGGCCAATAATTCCAAAACTAGCTAGGTAGGATCTGACTTGATAGAGAAAGGCATCATCCGTCATATCATCTGTCATTTTTTCTCGAAAAGGCTCTGGATCGCATCCTTTTCGGTCTTTGATGGTAGATGAATCGTGAGTCATAATGGAGACGACATCTTCAAAAATAGCTCTTTTTCTCATACAGGACTCCTTAAATTTTTTAGAAATAGTATACCACTTTTCCTTAAAAAGTTCTTAAAAGCCTAAAAAGAGGCTGGGACAAAAGTCCTAGCCTCTCAATTGTCTTTGCATTGTCGAGCAAGACGCAGTGGTTGAGTGGGCTCTACTACGCTGATTTTATCAGCTTTTATAGCCCTACTCAACTGTGCGGAGGTGGGACGACGAAATCGAATTCTAACGAATTACCGATATCTGTCCCACTCTCTTCTATAAGTTCTTTCTTTTCTTAGCCTTCTTAGTCAAGGATAAATCGCAATGATAAATTTCTTCTGTTAGGAGGGTCGTCATTGCAAAATCGTCAACTTCTGGTCTCAGATCCACTTCATAATCCAAGGTAAGCTGTTCCCCATTTTGGCTTGTATTAACCGAAATCAAGTCGACTTCTGTACAATTGCGTTCCAATAAATGGCTAATCCTATCCGCAATCCTAGCCTGATTTTCTAGCTCAATCGTCAGGTGACGGCGCCGTTGGTGGTCGGTCTTACTTTGCTTGGTTTCGAGCAAGAGCCAGATAGCTAACAGAAAGGCCGTGAACAAAACTGCCAATAAGAGGTAGCCCGACCCCGCTGCTAAACCAATAATCATGGCTAGGAAAATCGCGATCAATTCTCTCGAGCCGCTGGTAGCGGAACGAAATCGAATCAAGCTAAAGGTCCCTGCTACTGCGATCGAGGTCCCCAGACTCCCATTCACCAGGAAAATCACCAGGGTCATCATGCAGGGAAGCAAGGTGAGACTGACGATAAATTCACGCGTATAGAGAGTACGGTATTTATAGGTCCAAGACAAGGCCATCCCGAGCACCAGGCTGACCAGCAAGGCTAGCATCAGGCGCACCGGATCTACGGTTGTCGTAGCGTTATTAAAAATAGAATCAAATAGATTAGACATAGGCAGCACCTGTCCTTTCTTGAATTGGCGTTGGTGCGTAGTCTAAGCCTTGTGACTTATGGTAGGCACAACTGTATTTCGAAAATTTCTGTTTGACCAGTCCGTACTTATCCAGAATGTCCTTCAGCCACTGAGGTTCTTCACCTGGGGCCTTGATTTCCATAATGATGGTATTTTCTTCTAACAAAGACTCTCCAGCTTTCCCACGGAGGAGATTGACCTGCTGATCACGATAGACCAAGTTTTGATCCAGGGTGACCCGAATCTTATTGTAAGGATAGCCTTGGATACTCTTCTTTTCTTTTAAGGACAAACGATCATAATGGATGTACATCTGAGGCTGTAGTCGGTAATCATAGCGCTGGCGCAGAGCTTGGATTTCTTGCACCAAGTCCAGATCCTGAATGGTCTGATCCACTAGTCCATCCGTCATGAGGCGGGTAATAGAGGTGGGGTTTGAGACCAGGCGGAACTTGTGACCAATACCTTCTCCATCCTTTGATTTTACTTCTAGAAAAGCCGGACTCTCCACTGTTGGATACTCCACATAGGTCCGCATACGGATCTTTTCTCGACGGTTCTGTTTAGCAAGGGCATCTTGGATCACATCAAAGTCTTCGGTATCAAAATAGACATTCGAAATCGTGGAGATGGGATAATCGTCTTCAACAACATATTTCTTCAAATCTTTCAATAAATCATCCAAGTCTTCTTTATTCACCACATATTTGGTTTCAATCCGCTTGAAGCTTGTCTCTACCGTTTTTTTCATGTTTTTCTCCTTTTGTTCTATAAAAAGTTGTTATTTTCTTTATCGTTTTTGTTGCAAAGCCACGAGTAGCTTTACTTGTTCCTTAGTTTAGTGGCCTTTTCTTAAGCTTTCATTAAGCCAAACTTAAAGAAAACTAAAGTTAAGGTTCCTTTCAGAAAAACTTCAGGAAACTTTCAGCTAGCAACTTTAGACTAGGAGCATATCAATGGAACGAGAGGAAAAGCTCATGAAATCAAACAAATGGAAATTCTTATTAACGGGGGTCGCTACCCTCACCTTACTGACAGCTTGTTCCCAAGCGTCATCTCAATCAGCTACAACAAGCAATACGCCCCAAACAACTGCTACTACTAATAAAACAACCAATACCAACTATTTTACAGATAAGGACAAGGACACCTCTTATGATGAAAGTACCGCCTCTACTGTCAAACTGTCTGGATCTTCTGCAACTGTATCGGGTGACGGCGTAGCTGTTTCTGGATCCACTGTGACCATCTCTAAGGCTGGAACCTATGTCATCTCTGGTGAATCTAATGGGGTTCAAATCAAGGTCGAAGCAGGTGATTCAGATGATGTTCATATCGTCTTAAAAGGAGTTACCATGACCAACACCAACGCGCCAATCTCTGCTACGAAAGCAGGACATGTCTACTTGACTCTAGCAGATGGCACGACCAATACCCTATCTGATTCCAGTTCAAACAATGATGAAGACGCCGATGCGGTCATCTTCTCTAAAGGAGATCTCACTATCAATGGTTCAGGTACGCTCAACATTGATGCCAAGAAGAACAACGGGATCAAGGCCAATGACACTCTCCACATCACAGGCGGAACCTATAAGATCACGGCTGTAGGAGATGCCTTCAACGTCAATGACGAACTCAATATCACCGGTACGACCATGACCATCGATGCAGATGAAGATGCAGTCAAGGTAGACAATGATGAAGATACTTCTGTTGGAACCATGTATCTGTCTGACAATACCATGACCATTTCAGCTGGGGACGATGGCATCCATGCTTCTGGTGATCTGGTCATCGATAGCGGTACCTACAAGGTAACCGAGTCTGTCGAAGGCCTTGAAGGAAAATCGATCACCATTAACGGTGGAGAAATCACCATCTACGCAAGCGATGACGGTGTCAATGCGGCCAATGCCAATGCCAACCAAGATGAAATTTTCTTCACCATGAATGGTGGAACCCTCAACGTTGAAGTTGGGCAAGGCGATACCGATCCAATCGACTCTAACGGCAATGTCACTGTGACTGGAGGAACCATCAATTTGACAGGGCAATCCGGCTTTGACTTTGATGGAACAGCTACCTACACAGGCGGAGACATCTATATCAACGGTGAAAAACAAACGGAAATTGTCAACTCCATGCCTGGAGGCTGTGGGGCTCCCGGAGGTGGCGGACCTCAAGGCGGTGGACCTGGCGAGCCTGGTGGACGCTAAGTCCTTCTTCCAAGGCCACTAACTGAAGCACACAAGAGTTATTAAAAGATGACTCCCTCGCTTCAAATGAGATCACAAGGAGCTGACCCTTACAGGAGAGAAAGCTTGTATGAATACCTACTTCGTACAAGCTCTCTCCTGTTTTTTCGTGCTTTCCAAGCTTTTATAGTGTACAATAGAAGAAATAGCGCTCTATGATTAGAAAGGGATTTATATGATGTCTAAAAAAATTACTCTCCTTGCAACGCTCTTTTTGAGTCTTTTCTTCTTGACAGCCTGTATGTCTGATTTTCAATCATATTTCAAACCGGAAGAAACGAGCTCTCGTGCCTCTTCTAAAAAACAAGAGAAAAGTGAAAAAGAAGCCTCATCGTCAAAAAAATCATCTAAAGCTAGCTCTTCCAAAAAAGAGAAGAAAGAGTCTGAGACAGAAACCAGCTCTAGCAAAAAAATGGAGGAGCTCCCTGCCAATGCTAGCGAAGCTCCAACAGACAAGATCTATGCAACAGGCGATTCTGTCGTTTACTATAGAAAAGATGGCGATACATTAGAAGCCGCAACACCGGATTACGAAGGCTATACTAAAAAATTTGTTCAAAAAATTCTTGGGGAACCTGAAAATGTCCTTAACGACCCAAAGTATCTGGTCGAAACCTTCTCAGAAAAGGAACGGGAAAACCTCGTGAAACTCTATCAAGAGGGACACTTAACAGATGAACAGCTTCGTGCTTTTTGGGCTGGTGCGATCGATATCGCTCAAGCCACTAGGTTCGGTCAAACGTACACGGTTTATATCTACAAACAGGGCCAAGTACAGCTGGTCTTCAAAGAAGATAACCTTATCTACATCACTCCAAATCCAGAAGTGCTTTATTTTAACTAAGAAAAAGCCCTCTTCTCTATTGAGAAGGGGGCTTTGTTTCACATGAAACTATGGATAGAGGAAGCTTAGTCTTCTTCCATTTTTTGAGGTTGATAGGCTATCATTCCTAGGCCAATACACAAGCCCAAAACTAGGGTAAGGAAGCTGACTTGCCCACCTATCTGACCAGATAAGGAAATGGTTTCCCTTAATCCCGATACGGTATAACTCATTGGCAACAGTGGATGAATAGTTTGGAAGAAACGATTGGTGAGGGCAAGCGGATAAGTCCCTGCACTAGAAGCCAGTTGAAGGAGCAAGAGAATCAAAGAGATAAATGCTCCGACCTTGTTGTTCCATGTCGTTAAGGCGGTTACCACGGACATGAAGGTCACACTTCCTAACACACAGAGGAAGAGAGTCAAGCTTTCATGGTTTGCCGCCATTCCGAGTAGGTGGACAGCTCCGTAGACCAGGACACCAGCCAAGACCGCAATCATCCCGTTCACTTCCAATCTCGATTTAAGCCAAGCCCAACGACTTTCTGGATGACGCCCAGATGGCAATTTGGCAAAAATCATATTGGTAGAGAGAGCCGCGACGAAAAGGGCAACAGATATCATATAAGGCGCCATTCCTACTCCGTTCACTGAAACATTGTCATGGTCTGTCTTCGAAAGAGTGATTGGATCTGACAATACGCTTGCATTTTCTTTTTCAGTGCTAGCGCTATTTAGTTGGTCCTTAGCTGAACTCAAGCCTTGACTAAGATTCTGACTACCTGTTTGGAGATCAGCCAAGCCTCCGACAAGAACCTGACCTCCTGTCGCTAATTGACCAGAGCCATCAGCTATTTTTGTTGCACCATCCGCCAATTGATGAGAACCTGATAGTAACTGACCTGATTTATCCGATAACTGATCAACTCCTGATACCAGTTGATCAACACCGCTAGCCAAAACCGGTGTTTGACCATTTAGTTGACCGATCCCACTAGCTAGCAATCCAGCGCCTGTTGTTAATTCACTAGACTTACTAGTCAATTGGTTGGCTCCTGAAGCTAATTGATTCATTCCAGCAGTCAGAGTTGGCATTTTCCCATTTAGGTCTCCCAATCCTGCTGCTAGTTGATTACTTCCCATTACCAAGTCACCAGATTTCTGCTCCAGCTGACTTGTCCCCGCACTCAATTGAGTAGCTCCTGCAATCAAGCTACTGCTATTATCCGTAAGCTGACTAGCTCCACCGGCTAACTGATCCACCCCTGTCGTATAGAGTTGAATGCCCTGGCTAAGGGTTTGGCTTGCTGGTAGAAGTTGCTCTGTTACTGCGGTCTGTAGGGAGCTCAAGCTAGTTAAAAGAGTATTCAAGGTAGACGAAGCTGTTGGCAAGATCTGGTTGGCACTTTCTTTTACTGTGGCCAAGGAACTCTCGGTTGTTAAGCTTTCTTGCAAGCCTTGAACAGTGGTTAAAATCGCTTGAGCAGCAGTCTCTGTGGTACTTGAAGTAGCAGAGACAGCAGCCGTCATTTCTGCCTGTTGCTCAGCTGTCATCGATTGATAGGCAGCAGTAGCTTGAAGATTTGCTAGCACCGAATTGCGGTCAGCCTGTGCTGCTGCTGAAATCCCTTGAGCAGAGGTGGCGATGCTTGCCAAAGCTGTGCTGAGTTGACTGGTATCCCCGCTCGTGTTCTGAATAGCTTCATTTAATTGGGTGAGGCCTGCTGTTAATTGGGTAAGTTGCTCTTGTTGATTTGGTTGCGGAGTGAGTTGGGTGGATAAGGTTTGAATGCCTGTCTCTAACTGAGACACTCCATTTCTTAATGCTTCCGATTGGCCGCTTAATTGACTAGCTCCACCACTGAGAGTAGCAAGCCCTGAGATATAGCTGGTGAGGCCAGCCGTCAAGTTACTAGCACCAACATTCAACTGACTAACTCCCTTTGTGTAGGTATCCAGTCCCGTTGAGAGAGTCGTCATCCCTGTATGCAATTGGCCAATCCCAGAGGCTAACTGTGGCGTTTGACTAGCCATTTGGTTTAAACCATCTCCCAGCTGTCCAACACCAGATGTATAGGTCGTCAGTCCACTACTAAAGGTAGTAAAACCATCATGAAGTTGTCCAACTCCCGATACGAGGGTGGGAACTTTCTCCTGCATTTGATGAAGACCCGTTCCTAATTGGCCAACTCCATTGGTGTAGGCCAAGAGACCAGTGCTAAGAGTCTGTGCCCCATTTGAAAAAGACAGACTCGAATTGGACAAGGTGGTCAAATGGTCTGTCAGGGTCTGTCCACCCTCTTTTAGCTGACCAGCACCGGTCGCTAATTTCTGGCTTCCTTCCGCTGCTGTTCCCATCCCTGTCTTCAAGCTTCCCATCTTTTCGAAAAGAGCGCTGGTATAGGTTTGAGTGACATTGCTAGCAACGGTTTGCTGGATTTTTATCATGGCTGAATCACTCATCTTACCAGCAATAAAGCTATGCCCACTAGATGTTTGGTAGGCAATGGTCATCTGTTCCGGATGATTGGTTAAGATAGAAGCAGCTTTAGCAGATAGATCCTTAGGCAAGGTCACCACCATATAGTAATCACCCTTTTCCAACCCCTCTTTAGCTGCTCTTTCATCGACAATATGAAAGTCCAGGGCGTCACTTTTCTTAAAATTGGACACCATGTCTTTTCCGATTGTCAATTCTTCTTCCTGATAACGAGCTGGCTGGTCTTGATTGACAACTGCTACTGGCAGGTCGGAAACCTTGCCATAAGGATCCCACATAGAGGATAGAAAGATCACATTGTAGAGAGCTGGTATCAAGGCAACCCCGATCATCACAACGATGAAGGTCGGTTTCCTAAAAATCGCTTTCCATTCCTTAAACATTTTTTTATCTCCTTTTTATACACATTGTCTAATTTTTTGATATAATTGATTATACAGTTCTTTTTAAAAACCGCAAGTTAAAAAAATCATTTTTGGACACTGTGTATAATTTTGTATATAAAAGAGGGGGACTAGAATGGTTACCGAAAGCAACAAGCGAATAAAAACAAAACGGATCATCCAGGAAGCCATGGTTGACCTGCTTCATAGGGAGTCCTTTGATGAGATTTCAACTGTTCAGTTGGCAAAAGAGGCTGGTATCAGCCGGAGTAGCTTCTATACCCACTACCGTGATAAGTACGATATGATCGAGCGCTACCAACAGGAATTTTTCCACAAAGTCGAATACATCTTCGACAAACAACAAGATGATAAACACCAAGCTGTTACCGAAGTTTTCGAATTTCTCACCAAGGAGCCCCTCTTTGCTGTCCTTCTAACCGAGAATGGGACAAAAGAAATTCAATCCTTCTTGCGGCACAAGCTACAAGTTCTACTAGTCGATAGCTTGCAAGAACGTTATGGCCATCGATCTTTGACCGAAATCGAAAGAGACTATAGTTCCGTCTACCTCACCAATGCCTTCTTTGGAGTCTGTCAAATGTGGGTGGCCCGTGGGCAAAAAGAAAGCCCCCAACAAATGGCGGACTTCCTATTAAAAATGCTGGAGTAGAAAAGAGACCTCGGTCTCTTTTTTATGTTATGTTTCTTTAGTTCCCTGATCCTAAAAATTGATCCACAAAGAAACTAAAGTAAGATTTTTCTCCTGTGATCAGGACACACTTCCCTTCCAATCCGTACCGTAGAAGTTTGGCTTCCTGATCCTTGAGACGAAGAACTCCCTCGATTTTGAAAAAATTCCCCTGTTCAGTCCGAGTGGCACTCGAAGCAATGGAGCTAATACGGGCCTCTAGCGTAATTGGTTTTTGTTTACTTCCCTGTGTGCTAAAGCGAATCCGATCTCCCACATGAATCGTAGCTATATCTTTTGAAGGAATATAGGTAACAATCTTGACTTCTTTTTCTTTCTGAATGAGTGGATAAACTTGTGCCAAAGGAGTGCCTTCCGTTACAATACTCGCTCCTTTTGTTTCATCATTCAAATGAATTACCCCTTCATCCTTGGCTAGAATCTGAGTCTTCTGAAGAAGAGTTTCTTGTGTTTTTAACTTACTGTCTAAATCTGCGATTTGCTGAGAAAGAAGCAACAGATCTTGTCCAACCTTACTTAGCTGTTGAGCTTTCAGCGAGGCTATTTGACTATCTAAACTGGTCGAAAAAGCTTGTTGACTTCCGGATCCCGCATATTGAATTCGATAATTAGAAATACTCGCTTCTAGCTGCTGGATTTGACTATCCAGTTGACTGATAAAAGAAGCTTGTGCTTGAGCGTTTTCTTCTCCATGTGGTTGCTGAGCGTAACTCTGGTAGAGGGAGTAAAGTGGATGAGTCGCATCCAGACTTCTTCCCTCTAGGAGAGCTGATTTTAGACTACGGTAATCAGTTAATCGCTTCTCCTGGTCTTGGATAGCTTGGCCAATTTCTGCTTGACTGGAACTTGCACTAGCATTTTGAGAAGCAATAGTCGCATTTTGTTGATGGGCTTGCGCTTGGAGAATCGCTATCTGTTGCTGGTAATCCTTAAACAGCTGATCATACCCAAAATGCTCATTTCCTGTAAACTGACTCTCTCCGGTCTCAATACTAGTTTTCAACAATTTTAATTGTTCCTCCTGTTTCTTTAAGAGGTCTAGCTGTTGCGTCAAGCTCATTCCTTGTTGTTTTTCCTGATCCTCCTGGTATTCTACCAAGATTTCACCCTTCTTAATCTCTTTATTTTCCTTCAAATGGTTGACTTGAATGGGAGAATTACTCGTTGACTGGATTTGGTCCACCACGCGCGTAGCTTCAATCGTCCCACGACTAGACAAGGTCACTTCCTTCTTGGCAAAGACAGAGAAGCCTACAACAAACAGTAGTAAAAGAAAACAAGGGACTACCCACAAACTAGCAAAATTATGGAAACGTTTCTGATAGAATTCTGCACTTTCAAAATATTTTTCGTTCATCATACTCTCTTTTTTTCTCCTAGTCCTCTCTTAACAAGTAACCAAATGACTGTAATAGCCATTCTTTTTCAGTAGTTCTTCATGACTTCCTTCCTCCTTAAGACAACCTTGGTCCAGGAGGAAGACTTTTTCAGAACGCTCTGCAATCGTTAACCGGTGGACAATAAAGATAATGGTTTTATCTAAGGCCATCAAGCGGTCCACAATTTTCTTCTCCGTCAAGATATCCAGGCTACTGGTCGCTTCATCCAGAATCAGAATCGGAGCATCCGTTAATAAGGCACGCGCCAAGGCAATCCGCTGCCGTTGTCCACCAGAAATTCCCATGCCATCCGTAGTCAATTCCGTTTGGTAATTGAGGGGCATGCGCTCAATGTCTTCTCGAATTCCTGCTATTTCAACCGCGCGCAAAATATCTTCCTGACTGGTTCCTTCCCGCGCTCCCAGTAACAAGTTCTCTAAAATCGTACCATTAAAGACATAGGGCTGCTGGGGTAAATAATTGATTTGCTGGCGGAGCAAGGTCTTATCCACTTGCTGGATATCCGTCCCTCCCAGTCGAATCGTTCCTTTATTGGGTTGGTAGAAATTCACCATCATCTTCGCTAGCGTGGTTTTTCCAGAACCGGAAATACCGACAAAACTCACCTTGCTCCCTTTTTTGATCTTTAAGTTAATATCTGTTAAAACATTGGCTCCAAAACCGTACTTGTAGTCTACTCCCTCAAAAACCAGATCACCATCGAGAGCCTCACGCTCTTGAAGGGGCTTCTTCTCTGCGAACTCAGAGTCTATCAAATAGACTTCATTCAGACGTGTATTGGCTACTCTAGCTGCTTGAAGTTTGGTTTGGAGGTTGATCAAATTCTCTAGAGGTCCTGTGAAATAAACAAGGAGAGTGTTGTAGGTGATCAACTGCCCCAAGCTCAATTCTTGCTTCATGACCAAATGAGCTCCCATCCACAAGACCAAAACATTCAAAATCAACTGGGCCAAGTGCTTGAGCCCCTTTTGCAGACTCTCCGCCTTGCTCATGGCAAAGGACTTCTTGAGATAGTCCACAAATTCTGAGTCAATCTTTTGATAACGACTACGCTCACTGGTAAGAGACTTGATGGTTTCAATCCCATTGATATCTTCGATAATAGAAGAAGACAAGACACTATTGGCTTCCATGGTTTCATTATTTAAGCGCTCAAAAGGCTTCATAAAGGCAAAAATAATGACCGCATAAATCGGTAGCAAGAGAATGGTCAAGAAAAAGAGGTGAGAATTTTGGCTAAACAGGACTACTGATAAAATCAAAACAATAGACAGATCCAAAAAGATTGAAAGCAGTGTACTAGCCAGAGCATCGATAATGCGGTTGGCATCTGTAAACCGCGACACCACTTCTCCTGTCCGTCGAGTTGCAAAGAAACTCATAGGCAACTGAAAAACATGCTTAATATAGGACAGAATGACATCAATAGATAAACGTTGACCTAAAACAAGAAGCAAGTAATCTTGCGCATAGGTCAGAATCTGCTGTAAGATGTAAACCACGATCAAACCTAGTGAAATCACACTCAGGGTCTGCTTCATCTGATCAGGCACATAGGTATCAATAATTGATTGTAAGTAGTAAGAACCCACAATATTGATAAGGGTTACCAATAACGTTGCAAGAACAATATGAAGGACCAATTGCCGCTGTTTAAACAAAAGAGGGACAAAGTCTAGGAGCCCATTTTTCTTTTCTTTACTCGGTTGATAGGCTGGAGTCGGGGCCAAGGCAATGACAATCCCTGTCCATTCCTTTTCAAACTCCTCGATCGTCAATTTGGTCATCTTTACCTTTGGATCTGGATCTGCTATGTAAAGATGCTTTTTATCTTTCTTATAGACTACGTAATAGTGAGGGAGACGCCCATCCTTGATCACGTGGACGATCAATGGATAGGTCACTCCTTCCAAGTCAAAAAGTGTGCGATCTGCTCGGAAGGCGCGTGTCTCAAATCCCAACTCCTCAGCTACCTTGACCAGACCTAAGGCGGTCGTTCCATCTGCAGTCGTTTTTGCCTTCTCCCGCAGACTAGCTAAAGAATAGTATGAGCCATAGTAGCCAAAGACCATGGCCAAAGCTGCAACACCGCAGTCTCGCATATCAACTTGTTGGCGATAATGTTTTTTCTTAAATCCCATAAGAACCCTTTCCAATCGTTTGTTTCATCTTAACAAAATGGGCTGTCTGAGTAGAAAAAATCGCTATTTGGTTTATTAATTTAGATATTTGGTCATAAAAAGCTCCAAATCAGGAGAGTTATTATTTATTTTGAAAAAGAAAAACCGCCTATTTTTACGACGGTCATTTCTTTCTACGAAGTCAACTTAGGGAGCAACTAACTGAACAAACCCAGAAATCAACGCTTTAAGACAAAACAAAAAGCCCACTGTCGTAGGCTTTCTGCAAGTTTTTTCTTAAAATTAAAGCATTTTGTTATCTTCCTATTAAAAGGTATATAAAAACAGGCCTAAGCCTGCTCTGTTTTTTACCCTGTTTCTTCAAAAGTTTATTGATTATAAATAAGTAGAGAAAATATAAAGGGTAACAAAAAGGGGAATTAAATTGATGAGTTCAGTAAGCAAGTAAATTGCACCTGTCATAGGTGCTTTTTATTTTTTAAAAAAGAAAGCACATTCTATAAGAGATGTGCCTTCCTGTATTATGTGAACAATCGCTTATTTGTGACGCCAACGCATGACGCTTACCTAGACAATGGCACATTAATAAGACTTACTGTTGTTAAATTAATTATAGCTTATGTTTAAATTGTTGTCAATCTTTAACTCTCTGATTTTGGGAAATTAAATGTCATTTTTAAGACACTTTCTTCTAATTTTTGGAATTCTGTTTCATAATTTTCGTTATCTGAAACAACTCTTGAGAATTTCAGATTAGAAAATACATCTGCAATTTGCACTAACTGAACGTTTGATGAGTCTACATAATCAATCTTTATATTACCATTGTTAATTCCACCGACCACTAATTCTGTAAGTAGATACTCCTCTAGAACCCCTTTTGAGTCTGTACGGATATTTCTTTCATCAATGATTAGGTGGTGGTCTTCACTAGGAATTAATCCTCGCCTTACGAAAGCCTCTAGGGCTAATCTAACATTATAATTAAAGACTCTCGCTGTATTTGAACAAAACAAATCTGTAAGTTTTGAATTGTGAACATGAATATAAAACAACTTGAAATTATCATTTTTTACAAAATGTTCTACAAATTTAACTTTCAAATCAGGAGTAAAAGCAGCTCCTTTTAACTCTTTAAATTTCCCATTTAAGAACATTTGCCCTCTTCTATCGGCTTCTCTAAGTTCTTCAAGGTTTGATGAAACAAATCTTTTATAGGATTTTTTGAGACTTTTTTTATTATCAGTAACCACTAAAGTAATTATGAAATCAGTTTGTAATTTATTATTAATTGAGCCTGACTCGTCGATATAAATATACATAGTATTCCAATCTATTTTCTGACTATTAATATTATACCATAACAATTTCTTAATTCTCCACTTTTCGCGAATTTTTCTACATTTTTTAATCTATAAAAACTCCTGTACCTTTGTAAAACCTTAGTATTTTAAAATATACAACCTCACCCTTACCTCACCCTTGTAAAACTCCGATACCTCACCATTACCTCACCATTGGAATATTCCATCATTTTGCTCCTTTTTTGTTGAAAAAAATGCATTGTGAGTTATAATAGATAGTAAATAGAGGTTTTCCATCTCCCCTTGAAACAGTTCTTTCTGCGGTAGGAGGTGAGACGCCTCTATTTGTTTTTTATGTCAAAATGAGTTATAATTGAATTAAGAAAGGAACTGGTTTGGCACCCGATGGCCTATTTTAGGTCGGCGCCTAAGTCAGTTCCTTTTACTGTTTCGATTACCCCAAAGGATAGGCCTTTAATATTCTTGCGTCAGTTAGTTTTTTTAGGTTATAATCTAAGTAATGAGAGTTACTACCTCCTACATTAAAGGCTTCGGCTGTGGGGGGTGTGTGCTCTCTTTTTTTTTTATAATTTCTAACCTCGGATTATACTTGTACTAGAATTTTTTTTGAGTTATAATTAAGTTAAGGTAAAGGCGGTCTAACGTCCATGAAGCAGCTTGCTGTGGAGGCGGTGGGTCACCTTTATTTGATTTTAAAATCAAGAATATGTATAATTAAGTCAAGAAAGAAGCATGGTTTTCCCGCCCAAAAAGTCTTAGAGCTGTGGGAGAGTCATGCTTCTTTTTTCATCTCACTAAAGCCCCTAGATTTGTTTCTAAGGGCTTTTAGTTTATCCATGGTGTTTTAGTCGCCTAGTCCGAAACAAAGCAAATCAGGGGCAAATATGAAGCCTCAGCCTACTTATATGCTTCTAGTTCTCTGTTTTGGTGGATTCTCGCAAAGTTTAAGACGGCTATCTGTTTGTATCTGTGGTAACTTGTAAAACTAGTACCTGCCATCTCTACGCATTCGCTTGTTGTTTTCTTTCTCATATAGCAATAATGGATAATAAAGTATTTTCTGGCCCTTTTGTTCTCTATGCTATTGATGTCGTGGGCGAATATCTCCAACCCCTCACGGATTGCTTTTTCATGCTCACCGCTCAAATTCCACTGATCAGGTAAGACAAGTTTCCAAACCTCTTCATCTATTGCTAACCAGTTTTCACTTCCTGCCATTCTCTGGAAACGTAGAAAGTAGGTCAGCCGCTCTCTAACGTTCATCATCGTTTTAAAGTTATCCAGCTCCATTAGTTCGCTCCTTCATGATATAATAGTCATGCGAAACCATACCATGAGAGTCAGCCCTGTGTTGGCTTTTTTTGCTATTTCTCTAGGTTCACTCTAGCTTCAAGAAGGTTATTATTGCTTTTATCTGCTTGATAAATGATAGGGGGATATATCCACTTTTTCGGCGTTCGCTCGGAGTTCAACACACATAACCCTGCCATTTGTCAGGCATATTTACTGCCACTACCTAAGTAAAATCTCACCTTTTCTAACCCTCGGTAAACCTCTCTACCTTGTGGTTATATCACTAGAAAAAAAGCCCTGTACCTTTGTAAAACCTTAGTATTTTTAAATACACAACCTTATACTAATCTTATACTTTTTATATATACTACCTTACCAAAACCTTACCATTTTTCGGAACGCTTACCGCCCCCTTTTTTGGAACGCTCTACTTACTTAAATCCTTGATATATCTAGCTTTTTTAACATTTAAACCGTCAAATAAGTAGTATTTGTTTGTTTTGTAAATTGCACACTACTACAAATTATCATGTAAAAAACCCAAATCGATTAGGTTACATACTAAAAGGGGATTGCTCCCCTCTGCACACTCGATTAAAGTATTGCGTCCATGTTGTCGTCTAGGTAATCAGATTCTAAGAAAGTTATAGCTCCCTCAACTCTCTGCATTACAATTCCATGATCAGACATCAATCTCTCATAATTCAGCTCATCGACTGCTCTAGCAAACTTATTCAACAAGTCTTTTGTCCGATTGCTATTGTCCGCTGGGATATACTGCGCTAACTCTGCACTATTTGGGTTGCCATTACCAAAAATACCTCCTAAAGCATTTCTGAAAAGTTCTAAAGTTGTGCGATCGTCTTTGTAATGGTCTATTAGTGCTTTTCCAGTGGATACGGCCAAAGCACCACTTTCAAAAAGTTTTACGGCATTTTGCACTGCTACTTGGTAACCAGAATCAGTCAACGCTTTTACTTCCGTTTCAGCTCTCTTAGCCTCTTTATCTGGTAGTAGGTTGTCTGCAATTTTCTTCAGATCATCATAATAACCAGCATACCAAGCCTCGTATTTGAATTTAAGGGTTTCAAGTTCATTCTCTTTCCCCTCTGCGCTTAAAAATTGATTATTCTGTATTTCTTCGATTTTTCCATATAAGTTAGAAATAGCACCTTTCAATGCTAACATCTTAGTAATAATTGTTTTCTTGTTCATTCTTTTTCCTCTTTCTAATTCTTTCAATCGTTTACAAGTATCGTCATGCTACGGTATACCATTTTTAAAACTGTTTTTTTGCTCGTATCAATCCATAAAGATTTTTGTATCATATCCACTCCTAACACCAAAACAAAAAGGACACCGAAAAAGCTAAATAGCTTAATCAGCGCCCTCGGTTGTTCCGATAGACTCTATTTTTTTGTTTCACTTCGTTGCAAGTATGAAAATCTTCCATCTTGAAAATGCAAGGCCATACTCCCAAAGGTTGGGGGAGCCTCTGCCTCTATTTTACCATTTTTTGAGAATAATACAAAGCCTCTATCAAGCAAATCTTTAAGCTGTTCTGTCTTTTGTATCATACTAAGCCTCCTCTCCCTCTGTATCCTGGTCATAGTAATTAGCAAAACCTAAACAGATACGTTTCAGGGCTTCCCCCATTGCTGTTCTACCTTGATAATCTACTGTGATAGTCCCATCTCCACTAATAGTTGTTTCTGTTACTGGACTTTCTCCAGTACCCATGAAATAACCATGAATGGCAATACTTGCCACATCAGCTATTTTGTTTGCCTTTGCATGTTCAGTATTTTCAAATTTATAACTGAAACGGTGTTTTTCTTTGTAGTTTGTCATTTTGATTACTCCTTTACTTGAAATATATGAACTTATTGTAATCTCAGTAGCCATAAAGCGTTGAAATAACTGACATTTTCAACTATTTAACGCTTTTTACTACCCTTTTTAGTGTACTTTAGCTCATTTTTGAGCTTTTTTAAGTTCCATTTTTGGAATGCAAAGCCTGCACCTTTTAAGGGTGCACCTGCACCCAGTACATACTTTTTTAACCTGCGTAGTTTTGAGCGACTTTATCTTTTAGGCTGCTAATTGAGTATCGTTTATCCTTAATCGTGAATGACTTGAAAAAGTTCCCCTCTAGGCCTGTTCTGACACGGCTGGCCACTCTGTCGCTATACATACTAGCAATTTCTGAGCTACTCAAGTTTGTAGTGATGATGGTTTTTTCTCTGTTGCTGAGAATATCAAAGATAAACTCTTCTTCCCAGGCAGACTTCCCCTTATTGCTGAGACTCTCTGATTTTATACCTAAATCATCGAGTACCAGGAAATCAGCTTCTTTTAACATTCTTGAGTAGTAACCCTCTTGGCTAGTGTAATTAAAGCTCTCTCTAACTCGTCTAAGAATTTCTGTTAGATTGACAAATAACACGCTCTTAGGCTCTCCTTTGGCCTTGTAGCCCTCATTTATAGCCTTAGCAACAGCAACGCTTAAATGACTTTTCCCTATACCTGTTGATCCTGTAAATAAGGTGTTTCCTGTCATACCATTTAGATATTTCTCTACTTGGCCTTTTGCAAACTCTAGTAGTTGTTTTTCTTCGGCTGTCTCAACTATAAAATTCTCAAAATTAGCAGCTTTTAGCTCCTTAGGTATTGTACTGTCTCGCATAAGGACATTGTAGGTTTTTAAATAAGCCTCAGCATTAAGGCTATCGTTTACCCCCTCTTGTTCCTGCTTATCTATTAGCTCCTGGCCACATTTAGGGCAAAATTCCAGTACTTTCCTTTCCACACTGCCTTTTATAGGTGTTGAAATTTGCCAATAATTAACATGGTGAACTTTGCACACCTTTTCACTAATTTTTCTGTTGTTATATTGCTCAAATTTATTTTCCATCGCTCACCCTCCTAAAATGGGTTTTCCTCTGTTCGTGTTTTTAGCCACTCCTCACGGCTAATAGGTTCTGCTTGCTTAGGTGTCTTTTTCAGCTTTTTCCTTTGTTCCTCATGCTGCTTAACTTGCTCTACAGTTCTAAGTCCTAGCCCCTGCCAGTTTGAAAGGATTGATCTTGTATATCTAATTGACTTACCAGCATTTAGGATAGTTACTTCAAGAGCGTAGATTACTAACTCTTGTCCGTGGATTTCTAGCAAGTCTCTCACTTCTTCCACCATTGTCTCATTAACTGCCATCTGTCCAAAAGCTGACTTTAATTTTTCAAAGATTGGATTTTCATGCTCGTCCTCGTCATTCTGACTTGACCTAGATTGACTTAGATTATCTTGACTTGACTTATATTGACTTATATTGGGTAAACCAATGGTTTCCATTTGGTTACCCGTTGGTAAACCAGTATATTTTTCAGGTGGTTTTTCTAATAAATGCTTATAGATACTAGGGCTGTATCTGTCTTTTCTAACAGTGTTCTGCTCGTGAAAATCAGTGATAAAATATACCATTTCATCATTCAGAGGTCTAACAAAATCCTTGACTATCAAAAGTCCTAGATTATCCTCACTAACCCCTATCATTCTAACAACAGGGAAAGCCTCTACTACTCCATCATCATCTGAGTTTTGAATTAAATGAAAATATAGAGCCTGTGCCTCTAACGGCAACCTCAAAAATCTCTGAGTTTGGGTTACTGTCTTACTTATCATTCTTCGATTTCCCATTTTTATTCCGTTGTACCTCCTTGTTAATTCTCCTGATGATGTCATAATAAGAATGATCAGGAGGAATGACATAGCCCTCTATTTCAAATTCCACCCATTGCTCCACACCGTCCACAATTACCTTGCGTAGATTTGTGATGGTGGGTTTCCATTGTTCTTTTTTCTTTGTCATTATTCCCCCTAATCAACTGCAAGAAAGTTGTATATATCACTTTTACGGTAATAAATCTTCTTGCTGTTCTCAAAAGGTGACTGATACTGTTTTAAGCCATGTTTTTCCCAATTATTCAACGTAGTTCCACTGATCCGTAACTTCTCCAGTAAATCAGCTCTAGCGATTAAATCCCAGCCGTCATTATGCTGTTTTTCAATCTCAAGTCTCTTCTCTAAGTGATCGCCCACTTTCTCCAGTAGCTCAAGCTCTGCCTCTCTTGATAATAGTTGCATTTTATACCTCCCTTTCTTTGCTGATTAGGATAATCTGTCCCTTATTCCACATATCAGAAAAATCTGTTAGGGTTTCTAATACTCGCTCTAGCTGATTTTTTTCCTCGATACTGTAGCAATCAAATTTATCTTCTAGGGAAAAATCTAGCATAGTTTGGAAAGCTTCATTTAACCACTGACCAAAGTTTTCTGCTCGTGATTTTGCAAGGTCAAAATGTTTGTCTTTTGTCATATTTCTCCTCGTTCTAATTGTGTTTCTCGCCTGCAAGCTGAATATAACGCCCATAGCAAGGGTTTAATTCTTTGCTAGGTGTTTCTACCGTACGCTCTAAAAAATCGCGTTTACGGCTCTCTATTCGCTTTAAACAAAGGAATAATAAGCCGATAGCTAAAAGTAGAATGATTGCCTGTGTATTGGTTATATCTAGTTCATTCATGCCACTACCTCCAGGCGAAAATTTCTTATTTACCAAGTCTTGGATAATTAGAAATAGCTTTGGCGCTCTTTCCTCAATCTCACTCATTAAGTTGTTAAATTCTTCGTTTGTCATGTCGTCAATATTGATAGTCATATTCTCTTCCCTCATTTCTATGTTTTTACATTTGCTTGCTGGACTTATTCCAAGTACTACAGATTTTTAATATTTTCTTGCTCTCTACGCTCTACCCCTTGCGCTGGTAAACCGTTGACTGCTCTAGAGATGATGTTATTAACAACAAGAATACCTAAGCCATCACAAGCCTCCTCATAGGTATCTGCAAACCTTTTAAAAGTATTCTTATAACTGGCCATAACGTTAAATAAAATCATGGTCGCTACACGCTCCCCGTAAAGTTGAGAAAGCTGAGCCTTGGCTCTATCTTCGCTTTCGTTTCGTTTTTGCATTCTTTCCCACTGTTCAGGGGTATAGTCTGACTTCTTAACAGTGAAAATACTGTTTTCTGATATAATTGTACTCATGTCTTTATCTCGATCATGTTTTAATTTTTATTGTTTAGAGTTGCAGCTTATAAAGCACTCTTACTATACAGACTTTTTCACGCTCAGACTCGCCAAATTGAAAGCATGAATAAGAACCAGTTTAAAGAGTTAGTGCTCTCTCGTTTGGACACAAATCACTATTTTGTGATATAATTAAATAAATACCTAACTAAATCCCATACTTGCTATTTGTGGTTTTAGTTGTTTGTGTGAAAAGCCTTGCTGATTTGGTCGTCGGTTTAGGCTTTTTTTGTTGCTTTAATAATCTTCTGCTAGCCATTCCATGACTTTCTGATAAATGCTATTCTTAACCTCTCCGCCTTGAATAACCTTGCGATAAGTAATAGGATTAATTCCTATTTGCTTCGCTACCTCTTGATTTGTAAGCATGTTATCAGCCTGCTTTCTTCGGATAGCTTTGGCCTGGGTTGCTGTAATAGTTATCATGTCTCTCCTCCTTTCTATTTTTTATTAACATTTTTGTTAATAACTAAATTATATCTAATATTTTTGTTAATTGCAAGTGTTAAATAACATTTTTGTTAATTTCTTTATTTTTTGTGTTATAATCTAATTGAGGAAATGAAAATATGAATAGAATTAAAGAACTAAGGACAAGGGAAAAGTGCACCCAAAAGGAACTAGCAGATTTATTAGGCATTACTTCTATGACTATCTCAAGATGGGAAAAGGAAGAAAATCCTGCTATTAAACATGAACAAGCTCAAACTCTTGCCAATCACTTTGGAGTCTCTGTCCCTTATTTATTAGGGCATGATGAGTTAGAGATGGCGCTTAAAGAGAGAGAGAGTTTACTCTTAGCTAATCTAGAAGTAAATAAAAGCGTTGCTTATGAGTCTGCAAAATTATTTCAGAATACGATTTCTAGCATTTTGGAACTTCTAGACTTGCTAAAAAATAAAGCTAAATCTGGAAATCTAAAAACCGAAGTATTAATAGATACTATAGAAACTCTTGAAAACTTTACTACTAATTTAGATAAGACAATTCAAACAGCCATTGACTCTCAAATTAAGCACATAGAGCTAAATAGATTAATAAAAGAGCTAGAAAACTCTAAAGAAACAAACAATATAAAATAACCCCTAAAACGCTCTCTAAGCGATTTTACAGCTCAGCTATATAAATTGTCATCACACCTAAAATAAACGAAAATAGGGCTGTTCTCGTAGCTCTCAGCGCTATATAAAAACAATATTCATAAATACTTAACTAAATCCCATACTTGCTTACTGATGTTAGAAAGGTATGACTATGAATATTACAGAATACAAAAAGAAAAATGGTACTACTGTGTACCGTGCAAGTGTTTATTTAGGAGTTGATAAACTTACAGGGAAAAAGGCCAGAACAACAGTTACGGCCAACACTAAAAAGGGCGTTAAAATCAAAGCTAGGGAGGCTGTCAATGCTTTTGCAGCTAATGGATATAGTATAAAGGAAAAGCCAATCATTACAACCTATAGGGAGCTAGTCGCTTTATGGTGGGAGAGTTACAAGAATACAATTAAGCCTAACTCCCAGCAATCTATGGAGGGGATCGTAAGGCTTCATATTTTGCCTGTATTCGGCAATTATAAGCTAGACAAGCTCACTACTCCTATTATTCAGCAACAAGTCAATAAGTGGGCTGACAAGGCCAATAAAGGCGAAAAAGGGGCATATGCAAACTATAGCTTCCTAAACAATATAAACCGCCGTATTCTCCAGTATGGAGTTACAATGCAAGCGATCCAACACAACCCAGCTAGAGATGTCATTATCCCACGTAAGCAACAAAATAAAGAGCATAAGGTCAAATTTTTCAGCAACCAGGAACTAAAACAGTTTTTAGACTACCTGGAAGATTTGGATCAGTCTAGTTATGAGAATTTCTTTGACTACGTTCTTTATAAGACATTGCTGGCTAGTGGCTGCCGTATCGGTGAGGCTTTAGCTCTTGAGTGGTCTGATATTGACCTTAAAAAAGGCACTATCAGCATATCTAAGACTCTCAATAGATACCAGGAAACAAACACGCCTAAGTCTAAAGCAGGTCTAAGAGAAATTGACATAGACAAGGCTACAGTTTCCCTGCTCAAGCAATATAAAAAACGCCAACAAGTCCAGTCATGGCAACTAGGACGGTCTGAGGGGATTGTCTTTACTCCTTTTACCACAAAATACGCCTACGCTTGCTTGCTAAGAAAAAGACTACAATACCACTTTAAAAATGCTGGTGTTCCTGATATTAGTTTCCATGGTTTCAGACATACTCACGCTACGATCATGCTATACGCCGGCATAGAGGCGAAGGATTTACAGTATAGACTAGGACACTCTAATATCTCAATGACTTTAAATACTTATGTCCATGCTACCAAAGAGGGTGCAAAAAAAGCCGTCTCAATCTTCGAGGCAGCTATCAGCAATTTATAAATAATAAGGGTGACCCATTTTTGGGCTACCCTATTACTATACCTAAAATTAGTTATGGGTAACTAAAAGGGTAGCAAAAACAAAAAAAGCACTCTAGGATAGAGGCCTAAAGTGCTTAGTTTCAAGGCTTTACAGCCTATCTTATTCAATAAAATATTACAACATTTTGTTGTAGAATTCAACGACAAGTGCTTCGTTGATTTCTGGGTTGATTTCATCGCGTTCTGGCAAGCGAGTCAATGAACCTTCCAATTTTTCAGCATCGAATGATACGAATGCTGGACGTCCAAGAGTTGCTTCAACAGCTTCAAGGATAGCTGGAACTTTAGCTGATTTCTCACGAACTGAGATCACTTGACCTGGAGTTACGCGGTATGAAGGGATATCAACGCGTTTTCCGTCAACAAGGATGTGACCGTGGTTAACGAATTGACGAGCTTGACGACGAGTAGTCGCAAGTCCAAGACGGTAAACAACGTTATCCAAACGACGTTCCAAAAGAAGCATGAAGTTGAAACCGACAGTTCCTTCTTTGATCTTAGTAGCTTGTACGAACAAGTTACGGAATTGTTTTTCACCAAGTCCGTAAGAGAAACGAAGTTTTTGTTTTTCAGCTAATTGCAAACCGTATTCTGACAATTTTGAACGGTTGTTTGGTCCGTGTTGACCTGGTACGTAGTTACGACGTGCCAATTCTTTACCTGTACCTGTAAGTGACAAGCCAAGACGGCGAGATTGTTTCCAAGATGGTCCTGTATAACGTGACATTTGAAATGTCCTCCTATAAAAATAATTTTTTGTAGGAAATAACGTTTTAGACAAACCTGATTCGTTCAGAAAGCCTTCGCCCAAACAGCAAAGGTTACTTTTCTAGCTGGCTTCCTGTTGACGAGCTTCATTTTGTCCTGCTGTCATTTCGCACAAATTCTATTATACCACCAATACCGTCCCTTGTAAAGTTGCTTTCTCATTTTTTTGATTTCTTTCTATAAATGAAAAGCAAAATGAGGTGTTCTAGCTAAGGACTTTCTAAATCACATATTTATGACGCGGATGACCATGTATTTTCAGACATATCCAATATTTTTATCTTATTTACAGGAATCTTTACACCCTTATTTACAACCTGTCAATCATGATTGTTCTAATAACCTCCTAAGTCCCTCTATTTTAGTGATATGAAGAATATAGATGAGACGACTATTCAAAAGATCCCCTGTCTAATATTGACAGATATGATTGTGAAATTGACATCTTTGTCAATAAATTTACACAACAAATCTTTATGATATGTTAAGGACATCAAAAAAACCATCTCCAAGAAGAGACGGTTGGAAGTTGTAGCTCACCCTAGCCAGATTAGTCTAAGTAATGAATCAGATTTTTCTCAGTCAAAATATCTGAGTAAGTATACGATTCAACATAGGTTGTTGCTGGTTCACCAGGTAAACTGTTTTCATTAGTGTATTCAATAATAAACAAAGAAGGATAGACTTCAATTAATCGACCAAACTTATTTTTTTGACGTTTACGACCATTTTCCAAGGTCATTTCCACAATTTGGCCTTCATGAGCCTTGATTTCTTCTTTGATTTTTTTCATTTTTGCTACATCTGTAAATGCATCACTCATCCATTATTCCTCTATTCTCTTTGATATGCTGGAGAACTTATTATATTCTTTCTGGAAGATTAACTCCACTGTTCCACGCGCTCCTGAACGGTTTTTTTCAATGATGACTTCAACCTTGTTATTCGGCAAGCCTTCTTCTTCCTCACCTGCACGTTCATAATAGTCATCACGGTATAGGAAGGCAACAATATCTGCATCCTGCTCGATGGATCCTGATTCACGGATATCAGATAGAACCGGCCGCTTATCTTGTCGTTGTTCGACTCCCCGAGATAGCTGACTAAGGGCAATCACAGGAACCTTCAATTCTTTCGCCAAAATTTTTAATTGACGAGAGATTTCTGAAACTTCCTGTTGCCGGTTTTCTCGTCCAGTCCCTGTAATCAACTGCAAGTAGTCGATAAGGATCAAGCCAAGATTACCAGTTTCTTGTGCTAACTTTCTAGAACGAGATCGAATTTCTGTAATCCGAATACCAGGAGTATCATCTATATAAATGCTGGCATTGGCTAGATTTCCTTGGGCAATGGCATATTTCCGCCACTCATCATCTGTCAACTGACCGGTACGAATAGAATGAGACTCAATCAAGCCCTCTGCTGCCAACATCCGGTCCACCAAACTTTCAGCCCCCATTTCCAGTGAGAAAATAGCAACTGTTTTATCCAACTTGGTTCCGATATTTTGGGCAATGTTTAGAGCGAAGGCAGTCTTACCAACCGCTGGACGAGCCGCAAGAATAATCAACTCTTCTTCATGAAGACCTGTTGTCATATGATCAAGATCTCGATAACCTGTTGCAATCCCCGTAATATCCGTTGTCTGCAATGAGCGAGTTTCAAGACTTCCAAAGTTGATATTTAGGATATCCTTGATATTCTTAAAACCACTTCGATTGGCATTTTCACTAACATCAATCAGGGCTTTTTCTGCGCCTGCAATAATCTCATCCGACGGACTCGCTCCATCGTATGCTTGATTAATGCTCTCCGTTAAACGAGCAATCAAGCGTCTTAGAACCGCTTTTTCGGAAACAATCTTTGCGTAATATTCCGCATTAGCTGAGGTCGGAACAGAGTTGATAACTTCAGCTAGATAAGAGAGACCACCGATATTTTGCAAGTCCCCTTGGCTATCTAAAATATTGCGAACGGTCGTCGCATCGATAGCATCTCCCCTATCTGCAAGGTCAATCATCGCCTTAAAAATTAACCGATGGGCATATTTAAAGAAATCTGCTGGCTCAATAAACTCACGAACAAAAACCAGTTTTCCCTCATCAATAAAGATGGCTCCTAAGACAGATTGCTCTGCTTGGATATCTTGAGGCTGGGTTCTTAATTCTTCTATCTCAGCCATAGTCATTCCTTTCTAACGATTTACTTAACCTTCGTTTACTCGAATTTGGATAATACCTGTAATATCCTGATAAATTTTAACAGGCACATCAATCAAGCCGACAGAGCGAATTGGAGAAGCCACTTGAATGTGACGCTTGTCGATTTTGATCCCAAATTGTTTTTGTAGTTCTTCTGCAATTTTTTTATTGGTAATCGAACCAAATGTACGTCCATCAGGACCAATTTTTTCTGTAAATTGGACAACGGTCGTTTCTTCTGCTAATTTCGCTTGAATATCTTTCGCTTCTGCAACTAGTTCCGCATGGGCTTTTTCTTCAGATTTTTGCTTACCGCGAAGTTCCCCAATCGCTTGGGCGTTAGCTTCTTTGGCTAAATTCTTTTTAATCAAAAAGTTTTGAGCATAACCTGTTGGGACTTCTTTAATTTCCCCTTTTTTTCCTTTTCCTTTTACATCTGCTAAAAAGATAACTTTCATTCTTCTTCCTCCTTATCCTTTTGGACCTCTTCTTGAATACAGTCAATCAATTGGGTACGAACTTGATCGATGGTTACATCTTCCAATTGAGAAGCCGCCGAATTAAAGTGGCCTCCGCCTCCCATTTGCTCCATAATTTTTTGCACGTTAACTTTGCTTCTGCTTCGAGCTGAAATGGAAATGCTTCCTTGTTCATTCAGAGCAATGACAAAGGTCGCCTCAATTTTAGACATGGCCAACATACTATCGGCTGCTTTACTAATAGTAACCGTTCCATAAGGAACATCTGCTGCTCCTGTTGCCACAATAATATGTGGGAATACCATTTGACCATTTAGGATCAACTCATTAACTTCGCGGTACTCATCGAAATTAATAGCTGAAATTTCCTGAATGAGGACACTATCACTGCCTCGGCTTCGTAAATAACTAGCTACATCAAATGTACGGCTCGTTACGCGAACAGAGAAATTCTTGGTATCCAACATAATTCCAGCCATCAAAACACTGGCTTGTATCTTATTCAAGCGGTTCTTCTTAGAATTCTGGAACTGAAGCAATTCCGTAACCAACTCACTGGCACTACTTGCGCCACTTTCAATATAAGTGATCATGGCATTTTCAGGGAAGTCTTCATCCCGTCTATGGTGGTCAATGACAATGACTTGGTGAAACTTCTCATACAAATCATTTGAAAGCGTGAGAGCTATCTTCGAATGGTCTACCATAATCAAAAGGGATTGATCGGTTACCATCCGTAGAGCATCTGAAACCGTTACGAGTTTAGTCGCTCCATCTGATTGAATTTTTCCAACCGCTCGTTCGATATCCTGAGCCATAGACGTATCATCATAAACTGCATAAGAGCGTTCGTTGATATTGTTTGCAAATAATTGCATCCCAATCGATGCCCCCAAAGCATCCATGTCTAATTTTTTGTGGCCAACAACAAATACCTGATCAACCGATTTAATTTTTTCGGAAATAGCTGTCATCATCGCACGAGTTCGTGTACGGGTGCGCTTGATAGCAGAGGCTGTCCCACCTCCAAAGAAAATAGGATCCTTACCTTCTTCTTTTTCTTTCACAACCGCTTGGTCGCCCCCTCGGACTTCAGCTAAGTTTAGATTCGATAAAGCAACTCTACCAATTTCATCATGATTGCCATCTCCGTATGAGAATCCCATACTTACCGTAATGGGTAATTCACGATTTTTCGCTTCCTCACGGAATTGGTCAATAATAGAAAATTTGGATTCGATTAATTGTTCAAGAACGGTATAGTCGGTAAAAAGATAAAAGCGATCCATCCCGACTCTTCGGTAAAACATATGGTATTTTTCCGAGAATTCTTCAACAAAGTTTGCAATAAAGCCATTGATGCTACTGATATCCGAATCAGATACAACATCTTCTAAATCATCATAGTTGTCTACGGACATAATCCCGATGACCGGCCTAGTCGTTACAAGACCAACGTTGGCTTCATACTCACTAGACGCATCAAAAAAATAAACGACACTGGCCTGGGAATCTAGATAAACAGAATATTTCTTATCTCCAATGGTTGCATAATGG
Organism: Streptococcus sp. SCPM-O-B-23252 (M501); assembly: GCF_058200355.1. Classification (NCBI taxonomy): domain Bacteria; kingdom Bacillati; phylum Bacillota; class Bacilli; order Lactobacillales; family Streptococcaceae; genus Streptococcus; species Streptococcus sp. SCPM-O-B-23252 (M501). The sequence continues at coordinate 162,633 of NZ_JBYQGS010000003.1, forward strand.
CCTTTCCCTTCAAAAGGAATCGCCAACACTTGTTGCAGGTATTCCACATCGAATTGCCCATCCTCAGTAGAGAAAATCAACTCCGCATAAGGATTGAACCACTCAACTTCATTGGTTTCACCGTTTACCTTGATTACACCAACTGGCATTTTATCCAGTAGCGAGGCCAATCCATTTTCAGCCTGATGATTGACATATTGAATTTGTTCTAGCTCATCCAATTCTACTTGCTTTAATTGATGAAGAAAGAGATAGATGACACCGGAAAGAATCAACAGAATCACAAATAAATTTGCAATTGTGCCACCCAATAATCTGGAACTGATGGCTAATATAATAAATGCTAACAAACCTACCATACAATAATGGATAGGCGTCATACGAAATTTTTTCATTATAAACCTCTGTTGGGCCATTATACCATAAAACATAAGAAAAAGCGAGGCCAGTCAAGCCTTTCCACCAAAGAAAAAGCTGACAGGGATCCAGGTCCGGTCGCTCATTTGTTAAACAGTGTAAAGTATATTTACACTGTTGTAAATATACAGTAAAACGAGAAAAGAAGTAGCTATTTGGCTACTTCTTCCACATATTTACGTCCTAATAAGTTAGGATTCTTTTTCTTGATTCTTAGAAATGCTTCGACTCTTGCCTTCAAGATACACCATCAAGATAGAAATGTCAGCTGGGTTGACACCTGAAATCCGGCTAGCTTGACCAATCGTTTCTGGATTAATCAACTTGAATTTTTGACGAGCTTCTGTTGCGATGGAGTCAATATCGTCCCAGTCAATATTGGCAGGAATTCGTTTTTCTTCCATCCGCTTCATTTTTTCAACCTGATCTAAAGCTTTTGAGATATAACCCTCGTACTTAATTTCAGTTTCAATCAGCTCGATAATCTTATCATCTAGTTCTTCAGCTGCTGGTCCGATAAAGTTGACAACATCTTGATAAGATACTTCTGGTCTTCTCAAGAATTCTTTGGCTGTGACAGCATCTGTCAATGGTTTAAAACCTAGCGCTGCCACCTTCTCGTTCGTTTCCTTTACAGGTTTTAGCTTGATACTGTCAAGGCGCTTCATTTCATTTTCGAACTGATACTTCTTGGTTTCAAAACGTGCCCAACGTTCATCGTCAACCAAACCAACCTCGCGACCGATTTCTGTTAAGCGCATATCTGCATTATCATGACGAAGAATCAAACGGTATTCTGCACGGCTAGTCAACAGACGATAGGGCTCAACTGTTCCTTTGGTTACCAAGTCATCGATCATGACCCCAATATAACCATCACTCCGTTTCAAGATGAGCTCTGGTTTTCCTTGGATTTTCAGCGCAGCATTAATCCCTGCCACAATTCCTTGGCCAGCAGCTTCTTCATAACCAGATGTTCCATTGGTTTGGCCTGCGGTAAAGAGACCTGAGATTTTCTTGGTTTCTAAAGTTGCCCGCAATTGATGTGGGAGGACCATATCATACTCAATCGCATAACCCGTTCGCATCATCTCAGCATTCTCAAGTCCCTTGATTGAATGAACCAGATCTCGTTGCACATCTTCTGGTAAACTGGTTGACAAGCCTTGGACATAGACTTCTTCTGTATTGCGTCCTTCTGGCTCCAAGAATAGCTGGTGGCGTTCCTTATCCGCAAAGCGAACAATCTTATCTTCAATAGATGGACAATAGCGAGGTCCAACTCCTTTTACAACACCTGTAAACATTGGAGCCCGGTGTAAATTGCTGTTGATGATTTCGTGGCTTTGACTATTGGTATAGGTTAACCAACAAGGGATTTGATCCTTTAAATAATCCTCGTCACGCGAATTGTAAGAAAAGTGATTTGGATTCTCATCACCTGGTTGAATTTCCGTTTCTTCATAATTGATTGACGATGCCTTTACACGTGGTGGCGTACCTGTTTTGAACCGTCCAATTTCTAGTCCTAAATTTTTGAGATTTTCAGCCAAATTGATAGAAGCAAGGCTATGGTTAGGGCCTGATGAATACTTGAGATCCCCAATGATGATTTCTCCACGTAAAGCCGTTCCAGTCGTGACAATGACAGCCTTGGCCCCATATTCTTGGTGGGTCGCAGTTCGAACACCAATAACCTTCCCATCTTCTACCAAAATTTCATCAATCATGGTTTGGCGAAGGGTCAAGTTTTCTTGGTTCTCAACTGTCTTACGCATTTCCTTAGAATAGAGCTCTTTATCTGCTTGAGCACGAAGCGCACGAACAGCTGGTCCCTTTCCTGTATTCAACATCTTCATCTGAATATAGGATTTGTCAATATTCTTGGCCATCTCTCCACCGAGAGCATCTACCTCACGGACCACAATCCCTTTTGCAGAACCACCAATCGAAGGATTACATGGCAAAAACGCCAACATTTCGATATTGATGGTTGCAAGTAAAACTTTACAACCCATTCGGCTCGCAGCAAGGGAGGCTTCTACCCCAGCATGCCCCGCTCCTATTACAATAATATCGTATTCTTCTATAAAATTATAAGTCATTTTTTCTCCTATTCTTTAAGATGGATGTGTCGTAATTGTCCGTCCTAATCTGGTAAGGCGGTTTTTAAAAATGCCGGCTTCAGATTAACAGTATGTAGATCATCTAAAGCAAGCCACCGGCAAGGTAATGGCTTCGCATCTTCTTGCATGGTTAACGGTGCATCTTCCAGTAAGTCTACTAAATAATGGAACTCGATATTATGATAGTGGACCTCAGCTTGTTCAAATCGATTTTCAACAATGAAAGCTAACTGAACCGCTCTAGATGCGACCCCAAGTTCCTCTTTTACTTCTCGAACTACGGCATCTTCAGTAGCTTCATCCACTTGAATAGCACCTCCGATTGTATAAAAACCATCCTCATCTTCTACGACTAATAAGCGATTGTCTTTTACAATCAAAGCAGTCGCTCTCACACCAAAAACCGTTTGGTTTGACTTGGTCCGAAAATCCTGTTCTTGCATGTAACTTCCTTTTGAAACGACACAAAAATAGTCAAAACTCTGAGAAGTGCAGGACAAAAAAGCCTGCAACATCCATGAGCTTTGACCATCACTTCTATTGCTTTTATTATTGTAGCAAATTGAGAAAATTTGTCAATTTAAATATACTGACAAACTTTACCATCTCGATAAGCATTGTCAATTAAGCCGCCACCGAGACACTCTTCACCATCGTAAAAGACAACAGCCTGACCTGGCGTAATAGCCCGTTGAGGTTCTGCAAAAATCACCTCAGCCTTGTCACCCTTGACATGAACCGTCACTTTGGAATCTGGTTGGCGATAGCGGAACTTGGCTGTACACTCTAGTGTAAACTCTTCCGGCATATCCCGTGTAAAGTGAACTTGACTAGCTTGTAAACTTGTTGACATGAGTGCTTCATGATAGAAGCCTTGACCGACATACAGAATATTTTGACTCAGATCTTTACCAACAACAAACCAAGGAGCATTGTCCCCACCTTGTTGGCCACCAATTCCAAGTCCACCCCGCTGACCGATCGTATAATACATCAAACCGGCATGTTCGCCCATATCCCGTCCATCTACAGTCATCATTCGGCCTGGTTGGGCAGGAAGGTAGTTCCCTAAAAACTCTTTGAAGTTCTTTTCTCCGATAAAGCATATCCCAGTGGAGTCTTTCTTTTTAGCTGTTGCCAATCCAGCCTCTTCTGCCAACCGGCGAACCTCAGATTTTTCTAAATGTCCCAATGGGAACATGGTTTTTTGAAGTTGTTCTTGTGACAACTGGCTTAGGAAATAAGTTTGATCCTTCCCATTGTCAACACCGCGTAGCATATGGACAATGCCATCTTCATCACGCGCCACGCGTGCATAGTGACCTGTGGCTACATAATCGGCACCAAGTGTCATGGCATAATCTAAGAAGGCCTTAAATTTGATTTCCTTATTACACATGACATCCGGATTTGGTGTCCGGCCTGCACGATATTCTGCAAGGAAATATTCAAAGACACGATCCCAGTATTCTTTCTCAAAGTTGACAGAATAGTAAGGTATGCCAATTTGATCTGCAACCGCTGCTACATCTTTGTAATCTTCTGTAGCTGTACAGACGCCATTTTCGTCTGTGTCGTCCCAGTTTTTCATGAAGATGCCGATGACATCGTAACCCTGTTGCTTTAATAATAAAGCTGTTACAGATGAATCAACACCACCACTCATACCAACAACAACACGTGTTTTCGAGTTATCACTCATAGATTTCTCCCATCTTTTCGTTTCTCACGATTGAAGGTCGTGGTTTGCTTCAACGATTGAAGGTCGTTTTGAGCATTATCAATTGTAACACGCTTTATAGTAGAAAACAAGCATCTTGCCATTCTTCTTATTGGCTATTGTATCTATATGTTTACAAGTCTGTAAATCAAAAAAGAGTCCATTTGCTGAACTCTTTCATTTACTTTAATACCAGCCATTGGCCAGCCAGAAGTTTTTAGCCGCCGACCATGATCCATATCGGTTTACAACATATTGATTGGCTACTTTTTCCTGGTTTTCTGGTGACAAGTCGCCGTTTAAATAAGAAAGGGATAACTGGTAACGACCATAATATTGGCCATTTTGTGCTGTGTAACTGCCACTTGATTCCTTCTGGGCAATCCATTCTTTAGCCGCTGCATCTTCGGCACTCAAGCCATCTGAAGCAGATACCGTAGTTGTTGCTTTACTAGTGGTAGCTTGCTCTGTAGTATTAGTTGTTGCCTTCTCATCTTCAATCTCTAAAACTTGACCAACTGTAATGAGGTTAACATTGCTAATCTTATTTTTCTTAGCAATCGCATCAACCGTTGTATTCTTCTCTTTAGCAATAGCTGATAAGGTATCACCTGACTTTACAGTGTAAGATTCTGCACTGGCAAGGACGGGAATAAACATTCCAGATAATAAGCTCAGTCCGATTACACGTTTTACAAAGATTTTTTTATTCATGGTTTTACACTCCTTTTCTGTATGTTCTTTATCTTACAGAAGAAATGTTTCAGAAAATTTATGAAATCACGTCAAATGTTTCAATAATATGTTAGCAAGAATAAAAAACACCTCAAATAAACTAGTTTTAAGTATCTTTTAAGTTTAAAACAAAATTTCCCTCTTAAATAGAAGAAAACATGCCCTAGATTTGTTATAATGAAAGAAAAGAAACCCTAAGGAGCTGACTGATGAATTCGCTTAAATTCCAATCCGTATTTGATATTATTGGACCGGTTATGATTGGACCTTCTAGTAGCCACACTGCTGGAGCTGTTCGTATTGGAAAAATTGTCTCTTCTATTTTTGGAGAGGATCCTACAGAAGTTGAATTTCAGTTGTTTAATTCCTTTGCCAAAACCTATCGCGGCCACGGGACAGACTTGGCCCTTGTAGCTGGTATTTTGGGGATGGACACAGATGATCCAAGAATCCCCAATAGTCTTGAAATTGCTCATGAAAGAGGAATTCGAATCGTCTGGTCTATTCAAAAAGAGAGCAATGCGCCTCATCCAAATACGACGACCATCACGGTGAAAAATGAACACAAAACCATCTCCGTCACAGGAATTTCCATTGGTGGGGGAAACATACAAGTTACCGAGTTAAATGGCTTTGCAATTTCTCTAAACATGAACACCCCAACAATTATTATCGTTCACCAAGACGTTCCTGGTATGATTGCCCATGTGACAGAAGCCCTTTCCCGCTATGATATCAATATCGCCCAAATGAACGTAACCCGCGAAAAAGCCGGTGAAAAGGCTATTATGATTATTGAAGTGGATTCTCGTAATTGTGACGAAGCTATTGAGTTAATCCGTCAAATTCCCCATTTACACAATGTGAATTTCTTTCAATAAGGAGACCCCATGTTTTATTCCATTACCGAACTAGTTGAGCAAGCGACCCTCCACTATGAAGGAAATGTCGCAGAATTAATGATTGCAACTGAGTTTGAACTAACTGGTCGCGAGCGCGAAGAAGTTCTGACTCTTATGACACGAAACCTTGAGGTCATGAAAGAATCCGTTCATCTTGGACTCAATGACCAACTTTCTAGAAGTGGCTTGACCGGAGGAGATGCTGCAAAATTGGATCGCTATATTCGATCTGGAAAAGCCCTCTCCGACTATACTGTCCTAACCGCAGCCAAAAATGCTATTGCTGTCAACGAACACAATGCAAAAATGGGCTTAGTCTGTGCTACTCCCACTGCTGGATCAGCCGGTTGCTTACCCGCTGTTCTTACTTCAGCCATCGAGAAACTACAGTTAGATGAACACCAACAATTAGAGTTCTTATTGGCGGCAGGAGCCTTTGGTCTGGTTATTGCCAACAATGCATCGATTTCAGGAGCCGAGGGAGGCTGTCAAGCTGAGGTTGGGTCAGCCTCTGCTATGAGCGCAGCAGCTTTAACTCTAGCAGCGGGAGGAAGTCCCTACCAAGCTAGTCAAGCCATTTGTTTCGTCATTAAAAATATGCTAGGCTTAATTTGTGATCCCGTTGCAGGACTGGTAGAGGTTCCTTGTGTCAAACGAAATGCTATGGGTGCAAGCTATGCCTATATTGCAGCAGATATGGCTCTGGCAGGAATTGAATCCAAAATCCCTGTTGATGAAGTCATCGATGCTATGTACCAGGTCGGATCAAGCCTACCAACTGCCTTTAGAGAAACGGCCGAAGGTGGTCTGGCAGCGACTCCAACTGGGAAACACCTACAGCAAGAAATATTTGGAGACTAATCTATGAAGTACATATTTTTCGACTTGGATGGGACTTTAGTCGATAGTTCCCAAGGTATTGAGACCACCTTTCTACACACTTTTAAGGTGCTGGGAGTTCCTGCACCTGATAAAGAAACTATTCGAACCTTTATGGGTCCTCCACTCGAGGTTACGTTTACTAAACATGTCCCAAAAGAACTGGTCGCAAAAGCTGTAGAAATCTATCGCACCTATTACAAAGAAATCGGCCAACAACAAACCTATCTCTACCCAGGTATCAAAGAACTCCTTCAGCAATTGAAGGAATTGGGTTATCACTTATTCATCACCACCTCTAAGAATCAGGAAGTGAGTCTCGAAATAGCCCATTCACTAGGAATTAGTGATTGCTTTGAAGAGATTTATGGTTCTATCCCAGGATCTATGCACAAAGCTGATATCATTCAGCGTGTACTGGTGGACCATCAAATTCCAAAAGAGGAAGCTTGCATCGTTGGGGATACTAAATTTGATATTATTGGGGGAAAAACCATTGGTATTCACACAATTGCAGTCAGTTGGGGATTTGCACCTCTAGAGCAATTAAAAGATGAAACTCCCGATACCATCGTAGATTCCCCCCTAGCTTTACTAACTCATTTAAGTTAATAAAAGAGGTTTACAAATTTGTAAACCTCTTTTATGTATAAAATCACGTATGGGTAAGATCATCCATGGTTCACTAAGGTTGACTAACAAAGTCATTTTCTTTACAGCTCTTTCCAATACTTGTCAAGATAAGAAACAAAATAAAAAGAGGGTTTAACCTCTTTTTTAGTATCCCCAAGCTGAAAGCCCTTGGTTTGAATAGGCATTATAAGCTGCTTGGATTTGATCATCAACTGTAGCAGTTGAACCCCAACCTGGCATTGTTTGGAAAAGACCACTAGCTCCAGATGGATTTGCTGCGTTCACTTGACCATTTGATTCACGTGCAATAATGGCTTCCCAAGTTGATGCAGGAACTCCTGTCATTTCAGCCATACGAGCCGCTGCATAGGATCCAACTTCTCCAGCAGTATTCCCATTTGCAAGTACAATACCATTTCCAGAATTCGTAACAACAGGTGCTACATTATAAGTGGCAGTAGTTGTTGTTTCTGCTACTACTTGATTTGTAGAAGCTTCGGCTGCTGGTTCTTGACTTACTGTGGCAGTATTTACTTTATTAATCAATGATTTTGAACGTTCACCCAACTCAATAATTTGACCTGCATGGATCAAATCTTGGTTGCTGATTTGATTCAATTCAACAAGTTTTTCGATAGTAGTGTTATTCTTAATCGCAATTTCTGATAAAGTATCACCATATTTTACTTCATATGTTTCAGCATTCACTACCACACCAGAAACAAAAAGTGAAAGAGCTGAGATAATAGAAGTTAATGTCCATTGGACTTTTTTTGTGTTCATCAATACATTCTCCTTTCGAACATAATACTATCTTACACATTAAATGTTACAGTTAGTTATAATTTATGTTACAAAGGTTACAAAATCATGTATTTTTCATGCAAAAAACGCTATAAATAGCGTTTTTCTTCATTTTTTTAGAAAAATTCCCCTATATGTAGTGGTGGTATTCTAATATTTCAACCAAAAAATGATAGCACCAACTGCTACTACAGACAGAATAGCTACACTATCTAAAAATTGCCATTTTAACTGCCTATAACGGCTTCTTCCCTCTCCACTTTTATAACCTCTTGCCTCCATGGCAATTGCAAGAGCATCTGCACGTTTAAAACTTGATGCAAACAAGGGAATTAAAATCGGTATAAAAGAGCGGATCTTCTGAAGGAGATTCCCTTCTCCAAAATCAACCCCTCTAGCTCTCTGTGCATTCATAATGCGAATCGTATCATCCATTAGAGTGGGGACAAAACGAAGGCTCATAGACAACATGAGTCCAATTTCATGAGCAGGAACTTTGATGATTTTAAATGGAGTTAACATCTTTTCTACGGCATCTGCTAAGCTTAAGGGCGTTGTTGTCAGTGTTAAAATCGTTGAAAATACAACAATGAGAATAAAACGACAAAAGATCACACCCGCTTGAGCAAATCCTTTATCCGTTACAGTCAAAAAATAAAATTGAAATAAGGTCTTACCGCCAGTCGTCGCAAACAACTGAAAGAGTGTGGTGAAAGCAATGATAAAGACCATCGATTTCAGGCCATTAATAAAAAAACGGAAGGGGATCTTGGCACTCAAAATCAACGCAAAGGCCAATAAAAACAACAGGGCATTCGTCAACACATTATTGGCCCAAAACAAAATAACAATTAACAAGAAAAGTCCTAGTAACTTTGCCCTTGGATCCATACGATGGAGAATGGAATTACCTGGTACATATCGTCCTAAAATCATACTATTCATGTCCAATTAACTCCTTAAACTCTTGTAAAGTGATTGGTAAAGTTGGCAAAGATAGTCCTTTTTGACGTAAGCGCCAAGCAAATTTCGTCACTTTCGGTACACCTAATTGTATGTTTTCTAATCCTTCTACATCCTGAAATACATCCCTTGGATGCCCAGACCTCACAATTCGTCCTTTTTCCAAAACATAAACAAGATTTGCGTATTCTGCCACATCTTCCATAGAATGACTCACAAGAACGATGGTCATCCCAGCTTGATGAAGTGACGCAAATAGCTTCATTAATTCCCGTCTACCTGACGGATCCAAACCAGCTGTCGGCTCGTCCAAGACCAAAATTTCAGGTTCCATCGCTAAAATGCCTGCAATAGCGACCCGTCTCATTTGCCCTCCAGACAATTCAAAGGGACTCCGTTCAAACAACTCTTCAGAAAGACCGACTAAGCGTAATTTTTCCTTAGCAATGCTCTCAGCTGATTCTTGGTCTACTCCAAAATTTTGAGGCCCAAATGCGACATCTTTTACAACAGTCTCAGCAAATAGTTGACTTTCTGGAAATTGAAAGACGAGACCCACTTTTTTCCGAAGATCCTTTAGCTCTTTTTGAGAAGACTCAGAACTAATGCGCATATCATTCATTTGCACTTCCCCTCGACTGGGCAAAAGCAAACCATTTAATAATTGGAGGATGGTTGATTTTCCACTTCCAGTATGCCCAATTAGAGCTGTATAAGAACCGCTTGGGATTTCTATATTCACATCAAAAAGAGCCGCTCCTTCAAAAGGAGTACCTTCTTGATAGGTATAACTAAGCTGTTTTAAAGCAATTCCCATAATAGTTTCTCTAGCTCTCCTTCAGTCTGATAGGTTTCTCCAACTGGAAAACCTTTTTGATGTAACATGCTACGCAATCGATTAGCGAAAGGTTCTTCTAATCCAATTTCATCTAGATCATCTCGAGAAAAGAGTTCTCTTGGAGTCAGATCCAAGGTCGCTTTTCCTTTTTCAAAGAGAATAACCCGATCACTTAGGGAAACTTCCTCTAAATCATGGGTAATAGAAATAACGGTTAACCCATATCGTTCTTTGACTTCTCGAACCGTACGAATTAGTTCTAGACGCCCTTCAGGATCCAACATACTGGTTGCTTCATCTAAAATGATGATTTTAGGTCGTAAAGCAATAATTCCAGCAATGGCCACTCGTTGCTTTTGTCCACCGGATAATCTAGCGGGTTCTCGATCTTTGAACTCATCCATGCGGACCATCTTCAAAGCTTCGTCTACTCGTTGCACCATTTCATCTCTTGGAATTCCTTGGTTCTCCAACCCAAACGCCACATCATCTTCAACTGTAGCTCCAACAAACTGGTTATCTGGATTCTGGAAAACCATGCCAATCTCACTACGTTTATCCCAAACATTTTCAGGAGTTAACAAATCTCCGGAAATATAGATTTGACCAGATTCCGGTTCCAACAAGCCATCAATCAAGCGGACCACTGTTGATTTACCACTTCCGTTATGTCCAATAATGGATAACCATTCACCATGTTTCACGTGAAACGATGTATCATTTAACTGATGGTTCTCGTCTGTTTTTTGGTATTTAAATGTAAGATTTCGAACTTCTATAATATTATTCATTTATCTAAAGGTATCTTTAAAGAGGTAGGCACTGCCTTTAAAGTATTCATATCCAGAGTAGACTGTAAAGATTAGCGCAACATAAAGCGTAATTTGACCCAATAAATCCCAATGGAAGAGAAGGAAAATAATGGCAAACATTTGTGAGAAGGTTTTAATTTTTCCAGGCATAGCTGCTGGCAAAACAACTCCTCCTGTTTCAACCAATAACAGACGGAGGCCAGTTACGGCTAATTCACGGCAAATAATAACTGCTGTAATCCAGGCTGGAACCATCTTTAATTCAATCATCATGATAAAGGCAGACATGACAAGAAGCTTATCAGCCATGGGATCCGCAAATTTCCCAAAGTTACTAACAACTTTCCATTTACGAGCTAAATAACCGTCCAAATAATCGGTGATACTAGCAACTGCAAAGACAATAGCTGCTGCTACATGCCAACCATAACCTTTACCAAATATTAGCATCAAAATAAAAATAGGAATAAACACAATTCGAATCAGTGTTAAGGCATTTGGGATATTTTCTTTTTTCATTCTAGTCTCCTTACTAGTTTACATGATCATTTACATCTATTTGACAAAATAGACGTCGTTTTAATTCGACAAAAACATCATTCCACTTTTTTCCCGTTATTTAGGGAAAATGATAAAGTCCGTCATATCACAAGCGTTGACAAAATCTCGCCCAACCTTTACAACATCTTGTAAAGAAATACTCTGTAAAATTTTTGGAAGATCAAATAGATTTTCACCTGTCTCAATTGGATTAAATTGAGTCGCAATATAATCCAAGGAATTCAAACCGTGTAGAAAATCTCCAAACATTTCACTTTTAATCGTATCCAAATGCTCTTGAGTCACATCAGGATCTTTCTCAAAATTCTTAATGGCCGTTCTGAACTGATGGGATATACTAACAGGTTCTGAAGTGTCCATCGTTAACATCACAAAGTGAAACGAAGACTCTACTTCAATTTCTAGTGTCAAGGAGTTGTCAAGTTTACCAACTTCATAAAGTGACTGAAATCGTTTAGATGTCCATCCAAACATCATTGCAAACAATAATTTGAGGATAATCTTATAGCGATACTGGTAAAGAGGAGGAATCTGATTTCTTCCACGAATTCCAATTGCTAATTTCGGTGAAGCAACTTCCATCCGACTTGTCTCATTTTGAACAACTGGATTTAAGTCCACGGGTGAGATATGAGGAAGAGGACTTGAAGAAATCTTCATCTCAAATTCAGAAACAAGGTTAACAAGACTGTCAAGATCAAAATTTCCGACAACCACTAGATGCATATTGGATGGTTGGTAAAAATAATCGAAATTTTCCTGTAAACTTTCTTCATCAATTTGAGCGAGAGAAGATACAGTACCTGCAATATCTTGGGCCAAGGGTGTATCTGGATAAAGATTTGCCAACGCCCTAAAGAATAATTGGTAGTCAGGACTATCTTGGTACATTTCGATTTCTTGTTGAATAATCAATTGTTCCTTCTTTAGAGAATCCTTTGAGAGATGAAGAGATTGTGTCATCTCCAGTAACAATCTCAGATTTTCATTGATATTCGAGGTGGTCGAAAAGAGATAGCTAGTTTGTGTAAAGCTAGTAAAGGCATTACTTTCAGCTCCCAGCTTTACAAAATGCTGTAAATAATCTTGACCGTCTTGATCTTCAAATAATTTATGTTCAAGAAAATGTGCAATCCCTGCTGGAAATTCTTTTATTCCCTCTACTCCATCCACTGTAAATCTTGTGTCAATAGAACCGAATTTAGTAGAAATGATTGCATAGCTTTCATTAAAATCCGCCTTTGGAATTAAATATAACTTCAATCCATTTTGGAGACTTGTCTGATAAACACATTCTCCAACAGCTGGATAATCTATTTTCTCCAAATCTTTCTTTATCATTCTCTTCCTTCCATAAAATAGACCGCTTGTAATTTGAGCGATTTTGCAACAGCCATAATTTCTTCTTTCGTCACCAGTTGAATGGCTTGGATCCAATCATCAATTGACAAGAACTGTTTTCCTAAAGTAGATTGTAAATAAGATCTTTCAATTAAGGTGCCAGGTCGATCCTGCGACAATTTTGCAGCATTTATAATCATTTCTTTTGTCAAGCGCAACTCTTCACTTGTAAACTTCCCTCTCTTCAAGTCACTCACTTGACGGCTCATCAGAGTCATGGTCCGGGTTCTATTTTTCCGATCAATCCCTGCATAGATCCGCATAAAATGAGAAAAAATATCAAAATGGCTAGAGATCGTATAAGCCAATCCTTCTTTTTCTCGAATGACTGTAAACAATTTTGAGTGAGAGAAAGCCCCCAGTAAACCATTTAGAACAATCAAAGCAAAATGCTCTTTTTCTCCATACTGAACAGGAAAATGATAACCTAACTCTAAAATAGATTGATGAGTTTCTCTTTGCTCAAGTCCTTCTCTGACAACATTTGAAAAAGATTGGGCATAAAAAAGGTTGACATGAGATTTACGAGGTTGTAAACCAAATTCACTAATCTTTTCAATGACCGCTAGTTCATTGAAATCACCCATAAAGAAAAAGTCAATCAGATTTGTTTGAAGCATTTCTTGAAATGCTTGATAAGCTGACCCTTCATCCTCATACTGAATCTGCTGGACACTTCCATACTTGCTTAGTTTCATATCAGCTTGATCATAAAACAAACGATTCAATTGTTGGTGGGCATAATAAAAATGATTTTCAATTTCTGCTTCTAGTTCTGTAACAAGATTCTTTTTCTCTACTGAAAAAGTTTCTGAATGAAAGCACCCATTTTCTGCAAGAGGAGCATTCAGAGATACCTTTAATAAATCCAACATCTGATCTGTCAAGACATTTTTCTTGCTCAAAAAAGCATCACGGACATAAGATAAATTAATATCAATGTAGTGCATTTGACCGCGTTTTGAAACAGAAGTAGAAAAATTTGCTCCATACAAGTTCGCCAATTGCTCTCTAAATTGCTGTGAAGTTGGGTAAAGTTGATTGGCTGTTTCGATCATGCGTGAGGCTAGAACTCGTCCTGCTATTGTTTCTTCAGAAAGAGGGGCCGAGAACCGCACTTTTATCTCATTGGTCTTAAATTTTTCTGATTTCATAAAATGGATTCGAACACCAGTAACTAATTCCATCGTCATCCTCGTTCTAACAAATATTACTCTTCATTATATCATGAAATCCCAGTAAAATCTTTCCCAGACAGATTAAAAAACGTTTACACTGACTCGCCCTATTTTAGGTTTTTCATCCTTTTGTGGTATAATAACTATCATTGAGGTGAACTATGAACTATAAACTTTTTGATGAATTTATCACACTACAAGCCCTATTTAAAGAACTGGGAATCATCCAAAGCGGTGGAGCTATCAAAGCCTTTTTACTTGAAAATCAAGTAGAGGTCAATGGAGAAGTGGAAACCAGAAGAGGACGTAAGTTACGAGTCGGAGATACAATCGAAGTAATTGGTGAGAAGGAAGTCATAACACTGACAGAACCTAGTCCAGAAGAGATTGAAGACTATCAAGCGGACAAGCTGGAAAAAGAACGCGTTGCTCAATTAGTGAAGAAATTAAACAAAGAACAAAAACAAAAAAAAGATTCTAAACCTAAAAAAGAAGAGAACAAGCGGAAGCCTGTTCGTTTCCCAGGAACATAATATGTGGCTTAAATCCATACACATTCAGAAATTTCGAAATTATAAAGAAGTAGATCTTCAATTCCACTCTGGTTTGAATATTTTCTTAGGCCAAAATGCTCAAGGAAAAACCAATCTCCTCGAATCCATCTACTTTTTAGCCTTGACCCGCAGCCATCGGACCCGTTCCGATAAAGATTTAATTCATTTTCAAGAGGAACAATTTACTGTTTCAGGGATCTTAGAAAAAAAAACCGGCTCAATCCCTTTAGAAATTTCCTTATCCTCAAAAGGACGAGTCACTAAAGTGAACCACTTAAAACAAAGCAAGTTATCAACCTATATCGGTAACATGAATGTGGTTCTCTTTGCTCCAGAGGATTTACAACTAGTTAAAGGCTCACCCGCTCTTCGCCGCAAGTTTATTGATATTGATTTAGGCCAGATGAAACCCGTCTATCTATCAGATTTAACAGCCTATCATCATGTTTTAAAGCAGCGAAACAGTTACTTAAAAACGGCAACTACTGTAGACCCAACCTTTTTAGATGTTTTGGATGAGCAATTAGCAGATTATGGTAGCCGGGTCTGCATCCATCGGAAAGATTTTCTTAAAAAATTAGAAGACTTTGGGCAAGAGAAACATTTTGAAATTTCCAATCAAACTGAAAAACTATCTATTCGGTATGATTCCTCCATTCCTTTTCAAGATGAACAGACACTTCGCCAAACCTTTATCACCTTGCTTCGAGAAAATCGGACAAAAGATCTCATCAAAAAAACAACCAGTGTTGGTCCTCACCGAGATGACATTAGCTTTTACATCAATGATATGAATGCGACTTTTGGTAGCCAAGGGCAGCACCGCAGTGTTGTTCTTTCCTTAAAATTAGCAGAGATTTCATTAATTGAATCACTGACGAATGAAAAGCCGATTTTACTCTTAGACGATGTTATGAGTGAACTTGACAACAATCGTCAACTACATTTACTAGAAGTTATCTCTCGTGACATCCAAACATTTATTACAACTACTACCTTAGATCACCTAAAAGACTTGCCTGAAGACTTAAAAATTTTTAATATTCACTCAGGTCAAGTTGACGAATAATTAACAAGGTTGTCAATTTTGATTGACAACTTTTTGACATAATAAAAGTGTGAAATCTTATGATTTCACACTTTTATTTTTTATTGAACAGAGTAGTTTGGTGCTTCATTAGTAATTTGGACATCGTGTGGGTGGCTTTCTTTCAAACCTGCCCCAGACATTTCAACAAATTGTGCATTTTCGTGCAATTCTTGAAGGTTGGCAGCTCCAACATAGCCCATACCAGAACGGATACCACCAATCATTTGGAAGACGATATCGGCTGCTGAACCCTTATAAGCAACCCGACCTTCGATTCCTTCCGGAACCAATTTGTTGGCTTCATTAACAGAACCTTGGAAGTAGCGGTCGCTTGAACCTTTCTTCATTGCTGCAATAGATCCCATACCACGATAAGTCTTGAACTTACGTCCTTGGAAGATTTCAGTTTCACCTGGTGCTTCATCTGTTCCTGCAAACATAGATCCAAGCATGACTGCATGACCACCAGCAGCAAGAGCTTTTACAATATCTCCAGAATACTTGATCCCTCCGTCCGCGATAATGGTTTTTCCATATTCACGCGCAACAGCGGCTGCGTCATAAATCGCTGTAACTTGAGGAACTCCGACACCAGCAATCACACGAGTTGTACAGATTGAACCAGGTCCAATCCCTACCTTAACTACGTCAACACCTGCATCATAGAGAGCACGCGCTCCCTCAGCTGTAGCAATATTACCTGCAATCAAGGTGCGATCTGGGAAATGAGCGCGAATTTCAGCGATTTTACGAAGAACACCTGCAGAATGACCATGGGCTGTATCGATAACAATAGCATCCGCACCAGCTTCAAACAATGCTTCCGCACGCTCAAAAGTGTCAGATGTAACTCCGACAGCACCTGCTACTAAAAGACGACCAAATTCGTCTTTCGCTGCATTTGGAAACTCAATAACTTTTTCAATATCCTTAATGGTAATCAAACCTGACAAACGACCATTTTCATCCACCAATGGTAATTTTTCAATACGGTGTTCTTGAAGAATCCGTTCAGCTGTTTCTAAATCTGTACCAACTGGTGCAGTCACAAGATTCTCGCTGGTCATATGGTTGGAAATTGGTTGATCATAATCAGAAATAAAGCGTAGGTCACGGTTGGTCAAGATCCCTACTAGTTTACGATTTTCCAAGGTTTCAACCACAGGTACACCACTGATCCGGTAACGTCCCATAAGTTCGTCTGCCTCAGCAATGGTATGTTCAGGTGTTAAGAAAAATGGGTCAATAATAACGCCGTTTTCAGAGCGTTTTACTTTACGAACTTCATCTGCTTGTTGGGCAATGGACATATTTTTATGAATAACCCCAAGTCCTCCAGCACGGGCAATGGCAATAGCCATTTGGCTTTCAGTAACTGTATCCATCGCAGCTGTGATGATTGGGATATTCAACACAAGGTTATCCGCCAATTTTGTACGAAGATCTGCATCGTTTGGTAATACATGACTTTCAGCTGGAATGAGCAATACATCATCGAAGGTATAACCTTTTTTCAAAAATTTAGTGTCCCAATTTGACATTCCCATTTTCCTCTTTTCTTTCTTTTTGAGCCAAGCTCGTCTTTTTTGATTGATAATATCATACCATTCTAAGATAATTTGTCAATCATTTGTACAATATTTCAAAAAGAGGTGTTGGAACCTCTTTTGAATCATTTTTTTATTGAATCATCTCAATATCAAGAGATTACTTGAAATAGTTTAAGCCCATAGCAGATTTGACTTGATCAAGGGTTTCTGCTGCAACCGAACGCGCTACTTCACTACCTTTTTGAAGCATATCATAAACTTGTCCCATATCTTTAGCAAATTCAATCCGTCGTTCGCGA
This sequence comes from Streptococcus sp. SCPM-O-B-23252 (M501), assembly GCF_058200355.1. Taxonomy (NCBI): domain Bacteria; kingdom Bacillati; phylum Bacillota; class Bacilli; order Lactobacillales; family Streptococcaceae; genus Streptococcus; species Streptococcus sp. SCPM-O-B-23252 (M501). Next base: position 180,095 of record NZ_JBYQGS010000003.1, read on the forward strand.
ATAGGTCCCAACTCTCTCTCAAGAATTTCTAACAAATAGCGTTTGGTTTTAACATCTCCTAAACCACCCCGTTGGTAATGGTCTTTCATTTCTTGAATGGTCGCTTGATCTTCTTCTTTTCCAAACACATCCAAATAATGGAAAACCATATTTCCTTCGATTTTTCCTGGATCTTCTACACGAATATGCTCAGGATCTGTGTACATACTCATGACCTTTTTCTTCAAGGTGTCCATATCATCCGCTAAATAGATACCATTTCCAAGAGATTTAGACATCTTAGCATTCCCATCCAAGCCAGGCAAACGACCCGCGGCCTCATTTTCTGGGAAAATTCCTTCCGGTTCAACCAAGACATCGCAATGATACGCATGATTAAAGGAACGAACAATTTCACGAGTTTGCTCAATCATGGGCTTTTGGTCAGTTCCAACAGGCACGAGATTGGCTTTAAAAGCGGTAATATCTGCAGCTTGGGAAACAGGATAAACCAAGAAACCTGATGGAATAGACTCTCCGAATCCTTTTTGGGCAATTTCTGTCTTAACGGTTGGGTTTCGTTCCAAACGTGAAACAGAGACCAAATTCATGTAATACATGGTCAATTCCGCTAGCTCAGGGATCTGACTCTGAATAAAAATGGTTGATTTATTTGGATCTAATCCAGCTGCTAAATAGTCTAGAGCAACGTTTCCGATGGATTCCACAATAGTTTGTGGGTCTTTAGCATGATCCGTTAGGGCTTGTTGGTCAGCTAAAAAGACAAACATTTGATACTTGTCTTCATTTTGCATAAGAACTCGATTCTTCAATGAACCGACATAGTGTCCAATATGGAGTTTCCCTGTCGGGCGGTCTCCAGTTAAAATAATCGGCTTGGTCATTTTTCTTCCTCCCTGAAGTACAAAATAAAAGCCCACGCATAGCAAAAACTATGCGAGGGCGTCTGAGACACGGTGCCACCTCACTTAGAACAACATGCGCTGTTCCCTCTGACTCATCACAAATGAGCTGCATATAAGGCCTGCTAGCCGAATCTCTATTGGTTAAGATTCTATTTGAACATCAGTCCATTTCATTCTGTTTCGTTGCTTATTTTCAGCAACCATAAGCTCTCTAAAAAACGAATACAAATTACTCTTCTGATTGCTTTTCATTATATAATGACATCAAGGGAAAGTCAAGTTCTTCCCTATTTTATCATCCATTATCATCTCCCTCAAATGCTTAAGGGTATTCATTGAAAAATCAAGCGTTTTCTAGTAAAATAGGCTTATATAGACAGAAAAAGAGGAGAAATATACGTGTTAACAGTTACAGACGTCTCACTACGTTTTAGTGATCGTAAACTTTTTGATGATGTCAACATCAAATTTACAGAAGGAAATACCTATGGTTTGATTGGGGCCAATGGTGCTGGAAAATCAACCTTTTTAAAAATCTTAGCTGGGGATATTGAACCGACAACTGGTCATATTTCTCTTGGACCAGACGAACGTCTTTCTGTTCTTCGTCAAAATCACTTTGACTACGAAGATGAGCGTGCCATTGATGTCGTTATCATGGGAAATGAAAAACTTTATAGCATCATGAAGGAAAAAGATGCTATCTATATGAAGGAAGATTTTTCAGATGAAGACGGTGTCCGCGCAGCAGAACTCGAAGGAGAATTCGCTGAACTAGGTGGTTGGGAAGCGGAAAGTGAAGCTTCACAACTCCTCCAAAATCTGAATATTCCAGAAGAGCTCCACTACCAAAATATGAGTGAACTAGCAAATGGTGATAAAGTAAAAGTCCTCCTAGCCAAAGCTCTCTTTGGTAAACCAGACGTCCTTCTTTTGGACGAGCCGACCAACGGTCTTGATATTCAATCTATTACCTGGTTAGAAGATTTCTTGATTGATTTCGAGAATACCGTTATCGTTGTATCCCACGACCGTCACTTCTTGAATAAAGTCTGTACCCACATGGCCGACCTAGACTTTGGAAAAATCAAACTCTATGTTGGTAACTATGATTTCTGGAAAGAATCATCTGAACTGGCTGCCAAGTTGTTAGCAGACCGTAATGCCAAAGCAGAAGAAAAAATCAAACAATTACAAGAATTTGTGGCTCGTTTCTCTGCCAATGCGTCAAAATCGAAACAGGCAACGTCACGTAAAAAGATGCTTGACAAGATTCAGTTAGAAGAAATTGTCCCATCTAGCCGAAAATACCCATTTATCAGCTTTAAAGCGGAGCGAGAAATTGGAAATGATCTGTTGACAGTAGAGAACTTATCTGTAAAAATTGACGGTGAAACTATTCTTGACAACATCAGCTTCATCTTGCGTCCAGGTGACAAGACAGCTCTTATCGGACAAAACGACATCCAAACCACTGCCTTGATCCGTGCTATTATGGGTGAAATCGAATATGAAGGAACTGTCAAGTGGGGAGTTACAACTAGCCGCTCTTACTTACCAAAAGACAATTCAGCTGACTTTGCAGGTGGCGAGTCAATTCTTGACTGGCTCCGTCAATTCGCAAGTAAAGAAGAAGATGACAATACCTTCCTTCGTGGATTCCTCGGACGCATGCTCTTCTCTGGAGATGAGGTTAACAAGCCTGTCAATGTCTTGTCAGGGGGAGAAAAAGTGCGCGTGATGCTTTCAAAACTCATGCTTTTGAAGTCAAATGTTCTTGTACTTGACGATCCTACAAATCACTTGGATTTGGAATCAATTTCAAGCTTGAACGATGGATTGAAAAACTTCAAAGAATCGATCATCTTTGCCAGTCACGACCATGAGTTTATTCAAACTCTTGCCAACCATATCATTGTTCTTTCAAAAAATGGTGTCATTGACCGGATTGATGAAACCTATGATGAATTCTTAGAAAACCAAGAAGTTCAAGCAAAAGTTAAAGAACTTTGGAAAGACTAAGAAATCACTCCAAAGAATCAAAAACCCTGAAACCCTTGTTTCAGGGTCTTTCAATAGACTATATGAAATTTAAAAAATATCTATCACACCCCATCATCTTTTACTTTACAGCTTTTTTGCTTCCCTTTACAATCTTATTTTTCGTCTACCTCAGTCAGGGTATTTATTGGGGGAGTGAAACTTCTCCTTTATTAGGTGATGGCTTTCATCAATACGTTATTTTCGACGTTACCTTACGAAATATTTTACACGGAACCGACAGCCTCCTTTACAGCTTTACAAGCGGACTCGGCTTAAATTTTTACGCTCTTTCCAGCTATTACTTAGGAAGTTTTCTATCTCCCTTTGTCTTCTTCTTTGACAGTTTATCCATGGTTGATTCCGTCTATCTCTTTACACTGATAAAAATAGGCTTGATTGGGTTGTCAACTTATTATTCCATTAAGGGAATCTATCCTAAACTCCAACAATTCTTGATTCTTTCACTGTCAACTTTGTTTGCATTAATGAGTTTTTCCATCAGTCAGATTGAAATCAAAACCTGGCTCGATGTCTTCATTTTGGCTCCGCTCATTCTCTTAGGTTTACACCGTTTAATGACTCAAAAGAAGCGAGTTCTCTACTTTACAAGTCTGACCATCCTATTTATCCAAAATTATTATTTTGGATTTATGATGGCTCTCTTCTTGACTTTATGGTATTTTACTCAGCTTTCCTGGGACTTTAAAGAAAGAAGGTCTTCTTTCTTTGACTTTACAATTGTGTCAATTTTAGCAGGGGTAACTAGCTTGATCATGATTTACCCCACCATATTGGATTTACGAACTCATGGGGAAAACTTTACAAAGATTACAAGAACTTTTACAGAAAATAGTTGGTACTTAGACGTTTTTGCAAAGAATTTAATTGGTAGTTTTGATACAACAAAATATGGGGCTATCCCTATGATCTATGTTGGTCTTTTTCCATTCTTACTTGCCTTTCTATTTTTCTTTGTCAAATCGATTCGGTTTCACGTGAAACTAGCATATTTAACCTTATTAGTCATTCTTATTGCAAGTTTCTATTTACAAGCTCTAGATTTATTCTGGCAGGGAATGCATGCTCCTAATATGTTTCTTCACCGTTATGCCTGGCTTTTTTCATTGACTATTTTGTTCATGGCGGCAGAGGTCCTCAATCGGATAAAAGAAATCAATTGGCAACGACTCTGCCTAGCTTTCAGTTTAGTTAGCATTGGATTTATCCTCACTTTTCTCTATCGCAAGCATTATCCTTTCTTGACAAGCAGTCATTATGTATTGACACTAGAATTTCTTCTTGTATTTTTTATTGTGACACTTGCCTTTACAGTTCGTAAACTTTCTTATCCAATTTTTTCTGCTGTTATTCTTTTCTTCTGTCTGTTTGAAGTCAGTATAAACAGCTATTATCAGATCGATGGGATTGCAAATGAATGGGTATTTGCAGCTCGTTCTTCTTACCAAGGAAAGATTCCAGCAATTGATAAGTTGACAAGAAGTTTACAGGATGATCAAAATTTTTACCGAACAGAGATTCTCCAACCTCAAACAGGTAATGATAGTATGAAATACAATTTTAGAGGGATCTCCCAATTTTCATCTGTCAGAAATACAGATACCAGTTCGACCCTAGATAAACTCGGTTTTAAATCAGATGGAACCAACTTGAATTTGCGCTATCAAAACAATACATTACTAATGGATAGTCTGTTCGGGATCAAATACAATATTTCAGATAGGAATCCTCAAAAGTTTGCTTTTCATAAATTGGAAACGCAAGGAAATCAGACCTTGTATCAAAATGAAATGGCTCTTTCACTTGCATTTTTAACTGCAAATCCCTACAAGGATATCCCATTTTCTAATCTAACCTTGGATAACCAAAAGAACTTTCTCAATCATCTAACCGGTCAATCGTTGACTTACTATCAGCGATTACATCCACTGAAAACTGGTGCAGATGATCCTTCTCAAGGTCCTCAGAAAGCTAAAGTTGAAACAGATAGTTTTTTGACTTATGCCAGTATCGAATATGAGCTCTACATTCAAAACGATAGTCAACTTTATGTGAACCTTCCTTCTTTAGAATTTGAGAATGAAGATTATACCGATGTGGAGATCATTACGAATGGCCAAGTCAACCGCTATACAACAGACAATGTATTTCCATTCTTCACCATTGGTCACTTTACAGCAGGAGAAACTGTTAAGGTTCGAATTGCCTTCCCTGAAAATTCTACAGTAACCTTCCAAAATCCAGAATTTTTTGCTTTGAATCTTCAAGCCTACCAGGAAGCCTTTGAAAGGGTGCACCAACAAGAAGTTCATGTGCAAACCAAAGGAAATACCGTCACTGCAGATTTTACAGCAGACCACTATACAAGTCTCTTTTTCACCCTTCCTTATGATAAAGGGTGGGCAGCGACGATCAATAATCAACCTGTCCCTGTTCGAAGGGCTCAAAAAGGATTTATGGCTGTTGATGTCCCTAAAGGAAAAGGACAGGTTGTTCTACAGTTCATACCACATGGGTTAAAAGAAGGAACTATTGCTTTCCTACTCGGAATTCTTTCCTTCGTTTGCTACAATGCTATTCGAAAGAAATCTCAATCCTCAAAAAATCAGTAAATTCGCATCATAAAGAGCCCCTTCAGTTGGAAGGGGCTCTTATTTTAAACAAAAAAAACATCCCTTAGGATGCTAGTTTAGCTCCGCCAGTAGGACTCGAACCTACGACATCATGATTAACAGTCATGCGCTACTACCAACTGAGCTATGGCGGAATGAGATATAGTCCGTACGGGATTCGAACCCGTGTTACCGCCGTGAAAAGGCGGTGTCTTAACCCCTTGACCAACGGACCATGTCATTAACAGAACATATCCCATTATACCATCGATTCAAAAATTGTCAAGCCTTTTTCTGTATTTTATTTAATAATTCTTCGACCCTTTTCACCTGTGTACGAGAAACAGGGCAAGTTGTCTCCTCTTCTAACATCAAGAGTCTCTTGCGACGATCAAAATTGACAATCATTCTTTGATTGACTAGATAGGACTGATTGGGACTAAAGAAATGATTATCTACATCTTTCTCAAGTATATCCTTGATAGTCCCTAAAAATTCCTTTTGAAAATTCTTTCCAACAAGTCGCAATTTGTGGGAAACTCCAGTTGTTTCAATGTACAATATATCTCGATATGGAACTCGAATTTCCATATTTTTGAAACTATACTCAAAGAAATCAATGATATTTTTATTTTCAATCACATTCTTCTTCAAGTAGAGAATGCATTCTCGAATTTTTTCCTTAAATAAGTTTTCATTCAAGGTTTTTTCAATAAATTCGAGAGCTGATACTTTGTAACGATAGGTAATGGTTGCAAATTCCGATTTCGTCGTGATAAAGGCAATAATGGCAAAAGGATTGACCTCACGAATCATTTGAGCTGCCTTGATACCAGCTTTTTCATCCCCTTTGATATCAATGTCAAGGAAGAAAAGCTGATGAAAATCACCATTGGTTAGATATTCCTTTAGTTCAGCTATTTTACTGGTGGAAACAATATTTAATCGTAGGCCTTCCTCCTCAGCGATAGCTTTTACATGTTTCTCTACTCGAACTTGTTGAGAAATTTCGTCCTCTAGCAATACAATATTCATTTATCTTCCTTTCTCTCCAATAACTAAGCTCTGCGTAAATCTTCCATTGATCAACTCTGTCTCTAGAAAAATAGCAGCATATTCTCCAATAAGCTCTTTTACAATCGCAAGGCCCATTCCTCTACGATCCCCTTTAGTTGAAAATCCCTTTTCATAGAGCTTATTCCAATTAATCGGTTCATCAGAAATAGAGTTCTTTATGATCAGATGCACTCCATTCGGCATATTAAAAATCGCTATTTGAACTTCTTTTTCTTGACTCATTTTAGCAGCTTCAATAGCATTATTGACTAAAATTCCAACGGTTCGTACGAGATCCAACAATCTCATTGGAACCTTTTCAATAATATCTTCTGTTTCAAAGGTTAGTTTGACACCCATTTCCTCTGCATAGATCCATCCCCTACTTAGGATACTTCTCAAAGCAGAATCTCGAATATTTCCTAGGTCAAATCCTGTATATTCTTCTTTTTGGAGTTGACCGTAGCATTCCTCAAGAACATCTCTTTGAATTCGTTTAATATCCTCAATATTTTCTTCCTCAATCGCTAAATTTAAGGAAGTGATAATATTGCCAAAATCATGACGAAAACCTTTTAATTCTAAATAGAGGCCTTGAATTTTATTCATATACTGCTCCATTTGGCGTTGTTCGAACCTCTTTTGCTTCAACTCCATTTTCTTTTCATAACGATCTCGAACCGTCTTCATTTGAACCATGGTTCCAATAAAGATCAAGAAACAAATCGTTGCTACCATGCTACCAAAACTATTGAAATGAGCAATATCACTTATCCAATGAGAAGCATTCAATACTAAGGTTAAAATAAGATAACTAACAATCAATTGTTGGACAAATTTCTTAAAAACCCGCTCTTTAAAATAGAGAAGATTCACTTCGAGAATCGTTAATACCTTCATAATTAAAATAAGTGAGATAATTCGAATAGTTAAAAAGTAATAATCAGAGTATTGGTTAATTATACTATCACCAAAAATAGAAGAAGTAATTACAGATAAAAATGTATCTGTACTTTCAACTGCTAGATAAATGATGAATGAGTAAAGAACCGCTATCTGACGTTGAAGATTACAAATAAAATAGTAATAAAGATAAAGAAATAGTGGCCATAGACATAACATTAGATAATCAATATGTAAATCAAAGTAATCTAAGACCACTGTGATGACAAATACAGCAACAACACCAGATCCTAAAATCAATTGTTTACTATATTTATTAAGTTTTTGATCAATTTTTAAAAAAGATAAAAAAATTGTAAAAATAGTTAAAATTGAGAATAGGGTATTTAGAAACATCAGTTTCCTCCTCTACCAAAAATAAGCCCAATAAGATCAGAAAAATTATTTTTTTTGCGTTTATCCCCTCCACAGATTTGCTGCAATTCTTTTTCTGTAAGAAGTTTAAAGTCCTTAGAAATTGTTGATGGATTGTTTTTCATAAAAAAATCTCCTTATAATTTATTTGATCATTAAATTATTAAATTTAATATACATAAATTTTAGTAAAAAATCAAAGACTTTTTTAACATTTCCGCTATTTGGTTCATTTTTACAGCTATTTGGAACGAAAAATCTAGTTTTTGCAATTTTTTTATCCCATCTGTTTAGAAAAATTCTAGTTTTTTTTAAACTAAGTAACAAAAAAACGTGATTTGTATAAAAATCACGTTTTTATTTTGATCCCAGCAGGATTCGAACCTGCGACCGTTCGCTTAGAAGGCGAATGCTCTATCCAGCTGAGCTATGAGACCAGATGTCTTTTTATTCTATCAGAAAATAGGAGGAGCGTCAAGATTCATTTATGGTAAGGACTTCCTTGTTGAATCATAAATGCCCGGTAGATTTGTTCGATTAAAACAAGCTTCATCAATTGATGGGGAAGGGTTAACTTTCCAAAACTCATAAGTAAATTCGCTCGTTTTTTAACTGCTGGGGACAAACCTAGACTTCCTCCAATCACGAAGGTAATTTCAGAATACCCTCGTACAGTCACCTCTTCTATGGTTTGACTAAACTTCTCAGATGGAAATTGTTGCCCTTCAATCGCTAAGGCAATCACATACTCACGATCTCCAATTTTAGCTAATATGCGATTTCCTTCTTTTTCTAGGATTTGCTGATTTTCTAAATCACTAGCCCGATCAGGAGTTTTTTCATCCGGTAATTCTATCATTTCTAGCTTCGTAAACCGCCCCAAGCGTTTCGTATACTCGGCGATTCCATCTTTTAAATACTTTTCTTTTAATTTTCCAACTGTTACAATCTTAATTTTCATATTCATATTCTAACACAAATGAACTTATACACAAGTCTTCAACAAATAGACCAGCATCTATCTTTCAAAAAATGGCTCTATATTCACGTTTTTCACACTTATACACAGTTTTCCACAACTTGTGGAAAAAATTTCCATTTTAAGTTATAATTAAGAAACTAGGTCTATACTTTTCCATAATTGGAACAATAGGAGAAAACTATGAAACAACCATCAAATTTTCTAAAAAAAATTTTGCAACTTTTACTTGTTCTTGTCATTGGGTTTACTGGAGGAATCTTAGGGACCTTGACCTCTTTCCAGTTTACCAAGGGGAATTCTACAAATCCTAGCCAAGAAATAAAATCTACCAAAGTTAATCGTGCTTATAAGAATACAACATCAACTAGTGAAGCTGTTGATAAGGTTAAAAATGCTGTTGTTTCTGTTATTACCTATGCTGAAACCTCTGAAAAAGGCTTCATCAATGGAGAAATAGATTCTGATCCAGAAGTAGCTAGTGAAGGTTCAGGTGTTATCTATAAAAAAGACGGTAAAGATGCTTATTTAGTAACAAATGCTCACGTATTAATGGGAGCAACAAAAGCCGATATTCTCTTTGCAGATGGAAATAAAGTTTCTGGAGAAGTTGTTGGTTCTGATACTTTCTCAGATATTGCGGTTGTTAAAATCAGTTCAGATAATGTTACGACCGTGGCTGAATTTGGGGATTCATCTAAGTTGACTGTTGGAGAGACCGCAATCGCTATTGGTAGTCCTTTAGGAACAAAATTTGCCAATTCCGTTACCCAAGGGATTGTCTCTAGTCTCGGACGTACTGTGAAGCTCAAATCAGAAGACGGCCAAAATGTATCTACAAAAGCGTTACAAACGGACGCTGCAATCAACCCAGGGAATTCTGGTGGTCCTCTTATCAATATTCAGGGACAAGTCATCGGAATCACCTCAAGTAAAATCTCTTCAAATGGCCAAACTGCGGTTGAGGGAATGGGATTTGCAATTCCTGTAAATGATGTACAAAATATTATTGAACATTTAGAAAAAGATGGTAAAGTCATTCGTCCAGCTCTTGGAATTACCATGATGGACCTGGCTAACCTATCCTCTTCTGATCTTAGCCAATTAGACATTCCAAGCAAACTCAAAGGTGGGGTTCTTGTCCGCTCAGTTGAAAATGATATGCCGGCATCCAAATATTTGCGTCGATTAGATATCATTACAAAAATCGATGACACAACCATTGAATCAACTGCAGATTTACAATCTGCCCTCTATTCTCATCAAATTGGTGATAAAATTAAAGTCATTTTCTATAGAGATGGTAAGCAAAAAACAGCTACCATTGAGCTGACAAAATCTACAGAAAATCTTGGAAATTAAGTAAATTTACAACAGTGTCAACACACCTTTACGAAATTGTAAAGGTGTGTTATGCTATATACATCATGGAAAAAATTGATATTATTGACGTAAAGCAAATACGAACCAATCCTTTTCAACCTCGTCAAACCTTTGTACAAGAAAAATTAGAAGAACTCGCAGCTTCAATCAAAGAAAATGGATTAATCCAGCCCATTATTGTTCGAAAATCTCCTATTGTTGGTTATGAACTACTTGCTGGAGAAAGACGCTACCGAGCAGCTCAAATGGCTGGTTTCAAAGAAATCCCTGCGATTATAAGAGACTTATCAGATGATGACATGATCAAACAAGCCATTATCGAAAATTTACAAAGGGAAGATTTGAATCCAATTGAAGAGGCTGAATCCTACCAACATCTTATTGATAAAGGGGCTACCCATGAAGAAATTGCACAATTTATGGGAAAATCTCGTCCTTACATCAGCAATATGGTCCGTTTACTTCATCTCTCACCAATTGTCAAAGAAGCCATCAAAAATGATCAAATTTCACAAGGACATGCCCGCATTTTAGTTCCTTTAAAAGAAGATCTACAAATCTATTGGTTGGAACGAACTCTGAAAGAAGGGCTAAGCGTTCGTAGTTTGGAAGAAAAGGTTGGTCAAAAAAAGAAAAGGCCAAGTAAAAAAGAGAAAGAACTCTTTTTAGCACAGGAAGAAAACAGATTAAAAAAGATGCTGGGAACCGAAGTAGAAATCCGTCTGACAAAACAAGAAAAAGGTAGTATTCATATTTCATTTAACAACCTTGATGAATACCAACGAATTATTAACAGTCTCAAATGAGGCTGTTATTTTTTATAACACAATTAACAGATTTATCCACTTCTTTAAAACTCCTCCTTACTTGATACTTCTACTTTCTTCTCTCTTACCCCCAACCTGTGGAAAACTTCTACACACATTGGGGATAACTATTCACATATTGTGGAAAAAACTCTTTTTTATTCCCTTAGAACAAGTTGTGGAAAACTCCCTCCTTTTATGATAAAATAAGAAAAACATAGAAAGTAAAAAATGAATAGGAGGGCGATAAGTGTCAAGAGAAGAAACATTCTGGAATCGTGTGATTGAATTAAGTAAAAAGACATTTAAAAAAGAAATCTTTGACTATTTTGTCCTTACTTCAAGACTCATCAAAGTCGATCAACAAGAAGCCGTTATTTATTTAGATGCAGAAGTAAAGAAATTATTCTGGGAAGAGAATATGACAAAGGTGATTCTGACTGCTGGTTTTGAAATTTATGCAGTAGAATTAACCATTTCCTATCAATTCAATCTTGAAGAAGAGGAAGAAGAAAAGGAGTTTATTCCCCTTTCAGAAACAACCAGAGACTATGCAGTTAGCCATGCTCCAATAGTAGATTTGCCTCCTATCCAAACAGGATTAAGAAAGAAATACACCTTTGATAATTTTGTAAGTGGAGACGGAAATCAATGGGCTTTGGCTGCCGCTTTAGCAGTTTCTGAAAACCTTGCTACCACTTATAATCCTTTATTTATCTATGGAGGACCCGGTTTAGGTAAAACGCATTTGCTCAACGCAATTGGGAATCAGATTATGGAAAACTACCCAAATGCTCGAGTAAAATACATCCCAGCAGAATCCTTTATCAATGAATTTTTAGAGCGTCTTCGCCTCAATGATATGGATACCTTTAAAAAAACCTATCGAAACTTGGATCTGCTCTTAATTGATGATATTCAATCGCTTGGAGGAAAAAAGGTTACAACTCAAGAAGAGTTCTTTAATACCTTTAATGCTCTTTATGGGGATAATAAGCAGATTGTCCTAACCAGCGATCGTAGTCCTGATCATTTAGATAGCTTAGAAGAACGTCTAGTCACGCGCTTTAAGTGGGGCTTGACGCAAAATATTACACCACCAGATTTTGAAACTCGAATCGCTATTTTGAGAAATAAAATCGAAGACCTGGACTTTACTTTCCCGGATGATACACTCGAATACCTAGCAGGTCAATTTGATTCTAACGTCCGAGACTTAGAGGGTGCTTTGAACGATATCTCTCTTGTGGCAAGAGTTAAAAAAATCAAAGATATTACAATAGATGTCGCAGCTGAAGCCATTCGAGCTCGTAAGAATGAAGCCTTACAAATTACGGTGATTCCTATTGAAAAGATTCAAACGGAAGTTGGAAAATTTTACAATGTCAGTGTCAATGAAATGAAAGGCTCTCGACGGGTTCAAAATATTGTCCTAGCTCGACAAGTAGCTATGTACCTCGCCCGCGAGATGACCGACAATAGTCTTCCTCGTATTGGGCGTGAATTTGGAGGAAAAGACCACACAACGGTCATGCATGCTTATGAAAAAATCAAAGGGATGATCGAAATTGATGACAATCTCAGACTCGAGATTCAAACCATCAAGAAAAAATTAAAGTAATCCCATGTGGACAATCCTAGAAAAACTCGCTTATTTTTCCACATGCTGTGAACAAGGCACTTTTCAATTCCTGTCTGGCTTTAGAAGAGTTTTCCACATGTTCCACACACTCTACTATTACTATTAACTTACTAATACTAAAATAATAAAAGGAGATCTCATGATCAATTTTTCTATTAACAAGGCTTATTTCCTACAAGCTTTAAATACGACAAAAAGAGCCATTAGTTCAAAAAATGCAATTCCAATCTTATCCACTATTAAGATCGATGTCACTTCTGAAGGGATTACTCTCATTGGATCAAATGGACAAATCTCAATCGAATACTTTATTTCTGTTAAAGATGAAAATGCAGGCCTTCTAGTAACGACACCAGGTGCTATTCTTTTAGAAGCAACTTTCTTTATCAATGTTGTGTCCAGTCTACCAGATGTCGTTTTAGATGTGAAAGAAATCGAACAAAAACAAATTGTATTAGTTAGTGGAAAATCAGAAATTACCCTTAAAGGGAAAGATGCAGAACAATATCCTCGTATTCAAGAAATTTCAGCCAGCAACCCTCTAACGCTCCCAATTCAAACCTTGAAGAAAATCATTTCTGAGACAGCTTTTGCAGCAAGTACTCAGGAAAGTCGTCCGATTTTGACAGGAGTTCATTTTGTTCTTTCTGATCACAAGGAATTAAAAACGGTGGCAACGGATTCTCATCGAATGAGTCAAAAAAATATTACCCTTAAAAAAAATGGGGATAACTTTGATGTTGTGATTCCAAGCCGTTCTTTACGCGAATTAACGTCTGTCTTTTCAGATGAGATTGAACAGGTTGAAGTCTTCTTTGCCAATAACCAGATTTTATTTAGAAGTGACAATATCAGTTTCTACACACGCCTGTTGGAAGGAAACTATCCAGATACGGATCGCTTGATTCCAACAGAGTTTAGTTCGGAAGTAACCTTTAAAGTTGCTCATCTTCGCCAAGCCATGGAACGGGCCCGCCTGTTGTCTAATGCTACTCAAAACGGTACTGTTAAATTAGAAATTGCTAGTGGGGTTGTTTCTGCCCACGTCAATTCTCCTGAAGTAGGGCGCGTGAATGAAGAAATTGATACAGAAGCAGTTTCGGGAGATGATTTAAACATCAGCTTTAATCCAACTTATTTGATTGACGCTTTGAAAGCTATTGAAAGTGAAAAAGTCGTCATACGCTTCATCTCTGCAGTTCGTCCCTTTACATTGGTACCAGCTGAGGAATCTGAACGCTTCATTCAATTAATTACACCAGTTCGGACCAATTAAGGGCCAAAAGCTAGCATTGAACAGGCTAGCTTTTCGTCTTCTATGTTGATGAAAGGAAAATCCATGTATCAGGTCGGTGATTTTGTAGAAATGAAAAAACCCCATGCTTGTACTATTAAAGCAACAGGGAAAAAAGCCAATCGTTGGGAAATTCGGCGAGTAGGGGCAGATATCAAAATTCGTTGTAGCAATTGTGATCATATGGTCATGATGAGCCGTCATGATTTCGATCAAAAAATGAAAAAAGTATTGTAAAAGGTTCAGTCATCTTGGTGACTGAACCTTTTGTATTATTTTAATTCTTCAAATTTTCCATCTTTTACTTCTTTGAAGCCATTAGACTTAAAGGTTTTAAGTGTTGTCTTGTAGCCAATGTAATCAACATTTTGATTTTCTTGTGTAGCAATTAACTGATTTTCTTGTAATTCTTTTAAATCTGCCTTGGTATAATCAATCTTTGTTTTTTCAACGACATAGTCATCCTTGTATTCTGCAGAGTGTGAGAATCCTTTGACATCTTTGAATTTTTTATCGTATTCATCAATAACTTTTTTTAATTGTTCTTTTGGCAATCCTGCTCCTTCGTAGTAAATAACAGTTGTAGAATCTGTACTTAGAATTTTATCACCCTGATATTCAACAATCAAACGAATATCAGTTTTCTTATCTTGGTTAATTAATTGAAGGTACCCTTTTTTTGTACTTTGTCCACAAGCTCCCAGAAGAAATAGGGTAAAGACTGCTAAAAGAGGCAGAAGGATCGATTTAATTGATAGTTTTTTCATGACGAAAACTCCTTTATTATTGTTGGTTTGATTATACCATATTCTTACAGGATTGGACAGGTGACTTTTAGTTTTAAGAGAGAGCATTTTTTCATTATCTTGTGCTTTGAATTATGTTATAATAAAAGGGATTGAAATGTGAACGGAGAAGAAGATAAATGGCTTTAACAGCAGGTATCGTTGGTTTGCCAAACGTTGGTAAATCAACCCTATTCAACGCAATTACAAAAGCAGGAGCAGAGGCTGCAAACTATCCCTTTGCGACCATTGATCCAAACGTTGGAATGGTAGAAGTTCCAGATGAACGCCTCCAAAAATTAACGGAAATGATCACTCCTAAGAAGACAGTTCCGACAACCTTTGAATTTACAGATATAGCAGGGATTGTAAAAGGTGCTTCTAAAGGGGAAGGACTTGGTAATAAATTCTTGGCCAATATTCGTGAAGTGGATGCCATTGTCCATGTGGTACGTGCTTTTGATGATGAAAATGTCATGCGGGAGCAAGGTCGTGAAGATGCTTTTGTTGATCCACTAGCAGACATTGATACTATTAACCTAGAGTTGATTTTGGCTGACTTAGAATCTGTGAATAAACGCTATGCGCGTGTGGAAAAGATGGCCCGTACGCAAAAAGACAAGGATTCCGTTGCAGAATTTAACGTTCTTCAAAAGATTAAGCCAGTTCTGGAAGACGGGAAGTCAGCTCGTACCATTGAATTCACAGACGAAGAACAAAAAGTTGTCAAAGGTCTCTTCCTCTTGACCACTAAACCAGTTCTGTATGTAGCGAATGTGGATGAGGATGTCGTTGGAGACCCAGATTCGATCGATTATGTGAAGCAAATTCGTGAATTCGCAGAAACAGAAAATGCAGAAGTAGTAGTGATTTCTGCGCGTGCGGAAGAAGAAATTTCTGAATTAGACGATGCAGATAAAAAAGAGTTTCTTGAAGCCATTGGTTTGACAGAGTCAGGTGTGGATAAGTTGACTCGTGCAGCTTACCATTTACTTGGACTTGGAACTTACTTCACAGCTGGTGAAAAAGAAGTTCGCGCTTGGACTTTCAAACGTGGTATGAAAGCTCCTCAAGCAGCTGGAATTATCCACTCAGACTTTGAAAAAGGATTTATCCGTGCTGTGACCATGTCTTATGATGATTTGGTCAAATATGGATCTGAAAAGGCTGTAAAAGAAGCAGGACGCTTGCGAGAAGAAGGAAAAGAATATGTCGTTCAAGATGGCGACATCATGGAATTCCGCTTCAATGTATAAAGAAAATAAGTAAATAACCAAAAGGTTGGAAAAAAATTCCAGCCCTTTTGGCTTTTGAAAGGGAAAGTAAATGACAAAATTAATCGTCGGATTGGGAAATCCGGGAGATAAGTATGTGGAAACCAAACACAATGTAGGCTTTATGTTAGTGGATCAGCTGGCGAAGTCTCTCAACCTCACTTTTTCACATGATAAGATTTTTCAAGCAGATGTGACCTCCACCTTTATAGATGGAGAAAAGGTCTTTTTGGTCAAGCCAACCACTTTTATGAATGAGAGTGGCAAGGCCGTACACGCGCTTTTGACCTATTATGGTTTAGAGGTGGAA
The DNA here is from genome assembly GCF_058200355.1 of Streptococcus sp. SCPM-O-B-23252 (M501). Taxonomy (NCBI): domain Bacteria; kingdom Bacillati; phylum Bacillota; class Bacilli; order Lactobacillales; family Streptococcaceae; genus Streptococcus; species Streptococcus sp. SCPM-O-B-23252 (M501). The sequence continues at coordinate 196,519 of NZ_JBYQGS010000003.1, forward strand.
GATTTGGTCGTTATTTATGACGACTTGGATATGGAAGTCGGCAAGATTCGCCTTCGGGCCAAAGGATCAGCTGGAGGCCACAACGGAATCAAGTCTATCATCAACCATATTGGCACTCAGACCTTTAATCGCATCAAGATTGGAATCGGAAGACCCAAGCATGGTATGTCAGTAGTCCACCACGTCTTAGGAAAATTCGATCAGGATGATTATGCTACCATCCTCCTTGCTATCGACAAATCAGAGGAAGCTCTTCGCTTTTATTTAAAAGAAGGTCAGTTTGAAAAAACAATGCAACAATACAATGGATAAATATAAGACACTGGTTGATCTATTTCAACAGAATAAAGATATCAGAAAATGGCAACAAGACCAGCAAAAAAGAAGTCGCTCTCTTCTACTAGGACTGTCTTCGTCTACAAAAGCCATTACCATGGCGACAGTTGTCGAAGACGGACACAAGGTCTTGGTCTTGACCTCTTCCCAAAATGAAGCAGAACGGCTCGCCAGTGATTTATTGGGATTATTGGGCGAAGAAAAGGTCTATCTTTTCCTCGGAGATGACAATCCTTTGGCAGAGTTTGTCTTTGCTTCCCAGGAACGGGTCTTTTCTCGTCTGGAAGCTCTGGACTTTCTTTTAGCTCCAGAAAAAGAAGGAATCGTTATTGCCAATGTAAGTGGTAGTCGTTTGCTCTTACCCAATCCAAAGACTGTCAGCTCTATGATTCAATCTTTCTCTGTTGGAGAAGAACGAAATCTGACAGAATTGAAAGATACCCTCCTGGCCATGGGCTATCAAATGGTTTCACAGGTAAGCCAACAGGGAGAGTTTAGTCTTCGAGGGGATATTTTAGATCTTTTTGAAGCCAGTCAAGATTTCCCTTATCGCCTGGAATTTTTTGGAGATGAGATTGATGGTATTCGGACTTTTTCTCCAGAGACTCAACGTTCACTAGAAAATCTAGATGCGGTAACGGTTCATCCAGTTAGTGATATGTTACTAACTAAAGATGATTTTCTAAGAGGGCAGAAGAATCTAGAAAATCTGATTCAAAAAAGTCCTCATCCAGAGCTAAAATCCTATTTGGGTGAGATTCTCACAGAAGCGCATCACCAGCATCTCCATGCAGATAGTCGAAAATTTCTCTCTCTTTTTTATCAGCAAACCTACACTCTCTTTGATTACCTCCCTAAACATGCTCCTCTTTTTTTGGATGATTACCATAAAATCATGGATCAGGAGGCGCGGTTTGATATAGAAGTTGCCAACCTTTTGACAGAGGACCTACAAAAGAGTCGCTCTTTCGCTGAAGCCCAGTATTTTGCGGACAATAGCGCACTCTTACGCACTTATAAACCAGCTTCTTATTTTTCAAATTTCCAAAAAGGCTTGGGAAATCTGCGATTTGATGCCCTCTATTCTTTTAACCAATACCCCATGCAGGAATTCTTCAGTCAGTTCTCTCTTTTAAAAGATGAAATTGACCGTTTCCGTAAACAAGACTACACAGTCATTCTTCAGGTGACGAGTAAACAAGGACTCCACCAGTTACAAGAGCACTTGAGAGATTATGGGATTGACCTGGATTATCTTGCACCTGATCAGCTTCATCCAGGGCAGAGCCAGTTGATCATCGGTGGGTTGGCGCGTGGCTTCCACTTTGTGGATGAGAAGATTGTCCTGATTACAGAGACAGAAATCTTCCAGAAAAAGGTTAAACGAAAGATTCGTCGGCAAACTATTTCTAACGCGGAGCGGTTAAAAAACTACAATGAGTTGGAAAAGGGAGACTACGTTGTTCACCAGGTTCATGGAATTGGTCAGTATTTGGGACTAGAAACCATCGAAATTTCTGGTGTCCACCGAGACTATGTCTCCATCCAATATCAAAATGGAGATCGGATTTCCATCCCTGTGGATCAAATCCAGATGCTGTCCAAGTATGTTGCGAGTGATGGCAAACCTCCTAAAATCAACAAACTCAATGATGGTCGCTTCCAAAAGGCCAAACAAAAGGTCCGTCAGGAAGTAGAGGATATTGCAGATGATCTGATTCAACTTTATGCAGAGCGAAGCCAATTGAAAGGCTTTGCCTTTACTCCAGACGATGAGAACCAAGAAGCTTTTGATCAGGCTTTTCCCTATGTTGAAACAGATGATCAGATTCGCTCGATCCAAGAAATCAAGAAGGATATGGAATCTTCAAGCCCTATGGATCGCCTCTTGGTCGGAGACGTGGGATTTGGGAAGACAGAAGTTGCTATGCGAGCAGCCTTTAAAGCTGTCAAGGACCACAAACAAGTGGCTGTCTTAGTTCCGACAACAGTCCTAGCTCAACAGCACTATGCTAATTTCAAAGAACGTTTCGAGGCCTTTCCAGTAGAAGTTGATGTCTTGAGTCGTTTCCGGAGTCGTGCTGAGCAAAAAGAAACCTTGGAAAAACTAAAAAAAGGCCAGGTCGATATTTTGATTGGAACCCACCGTCTCTTATCTAAGGATGTGGAATTTGCGGATCTCGGTCTTATCGTGATTGATGAGGAGCAACGGTTCGGTGTCAAACACAAGGAAACTCTCAAGGAGTTAAAGAAAAAGGTCGATGTTTTAACCTTAACGGCAACGCCCATTCCTCGGACCCTTCACATGTCTATGTTGGGGATTCGGGATTTGTCTGTTATTGAAACCCCACCGACCAATCGTTATCCCGTTCAAACTTATGTCCTAGAAACCAATCCAACCATTATCCGAGATGCTATTCGTCGGGAGATGGATCGGGGAGGTCAGGTTTATTATCTCTACAACAAGGTAGATACCATTGAGCAAAAAGTTTCAGAGTTACAAGAATTGGTACCGGAAGCCTCTATTGGGTTTGTCCATGGACAGATGAGTGAGGTGCGGTTGGAAAACACCTTGATGGATTTCATTGAAGGTGAGTATGATATTTTAGTCACAACCACCATTATTGAAACAGGGGTGGATATCCCAAATGCCAATACCCTCTTTATTGAAAATGCCGACCATATGGGCTTGTCTACCCTTTACCAATTGCGAGGACGGGTTGGACGAAGCAATCGCATTGCTTATGCTTATTTGATGTACCGGCCGGATAAAACCTTGACAGAAGTTTCTGAAAAGCGTCTTGAAGCTATTAAAGGATTCACTGAATTAGGATCTGGTTTTAAGATTGCTATGCGAGATTTGTCTATTCGAGGTGCCGGAAATATTTTAGGGGCTTCTCAATCTGGTTTTATCGATTCAGTCGGATTTGAAATGTATTCACAGTTACTCGAAGCTGCTATTGAGAAGAAACAAGGAAAAGAGAAAAAACGCCAAAAAGGAAATGCGGAGCTCAATCTCCAAATTGATGCCTACATTCCAAGTGATTATATCTCCGATGAACGTCAAAAAATTGAAATTTACAAACGCATTCGAGAAATACAAGTTCAAGAAGATTATGAACTGCTGCAAGACGAATTGATTGATCGTTTCGGAGAATATCCTGATGTGGTAGCCTATCTCCTAGAAATAGGGTTTATCAAATCTTATCTGGACCAGGTCTTTGTTAAAGTGGTTGATCGAAAAGATAATCAAATAACGGTGAAATTTGAGCCAATTACCAAGCAACTTTTCTTGACTCAAGATTATTTTGCTGCCTTATCAGCAACTAATTTAAAAGCTCGTATTGCAGAAAGCCAAGGATTGATTGAATTAATCTTTGATGTGCGAAATAAAAAAGACTTCGAAATTTTAGAAGGCTTGCGACAATTTGGGGAAAAATTACTGGCCATCAAGCAGGAAAAAATGGAAAAACAAGACTAGAAAGAAAGATTTTACTAGGCTCTTTCTAAAAAAATGGTACAATAATACATTAGAGGTGATACGATGAGATTAGATAAATATTTAAAAGTTTCCCGCATTATCAAAAGACGCCCTGTAGCTAAAGAAGTAGCCGATAAGGGGCGCATCAAAGTCAATGGGGTCCTAGCGAAAAGTTCAACCGACTTGAAGGTAAATGACGAAGTCGAAGTTCGCTTTGGAAATAAGCTATTGACAGTAAAAGTGTTGGAAATGTTAGATAGTACTAAAAAAGAAGATGCGTCTAAAATGTATGAAATCATTCGTGAAACAAGGATAGAAGAAGATGCCTAAAAATATTGTACAAATGAATAATCGGTATATTCAAGACGAACATCAGCGTCAGAAATACCAGAATGAGGAGCGAAAAAAACAGAACCGTTTTATGGGTTGGGTTCTCATTTTAATTATTTTATTGTTTATTCTCCCAACTTATAATCTGGCTCAGAGTTACCAGACGCTTCAAAAACGCAAACAACAATACGTTCAATTGCAAGAACAATATCAGCAAACCCTTGAGGAAAAAGAATATCAAAAGGATATCGTAGAGAAGTTGAAGGATGACGAATACGCTGCAAAATATGCACGCGCAAAATATTCCTTCTCTAAAGATGGCGAATATATTTATACGATACCTAATTTATTACCGAAATAATGGAAAATATTGTAAAAACCGTTCAACAATTTCTAGAATATTCTGATACAAAATTAGAAGAGTTAGCTAAAAAAAATCAAGCCTTAAAATTGCAAGAAGAAACTCAGGAAAGGAGCAAGGATGAATAAGTTAGTTTATTGGATGATTTTTCCTACTTTCTTAGTCACCCAACCCTTATCTGATTCATCCCAAGTCCAAGTTCCACTGACTGCTGATTCTTCATACACTAGTCAAATAGGGACTCAGGATCATTTCTTTGTCTCCATACCGTCCAATCCGAATGTTTATCAGCCAATCGTGACCTATTCGGATCCAGAATTGCGTCAAAAAGCTGGGGAAATCAAGCCAGATACTCCCTTTACTGTTGATCAATTGTTTGTGAACGACCAAGGGAAATCTGTTTTTAAATTATCGAATAAACAGTATGTAGTAGCTGATCAAGATCAAATTTACGAAGATTCGATTTTGGAATTAACAGAAGAAAAAAAAAACATGTGGCTGACATCCTCTTTTACAGTTTATGATCAACCCTTGGTAAATGGCGCAAAAAGCAAAAAAACAAGTCTAACTCCCTATAGTAAGGTTGAAATCACCAAGACTGCCAAAACTTTAAAAGGGACCTATCTAGAAATTTCTGGCCAGGGGTGGATTGCAAAAGATGAACTTTCTGCTACAGATAATCGGATGGAGAAAGTCCAAGAGATTCTCAATCAGAAGTACAACAAAGACGGAATTGCAGTTTACGTGAAGCAGGTGGATACTGGAAAGACTGCTGGGATACATGAAGACCAGGAAATGTATTCTGCTAGTATAGCCAAGCTCTTGTATTTGTACTATACTCAAAAAGAGGTAAACGAAAACCGTGTAGATTTGCAGACTCCTTTAAAATATATAAAAGAAGTCAATGATTATCCAGGAGCTTATGAACCGGAAGGCAGTGGAAGTATTTCAAAAACACCGGATGATAAGGATTATACCGTCGCTGATTTGATTAACCGAGTGGCCAAAGAATCTGATAATGTTGCGCAAAACATTTTAGGCTATTATGTAACGCATCAATCAGACAAAGAATTTCAAAAGGTGACCAATAAGATTGCAGGAAAAACGTGGAATGTAGAAACTAGAATGGCATCTCCAAAAATGGCAGGAAATGTCATGGAAGCTATCTACCAACAAAATGGTGGAATCATTGATGCTCTGTCAGAGACTCGCTTTGATGATCAACGAATTTCAAAAGATATCCCAGTCAAGGTCGCTCACAAGATTGGAGATGCCTATGATTTCCGTCATGATGTTGCCATTGTTTATACAGAATCACCATTTATTTTAGCTATTTTTACGGATCACTCTGATTACGAGACTATCTCAGCAATTGCCAAAGATATTTATGAGGTCTTACAGTAATGAAAGATAAATTTCTTCAGTTCTGTCTAAAGGAGGGGCTTTTTGAATCTAATCAAAAAGTCCTTTTGGCTTTATCAGGAGGGGTGGACTCCATGACCTTACTGGATTGGCTCTACCATTATCGGCACCAATTAGGAATCGACCTCGTACTTGCTCATGTCAATCATCACCAACGCATTGAAGCTGACCAAGAAGAAAGAGGAATTCGAGCATTAGCTGAAGCAAAACATCTACCGCTGAAGGTTGCCCATTTCTCTGGTCCTTTTTCTGAAAGCCAAGCTAGACAATTCCGCTATGATTTCTTTGAAAAAGTTATGAAAGAAGAAGCTTGTAGCGCTCTCGTCACCGCTCATCATATGGATGATCAGGCAGAAACGATTTTAATGCGTCTGATTCGTGGGAGTCGTCCACGGCATTTAAAAGGTATTCCTTTAAAACAACCATTTGGACAGGGTGTGTTGATTCGTCCCCTCTTACATTTCAAAAAAAAGGATTTTCCAGAAATTTTTCATTTCGAGGATAAGAGCAACCGCTCCTTGGACTATTTCCGTAACCGTATCCGTCATCGTTATCTCCCACTGTTAGAAAAAGAAAATCCTCAAGTGACGAGTGCTTTGGTCAACTTAGGAGAAGATCTCAGTCATTGGCACCAGGCTTTAAAAGAGTTGACCAAAGATTTGAATCCACAAGATGTGACACAGTTTCAAAAGCAATCACTAGCTGTTCAGATTTATTTGCTGGAAGAGTATCTAGCTAGTTTTCCAGATTTGCAATTGAGTCGGGCACAATTTGAACAATTACATAGAATAGCAGTGACCAAGTCCAATACGCAACAAGTTCTAAAGAATGGTTATGAACTTTACAAAGACTATCACTATTTTGAAATTCGGAAAATCAGTCGTAGGACGGATGACCGAATATCAGAAGATTTGTTACAATTTGGAACCATAAAGACAGTAGGTGCTTATCGCTTTTTATTTGGAGTGGAACCAAGCGATTCATATATGGAAGTTATCCCACTTCCAAACAACCATCCAGTTTCTCTTCGACCCCGTAAAAGGGGAGATCGTATTCTGATAAACGGTCACCATAGAAAAATTAGCAGATTGTTGATTAACCAAAAAATCCCTTTAGATCAACGAAACAATCTGGTGGTTTTAGAACAAGATAAACAAATACTGGCTATTCCTGAAATTGCGATCAGTGATTTGAGTAAGGAATTAAAAAATGGTATAATGAAGGATATAATTTATATCCAGAAAATAGATAGGTAAAAAAGATGTTAGAACAAGATATCAAAAAGATACTCATTTCCCACGATGAAATCGTGACTGCAGCACGTGAACTTGGTCAAAAACTGACAGAAGATTACCAAGGGAAAAATCCGATTTTAGTAGGGATTTTAAAAGGGTCAGTCCCATTTATGGCGGAATTGATCAAACATATTGATACGCATATTGAGTTGGATTTTATGCTAGTGTCTAGTTATCATGGTGGAACATCAAGCTCAGGCGTGATTAATATTATCAAAGATATGGACCAAGACATTAAGGGTCGAGATATTCTCTTTGTTGAAGATATCATTGATACTGGTAAAACTCTTAAGAGTTTGAAAGAATTGTTTGAAGGACGTCAACCAGCATCTGTTAAAATTGCTACCTTGTTGGATAAACCTGAAGGACGCTTGGTTGAGATTGAAGCAGATTACACTTGCTTTACCATTCCAAACGAGTTTGTTGTGGGCTATGGTTTAGACTACGATGAAAACTATCGAAACCTTCCTTATATCGGAGTGTTGAAAGAAGAAGTGTATTCAAAATAGAGGAAATTAGATGAAAAATAACAAAAACAATGGTTTTGTTCGAAATCCTTTTCTGTACTTATTGATTATTGTAGCTGCTGTTACAGGTTTTCAGTATTTCTTTGCTGGAAATAGTATCGGACAAAGTCAGCAAATCAATTATACAGAATTGGTAAAAGAGCTTAAATCAGACAACGTCAAGGAAATTAGCTATCAGCCAAACGGTAGTGTCATTGAAATTTCCGGTACCTATAACAAAGCAAAAACCAGCAAGGATGATACAGGGGTTCAATTTTTCACTCCAAGTCCAAGTAAGGTGACTCGCTTCACGAGTGTGATCTTACCGTCTGATTTGACTGTTCAAGAATTACAAAACTTAGCATCTGAACATAAGGCTGACATCACTATTAAACGGGAAAGCTCAAGTGGAATGTGGATTACCATTCTGACTTCAATCGTTCCCTTTGTGATTGTCATGTTCTTCTTCTTCTCCATGATGAACCAAGGCGGTGGCGGTGGCGCCCGCGGAGCTATGAACTTCGGCCGTAACAAAGCGCGTGCTACCAATAAAGAAGATATCAAGGTTCGTTTTTCAGATGTAGCAGGGGCTGAAGAAGAAAAACAAGAACTTGTTGAAGTGGTTGAATTCTTAAAAGATCCAAAACGCTTTACAAAATTAGGTGCCCGTATCCCAGCAGGTGTTCTTCTTGAAGGCCCTCCTGGAACTGGTAAAACATTACTTGCTAAAGCAGTTGCAGGAGAAGCTGGCGTACCATTCTTCAGTATTTCAGGTTCTGACTTCGTTGAAATGTTTGTCGGTGTCGGTGCAAGCCGGGTTCGTTCTCTATTTGAAGATGCCAAAAAAGCAGCACCAGCCATTATCTTTATCGATGAGATCGATGCTGTTGGACGTCAACGGGGAGTTGGCCTTGGTGGGGGAAATGATGAACGGGAACAAACCCTCAACCAGCTCTTGATTGAGATGGATGGTTTTGAAGGAAACGAAGGCATCATCGTGATTGCAGCCACCAACCGTTCAGATGTTTTGGACCCAGCCCTCCTTCGTCCAGGTCGTTTTGATCGGAAGGTTTTAGTTGGCCGTCCAGATGTAAAAGGACGTGAAGCTATCTTGCGTGTCCATGCTAAAAACAAACCATTAGCCAAAGATGTCGACTTGAAACTAGTTGCCCAACAAACACCGGGATTTGTTGGAGCGGATCTTGAAAATGTCTTAAATGAAGCAGCTCTGGTAGCGGCTCGTCGCAATAAGAAGGTTATTGATGCATCTGATATTGATGAAGCAGAAGACCGTGTGATTGCTGGTCCATCTAAGAAAGACAGAACAGTTTCTCAAAAAGAACGCGAATTAGTTGCTTACCATGAAGCAGGGCATACCATTGTTGGTTTAGTCTTATCTAATGCTCGTGTTGTTCACAAGGTGACCATCGTTCCACGTGGACGTGCTGGTGGTTATATGATTGCTCTTCCAAAAGAAGACCAAATGCTTCTTTCTAAAGAAGATATGAAAGAACAATTGGCTGGATTGATGGGAGGACGTGTTGCAGAAGAAATTATCTTCAACGTCCAAACCACAGGAGCTTCCAATGACTTTGAACAAGCGACCCAAATGGCGCGTGCCATGGTAACGGAATATGGAATGAGTGAAAAACTTGGTCCAGTTCAATACGAAGGCAACCATGCTATGTTTGGAGCTCAAACGACTCAAAAATTCATTTCAGAGCAAACTGCATATGAAATTGATGAAGAAGTAAGAAGTCTTTTGAATGAAGCTCGCAATAAAGCGGCTGAAATCATCCAGAGCAATCGTGAGACCCACAAATTGATTGCAGAGGCCTTGTTGAAATACGAAACCTTGGATAGTGTTCAAATCAAGTCATTGTATGAAACAGGTAAAATGCCAGAAGATACTGATTTAGAATTGGAAAAAGAATCTAAACCATTATCTTATGAAGAAATTAAATCTAAAATGGAAGAAAATAAGTAATAAACTCTATAGTCTTCTAAAGCTTTTAGAAGGAGCCGAAAATTTCGGCTCCTCAGATTGAAGATAAAGTCTTCTAAAAACTTTCCTTAGGTGAGATCGGACGTCAGCGAACTTCTAAGAAGTTCCATGACTAATTATTGAGCCTAAGGTCTCAATAATTCCGAGTGCCTGAAACTATTACGTTTCAGGCACTTTTCTCACGGCGGAAAAGTTTCTAATCTTCCTAAATGACTAAAAATAAAAGTAATTTTTTGAAAAGCATCTTGCTTTTTTATGTAAAACAATAGTTTGTCTACATTCAAGGGAGCCGAAATTTCGGCTCTTTTTTTTTCAAAAAAGTGTTGACAGATGAAAAAGAACTGATATAATAGAATACGTTGTAAAAATGGTCCGTTGGTCAAGGGGTTAAGACACCGCCTTTTCACGGCGGTAACACGGGTTCGAATCCCGTACGGACTATCACAAAAGTTGTTACATTGGTAGCAACTTTTTTTGTTTGATAAAACCATTATTCTGACATTCTTATCAAAATAATGACCAATTAGAATAAGAAAAGATCCCAAATAGAAAATAAGCACAAATAAATCAAAACCTCCTTTAAAATGAAGACTAGTTAGAAAGGAGGTCCAATGAACTTTAAAAAAACATATGAAAAAGTAAAATGGATAGTATGGAAATGTGAAAAGGAATTTTATATTCATCTTTGGGATCACGCAGATTGGGAACAAGAGGGAAGACTAGTGCTGTATGAGTTACAAATAAGTAATCCGGAGGTAGAAGAAAATGAAGAAATTCTATTAACCTACTTCAAAACAAAGTTTCGTAACCATATAAAAGATAAAGTTAGAAAACAAGAAAGTGATAAAAGGAAGTTAAATAAGGTCCCTTATACAGAAATTGGAGAAATCAGTCATCGACTTCGATCAAAAGAACTCTTTTTGGATGAACTAGTCCTATTAAGAGGAGCCCTAAAAGAATTCCGAAAAAATCTAACCGATCAAGAAAAAGAAGATTATGATAAACTTCTGATGAATCAACGTTTTTCAGGAAGAGCAAAGATGAGGAGAAGGCTAAAAGAATACTTGAAAGACTTCAAGGATCAACATTTATGAAAAAGGATGTAAGAAAGCATCCTTTTTCATAAAAATAAAAATTTAAAAAAATAGAAAAAAGATATTGACAAGTTTTCATGGACGTGATATACTAATATAGTTGTCGCGCGAGAGCGACAAAGACCTTTGAAAACTGAACAAGACGAACCAATGTGCAGGGCACTATAACTAAGGTTATAGTACTGAACAATG
>NZ_JBYQGS010000004.1:0-87064 GCF_058200355.1 Streptococcus sp. SCPM-O-B-23252 (M501)
TTTTTTCCGCCATAGCTCAGTTGGTAGTAGCGCATGACTGTTAATCATGATGTCGTAGGTTCGAGTCCTACTGGCGGAGTCAGTACCCGAAAGGGTTTTTTTATTTCTCTTTTATTTATAAATTAAAAAAGGTTCTTTCGAACCTTTTTTCTTATTTAAAGAAAACATCGTATAGAGCTTTAATAGCCTGTTTTTCTTGTTCTTGATTGACGACAAACATGATGGAAACTTCGCTGGATCCTTGCGAAATCATTTGGATATTAATGTTATTTTCTGATAAAGCCTTTGTGGCTGTAGCTGTTACACCAATTTGATTTTTCATATTCTCTCCGACAATCATAATAATGGAAAGATCATGTTCAATTTCGGCATAATCCACTTGTAAATCTTGGATTAGATGTTTTAAAATTTCTTGTTCTTTAATTGGTGTTAATTCTTTCGAACGTAGAATGACAGATAAATCGTCAATTCCAGTTGGCATGTGATCCCAACTGATGTTCAAGTCTTCTAAAATTTGTAATAATTTTCTACCAAAACCGACTTCTCTATTCATCAGGTATTTGGTGGTATTAATGCTGACAAATCCAGAGTCTCCTGCAATCCCAACGACTTTAACATTTTCATCGGTATGGTTCAGCACAATCTTCGTACCTGGATGTTTTGGATTGTTGGTGTTCTTGATCACCATTGGAATCTTTCCACGATATGCAGGAACAAGTGCTTCATCATGGAGGACACTAAAGCCAGCATAGGCTAATTCCCGCATTTCTTTATAGGTTAATTCAGGAATAGAATGTGGCTGTTTGATAATGCCTGGGTGAGCTGCAAAAATACCATCGACGTCTGTAAAGTTCTCGTAGAGATCTGCTTTAACTCCCGCTGCAATAATAGATCCTGTAATATCAGAACCACCTCTTGAAAAAGTACAGACTTGTCCTTCTTTAGTAATTCCAAAGAATCCAGGGATCACTAAAATTTCATTATGATTTCTCAGTTCTTCAATCTTATCGTAACTAGAAGGGAGAATGCGGGCATTGCAAGGTTCACTTGTTACAAAGATACCTGCATCTTTTGGATGGATATATTTTGCTTCTAGACCCTTTTTTACAAAGTAAGCTGCAATGAGTTTTGCATTGTTGTTCTCTCCAGATGCTAAGAAGGTATCATATAAGAAGGTATTATCGGACTTGGGAAGTGTTGCAAGGGATTTGATATCTCTAGCAATCTCTTCGATAATTTCCTCGTCTAAGTCTAACTCCTCTGTAATGGAACGATAGCGATTGATAATCCATTCTTGACTTTGGTTCGTATCTTTTCCGTTGGTATATTCTTTATAATACTTGATGAGGGCATCTGTGACTTTTGTGTCCTCAGCATTGCGTTTCCCTGGAGCAGAAACGACCACGTATTGACGGGTTTCATCTTCTTTAACAATATTGAATACTTTTTCTAGCTGGGTAGCAGATGCTAACGAACTACCACCAAATTTAACTACTTTCATGTGGACTCCTTTACAAAACTTACTTTAAATTATACCAAAGATAAGGCTTGGTTACAATCTAAAAAGCACTGTTATCAAGCGAGTCTTTCGGGTGAGACACTTTGTTATGAAAATGTAATTTACTTCTCAAAGTAGTTGTGCTAAAATAATATGAAAATAAATAAGTTCAATTATCAAACAATTTGAATAGCTAATTAGTAAAGAGGTGGCTTATGGTGTTCGAAACGATTATTTATTCTGTAGAAGAGGATCTCGCATCTATTATTTTAAATAGACCAGAGGTTTCAAATGGTTTTAACATTCCAATGTGTCAGGAAATCCTTGAAGCATTAGAATTAGCTGAGAAGAATCCAGATGTGCGTTTTATTTTATTTAAAGCAGTCGGCAAGGTTTTTTCAGTTGGTGGTGATTTAGCTGAGATGAAACGGGCTGTTGATGCTGATGATATCGATTCGTTAACGCAAATTGCGGAATTGGTCAATCAAATCTCTAAAAAAATGAAGCAAATTCCAAAACCTGTGATTATGGTTGCAGATGGTGCGGTTGCAGGAGCAACTGCTAATATGGCAGTAGCGGCGGACTTTTGTATTGCTTCTGATAAAGCAAAGTTTATTCAAGCCTTTGTTGGAGTCGGTTTGGCTCCTGATGCCGGTGGCCTATTCCTTTTAGGAAGAGCCATTGGTTTGATTAGAGCAACTCAGTTAGCAATGACTGGTGAACCATTAGGTGCTGAAAAGGCTCTGGAATATGGCGTTGTGTACAAGGTTTCTGAAGTAGAAAAATTAGACAAGACTGTCAACCAACTACTCATTAAGTTAAGACGTAGCTCAGACAATTCTTTTGCTGCGATTAAAGAGTTGGCTTGGTCTAGCATGCTGACTGACTGGGATCGTTATGCTGAAATTGAGTTGCGATTGCAAAGAAATCTTTCTCTAAAGGAAGATTTTAAAGAAGGAGTTATTGCCTATTCAGAGCGTCGGCGCCCAAAATTCCAAGGAAAATAAAAACGTAAAATTTTTATGTTTTTATTGCTGAGGCTTGCTATTTGGTTTGATTTTTGATAAAATTCGATTATCAAAGTAATGAATAGGGGGTGTGGTTTTTGAATTTTCAACTAGTCAATGATTACCTTACATCCATTTTTAACAACGTATTAGTCATCGAAGAAACTAGTTTACGTAGCAGTCGATTTAATGATGTTTCCATTAAGGAAATGCACACTATTGATGTCATCGGCTCAACACCAAACGCAACTCCAAGTGATATTTCGCGTTCGTTAATGGTAACGTTAGGTACAGTCACTACCAGTTTAAATAATCTTGAACGAAAAGGTTATATTGAACGAACCAGATCTGAAGTTGATCGTCGGGTCGTCCATTTGAGTTTGACCAAAAGAGGCAAGCTCTTGTATCGGCTTCACCAACAATTTCACAAGCGGATGGTCAATCAAATTATTGATGGGATGTCTCCAGATGAACGGAAAGTGATGCAAAAAGGGTTGCAGAATCTTTATCGTTTCTTGGAGGAGTTGAAATAATGACTTTTGCAAAAATTAGTCAGGTAGCCCATTATGCGCCAAGTCAAGTGATTTCTAATCAGGATCTTTCTGAACGGATGGATACCAGCGATGAGTGGATTGCTAGTCGGACAGGAATTCGGAAGCGTCATATTACTCAATCAGAATCAACCAGCGATTTAGCTACGGAAGTGGCTCGACGCTTGCTTGAAAAAAGTGGTTTACAAGCGGATCAGTTGGATTTTATTATTGTTGCAACGATTTCGCCCGATTCCATGATGCCATCCACTGCAGCTCGTGTTCAAGCTAAAATTGGGGCCTCTAAAGCTTTTGTTTTTGATTTGACAGCAGCTTGTAGTGGATTTGTCTTTGCGCTTGCGACTGCTGAAAAGTTGCTTCGGTCTGGCCAGTACAAACGAGGAATCGTTATTGGAAGTGAAACCTTATCGAAAGTGATTGATTGGGAAGATCGGACAACAGCGGTCCTATTTGGGGATGGTGCTGGCGGTGTTTTATTGGAAGCTTCCGAACAACAAACTTTTTTAGCTGAAAGTTTATTTTCTGATGGTTCTCGTGGAGAGGTTCTTCAATCATCATCTGTTGGTTTATCTTCACCATATTCTGATAAGGAAGAAGATAAAAAATATTTATCAATGGATGGAAGAGCAGTCTTTGATTTTGCTATTCGGGATGTGGCTAAGAGTATTAAACATATGTTGGCTAATGCTCCAGTAGCTGTTGATGAAATTGACTATTTCCTCTTGCATCAGGCAAATGACCGTATCTTAGATAAAATGGCTAAGAAAATCGGGGTTGATCGGGAAAAACTTCCTGCAAATATGATGGAATATGGCAACACCAGTGCCGCAAGTATTCCAATTTTATTATCGGAGTGTGTCGACCAAGGACTAATCAAATTGGATGGAAGTCAAATAATTCTTCTGTCAGGATTTGGTGGAGGTTTGACATGGGGCTCACTTCTTGTTACAATCTAGTTAAATATGTGGTAACACATTTTAAAAATTTTTATTATTTTAAGGAGGCCAATCATGGCAGTATTTGAAAAAGTACAAGAAATTATCGTTGAAGAACTTGGTAAAGAACCATCAGAAGTAACTCTTAAGTCTACTTTTGAAGATCTTGAAGCTGATTCATTGGATTTGTTCCAAGTGATTTCAGAAATTGAAGATGCATTCGACATTCAAATTGAAACTGAAGAAGGATTGTCTACTGTAGGGGACCTTGTTGCTTACGTAGAAGAAAAAACTAAATAATAATGGATGAGAGTATCGAAAGATATTCTCTCTTGTTTAGGTAATAGTTTGACGCTCAAAGCAAAGAACCGCTTTCAAACTATTACTTAAGCGAAAATGAGGAAGGTACTATGCAAACACGAATTACTGAATTATTAAACATTAAATATCCAATTTTCCAAGGTGGTATGACTTGGGTAGCAGATGGAGATCTTGCTGGAGCTGTATCTAATGCGGGTGGTCTTGGGATCATCGGTGGAGGAAATGCACCTAAAGAAGTTGTCAAAGCGAATATTGATCGCGTCAAATCCATTACTGACAAACCTTTTGGAGTCAATATCATGCTCCTTTCTCCTTTTGCAGATGACATCGTTGACTTGGTTATCGAAGAAGGGGTTAAAGTTGTTACTACTGGTGCAGGGAATCCTGGGAAATACATGGATCGTTTCCATGAAGCGGGCATTACCGTTATTCCGGTTGTACCTTCAGTAGCTTTAGCAAAACGGATGGAAAAACTAGGTGCGGATGCTGTCATTGCTGAAGGAATGGAAGCAGGAGGTCATATTGGTAAATTGACGACCATGACCTTGGTTCGTCAAGTGGTCGAAGCGGTCTCTATTCCAGTTATCGGTGCTGGTGGTGTTGCAGATGGTGCAGGAGCGGCTGCAGTCTTCATGCTTGGAGCAGATGCTGTTCAAGTGGGAACACGATTTGTCGTTGCTAAAGAGTCAAATGCTCACCAAAACTTTAAGAATAAAATCTTGAAAGCTAAGGACATTGATACAGTGGTGTCTGCGTCAGTTGTTGGCCACCCAGTTCGTGCGATTAAGAATAAATTGGCTTCTGCCTATAACCAAGCTGAAAAAGATTTCTTGGCAGGTAAGAAGACTCAAGAAGAAATTGAAGAGTTAGGAGCAGGTGCTCTTCGCAATGCGGTTGTTGACGGAGACGTTGATAATGGATCTGTGATGGCAGGACAAATTGCAGGTCTCGTAAGTAAAGAAGAAACCTGTGCTGAAATCTTGGAAGATATCTATCTTGGAGCTGCTAAGGTCATTCAGAAAGAGGCAGCTCGCTGGGCAGATGTTAAATTCTAACAAGTAAAGGAAAGGAAGAGAACAGTGACAAAACGTGCCTTCTTATTTGCTGGTCAAGGTGCCCAAAAATTGGGGATGGCTAGTGACTTGTATGCAACTTATCCCGTTGTCAAAGAGACATTTGATACGGCTAGTCGTATTCTAGGTTATGATTTGCGTGAATTGATTGATTCTAACGAAGAAAAATTGAATCAGACACGCTATACTCAACCAGCTATTTTGACAACTTCTGTGGCTATTTATCGTCTATTGGCAGAAAATGGCATAACACCGGATATTGTGGCTGGTCTCTCCCTAGGAGAATATTCTGCTTTGGTTGCTGCAGGCGCTCTTTCCTTTGAAGAAGCGGTCGCCTTGGTAGCTAAGCGAGGGGAATTTATGGAAACAGCTGCGCCTGCTGGAAGCGGGAAGATGGTAGCTGTTATGAATACTGATCCTGCCTTGATTGAAGAAATCTGTCAACAGGCTTCTGAAAAGGGAGTTGTAACACCAGCTAACTACAATACTCCTGCCCAAATTGTAATTGGTGGAGAGGTTGAAACTGTGGATTATGCAGTTGAACTCTTACAAGAAGCAGGGGCAAAACGGTTGATTCCTCTGAATGTCTCTGGTCCTTTCCATACGGCCTTACTTGCTTCTGCTAGTGAAAAACTGGCGACTGAACTTGAAAAAGTTACTTTTAAGGACTTTAGCTTGCCTTTGGTTGGGAATACAGAAGCAAAGATCATGAAATCAGACGAAATCAAAGCTTTATTAGCTCGGCAAGTGATGGAGCCCGTTCGTTTCTATGATTCGATTGCGACGATTCAAGAGTTTGGAGTAGATGAAGTGATTGAAATTGGTCCAGGTAAGGTCTTGACTGGTTTCTTGAAAAAGATTGATAAAACTCTTCCAACGAAAAATGTGGAGGATCAAGCCAGCCTTGATGCCCTACTGAACGAATAAGATGAGGTGACTATGGAACTAAAGAATAAAAATGTATTTGTTACTGGCTCAAGTCGAGGCATTGGATTGGCTATTGCGCATAAATTTGCGTCAAAAGGTGCCAACATTGTCTTAAATAGTCGTGGAGAGCTCCCAGCAGGCCTAGTGGATGAATTTGCCTCATACGGTGTGAAGGTAGTTGGCGTTACTGGGGACGTATCCCAAGCTGCGGAAGCGAAACGAATGGTCGCGGAAGCGATTGAAGCACTTGGCTCAGTAGACATCCTTGTCAACAATGCTGGGATTACCAATGATAAGCTCATGTTGAAATTGACGGAAGAAGATTTCGAGCAAGTCTTGAAGGTGAATTTGACCGGTGCTTTTAATATGACACAATCAGTCTTAAAACCGATGACCAAAGCACGTGAAGGTGCTATCATTAACATGTCGAGTGTTGTCGGTCTGACAGGAAATGTTGGACAAGCCAACTATGCAGCCTCAAAAGCTGGTTTGATTGGTTTTTCTAAATCTGTAGCACGTGAAGTAGCTGGTAGAAATGTCCGTGTCAATGTCATTGCGCCGGGCTTCATTGAGTCTGATATGACAGAAGGACTTCCTGAAAAAATTAAAGAAATGTCTCTCGCTCAAATTCCAATGAAACGATTTGGAAATACAGAAGAAGTGGCAGATGTTGCAGTCTTTCTTGCGACTCAAGAATATCTAACAGGGCAAGTCATCGCAATTGATGGTGGCTTAACCATGCAATAAAAAGAGGTAGGTTTTGAAATGAAATTAAATCGTGTTGTTGTAACAGGCTATGGCTTGACATCTCCAATCGGAAACACTCCAGAAGAATTTTGGAATAGTTTAAAAGAAGGAAAAATTGGAATTGGTCCAATTACAAAATTTGACCACAGTGACTTTGCTGTTCATAATGCAGCTGAAATCCAAGATTTCCCATTTGATAAGTACTTTATCAAGAAAGATACAAACCGCTTTGACAACTACTCTTTGTATGCTTTGTATGCCGCTCAAGAAGCTGTGAATCATGCAGGTTTAGATGTAGAAGCTATTGATAAAGATCGTTTTGGTGTCATTGTTGCTTCTGGTATTGGTGGTATCAAAGAAATCGAAGATCAAGTGATTCGTTTGCATGAAAAAGGACCAAAACGTGTCAAACCAATGACACTTCCAAAAGCTTTGCCAAATATGGCATCTGGTAATGTTGCGATGCGTTTTGGAGCTAATGGAATTTGTAAATCGATCAATACTGCTTGTGCCTCTTCCAATGATGCGATTGGAGATGCTTTCCGCGCTATTAAGTTTGGTTTCCAAGATTTGATGTTGGTCGGTGGTTCTGAAGCTTCTATTACACCATTTGCAATCGCCGGTTTCCAAGCCCTAACAGCTCTTTCAACAACAGAAGATCCAACTCGTGCTTCTATTCCATTTGATAAAGATCGGAATGGTTTTGTGATGGGGGAAGGATCAGGAATGTTGGTACTTGAAAGTTTGGAACACGCTGAAAAACGTGGTGCAACCATTCTTGCTGAAGTCGTGGGTTACGGAAATACTTGTGATGCTTACCATATGACTTCTCCACATCCAGAAGGTCAAGGTGCTATTAAAGCTATGAAGTTGGCTTTGGATGAGGCAGAAATTGAACCAGCTCAAGTTGATTATGTCAACGCCCATGGTACCTCTACTCCAGCAAATGAAAAAGGAGAAAGTGGTGCAATCGTTTCTGTATTTGGTACAGAAGTTCCAGTATCTTCTACAAAATCATTTACAGGTCACCTCTTGGGAGCAGCAGGGGCAGTTGAAGCTATTGCGACGATTGAAGCAATTCGCCATCAATATGTTCCAAAAACTGCTGGAACACAAGAGTTATCAGATTATATTGAAGCCAATGTCATCTTTGGTGAAGGGCAAGAACGTCCGATTTCCTTTGCTATTTCCAATACATTTGGATTTGGAGGACACAATGCTGTCTTAGCCTTTAAACGTTGGGAGGGATAAAGTGAATATTCAAGAGATTAAAGACCTAATGAGTCAATTTGACCAATCTAGTCTTCGTGAATTTAGCTATCAAAATGCAACGGATGTGCTATCATTTAGTAAAAATGCTGGCAGTGTAGCTAGCCCACAACCTGCTACGCCGGCTCCTGTAGTTCAAGAAGTGGCACCTGCTGTTGAGAGCCCTGTTGTTCTTGCAGAAGAACCAGTTGCTTCTTCAGCACCAGCTCCTGAAGCAAGTCCAGCAGTAGCAGCAGAAGGGGAAGTGGTTGAAAGTCCTCTTGTTGGTGTAGCTTATTTAGCTTCAGGTCCAGATAAACCAGCTTTTGTTCAGGTTGGAGATAGTGTTTCAAAAGGCCAAACCCTATTGATTATTGAAGCGATGAAAGTTATGAACGAAGTTCCTGCACCAAAGGATGGAATGGTCACTGAAATCCTTGTTTCAAATGAAGAAATGGTTGAGTTTGGGAAAGGATTGGTACGGATTAAATGATCGATATTCAAGCTATTAAAGAGGCTCTTCCGCATCGCTATCCGATGTTGTTGGTGGATCGCGTCCTTGAAACAAGTGAGGATACGATTGTAGCCATTAAGAATGTGACGATCAATGAGCCCTTCTTTAATGGGCACTTTCCAAGCTACCCAGTAATGCCAGGTGTCCTCATTATGGAAGCCTTGGCACAAACTGCTGGTGTCTTAGAATTATCCAAACCAGAAAATAAAGGAAAATTAGTCTTTTATGCTGGAATGGATAAGGTTAAATTTAAAAAACAAGTCGTTCCGGGAGATCAGCTCGTAATGACGGCTACCTTTGTCAAGCGTCGTGGTTCGATTGCGGTCGTGGAAGCAAAAGCGGAAGTCGATGGGAAATTAGCTGCTAGCGGGACCCTAACATTTGCAATTGGTAACTAGGGAGGTTTCTATGTTCCGAAAAATTTTAATCGC
Source organism: Streptococcus sp. SCPM-O-B-23252 (M501) (assembly GCF_058200355.1). Lineage (NCBI taxonomy): Bacteria > Bacillati > Bacillota > Bacilli > Lactobacillales > Streptococcaceae > Streptococcus > Streptococcus sp. SCPM-O-B-23252 (M501). The sequence continues at coordinate 9,253 of NZ_JBYQGS010000004.1, forward strand.
GAATCGTGGTGAAATTGCGGTCCGGATTATTCGAGCTGCTCGTGAATTAGGAATTGAAACAGTCGCTGTCTATTCAACGGCTGATAAGGAAGCCTTGCATACCTTACTAGCGGATGAAGCAGTTTGTATTGGGCCTGCCAAGTCAACTGAGTCTTATTTAAACATGAATGCTGTTTTATCTGCAGCAGTTTTGACTGGATCAGAAGCGATTCACCCAGGATTTGGATTTTTGAGTGAAAATTCGAAGTTTGCCACCATGTGTGAAGAAGTCGGGATTAAGTTTATCGGACCATCAGGATCTGTCATGGATATGATGGGTGATAAAATTAATGCCCGAGAACAAATGATCAAAGCAGGCGTGCCTGTTATTCCAGGATCAGATGGAGAAGTTCATACAGCAGAAGAAGCCTTGGAAGTTGCCGATCGGATTGGTTATCCTGTCATGCTGAAAGCATCAGCTGGAGGTGGCGGTAAAGGAATCCGTAAAGTAGAACGGGCAGAAGACCTAGTTCCAGCTTTTGAATCTGCTTCGACAGAAGCTAAGGCGGCCTTTGGCAATGGAGCTATGTACCTTGAACGCGTCATCTACCCAGCTCGTCATATTGAAGTTCAAATCTTGGCTGACCAATTTGGGCATGTGGTTCATTTGGGTGAACGGGATTGTTCCCTTCAAAGAAACAACCAAAAAGTCCTCGAAGAATCTCCATCCGTAGCAATCGGTAAGACAATTCGAGACCAAATCGGATCTGCAGCTGTCCGAGCAGCAGAATCTGTTGGCTATGAAAATGCGGGGACAATCGAGTTTCTTTACGATGAAGGTAAAGGCGAATTTTACTTCATGGAGATGAACACTCGGGTTCAAGTCGAGCATCCCGTGACAGAATTTGTCACAGGAATTGATATCGTGAAAGAGCAAATTAAAATTGCTGCTGGGCAAGAATTGACTGTTCGTCAAGAAGATATTCAAATTTCTGGCCATGCCATTGAATGCCGGATCAATGCAGAAAATCCTGCCTTTAACTTTGCACCAAGTCCAGGAAAAATCACCAATCTCTATCTTCCAAGTGGAGGAGTCGGCTTGCGCGTGGATTCAGCTGTCTACCCTGGCTATACGATTCCACCTTACTACGATAGTATGATTGCCAAAATCATTGTCCATGGAGAGAATCGTTTCGATGCCTTGATGAAGATGCAACGCGCCCTCTATGAGTTGGAAATTGACGGTGTAATGACCAACAGTGATTTCCAATTGGATTTGATTTCAGATTCGAATGTGATTGCTGGTGATTACGATACCGCCTTTCTGATGGAGACATTTTTACCAAATTATCAGAAAAATCAATAAGCAATGAACTTTGTAAATGTGAGATTCATTTTCACAAGGAATGAACGCGCACAATTACAAAGTTCTTTTACCAAGTAAGGAGAAGTTGATGGCTTTATTTTCTAAAAAAGATAAGTACATTCGAATTAATCCCAATCGGTCGGCCATTGAAGCACCTCAGCCAAAACCAGAGGTTCCAGATGAGTTGTTTTCTCAGTGTCCGGGCTGTAAACATACGATTTACCAAAAGGATCTGGGAAGTGAACGTCTGTGTCCTAAGTGTGGTTATACCTTCCGCATCTCTGCGGTTGAGCGACTTCAATTGACGATTGATCCAGGAAGCTTTATTGAACTGTTTACGGGTATTGAGACCAAGGACCCGCTTAAGTTTCCAAACTACAAGAAGAAATTGGCGGCTGTTCGTGAATTGACAGGACTTGATGAAGCTGTGCTAACAGGAACTGCAAAGATCGGGGGGCATCAAGTGGCTCTTGGTATTATGGATTCTAATTTCATCATGGCTTCTATGGGCTCTGTGGTCGGTGAAAAGATTACGCGTCTATTTGAATTGGCGACAGAAGAAAAGCTCCCAGTTGTGCTCTTTACCGCTTCTGGTGGCGCTCGGATGCAAGAAGGAATCGTCAGTTTGATGCAGATGGCTAAAATCTCTGCAGCTGTTCAAAGACACTCAAAAGCAGGCTTGTTTTATCTGACAGTTCTAACAGACCCAACAACAGGTGGGGTAACGGCGTCGTTTGCAATGGAAGGGGATATTATCATTGCAGAGAGCCAGGCCCTTGTGGGATTTGCAGGTCGACGAGTGATCGAGTCTACTGTACGGGAACAGTTACCGGATAATTTCCAAAAGGCTGAATTTTTGCAGGAGCATGGCTTTGTGGATGTGATTGTCCAGCGTAGTGAGATGCGTTCAACAATCGCAGACTTGTTAGCCTTTCATGGAGGGAAGTAATGACAAGAATAACACAAATTATTAAAGAAGCTCGTGACCAAGGACGTTTGACAGCTCTCGATTATGCACTTGGAATTTTTGATAATTTTATCGAATTACATGGAGATCGGAATTTCCGAGATGACGGTGCAGTGATTGGCGGAATTGGCTGGTTAGGGGATCAAGCGGTGACGGTTGTCGGTATTCAAAAGGGAAAGAATCTTCAGGACAACCTCAGTCGAAACTTTGGCCAACCCCACCCAGAAGGTTATCGAAAAGCCTTGCGTCTGATGAAACAGGCGGAGAAATTTGGTCGTCCAGTAGTAACCTTCATCAACACTGCGGGTGCTTATCCGGGTGTTGGTGCTGAAGAGCGGGGACAGGGTGAGGCTATTGCCCGCAACCTCATGGAAATGAGTGACTTAAAAGTTCCGATTATCGCGATTATCATCGGAGAAGGTGGCTCAGGTGGGGCTCTTGCTTTAGCTGTAGCAGACAAGGTCTGGATGCTAGAGAACTCCATCTATGCAGTTCTGAGTCCAGAAGGATTTGCCTCTATTCTCTGGAAAGACGGAAGCCGTGCCATGGAAGCAGCTGAATTGATGAAGATTACTTCGCATGAGTTGTTGAATATGGATATTGTGGACAAGGTGATTCCGGAGCATGGTTTTTCTAATGGCGAATTACTAGCTCAAGTGAAGAAGGAAATCAAAGCAGAATTGAAGGAGCTACAAGCCTTGCCTCTCGAAGAACTTCTAGAGCAACGTTACCAACGTTTTCGTAAATATTAAAAAACTGAGCTTGCAATTTGCAAGTCTCAGTTTTTTTAAACTTTATTTTGGTGCGATGACTTCAGCTCCACCCATGTATGGACGAAGGACTTCAGGAATAGTTACAGAACCATCTTCGTTTTGATAGTTTTCAAGAATAGCTGCCACTGTACGTCCAACAGCCAATCCAGAACCATTCAAGGTGTGGAGAAGTTTAACCTTACCATCTGCTTCATCACGGTAACGGATTTGAGCACGACGTGCTTGGAAATCTTCAGTGTTTGAGCAGCTTGAAATTTCACGGTAGGTGTTTTGAGCAGGGATCCAAACTTCCAAGTCGTAAGTCTTAGCAGCTGAGAAGCCCATATCTCCTGTTGAGAGAGCCACGACACGATATGGAAGGTTCAGTTTTTGAAGGATGTTTTCAGCGTTGGCTGTCATCTTTTCCAATTCTTCATATGATTCTTCCGGTTTGGCAAATTTGACCATTTCTACCTTATGGAATTGGTGTAAACGGATCAAACCACGAGTGTCACGACCAGCAGAACCTGCTTCTGAACGGAAAGAAGGGCTCATCGCAGTAAAGTAGATTGGGAGATCCTTGCCATCGATGATTTCGTCACGGTAGTAGTTGGTCAGAGGTACTTCAGCGGTTGGAATCAAGACATAGTTGGTGTCGCTGAGTTCAAAAGTATCTTCTTTGAATTTTGGATATTGACCAGTACCAAACATAGAATCGTGGTTGACCATGTAAGGGGTGATGACTTCTGTGTATCCTTCCTTGCCATGCTCATCCAACATAAAGTTATAGATAGCACGTTCTAAGCGAGCTCCAAGCCCCTTGTAGAAGAGGAAACGAGCGCCAGTGACTTTTCCACCACGTTCCCAGTCAAGGATGTCTAAGTCTTCTCCAAGGTCCCAGTGAGCTTTAGGTTCGAAGTCAAACTCGCGAGGAGTTCCCCAACGGCGAACTTCTACGTTATCATCTTCATCAGCTCCAACAGGCACGCTATCAGCAGGGATGTTTGGAAGAGTCGTAGTAAATTCTGTCAATTTTGCATCGATTTCTGCCAATTCTGCATCAAGAGCTTTAACTTCTGCAGAGAGAGTTTGCATGGCAGCAATCTTATCATCTGCATTTTCTTTATTTCGCTTAGCTTGAGCGATTTCAGCAGATACGGTGTTGCGCTCAGCCTTGAGGCTTTCTACTTTGACCAAGATGTCACGACGTTTGGCATCGATTTCTTTCATTTCGTTCAAGATGGCAGCATCTACACCGCGTGTCGCTAATTTTTCAGCAACTGTATCAAAGTCTGTACGAATTCGTTTAATATCTAACATAGCTTCTCCTTTAACAAAAAGCACACCTGTTACAGTGTTGGAGTGGCAGGGCCACGGTTCCATCCAACTTCACAGGTGTGCACTTGATTTGATCTTCAATTTTTTGATAAACGGTAGAATTTCAATTAAGTCCTCTATCTGCTCACAGCAACCGCAGACTTTCTGAAAGATTTCCTTAATTTACTTATCCGTTTTCGTTTATTATACAAGAAAAGGAGCTATTTTGCAAATAGATTTTTAATTTTAGCTGCGATGGTTTGGATCAAGGTCGGTAGCTTGACAATTTTATCATTCCCAAGGTGTTGACGGGCAATTTTTAAGATTTTCCCCGAGTCTTTAGAAGCAAATAGGAACTTGCTTTCCTTGGTGTAAATTTCAAAATGGCGGCTAATTTTACGCCCGGATACGTTGGCTCCAATCTGTTCGATTTCTTTCCAGGGAATTTGGACGTAGTCTTCTACATTAGCATCTGCGTAAAATTCAAAAGCCACATCTCCAACTAAGATTTTTCCAACCTTTCCACCAACACCTAGATAAGAGACACCAGTGGTATGGAATTCCACGGTTTTATTCTGTGATTGCGCCATGTGATCCTCCTGTATTTCTATTCATTCCATTATATCATAATAAAAAGAAGGCCGAAACCTTCTTTTTAGTTGATTTTTGATTACATCAAGCCAGCAACGTGTGCCAAGACACCGATTACAAAGAGGGCGATGATGATAGTGATTGGAGATACTTTCTTCTTAAGCAACCACATACAAGCGAAAGTAAGAAGCAATCCCATCAAACCAGGAATCAATGAATCCAAGTTTTGTTGGAAAGTCGTAACTTTTTCAGGTGTTTGAGATAGACCTGAACCAACTTGAGCGAAGGCTTCTTGGATACCCTTGTATCCTTCAGGAAGTTTATCCCAGTGGATATAAGCTTTGTCGTCTAATTTGACAGAAGAAACATTAAAGATGAATTTAATAGATACCCAACGTTCTACCAAGACAGCAAGGATGAACATTCCGAGGATAGAAGCTCCTTTAGTGATATCTTGCAAGATCCCACCAGACATATCTTTGGTAATTTCAGAACCTGCTTTGTATCCAAGTTCTTGGGTGTACCACAAGAAGGACATACGAATCGCATTCCATGCAATAAAGAAGATGAGTGGGCCAAGGATGTTACCTGTCAAGGCAAGAGATGCACCAAGAGCTCCAAGGATTGGACGAACTGTAAACCAGAAGACAGGATCTCCGATACCCGCCAAAGGTCCCATCATACCAATCTTAACCCCTTGGATAGCGGCATCATCAATCGCAGCGCCATTTGCTTTTTCTTCTTCAAGGGCAAGAGTTACCCCGATGATTGGAGCAGCTACGTATGGGTGAGTGTTGAAGAACTCCATGTGACGCTCAAGAGCAGCCGCTTGGTCTTCTTTCTTCGTGTAAAGTTTTTTGATAGCTGGGATCAATGAGTAAGCCCAACCCAAGTTTTGCATCCGTTCATAGTTCCAAGAACCTTGCAAGAAGGTTGAACGCCACCAAACTTTTTGACGATCTGATTTAGATAATTGTAATTTTTCAGTCATGATAGTGTCACACCTTTCTTAATAGTCTTCAAGGATATCGCCGATTGGGTCATTAGAAGTAGCAACTCCGCCACCTCCATTGCCACCTTTCTTAGAGAGAGAAAGGTAGATCAAGGCAAGGGCAACACCAATTGCACCAAGAGCAATCAAGGTCAATTGGCTAACAGCAGCAAGAGCAAAACCAATGGCAAAGAATGGCCAAACTTCACGGCTTGCCATCATGTTGATAACCATGGCGTAACCAACGGCAACGACCATACCACCACCGATTTGCATACCGTCTGACAACCAAGCAGGCATCGCTTCAAGAGCACCTTTAACAGTGTCAGCAGGGATCATCAAAAGAAGGGCTGCAGGAATGGCGATACGAAGACCTTGAAGGAGAAGTGCTACAAAGTGAGCGCGTTCTACGCCTTTGATATCACCTTTTTTAGCAGCAGCGTCGGCAGTGTGGACCAAACCAACGGAGAGAGTACGGACGATCATGGTCAAGAAAAGACCAGCAACTGCAAGTGGAATAGCTACACCTTGAGCCACAGCGATTCCTTTAGAGCTAAAGTCACCACCAAGAACCAAGATAATCGCAGCAGCAACTGACGCAAGAGCAGCATCGGGTGCAACTGCGGCACCAATGTTGGCCCAGCCAAGTGCAAGTAATTGAAGGGAACCACCAAGCATAACACCGGCAGTCAAGTTACCTGTTACCAAACCGATTAAGGTACAAGCAACAAGTGGTTGGTGGAATTGGAATTGGTCAAGGATACCTTCAAGACCTGCTAAGAAGGCAACAACGACCACTAATACCATAGAAATAATAGACATGTTTAAAATCCTTTCGTAAGTAATCGGTTATTGAACGTTAGCTTTGTTAATTAAGTCAAACAAATCTTTCTTAGAGTCATTTGGTACTTTACGGACATCAAATTCCACTCCAAGATCACGCATTTTTTCAAATGTAGCCACATCCTCTTTGTCCATTGACAAGACATTGTTAACCATGGTTTTACCAGTTGAGTGGGCCATTGAACCAACGTTCAAGGTTTTAATCGGAACACCACCCTCGATGGCACGAAGGGCATCTTGAGGTGTTTCAAACAAGATCAAAGCATGTGTTTCACCAAAGCGTGGATCTTTTGCAACGTCGATCAATTTTTGAATTGGGACAACGTTTGCTTTCACACCATTCGGTGCTGCTTGCTTGATCAACTCTTTACGGAGCTCATCTTTGGCAACTGAGTCTGAAGCTACGATGATTCGATCCGCTTTTGAATCAGGTGTCCAAGCAGTTGCGACTTGTCCGTGAAGTAGACGAGTATCTAAGCGGGCAAGATTAATCTTGAGTTTTCCATCACCGATTACTGTTCCTTCTGGAATAGCGGCTTGGGCAACAGGAGCAGCTGAAGCAGTGCTTGCTTCTTCGACTGGATTCAATTCTTCTGGAAGAGCTTTGATTCCATCTTTAGATTCTTTGATGATGTTTGCAGCAACTTGATCAACACCAGCAGTTGCATCCATCAAACGTTCAGTATAAGCTTGAATCAACATCGGAAGGTTCAATCCTGTGATGATCGCAAATTTACGATCTGGATTTTCACCCATAACGCGACTCGCTTGGTTAAATGGAGAACCACTCCAAAGGTCAGCCAAAACCAAGATTTCATCTTCTGCATCAAATGCGGCAACAGCAGCATTGAATTTAGCATAGAGATCATCTGGGCCTTCACTTGGCATGAACGTAACCACTTGAACTTTCTCTTGATCCCCAAAGATCATCGAGCCGGATTGGTGGATTCCAGCTGCAAATTCACCGTGGCTAGCAATAATGATACCAATACTCATTATTGACATTCCTCCTTATAAAATTTGTTTGACTTTCAGTTTAAGAAAACTTTAAGCTTATCTATTATAAAACGTTTTCATAATAAAGTCAATTTTTCAATACTAAATTAAAGGAAAAAGAGAGTCTTTAACATATTAAATTGTTAACATCTGAGGTCGCTTGCTAGCAGACTTATTTGGCTATAAAATTCGAAAATCCTTTGGAATTCCTTGACAAGAGGGGAACGAAGGGGATTCTATGTTTCTGAAAAGAGTAGTAGTAGGATCTAATAGGTAAAATAAAAATATAGCAACCCCTTGCAGGTCCTGTTTGTGAGAAACTAAAAAAGACCAGCCTATTTGGGCTGGTCTAATAGGTTGAGTTGATTAGTTGGTGAAGTCAAGTACCATACGTCCTTGAATGGTTCCGGCTTCCATTTCGTCAAAGACTTTGACAGCATCTTCTACTGGACGCTTTTGAACAACTGGAACGACCAAGCCTTCTGCACCAAATTGGAAGGCTTCTTCCAAATCTTTACGAGTTCCTACAAGAGAACCGATGACTTGGATACCATCTAATACTGTTTTCACAATGCTGAGGTCCATCATTTCAGAAGGAAGACCAACTGCGATCACGCGGCCACCTGCACGAACAGAATCTACTGCTTGGTTGAAAGCTACTTTAGAAACAGCTGTTACGACAGCAGAGTGAGCTCCACCATTTGTTTTTTCTTTGATCAATCCTGGGACATCTTCGACTTCGTAACCGTTGATGACAAAGTCTGCACCAACTTCTTTTGCCAATTCGAGTTTATCATTGTTGATATCAACAGCGATGACATGAGCGTTGAAGACTTTCTTAGCATATTGAACAGCCAAGTTTCCTAGTCCACCAGCTCCATAGATAACGATCCATTGTCCTGGTTCAGCTTTGGCTTCTTTGATAGCTTTGTAGGTTGTAACACCGGCACAGGTAATAGAAGAAGCTTGAGCTGGATCTAATCCCTCTGGTACTTTTACTGCGTAGTCTGCAGTTACGATACATTGTTCAGCCATTCCTCCATCAACAGAGTAACCAGCATTTTTTACAGTACGGCAAAGAGTTTCGCGACCAGTTGTACAGTATTCACAAGTACCACATCCTTCGAAGAACCAAGCAACACTGACACGGTCACCAACTTTTAAACTTGTCACATCTGGAGCAAGTTCTTTAACAATCCCGATTCCTTCATGTCCAAGAACACGGCCTGGAACTTTACCGAAGTCTCCGTGAGCAACGTGCAAGTCAGTGTGGCAGACACCACAGTATTCGATTTGAACAAGAGCTTCCCCTGTTTCTAATGGGCGCATCTCCTTGTTTGCAACGATTTCAACACCGGTACCTTCTGGATTTACAACAACAGCTTTCATAGTTTTCCTCCTCAAGAGCTTAGTTGAATTAGAGACGGTAATAAAACGAGAAGTAACATCACTTGAATCATTATCGTATGAAACGAGCTAGGCTCCTTTTTTATTTTTGTTATGTTAATTTTATCACAAACTTTATCAGTTAGCAAGCGTTTACATAGAAAATTTTCTGAAAATAAACTTAACCAGTTAAACTGTTTTCAGAAAAAGTCTCTATAAGGTTCCGTATGTTTGAGAAAACAAAAAGCTTGAATCCTTTCTTGTAAAAGGTGATTCAAGCGCTTCTCTATTTATAGGAAGAGTTTTTCTAGTTGACGAGCAACGCCGTCCTGATCATTTGTATACTCGGTTTGTTTATCGGCATAGGGGAGGAGAACAGGATTGGCGTTTTTCATTGCAAAACCAGTTCCTGCGAAAGCCAACATGTCTGTATCATTTTGTTCGTCTCCAAAGGCGATAAGGTTTTTCCGATCAAGTCCGTAAGTCTTGAGGAGATAGTTGAGGGCAAAGGCCTTATTGACGCCTTTTGGAGCACATTCCAGAATGTTGAGGGGACCACCCCAGCTATTGATTTCTAGCTCGTGATGGTAGTAATCACGCATTTCTTCGGCTAAAGCATACTTATCTTCAGCGCGTGTTTGAAAGAGGATGGCGTTTGGGTTTTCGGTAACTTTATGAGCTTCGAATTTTGTTTTGGAGGAGATTTTAGAAACCCCAAATAAGGCGGGATCAATAGTATGGTGGTAGGTGTGGGTGACATAGAACTTATTGCGATACTCTCCAGCGATAAAGTCCGCCTGGATGTCATTTTCTCTCTCGACCATATCTAGGAGGTATTTTTTATCAAGGGTCATGGATAGTTCTTTTGACCATTTTTTATTTGGAATATGAGTGAGAGCGCCGTTAAAGTTAATCATGGGACTTTCCAATCCCAATTCCTTATAGATGTGATCTGCCATTCGATAGGGACGGCCAGTTGTAATAATGACCAGGTGACCTTGTTCACTGACTTTCTGGATGGTTTCAATCGTATAAGGCGATAATTTGCTCTCAGAATTTAATAAGGTGCCATCTAAATCGACAGCGATTAGTTTTTTATTCATAGGAAGATTCCTTTCATTTGTATGGTTTTTCTTACTCTAAATGAGGAGTATAGAAGTGCCATATTTTAAGAAGAATGCTACCATTATACCAGATAAACAGGAAAATTTCAGTTTTTCGAATAGTAAATGATGTGGCACAAAAGATTATCCAGATGAATCTCTTGTAAAAGTGAATGATATTTGATAAAATATTTGTATTGTTCGTGATTGAGTCGCGAGCAGATTTATTTTTTTTAAGGAGTTTATTGGAAAAATGGATAAGTTTTTCAAACTATCTGAACACGGAACGACGGTTCGTACAGAGGTATTAGCTGGTTTAACGACCTTCTTTGCCATGTCTTATATCTTATTTGTAAACCCTCAAATGCTCTCCCAAACAGGAATGCCAGCTCAAGGAGTATTTCTGGCAACCATTATTGGGTCAGTCGTTGGGACTCTTATGATGGCTTTCTACGCGAACCTGCCTTATGCCCAAGCACCAGGAATGGGCTTGAATGCCTTCTTTACCTTTACAGTGGTATTTGGGATGGGCTATTCTTGGCAAGAAGCCTTGGGAATGGTCTTTATTTGTGGATTGATTTCCTTGGTTATCACATTAACTAATGTTCGGAAAATGATTATTGAGTCAATTCCAAATGCTTTGCGTTCAGCTATTTCAGCTGGTATCGGAATTTTCTTAGCCTATGTTGGAATTAAAAATGCTGGCTTGTTGAAGTTTTCGATTGATCCGCATACCTATACGGTGGCAGGAGAAGGGGCTGACAAAGCGAATGTAGCGATTACAGCAAATTCTGCAGCGGTCCCAGGACTTGTTAGTTTTAATAGTCCGACAGTACTTCTTGCCTTGGCTGGCTTAGCCATTACTGTTTTCTTTGTCATCAAGGGCATTAAAGGAGGAATTATCCTTTCTATCCTTACGACAACAATCCTCGCTATTGTGTTTGGCATTGTTGATCTTTCAACGATTGACTTTGGTAGTACCCATCTTGGAGCAGCCGTTAATGATCTTGGCAAAATTTTTGGAGCTGCACTTGGTTCAGAAGGATTAGGTTCCTTGATTACCAATACTTCTCGTCTTCCTGAAACCTTGATGGCCATCCTCGCTTTCTCATTGACAGATATCTTTGATACGATTGGTACCTTGATTGGAACTGGTGAAAAAGTTGGTATTGTTGCCACAAATGGTGAAAATCATCAATCCGCTAAATTGGATAAAGCCCTTTATTCAGACCTCGTAGCGACATCTGTTGGTGCTATTGCAGGTACTTCGAATGTGACGACTTATGTTGAGTCAGCTGCAGGAATTGGAGCTGGTGGACGGACTGGTTTGACAGCCCTTGTAGTAGCTATCTGTTTCGCAGTGTCAAGTATTTTTAGTCCCCTTCTTGCCATCGTACCAACTGCAGCGACAGCACCGATTTTGATCATCGTTGGGATCATGATGTTGAGTAGCTTGAAAAACATCCATTGGGATGATTTGGCAGAAGCTGTACCAGCTTTCTTCACCTCTATCTTTATGGGATTCAGCTATTCCATCACAAATGGGATTGCAGCAGGTTTTATTACCTATACAGTAACCAAATTGGTCAAAGGTGAAGCCAAAGAAGTTCACAGTATGATTTGGATTTTAGATGCCTTGTTTATCTTGAACTTTATCAGTATGGCCTTGCATTAGAATGAACATAGAGGAAAGCTTGGACAAATAGCCCAAGCTTTTTTTGATTGTCTTAGGTGAGGCAGAAGGTTGATCGACTAAAAATAGTGGGCAATAATCAATTATTTTTGGTATAATGGAGGAATGAAAAGTCAAAATGAACAAGAGTTGATTGCCCTTGGAAAACAGTTGGGTCAACGTTTAGAAAAACAGGATGTCGTGATTCTGACGGGAGATCTGGGGGCAGGGAAAACAACCTTTACAAAAGGCCTTGCTCAAGGGTTGGGCATTCGCCAGATGATCAAAAGTCCTACTTATACTATCGTGAGAGAATATGAAGGCCGTTTGCCCTTGTATCACCTGGATGTCTATCGTATTGGAGACGATCCAGATTCGATTGATTTGGATGACTTTTTATTTGGTGAAGGAGTTACCGTCATTGAGTGGGGAGAATTGTTAGAGACCAGTCTTCCTGCTGGATATTTAAAGGTTGAACTGCTTAAGGACGGTGATGGACGTGAGATATGCTTGTCAGCTGTCGGTGAACGTGCAGAACAATTAAAGGACTCATTTCTAACTTCTGTAGGAGCTTGAAGATGGAACAGGTATTGGATCTCTTTTTGAAAGAGGCTGAGGCTTCGGATGCAGAGTGTTTACTCGACTTTTTTAAAGATGTAGCGACTGAATCGGATTTTATGACCTTGGCTCCAGAAGGGCTTGGGATGACCAAGCAAGAGTTGGAAATATTTGCTGAAACACAAGCACAAACAGACAATCAATTATGTCTCTTATTATACTTGGGTGAGGATCTGGTAGGTGTCTTAAATATTGCAGCGGATCAAAACAGAGCCTTGCGCCATATTGGAGATCTCTTTATCGTTGTTCGGAAGGCCTATTGGAATAAAGGATTGGGTCGTATTCTTCTAGAAGAAGGAATCGCATGGGCAGAAGGTACCAACCTCCTTCGGAAGTTAGACCTCAGTGTCCAAGTTCGAAATGAACGGGCCATCCATCTCTACCAAACGCTAGGATTTGAAATTGAAGGTCTCCGCAAGAGAGGCGTATACAAGGAAGGGGAATATCTGGATGTTTACCTAATGGGCAAACTGATAGATAGACAGAATTAATGATTAAAAAAATTCTATTAATGTTTTTTAGTTTGTTAGCTGTAACGACAATAGGGATTGCGGCCTATGGGCTGACTATCCTCAATCAGTCAACAAATACGTTGAGTAAGACTTATAAAGGGATTGGTGATGAAAACAATGTCATCGCAGAAAACAAACCAATGACCATTTTGCTCATGGGGGTTGATACTGGATCAGGCTCACGAGAGGACCAGTGGGTAGGAAACAGTGATACCATGATTCTGGTGACGGTAAATCCACAGACGCGTGAAACAACGATTATGAGTTTGGAACGGGATATCTTGACCAATATTACGCAGGATGGAGAAACTGTCCAAGCTAAGCTGAATGCGGCTTATGCTCAAGGTGGAGCAGAATTGGCCATTAAAACCATCCAAGATTTGATGAATATTCATATCGACCGTTATGCGATGATCAATATGAAAGGCCTGGTTCAACTGGTTGATAAGGTTGGCGGCATCACAGTAAACAATCCATTTGATTTTGATATTTCAATCGAAGAAAATGAACCGGAATATACAGCAAAAATTCCACCTGGTCGTCAAGAGATTGATGGAGAACAAGCATTGGTATATTCACGGATGCGTTATCAAGATCCAGAAGGAGACTATGGTCGTCAAAAACGCCAACGGGAAGTCATTGAAAAGATCATCAAGAAAGTATTGACTTTGGATGGTCTGAGCAACTATCAAGGAATTATTGAAGCGGTTAGTGATAATATGCAGACCAATATCTCCTTGGATACGAATAGCTTGATGCACTTGATGGGCTATCGAGATGCCTTGAAGAACATCCGTATGGAACAGTTGAAAGGGGAAGATGCCACCCTAGCGGATGGCGGAAGTTACCAAATTGTTACTTCAGAACACCTGTTGAAGATGCAGAATATCCTGCGCAAAAGTCTTGGATTATCGCCTGTAAGAAAGCTCAAAACAAGTGCTGTTCTATTGGATAGCGATGAAGCTAGGGGTACTGATTCGTCAGAAAGTGGCGAAAGCCCAGTAGAGTCGAGTCAGAATACTGGTGGGGGCTATTACGATCCTTCCTATGTTCCGGAAACTTCTGTAAGTTCAGAAACGGTGACACCATACCAACAGATAGTGCCTCCTTATACGGATACAACTGTAGCTGGTGTTGGAGGAAACTAAATTAAAAAAAAAAAGGTTTTGAGATAGCTATCTCAAAACCTTTTTTGGTTAGTCGTTCGTATTAGATTTCTCAGACCAAATAGTTTGGATTTGTTCTACAGAAGCGTTGGCTTGCTGAGAGAAGACCCTTGCCTTATAGGAAAAGTCTTCCAGTAATTGATTTAAAAGGACTCGTTGCTCCTGAATGATTTCAATGTTTTTTTTGATTTTTGAAAGGTTTGATTGGATTCCATCCGTTAGTTGTTTGGTTTCGTTGAATTCATTTTTAAGGGGTTCACGATTTTTAACAAGTTGATAGCTGATGGTTGCTCCAGTCGCAAACCAAAATAGATCTCTTAATTTCATAGTAAGCTCCTTTTTAATGGTTTGAAATTTCCTTGGCTAATTGGGCAAGGTGGTCAAAATCAGGTTCGTGGGCAATGAAATCAATCTTTAGGTCGTCCTCTTGAGAGTAGCGTGGAAGAATATGGACGTGGGTGTGGAAGACAGACTGCCCCGCAATTTCTTCCATGTTACTAATGATATTCATCCCTTGAGGCTGCGTAGCACTTTTCACTTTTTTGGTGACTCTTGAAACGACGTTAAAAAGATCAGCAGTTTCATCTGGTGTCATTTCCAACAGATTACGGGCATGTTTTTTTGGAATCACAAGGGTATGGCCTGGAGTAACTTGAGAGATATCTAAAAAAGCAAGAAAATACTCATCTTCGTAGACCTTAGAAGCAGGAATGTCTCCAGCAACAATCTTACAAAAAATACAATCCGAAACCATAAATGCACCTCAATTTCGTTAGATTTTGTTATAATATAAGAACATTATACCAGAAAGCAGAGAAAATATGTTAGAAATAAAAAACGTGACAGGAGGTTATGTCAATATCCCTGTCTTAAAAGATGTTAGTTTTGAGGTTGGCGATGGACAATTAATTGGATTGATTGGCTTGAATGGAGCAGGGAAATCAACGACCATAAATGAAATTATAGGCCTCTTGCGTCCCTATGCTGGTGAAATCCGTATTGATGGCTTGACTCTAGCTGCTTCTCCAAGTGCTTATCGCCAAAAAATTGGTTATATTCCTGAAACACCTAGTCTTTATGAAGAATTAACCTTGCGTGAGCATATTGAAACAGTAGCGATGGCCTATGATTTGGATCAAGAGGCTGTTTTTGCGCGTGTGACTCCTCTCTTGAAGCAATTTCGACTAGAGGAAAAATTGGATTGGTTTCCTGTCCATTTTTCTAAGGGGATGAAACAAAAGGTTATGATTATTTGTGCCTTTGCTGTTGACCCAAGTTTGTTTATTGTCGACGAGCCTTTCTTAGGTTTGGATCCAGTTGCGATCTCAGATTTAATTCAATTATTGAAAGTGGAAAAAGAGAAGGGAAAATCTATTTTAATGAGTACCCATGTTCTGGATTCTGCTGAAAAAATGTGTGATGCCTTTGTCATCCTCCATAAGGGACAGGTTCGTGCTCAGGGGACTTTAAAGGAATTGCGGACAGAATTTGGAATGGCAAATGCCGATTTGAATGAAATTTACCTTGCACTAACAAATGAGGCGGACCGATGATTGAAGTTTTACAAAAGAGGAAGACGACCTTTCGCAATCAGTGCTTGAAATATTCTCGCTATGTGTTTAATGATCACTTTGTCCTCTTTCTCCTGATTTTTCTAGGCTTTTTAGCGGTTCAGTACAGTCAATTTTTGCGCTCTCTACCAAAAGATAAGAGCCTTCTCCTCCTTGTACTTGCCCTAGCTCCTTTGCTCCTGCTTCCAATTGGTTCTATCGCAACCTATTTTGAGAAGCCAGACATGATTTTTCTTCTGGCAAAAGAAGAGGAATTGAAAGGCTATTTGAACCAACAAATCTTACGAGCGACTATTTTCTGGGGAATTGTACAAACCCTTGTGCTTGTCCTATTTGTCCCTTTGGCTTTGGCTTTAGGCTTGTCTCTTACCATTGTAGTGGTTTATTTGGCTATTCTCTTCTTGTTGAAGGTTCTTGTTTTTCAAGGGAAGGGGAAAAGATTCTATAACCAGGCGGGTCTTGATTGGAAGCGAATCGTAGAGCTAGAAAACCAGAGAAAGCAAAGTATTCTAAGATTTTTCTCCCTTTTTACCACAGTAAAAGGAATGACCAACAGCGTGAAACGGCGTGCTTACTTAGATAAGCTGACAAGCATGGTTCCAAAAGTCAGTGCTAAGACCTGGAACAACCTGTATCTCCGTTCTTATCTCAGAAATGGAGATCTATTTTCCATGAGTTTGCGCCTATTAGGACTATCAGTCGCTGTCTTTGTCTTCATCCCTCAAACGCTAGTAGCAGTGGCCGTCGCGGGTCTCTTGAATTATTTGCTTGTTTTTCAATTGCTCGGACTCTACAAGGCCTTTGACTATCAGTATTTAACGCGACTCTTCCCCTTGGAAATCAGTGCTAAAACACGAGGGCTTCTTCAAACAGTTCAATCGGTGACTTTGTTTGTGGTTCTTGTCGAGGGAGGCCTGGGATTACTGGTCTTTGAAGAGAAAATTCTCGTCCTGGCCTTGCTAGCTTTCACAGCCTTTTTAGCCTATGGTTATGCACCTTTCAAGGTGAGACGATTAGTTGACGAAACGCCTTAAAATTAGTAAAATAGATGGGAAACTTTTTACGGAGGAAGAGATGGACTCGAACGAAAAAGAGCTAACGTTAACCCCAATTGCTGGTAAAAGCGGAAAAGCCTTTATGGGGACTTATCCGGATGGGGGGAAAGTATTTGTCAAAATGAATACAACTCCAATATTAGCAGGGTTAGCTAAAGAACAAATTGCTCCACAACTCTTATGGAGCCGACGCTTACCTGACGGAAATGTGATGAGCGCACAAGAATGGTTAAATGGAGAAATTTTAACTCCAAATGGGATGGGGAAAAAGCAAGTGGTTCATATCCTGACTCGTTTGCACCGTTCACGCCCCTTGATGACGCAATTGAGAAAGTTGGGCTACACAGCTGAATCGCCATTGGATTTATTGAATTCTTTGAGCAGTCAGTTGCCAATTGCTTTGCGTCAAAACAATTATTTGCAATCTGTATTAAAGAGTTTACGACAGACTGTTCCAGCTTTTCGAGAAGATTATGCAACCATTGTTCACGGAGATGTCCGTCACAGTAACTGGATTGAAACGGATAGTGGATTTATCTACTTGGTAGATTGGGATTCTGTCCGCTTAACAGATCGGATGATGGATGTGGCTCATGTTTTAAGTCACTATATTCCAGATTCCCAGTGGCAGGATTGGTTGGTCTATTACGGCTATAAGTACAATGAAACTGTATTTGGTAAATTGTACTGGTTTGGTCAATACTCTTTCCTTTGTCAGATTGTAAAATACTATGAAAACAATGATTTAGAGAATGTGAACCGGGAAATTTATGCCTTGCGTAATTTCCGGTCAAAATATGGGAAGGAAGCATGAGAGTTAGAAACCGCAAAGGTGCAACTGAATTATTAGAAGCCAATCCGCAATATGTCATTTTGAAGCCAGAAGAAGCCAAAGGGAAGTGGCATGAGATTTTTGGAAATGACCATCCTATTCATATTGAAGTGGGAAGTGGTAAAGGAGCCTTTATCACTGGAATGGCAAAACAAAATCCAGACATTAACTATATCGGGATTGATATTCAAAAATCAGTATTAAGTTACGCTTTGGATAAGGTGTTGGAAGCTGACGTTCCCAATATCAAGTTGCTTTGGGTGGACGGAGATAGCTTGACTAATTACTTTGAAGACGGTGAGATTGATCAATTGTATCTCAATTTTTCAGATCCTTGGCCGAAGAAACGCCATGAAAAACGTCGTCTAACCTACAAGAGTTTCTTAGATACCTTCAAACAGATTTTGCCAGAGCATGGAGAGATTCATTTCAAGACGGACAATCGAGGACTCTTTGAATACAGTTTGGTGAGTTTTTCTCAGTATAGAATGACCTTGAAGGGTGTCTGGCTAGATCTTCATGCTAGTGATTTTGAGGGAAATGTCATGACCGAATATGAAAAGAAATTCTCAAGTAAGGGTCAGGTCATTTATCGGGTTGAAGCACAATTTTAAAGTCTAGTTAAGGATCGACGTCTCCTGAAAAGGAGGCGTTTTTCTTTTGGATGGTAGCTGTATGAATGAGGAAGGCGAAATTCTTGCATTTCGACGGAACTTGTGCTAGAATATTTAAAACGAATAGAAAAGGAGAGGCGAAGACATATCTTCGCCTCTTGTCTGTGAGGAGGTGTTGTCCTATCGCAACAATTGTTGAATTAGTAACAGAAATTATTGAACCGGCCATCCAAGCTCCCTTTGAATTAGTGGATGTTGAATATGAAAAGGTTGTAGGAGATTATGTTCTAAGTATCTTTGTTGATAAGCCAGGTGGTATTACTCTAAATGATACAGCGGATTTAACAGAAGTGATTAGTCCTCTGTTGGATCAGATTCAACCAGATCCATTCCCAGAACAGTACTTCCTAGAAGTGACGAGTCCTGGTTTGGAGCGTCCCTTAAAAACCAAAGATGCAGTGGAAAAAGCTCTGGGTCAATATATCCATGTCAGCTTGTACAAGGCAGTTGACAAACAAAAGGTCATTGAAGGAACACTCGTTAAGTTCGAAGATGACCAATTGACCATGGAATACATGGACAAAACCAGAAAGAAAACCATTGAAATCCCCTATAGTCTTGTCTCAAAAGCAAGACTAGCTGTCAAATTATAGCAGAAAAGAAAGGAAGGCTCTTAGTAGCCTAAGAGCAAGAAAAGAATGAGTAAAGAAATGCTAGATGCTTTTCGCATCTTGGAAGAAGACAAAGGAATCAAAAAAGAAGATATCATTGAAGCTGTCACAGAATCATTGCGTTCGGCTTATCGGAGACGGTATGGTCAAGCAGAAAGTGCTGCTATCGAATTTAATGAAAAGACTGGTGACTTCCGCGTTTATACTGTTCGTGAAGTAGTGGATGAAGTATTTGATAGCCGGTTAGAAATTAGCTTGAAAGATGCTCTTTCGATTAGCTCTGCCTATGAATTGGGAGACAAAATCAAATTTGAAGAAGCACCTGCTGAGTTTGGCCGTGTTGCAGCTCAATCTGCCAAACAAACCATCATGGAAAAAATGCGCAAGCAAACTCGTGCGATTACCTACAACACTTATAAAGAACATGAAAATGAAATTATGAGTGGAACGGTTGAGCGTTTTGATAATCGCTTTATCTATGTAAATTTAGGGTCTATCGAAGCTCAACTGTCTAAACAAGACCAGATCCCGGGTGAAGTTTTCCAATCTCATGATCGCATCGAAGTCTTTGTCTACAAAGTAGAAGACAATCCTCGTGGGGTCAACGTTTTCGTAAGTCGTAGCCATCCAGAAATGATCAAACGTTTGATGGAACAAGAAATTCCTGAAGTCTATGATGGAACCGTTGAAATCATGAGCGTGGCGCGTGAAGCTGGAGATCGGACCAAGGTGGCTGTTCGTAGCCATAATCCAAACGTTGATGCGATTGGAACCATCGTTGGTCGTGGTGGATCGAATATCAAAAAGATTACTAGCAAGTTCCACCCAGCTCGTTATGATCAGAAATTGGATCGTATGGTCCCAACAGAAGAGAATATTGATGTCATTGAGTGGGTACCAGATCCAGCAGAATTTATCTACAATGCCATTGCGCCTGCTGAGGTCGATCAAGTCATCTTTGATGAAGAAGACAGCAAGCATGCCCTTGTGGTAGTGCCAGATAGCAAGCTATCTCTTGCGATCGGTCGTCGTGGTCAAAACGTGCGCTTGGCGGCTCACTTAACTGGCTACCGGATTGATATCAAATCAGCTAGTGAGTACGAAGAAATGGAAGCAAGTCAAGAACCTGCTTTTGAAGAAGTAGAAAGTGATTTGAATTCTGTAGACGAATAGGGAGGAAATCATGGTAAAGACAAGAAAAATCCCTTTACGCAAGTCTGTCGTTTCAAATGAGGTCATCGATAAACGAGATCTCTTGCGAATCGTAAAAAATAAAGAAGGTCAAGTTTTTATCGATCCAACTGGGAAAGCAAATGGTCGTGGTGCTTATATCAAGCTTGATAACGAGGAAGCACTTCAAGCCAAGAAGAAGAAAGTCTTCAATCGCAGCTTTAGCATGGAAGTGGATGAAGCTTTCTACGACGATTTGATTGCTTATGTGGATCATAAGGTGAAAAGAAGAGAGTTAGGCCTTGAATAAGCAAAAAGTCAGTAATTTATTGGGATTGGCTCAGAGAGCAGGGAAAATCATCTCTGGAGAAGAGTTGGTCATCAAGTCTGTTCAAGAAGGAAAGGCTTGTTTGGTCTTTCTAGCAGATGATGCAGCTCCCAATCTTACCAAAAAAATCACAGATAAATGCCACTATTATGGCATTCCGGTATTAACCGTGTTTTCAACACTAGAATTAAGTACTGCCATTGGTCGCTCACGAAAGGTAGCGACCGTGACAGATGCTGGATTTTCAAAGAAAATGAGGTCTCTTATGGAATAGAAGAGGAGGACAGCAATTGTCTAAGAAAAGATTGTATGAGATTGCCAAAGAACTAGGCAAGGAAAGTAAAGAAGTCGTCACACGGGCCAAAGAATTAGGGTTGGAGGTAAAGAGTCACGCTTCTAGTATCGAAGGTGAAGCGGTTGAGCGTTTGGTCAATAGTTTTGCATCAAAGGCGCCTCAAACTCCTAAAGTGACGGAAGAAAAACAAGTAAAAGTTGCACCGGTTGCAAAAGAACCTGTTGCAAACCAACCAGAAAAGAAAACGGAAACAGCGGCAGCACCTGTTGTGAAGCCAAAGAGTCGTAATTTCAAGGCGGAACGCGAAGCCCGTGCAAAAGAGCAGGCGGAACGTCGTCAACAACAAGGAAATCGACCTAAGAAACAACAAAACGACCGTCGGGATGGGGATCGTTTCCAAAATCGTAATGAGCGAAAAAATCAAGGAAATGACCGCCGGAACCAAGGGAATGATCGTCGTCGTGACCAAGCTGGTAACGGTCAAGGACGTCCAAATCCTGTAAATGGCGCTCCGAAGATTGATTTCAAAGCCCGTGCGGCAGCATTAAAGGCAGAGCAAAATGCGGAATATGCACGTGGTAGTGAAGAACGCTACAAGCAAAACCAGGCAGCCAAGGTAGAGCAAGAACGTCAACAACGTCGTAAGCGCGAAGAGGCAGTTGCGACTGAAGTTGTCGCTCCACAACCAAAGGCAGAACCAGCGAAGGCGACTCCGGTAGCGGCTCCAAGCCCTGCAGCAGTTGATACACGTCGTAAGAAACAAGCTAGACCAGACAAAAAACGTGAAGATTTTGATCGCGAAGAAGATGGTCCAAGAAAACAACAAAAGAATCGAAGTAGTCAAAACCAAGTGAGAAATCAAAGAAATAGTAACTGGAACAACAACAAAAAGAATAAAAAAGGAAAGAATAACCGCAATGAAGCTCCAAAACCAGTAACAGAGCGTAAATTCCATGAGTTGCCAAGTGAACTTGAGTACACAGATGGAATGACGGTTGCGGAAATCGCAAAACGGATTAAGCGTGAGCCTGCGGAAATCGTTAAGAAACTCTTCATGATGGGAGTGATGGCGACACAAAACCAATCCTTGGATGGCGATACCATTGAACTTCTGTTAGTGGATTATGGAATTGAAGCTAAGAAAAAGGTTGAAGTGGACAATGCGGATATCGAACGCTTCTTCGTCGAAGATGGCTATTTGAATCCAGATGAATTGGTAGAGCGTCCACCAGTTGTCACCATCATGGGACACGTTGACCATGGTAAAACAACCCTTTTGGATACCCTTCGTAATTCACGTGTAGCAACAGGTGAAGCGGGAGGAATCACCCAGCATATCGGTGCTTATCAAATCGTGGAAAATGGCAAGAAGATTACCTTCTTGGATACACCTGGACACGCGGCCTTTACTTCTATGCGGGCGCGTGGTGCATCTGTTACGGATATTACCATCTTGGTCGTAGCGGCAGATGACGGGGTGATGCCTCAGACTATCGAAGCTATTAACCACTCAAAAGCGGCGAATGTTCCAATCATTGTGGCTATTAACAAGATCGATAAACCAGGTGCCAACCCAGAACGTGTCATCGGTGAATTGGCTGAACATGGGGTTATGTCAACTGCCTGGGGTGGAGATTCTGAGTTTGTAGAAATCTCTGCTAAGTTCAACCAAAATATCGATGAACTCTTGGAAACGGTCCTTCTTGTAGCTGAAATCCAAGAACTCAAAGCAGATCCAACAGTTCGTGCCATCGGTACTGTTATCGAAGCGCGATTGGATAAAGGAAAAGGTGCGGTTGCAACCCTTCTGGTTCAACAAGGTACCTTGAACGTTCAAGACCCAATCGTTGTTGGTAATACTTTCGGACGTGTCCGTGCCATGACCAATGACCTTGGCCGTCGTGTGAAAGTAGCTGGACCATCTACTCCAGTTTCTATCACTGGTTTGAACGAAGCGCCAATGGCGGGTGACCACTTTGCGGTTTATGAAGATGAAAAATCTGCGCGTGCAGCCGGTGAAGAACGTGCGAAACGTGCGCTGATGAAACAACGTCAAGCAACCAATCGTGTCAGCCTTGAAAATCTCTTTGATACCTTGAAGGCTGGAGAAGTGAAATCCGTTAATGTCATCATCAAGGCCGATGTTCAAGGATCGGTTGAAGCCCTTGCTGCTTCCCTTCAAAAGATTGAAGTGGAAGGTGTGAAAGTGACCATCGTTCACTCAGCAGTTGGTGCTATCAACGAATCAGACGTTACCCTCGCAGAAGCTTCAAATGCCTTCATCATTGGATTTAACGTCCGCCCTACGCCTCAAGCGCGTCAGCAAGCAGAAGCTGATGAGGTAGAAATCCGTCTTCACTCAATCATCTACAAAGTGATTGAAGAAATGGAAGATGCCATGAAGGGAATGTTGGATCCTGAATTCGAAGAGAAAGTCATCGGGGAAGCAGTCATTCGTGAAACCTTCAAGGTCTCTAAAGTGGGTACTATCGGTGGATTTATGGTCCTCAG
Organism: Streptococcus sp. SCPM-O-B-23252 (M501); assembly: GCF_058200355.1. Lineage (NCBI taxonomy): Bacteria > Bacillati > Bacillota > Bacilli > Lactobacillales > Streptococcaceae > Streptococcus > Streptococcus sp. SCPM-O-B-23252 (M501). Next base: position 32,559 of record NZ_JBYQGS010000004.1, read on the forward strand.
TGGTAAGGTCACTCGTGACTCCAAAGTTCGTGTCATTCGTGACGGTGTCGTCATTTATGATGGAGCTCTTGCTAGCTTGAAACATTATAAAGATGATGTCAAAGAAGTGACCAACGGTCGCGAAGGTGGATTGATGATCGAAGGCTACAATGATATCAAGACTGATGATACCATTGAAGCTTACATCATGGAAGAAATTAAAAAATAAACTGTTAACTAGGAAGGAAGAAAGGTAATCTCCTATTTCCTAGTTTTTAAAGACAGAGCAGAAAGGAGTTCCTATGGCAAGTCATTTTCGGACAGACCGAGTCGGTATGGAAATCAAGCGGGAAGTCAACGAAATTTTGCAAAAGAAAGTTCGTGATCCGCGTGTCCAAGGCGTCACCATTACGGATGTTCAAATGCTAGGCGATTTGTCGATGGCCAAGGTTTACTATTCGATTATGAGTGACCTGGCTTCAGATAATCAAAAGGCTCAGACAGGGCTGGAAAAAGCAACAGGAACCATCAAGCGCGAATTAGGTCGGAATTTAAAATTGTACAAAATTCCAGATTTAACCTTTGTCAAAGATGAATCCATTGAATATGGAAACAAGATTGACCAAATGTTACGCGATCTTGATAAAAAATAATGAACAAAACGATAGATTCTGTAGAGTCTATCGTTTTTTTATGGCAAAATTCAGAAGAAATTTCAAAAAAAACTTGTGCCGAAGGGGTGGATGTTTTAAAATAGAGTGAGTAAACTTTTATCGAATGATGATGGAGGAAAAGGAATGTCCATTGATTGGCAGAACATTTTATTTAACTTCTTAGGTGGTTTGGGACTATTTTTATATAGTATCAAAACTATGGGTGATGGCTTGCAACAGGCTGCAGGGGATCGCCTTCGTTACTATATCGACAAATATACCAGTAATCCATTTCTAGGGGTGCTCGTAGGGATTGTCGTGACTGCCCTTATCCAGTCTAGTACCGGGGTAACTGTTATTACGGTTGGATTAGTAAGTGCCGGTCTATTAACGCTACGCCAAGCAATTGGGATCATCATGGGGGCCAATATCGGGACGACGGTCACTTCCTTCATCATTGGTTTCAAGTTGGGAACATATGCCTTGCCCATTATGTTTGTCGGTACAGTCTGTCTCTTCTTTACCAAGAATCGGATAGCTAACAATATTGGTCGGATCTTGTTTGGGGTTGGGGGAATCTTTTACGCCTTGAACCTCATCAGCGCAGGGATGAGTCCTTTGAAAGACTTGCCAGAGTTTAGCCAATATATGGTAACCCTTGGGAAGAATCCAATCCTCGGAGTGCTAGCTGGAGCCATTATCACAGTCTTGATCCAGGCTTCTTCTGCAACGATTGGGATTCTGCAAGGTCTCTACTCAGGTGGATTTTTAGATCTTAAGGGAGCATTGCCAATTTTATTTGGGGATAACATTGGGACTACGCTCACCGTTATCATTGCTGCCATGGGGGCCAATGTTTCTGCCAAACGGGTTGCAGCGACCCACGTCTTATTTAATGTCATCGGGACCATTCTGTGTATCATCTTGTTGGGACCATTTACAAGTATGATTGAGTTCTTCCAAGCTCAGTTGCATCTCTCACCTGAGATGACGATTGCCTTTTCACATGGTGCTTTTAATGTGACCAACACCATCGTTCAATTCCCATTCATTGGGGCTTTGGCTTACTTTGTGACGAAATTGATTCCTGGTGAGGATGAAGTGGTCAAATACGAACCACTTTACTTGGACGAAAATTTGATTACCCAAGCTCCTTCGATTGCCTTGGGAAATGCTAAAAAAGAACTCTTGCACTTAGGAGCTTATGCTGAAAAGATTTTTGATTTATCTTATCGCTATATTTTGAATCAAGAAGAAAAGTTGGCTGAAAAAGGCCATAAAACAGAAGAAGCGATTAATACCATCGATGATCAGTTGACCAAATACTTGATCCGCTTGTCCAGTGAAGCTTTGAGTCCAAAAGAAAGCGAATCCTTGACCAATATTTTGGATTCTTCTCGAGATTTGGAGCGGATTGGAGACCACGCAGAAGCCTTGATCAACTTGACGGATTATCTCATTCGGAAGAAAGTTGTCTTTTCTGACAATGCCTTGGCTGAATTAGAAGATATCTACCAGCAAACGGCGACGTTTGTTAAAGATGCCCTTCGAAGTGTAGAAGAGGATAACCAAGAGTTGGCGGCAGAGTTGGAACAGCGCCATCAGGCAATTGAAAAACTCGAAAAGAAATTGCGGAAGACTCATATTTCTCGTCTGAACAAGGGCGAGTGTACACCTCAAGCAGGTGTCAACTTTATTGATATCATCTCTCACTATACACGTGTCGCAGACCATGCCATGAACTTAGCTGAGAAGGTACAATTGGAGCAGATCTAAAAAAACGAAAAATCCAGTTCTTTAGGACTGGATTTTAGAATGTAGACAAATTTTTTTCATAAAATAGCTAGAAAATTTTTTCAAAAAAATAATTTGTATTTTTAATTAATTAAACAAATTTATTACTTTCCGCTGTGAGAAAAGTGGCTGAAGCGCTAAAGTTTCAGCCACTCGGGAGTTTTGAAACTTTAGGTTCAAAACTAAGTCATGGAACTTCAAATAAGTTCGCTGACGTCCGTACTCACCTAAGGAAAGTTTTAAAGAAGACTTTATATTCAATCTGAAATCCAGCTCAAAAAAACTGGATTTTTTATCGTATTTATAGAGAATATTAATATATTTAAATAAAATAGGTCTAGACCATTTACAAATGCAGTACAAAGGATTATAATGTGTATGAATATATCGGTAGAAAAAGAAAGGAAATCACCATGACAACCTATATACAAGCAGATCAATTCTTTTATCCCCATGGCATTCGTAAGGGAGGATATCTAGAAATTGTCGATGGCAAATTTGGGAAACATGTAGATCAGCTACCAGAGGGAGCTACTGTTTTGGACTATACAGGCTATAGTATTGCTCCTGGTTTGGTCGATACGCACATCCATGGATTTGGTGGAGTTGATGTTATGGACAACAACATCGAGGGAACTCTTCATACTATGAGTGAGGGTCTCTTGAGCACAGGGGTCACTAGCTTTTTGCCAACAACCTTGACCTCTTCTTATGAGCAATTATTGGCAGTAACTGAAAACATTGGAGCACGCTACCAAGAAGCATCTGGTGCTAAGATTCGTGGCATTTACTTTGAAGGACCTTACTTTACAGAGAAGTACAAAGGGGCACAAAATCCAGCCTACATGAAAGATCCTCGAATGGATGAATTCCGTGCATGGCAAAAAGTAGCCAACGGCTTGCTCAATAAAATTGCCCTTGCTCCTGAGCGAGATGGTGTCGAAGACTTTGTCCGCACAGTGACAGGAGAAGGGGTAACGGTTGCGCTTGGTCACTCCAATGCAACCTTTGACGAAGCTAAAAAAGCAGTGGATGCTGGGGCTAGTGTCTGGGTGCATGCCTATAACGGAATGCGCGGTTTGACGCACCGTGAGTTGGGAATGGTTGGGGCTATGTACCAACTTCCTCATACTTATGCAGAGTTAATCTGTGATGGCCATCACGTTGATCCAAAAGCCTGCGACATCCTTCTCAAACAAAAAGGAGTGGAAAATATCGCCTTGATCACCGACTGTATGACAGCTGGTGGCTTGGAAGATGGCGACTACATGTTGGGTGAATTCCCTGTTGTCGTAGAAAATGGAACAGCCCGTTTGAAATCGACAGGGAATCTGGCTGGTTCGATCTTGAAGCTTAAAGATGGATTGAAGAATGTTGTTGAGTGGGGCATTGCCAATCCTCATGAAGCGGTCATGATGGCGAGTCTCAACCCTGCTAAATCTGTCCATATTGATGATGTCTGTGGCCAAATCCGTGAAGGGTATGACGCTGACTTTATTGTATTGGATAAAGATTTAGAGTTGGTAGCAACCTTCTTAGACGGTCAAAAACGATTTGAAGCTTAATGGTGAAAAAGAGGTTCAACTACGAATCGCTTGCTTTCGCCAAACTAAAAATTGAATGTATCCCATAAGCTGAGATGAAAGTCTCAGCTTATTTGAATAGGATTCCTTGATCTAGCCATTTGTCTCTTTGCTCTGATACATGGTATAATGAAAGTAATTGAATCGCGAGGTAGTTTTATGAATAAGATAAACGTACGTTTTTTATTGATGGGCTTGTTTTTCTTTATCTACGGTATGTTGCGCCGTAGTCCCGTCATTTTAGTGGCAGGTAGTGCCTTTTTACTCTATGCCTTTTTTAGTAAATCGATGGTGCAACCGAAGGAAAATATCTTTAAGCCAAAGTTGCGCTTGAATGCGAAGACTTCTAAGTCTGGTGAAAAAACAAAGGAAAGTGACGGGAAATAAGATGAAGAGTTACAAACTAAATGACGGACGCCACATTCCTGTACTTGGTTTTGGTACTTGGAAGGCGAAAGATGGCGAGGAAGCTTATCAAGCAGTAAAAGCAGCCTTAGAAGCGGGCTATCGCCATATTGATACGGCAGCCATCTATCAAAATGAAGAAAGCATCGGAAAGGCTATCAAAGATAGTGGTATTCCAAGAGATGAGCTTTTTGTAACGACCAAGTTGTGGAATAATCGTCACACCTATGAGGATGCTGTCAATGGTCTAGAAGAATCTTTGCACAAATTGGGACTAGATTATATCGATTTGTACCTCATCCACTGGCCGAATCCTGTGACTCACCGAGAAAATGAGGCCTGGAAAGAACGGAATCGTGAGGTTTGGAGAGCCATGGAAGATATGCAGGCAAAAGGAAAGATTCGCTCTATTGGTGTGAGTAACTTCCTGCCCCATCACCTGGATGCTTTGTTGGAGAGTGCAAAAGTTCTTCCGGCAGTCAATCAGATTCGCTTGGCCCCTGGAGTCTATCAAGAGGAAGTAGTCCGTTATTGTCGTGATAAAGGAATTTTATTGGAAGCTTGGGGGCCATTTGGCCAAGGAGAGTTGTTTCAAAATGAGACAGTCCTTACATTGGCTAAACAGTATGACGTGACACCAGCCCAGCTTCTGTTGGCCTGGAGTCTAGCAGAAGGATTTTTACCTCTGCCCAAGTCAGTGACTCCTGAACGCATTGCAAGTAACCTACAATGCTCTGCGATTGCATTATCCCCAGAAGATTGTGACCTTCTTCGGAAGATCCCAGTAGAGGCAGGAGCACCGAATCCAGATACCAAAGACTTTTAGGATTGTTTGTTTTTAATAGACAGTGAGAATTTGCTCTTACTGTCTTTTTTTGTGTAACGAGATGAAAAACGAATGATTTGTTTTAAATATCTAAATATTTGGATATCAAAACCATTAAAAAGCAAACAAAAAACAACTAATTAAAGATATTGTACGGGAATATTACAATTTGATAACAAAGTTAATGTTGAGTGAATTTTCTGAAAAATTAGGAGTATAATAAGAATAATTTAGTATATAGGGGGAATTTTATGAGTAAACAGCGTTTCTCATTGAGAAAATATAAGTTTGGTGTTGCATCGGTGCTGTTAGGATCTGTTCTTGTCTTTGGAGCAGGGAATGTAAGTGCTGATGAAGCGAAACAGCCTGAGACTGCAGTCGTTGCATCTGCAGAAGCAAATCCAATATCGCCAAGTGAGTCTGCGTCTCCTGTAACGAATCAGGCAAGTGAGCAGACTACAGGCTCAGTAGTTGAAAATGGTAAAGTTGTTGACGAGCTAGCTTCCTCAGACAAAGGGGCAACAACTCCATCTGTCGAATCAGACAGCCAAGTCCTTGCGCAGGAAGCAAAAACAGAGGCTCAAGCTACTGAAAAGCAAGCGGAAGTCGTAACTAAAACCGAAGAAAAAACTGCAGAAAAAACATCCGAAGGACAGGAAAAAACAGAAGCAAAACCTTCTTCAACAGAGGAGAAGAGTGAGGCTAAACCTGTAACGGAAGCAAGAACCGAAAAGAAAGCTGAAGATAAACCATTAAGTATTAGCAGCAATACGATTATTAATGTGCCCCAAACTTGGGAAAAAGGGTACAAGGGTGAAGGGACTGTTGTTGCGGTCATTGACTCTGGTTTAGATGTCTACCACGAAGTATTGCGGATTTCAGACCCTACAAAAGGGAAATTCAAAAATCAAACAGAATTAGAAGCTGCCAAAAAAGCAGCGGGAATTGACTACGGAAAATGGTACAACGATAAGGTTGTCTTTGCCTATGATTATATGGATGGAGATGACAATATCAAAGAAAAAGACCATGATTCACACGGTATGCACGTAACAGGGATTGCGACTGGGAACCCTGACAAAAAAGCTGGGGATGGCAACTACGTATATGGAGTTGCTCCAGAAGCCCAAGTGATGTTTATGCGGGTTTTCTCTGATCGTAGTGGATCCACCAGCGATGTTGTCTATGTAAAAGCGATTGATGACGCAGTGGCATTGGGAGCCGATGTCATTAATATGAGTTTAGGATCTGGGACAGGATCTACAGTGAATGCTAGTCCTGCTGTCAGAGAAGCGATTCAACGAGCACGCGCCAAAGGGGTTAGTGTCGTCATCGCGGCAGGTAATAGCAATACTTATGGATATGGTTATAACAACCCAAGTGCTGAAAACCCTGATTATGGTGTCGTGGGTAGTCCTTCAACCGTAGAAGAGTCTATTTCAGTTGCCTCAGTAAACGATTCATTCGTAACAGAAGAAGTCTTTACAGTTCGTGGTTTGGAAGACAATGCTGACTTGGATAAAGGAAAGTTCACCTATACAGCAGCTGAAACAGATGCCAATTTTGAAAATGGGAAAGAATATGACTATGTGGATGCTGGCTTGGGGCGTGAGAGTGATTTAGAGAGTCTCGATTTGACTGGTAAAGTCGCCCTCATCAAACGTGGTGAAATCACCTTCTCAGATAAGGTCGCTAATGTCTATAAAAAAGGAGCGATTGGTGCCCTCATTTACAACAGTGTCGAAGGCGCAAATGTCAAAATGGGTCTAGAAGGTGATGCGAGAAAGATTCCTGCGGTATTTATTTCCAAGCGCTATGGAGAAGCCATCAAAGACAAAGACTACAAGATAGTCTTTGATGGTAGTCTGGATAACCGTCCAAACCCTGACGCTGGGAAGATGTCTGAATTCTCTAGTTGGGGAGTCTCAACGGATGGACAATTAAAACCGGATGTCACAGCACCTGGTGGATCGATCTTCTCTTCACTAAATGATAATAGCTATGGCAGTATCAGCGGAACCAGTATGGCCTCTCCTCATGTGGCTGGGGTATCAGCTTTGGTGAAGGAATACCTTCAAGCTCATCATCCAGAACTTTCACCAGAGGAGCTATCTGCAACGGTTAAGGCCTTGATCATGTCGACTGCAAAACCGCACTTCAACAAAGAAACGGGGGCCTACACTTCGGTACGTCAACAAGGGGCAGGGATTGTAGATACTGCTGCAGCTGTCTCGACAGATTTATATGTAACGAATGAAGATGCTTACCCAAGCGTAACCCTTGGTAATGTAGAAGATCGATTCAGTTTTGATGTGACCGTTCATAATATTTCTGATACTGACAGAGAGTTGAAGATGATTGTGAATACCACTACCGACGATGTAAAAGACGATCACTTTACCTTGAAGCCACGGAAATTAACAGAGACAGTATGGCCAAATGTCACCGTAAAAGCCCATAGTAGTCAGACAGTGACGGTGACTGTCGATGCATCTAAGTTTGCGGAAGAATTGACTAAATTGATGCCGAACGGTTACTTCCTAGAAGGATTTGTTCGCTTTGTGGATCCAGCAGATGATGGCGATGTGGTTAGCATTCCATTTATGGGATTCCGTGGTTCCTTCCAAGATATCCCTGCGGTTGAAAAACCAATCTACAACTTGGTAAGAGAAGGGAAATCAGGATTCTACTATGATGTCCCAGAAACCAAACACGTGCCATCCAATGCGAACGTCACCTCTTTAGTTTCAAACGCGAATGATGTGCTCTATACGACTGCTAAGAAGGAAACAGCAGAACGAAGTCCAATCGTTCTTGGAACAGTGGAAACATCAGAAGGGTTGAATGTCCTTCATTTGGATACTGACGGCAATGTCCGTCTGGCTATTTCTCCAGATGGAGATGGGAACAAAGATTATGTGCAGTATCGTGCAGTCGTCTTGCGAAACCTAAAAAATATGAAAGCAGCTGTCTACAAGGCAGATGATCAAGCATTTGCTAATCCAATTTGGTCAAGTACAGGATCTTTCTCTGCTCGTAAGAATTATTTTGACGGACGTGGGAAACGATCTTATCTAGTCGACAATACGGCTTGGGAAGGAACGGATGCCAAGGGTGAAAAGGTAGCGGATGGTCACTATGTCTATGAAGTTCGCTATACGCCAGCCGTTCCAGGAGCAGAAGAGCAAGTTGTTCGCTTTAATCTCCAAATCGACACCCAAAAACCAGTCTTGACTTCAGGTTATACGACCAAGAAGGATGGGGTAGAAACCTTCTATGCTCGTAAAACAAAAGATATTGGCAATGGTGGAATCTTACGAGAGCAAGTCTTCTATGTCAAAGCCTTTGATGAAGAAGGAACCCTGGTTAAGGAGGGGAAAGACGCCCTAGGGAAGACCAGTCGCTTTGAAAACCGTGTCTATTTAACGGCGAATGAAGATGGTGGCTATACTCTTCCAGAAGGAATCAGTAAAGACTTACTTTACTATGTGGTAGAAGACTACGCTGGAAACCGCGACTTTGCCTCTCTTGCTGATTTTGCTGGTAGTGAAGATAGTGGCCGGATTAAGGTGTCAGTCCTAGATGCCGATACACATAAAGAATTAGATACCGATTTTGTCTACCGTATCAAGGATGATCAAGGACAGTATGTCAACTTAGACAAAGGGAAAGAAATCAATTTCCTTAAGTTTGGTAGCTACGTGGCAGAACTCTTTGCCTATGACAAATCAGATCTGAAACTCGTCAGCGAACGAACTCAGAAATTTGAAATCACTGCAGAGGACAGCTTTAAGACCATCGAATTCTTGGCCAAAGAGATTGTCACTGCACCTTTGAGCCTGGTCTTTGATCAAGCAGTACCAAGAACAACACCAGTTGTCTTGAAAAATCAAGCTGGTGAAACCTTTGTTCTTCCAGTTCAACGCTATGGCAAGAATGCTTTTGGAAAAGATGTCCCAGTTGGAACATACACGATTTCTGTCAGTCTACCAACAGGTTATGAGTTGTTTGAGGATGCACCGACTGTGACCGTTCTAGCAGACCAAAACAATCTCACAAAACTATCTGTTGTCATTAAGACCCAATTGTTGCAATTGTTGGCCCAACAAGCTAACTTGACCAGCACTCCTCAGTACTTTAATGCAACAAGTGAAAAACGTTTAGCCTATGATGCAGCTTATCAAGAAGCTCAGAAAGCTCTTGCGACTAAGTTATCACAAGCAGAAGTTAACCAAATCTTCTCAAATCTTGGATTGGTTACAAGTCAATTAGACGGAAAAGAGTCTGATTTTACAGCGCTAAAATCAGCCATTGCTGCCTATGATGTAACCTCAAAAACAGGTCGCTATGCCAACACTAAGGATTCCGCTCGACGTGCCTTTGACCAAAGCTTTAAGGAATTGGCTCTCTTGCTCGTCCGTGAAGGTGTGACACAAGAGCAAATCAACCAAGCACTTGCGAATTACCAGGCAGCTGATCAACAGTTAAATGGAAAAACAACCGATTTTTCAAGTCTAAAGAAATTGATTGAGGCAGAACTCCAGTTCCAAGCTAAGAACGCTAAGTTTATCTATGCAGCAGATAAGGTGAAGGTAAACTACCTGCAAGCCTTTATCCGCGCTCAAGCTGTATTGGCTAATCCTGGTGCTAGTCAACAGGAAGTCAAGGCGGTATTAGCTGAGGTTAAAGCTGCTAAGAAAAAATTAAATGGGAAAAAACCAAAGATTGTAAAACGCCCATAACAGTCACCTTTCTTTGAAAGGATTTGCAACAAGTCTGAAACACCTGTTTCGGACTTGTTTTTGGTTTACACTAGAGTAGAAATCTGCTATAATACTAGTCAAGAAAGAAAGGCTTATGGCGTTTTTTAAGCGAGCTTGGGATAGTGAAAGCCAAGCAGAACAAGATAAGCAAGTGGCGCTTTCTCTCAGTAAAAAGCTGAGTACAGTAGAATAAAATGAAGTAATAAATTAGGGTGGAACCGCGTTTTTGACGCCCCTAGGTCACTTGACTTAGGAGCAAAGACACGGTTTTTTTGTATCCAAAGTCGCAAGAAATTATAAAAAGGAGAAGAAGATGTCTAAAAAACTAACCTTCCAAGAAATTATTTTGACTTTGCAACAATACTGGAATGATCAGGGTTGTATGCTGATGCAGGCTTATGATAACGAGAAGGGTGCGGGAACCATGAGTCCTTATACCTTCCTCCGTGCCATCGGTCCTGAGCCATGGAACGCGGCTTATGTGGAGCCATCACGTCGTCCAGCTGATGGACGTTACGGGGAAAACCCAAACCGTCTTTACCAACACCACCAATTCCAAGTGGTCATGAAACCATCGCCTTCAAATATCCAAGAACTCTACCTCGAGTCTTTGGAAAAATTGGGCATCAACCCATTGGAACACGATATTCGTTTCGTTGAAGATAACTGGGAAAACCCATCAACTGGTTCAGCTGGTCTTGGTTGGGAAGTTTGGCTTGACGGTATGGAAATCACTCAGTTCACTTATTTCCAACAAGTTGGTGGTTTGGCAACTGGTCCTGTTACCGCTGAGGTCACTTATGGGTTGGAGCGTTTAGCTTCTTACATCCAAGAAGTAGACTCAGTCTATGATATCGAGTGGGCTCCAGGTGTTAAATACGGAGAAATCTTCCTTCAACCAGAATACGAGCACTCAAAATACAGCTTTGAAGTTTCTGATCAAGATATGCTTCTTGAAAACTTCGAAAAATTTGAAAAAGAAGCAGGGCGTGCTTTGGAATTGGGCCTTGTTCACCCAGCCTATGACTACGTTTTGAAATGTTCACATACCTTCAACTTGCTTGATGCTCGTGGAGCAGTATCCGTTACAGAACGTGCCGGATACATTGCCCGTATCCGTAACTTGGCCCGTGTTGTAGCCAAAACCTTCGTCGCAGAACGTAAAAAACTTGGTTACCCACTTCTTGACGAAGCCACACGCGCAAAACTCCTAGCAGAAGAGGAAGAATAAAGAGAGCGTATTAGATGGGATTGACTGATAGAGCAATCCTACAGGACCAGTTGTCGCAGTGATAAAGGTATCGTTAGTTTCTCTAACGATACCAGGCAAAATTGGAGACTTTAGGCTCCAATTTTAGCAATGAAACGACGAAGTCGGTTGCTTGCGTGCCAATCACATAAGGCAAACTGGAAAAAAAGATATTTTTCGGAGAAAAAACATGACAAAAAACTTATTAGTAGAACTTGGACTTGAAGAGTTACCAGCCTACGTTGTCACACCAAGTGAAAAACAACTGGGTGAGAAAATGGCAGCCTTCTTGGATGACAACCGTCTTTCATACGAAAGCATTCAAACCTTCTCAACGCCACGCCGTTTGGCTGTCCGTGTGATTGGTTTGGCGGATCAACAAACAGATTTGACCGAAGATTTTAAAGGACCTTCTAAGAAAATCGCCTTGGATGCAGAAGGTAACTTCTCAAAAGCGGCCCAAGGATTTGTCCGCGGGAAAGGCTTGACAGTAGATGATATCGAATTTCGTGAAGTCAAAGGGGAAGAGTACGTTTATGTCACGAAACACGAAGCTGGTAAACCTGCCAAAGAAGTCTTGGCTGGCGTTCCAGAAGTGCTTGCTTCATTGACCTTCCCTGTTAGCATGCACTGGGCTAACAACAGCTTTGAATACATTCGTCCTGTTCACACCTTGACAGTTCTTTTGGGTGATGAAGCGCTTGACCTTGATTTCTTGGATATCCAGTCAGGTCGTGTGAGTCGTGGACACCGTTTCCTTGGACACGAAGTAGAAATTACCAATGCGGATTCTTATGAAGAAGACCTTCGTACCGTTTACGTGATTGCGGATAGCAAAGAACGTGAAAACATGATTCGTGAACAAATCAAAGTTATCGAAGCAGAACAAGGTGTGCAAGTCCAAATTGAAGAAGGCCTTTTGAATGAAGTTTTGAACTTGGTCGAATATCCAACTGCCTTTATGGGAAGCTTCGACACCAAATATTTGGACGTTCCAGAAGATGTTTTGGTGACATCAATGGAAACACACCAACGTTACTTTGTTGTACGTGACCTTGATGGTCAGCTCAAACCAAACTTCATCTCAGTTCGTAATGGTAACGCTGAGCACTTGGAAAATGTCGTTCGAGGAAATGAAAAAGTCTTGGTGGCACGTCTTGAAGATGGTGAATTCTTCTGGCGTGAAGACCAAAAACTTAAGATTGAAGACCTCGTTGCTAAATTGGCACACGTGACTTTCCATGAAAAAATTGGTTCTCTTTCAGAACACATGGCGCGTGCTGGTGTCATTGCAGCGTCACTAGCTGAGCAAGCTGGTTTGACTGCAGAAGAAAAGGCAGCCGTCGCTCGTGCAGCTGAAATTTACAAATTTGACCTCTTGACGGGTATGGTCGGAGAGTTCGATGAATTGCAGGGAATCATGGGTGAAAAATACGCTCTTCTTGCTGGTGAGGATGATGCGGTTGCGACAGCTATCCGTGAGCACTACCTTCCTGATTCAGCAGACGGAGCCCTTCCTGAAACCAAGGTTGGTGCTATCCTTGCCCTTGCGGATAAATTGGATACCCTTCTTTCCTTCTTCTCAGTTGGCTTGATTCCATCAGGTTCCAATGACCCATATGCGCTTCGTCGTGCAACACAAGGGATTGTTCGGATCTTGGATGCCTTTGGTTGGCACATCCCGATGGATGAGTTGATTGACAGCCTTTATGGACTTTCATTTGATAGCCTTTCTTATGACAATCAAGCAGAAGTGCTCAACTTCATCAAGGCGCGTGTGGACAAGATGATGGGACGCACAGCAAAAGATATCAAAGATGCTGTTCTTGCTGGTTCAAACTTTGTCGTGGCAGATATGTTGGAAGCAGCTGAAGCTCTTTCAGAAGCTGCCAAGACGGATGGTTACAAGGCAGCTGTTGAATCCCTCTCTCGTGCCTTCAACTTGGCAGAAAAAGCAGATGCTTCAGTAGCAGTAGATGCCAGTCTCTTTGAAAATGATCAAGAAAAAGCTCTTGCTAAAGCAATTGAAGAGCTTGAATTGACTGGTGCAGCTAGTGATAAATTGGCACAACTTTTCGCTCTTAGCCCAGTCATCGATGCCTTCTTTGACAATACCATGGTGATGGCAGAAGATGAGGCTGTTAAAAACAACCGTTTGGCCCTTCTTGCAGGTCTTGTAGCGAAAGCCAATAAAGTTGCAGCCTTCAACCAATTGAACACAAAATAAGTACCTGGTAACAGGTAGAAAGTAGGTCTTATTATGACACCTGAAAAAATCGCTCGTATCAATGAGCTTGCTAAAAAGAAAAAAACAGAAGGGTTGACTCCAGAAGAAGAAGTGGAGCAAGCAAAACTTCGTGAAGAATACATTGAAGGTTATCGTCGTTCGGTTCGTCACCATATTGAAGGAATCAAGGTGGTGGATGAAGAAGGCAATGACGTGACACCAGAAAAATTGCGCCAAGTCCAACGGGAAAAAGGCTTGCACGGCCGTAGCCTTGATGATCCCAATTCATAAATAGACAATAGAAAACTCGATCAGAAGTTGAACTGATCGAGTTTTCTTGTTCTATATGGGCTAGTCTGAATCCTTATCTCTATTTTTGTAGTTTTTCCATTGATTTTTAAATATCCAAATGGAGACGGCAAGAACGAAGGTTGCTGTCCAAAAAATCCAAGGGACAGGAGTTCGGAGGAAAAAGTAGACTGCAATTAGATCGGCCACTAGCAAGCCAAGGAGGAGGTATTTCTTATCTTTCATAGAGTTATTGTATCACAATTTGCTTCTATCGGTCTATTGGTTGATAGGATGAGCTTTTGAAGAATGGGAACTTTTTATCCGAAAATGATGAGTGGATTGAGAAGAGAATCTCAAGTGCATCCTGGTCAGATTTGTGGTAAAATAGATAGGATATGAGTAAAGAATTTCATCATGTAACGGTCTTGCTCCATGAAACGATTGATATGCTGGATGTAAAGCCAGATGGAATCTATGTGGATGCCACTCTAGGTGGAGCTGGCCATAGCGAATATTTATTAAGTCAATTAAGTGAAAAAGGACATTTATATGCCTTTGACCAGGATCAGCATGCGATTGATAATGCGGAGAAACGATTAGCTCCTTATGTTGAAAAGGGCATGGTAACCTTTATCAAAGACAATTTCCGGAATCTTCAAGCGCGTCTCCAAGAACTGGGAGTCAATGAGATCGATGGAATCTGTTATGATTTAGGAGTTTCTAGTCCCCAGTTAGATGAGCGGTCTCGCGGTTTTTCTTATAAAAAAGATGCTCCCTTGGACATGCGGATGAATCAAGAAGCCTCTTTGACGGCTTATGAGGTGGTCAACAACTATGATTACCACGATTTAGTCCGAATCTTTTTCAAGTATGGGGAAGATAAGTTTTCCAAGCAAATTGCTAGAAAGATCGAACAAGCGCGTGCGGTAAAACCGATTGAAACGACGACAGAATTGGCTGAAATCATCAAATCGGCAAAACCGGCCAAGGAACTAAAGAAAAAGGGGCATCCAGCCAAACAAATTTTTCAGGCGATTCGAATTGAAGTCAACGATGAATTGGGAGCGGCGGATGAATCAATCCAGCAGGCCATGGATTTATTGGCAGTTGGTGGTCGTATCTCAGTTATTACCTTTCATTCCTTGGAAGATCGTTTGACCAAGCAATTGTTTAAAGAAGCTTCTACAGTAGAAGTACCGAAGGGCTTGCCTTTCATCCCAGAGGACTTAAAACCAAAAATGGAATTAGTCTCTCGAAAACCGATTCTTCCAAGCCAAGAAGAGTTAGAGAAGAACAACCGAGCTCATTCTGCAAAATTGCGGGTTGCTCGAAAAATTCATAAGTAAGAGGAAATAAACATGGCAGATCAACCATTACGATCTCGGGGCAGTCAATTGCAAGATCGTATTCGTCGCTTTACCAGAGTAGAAAAAGCTTTTTATGGCTCGATTGTCCTAACAGGGATTATTCTCGCTGTCAGTATTATTTTTATGCAGACGCGGATTCTACAGGTACAAAGTGACTTAACAAACCTCAATACGGAACTAAAAACAAAAGAGACTGAACTAGAAGATATCCGACAAGAAGTCAATGAGTTGACTCGATATGAACGCTTGTCTAAGTTAGCTAGTTCTCAGGGGATGACCCTCCAAAAAGAAAATCGAAAAGTGGTGAGTTCAAGTAGCGATGAGTAAATTAAAGAAGAAAATCATTCGTTATTCCCTTAAAAAAAGGAAACTTCCAGACCAAAATCGTCGGCAAGTAGCTAAGAATTTAAGTTTGCTTTCCATTCTTGTTTTCTTCATATTTCTCATTAATTTTGCAGTTATTATAGGCACAGATAGCAAATTCGGAAAAAATTTATCTGAGTTATCCCATCAAGTCCATCAGAAAACAGAGATTGTTCCAGCCAAACGAGGAACAATTTATGACCGAAATGGAGCTGTTATTGCTGAAGATGCGACGACTTATAATGTTTATGCGATCATCGACAAAACCTATAAATCGGCAAAAGGTGAAGTTTTATACGTTGAAGAAAGTCAATACAACCAAGTAGCAGATGTTTTTAATCGTTATTTGGGCATGGAAAAAGACTATGTTGTCCAACAACTGTCGCAAAAGAAGCTCAACCAGGTTTCTTTTGGTGCAGCGGGGAACGATATTACCTATAGCAACATGGATGCTATCCGGAGTGAACTAGAAGCTGCCAACATTAAAGGTGTTGATTTTACGACGAGTCCAAACCGGAGTTATAAAAATGGGACCTTTGCCTCTCAATTTATCGGTCAAGCTCAATTGATAGAGGATAAAGAAGGCAATAAAACCTTACAGGGAACAACGGGAATCGAAAAGTCTTTGGATCGCATTCTGGGTGGTCAGGATGGCGTTGTGACCTACGAAAAGGATCGCAACGGAAATATTGTGCCGGGATCAGATAAGGTTGCCGTGAAGACAGAAGATGGAAAGGATGTGTATACAACCCTTTCTGCGGAACTTCAAACCTATCTCGAAACCCGAATGGATGTTTTCCAAGAAAAGGTAAAAGGTAAATATGTCAGTGCGACCCTAGTGAGTGCCAAAACGGGGGAAATTCTTGCAACGACACAACGTCCAACCTATAATGCAGATACCAAAGAAGGCTTGGATATTAAGAATCTGAGAACCTGGAACACGATTCTTTACCAGGATCAATACGAACCAGGTTCGACTATGAAGGTCATGACTTTGGCCGCGGCGATTGATCATGGGACTTTCCCAGCCTATAACGAGGGCTATTATAACAACGAGTTGCAAGTGAAAGATGCGACCATCAAAGACTGGGAAATCAATATGGGCTTGACAGAAGGTCGCTATATGAATATTGCCCAAGGTTTCGCCTATTCAAGTAACATTGGGATGACCAAGCTTGAACAGAAGATGGGCAATAATGTCTGGATGAATTACCTCACCCTCTTTAAGTTCGGACTTCCTACGCGTTTTGGAATGGGAGACGAAGGTTTTGGAGGCTTGCCAGGTGATAACTATGTTACTCAAGCCATGTCTTCCTTTGGTCAAGGGATTTCTGTGACCCAAACGCAGATGTTGCGAGCATTTTCTGCTATTGCCAACGATGGGGAAATGTTGGAGCCTAAATTTATCAGTGCAATCTACGACGGCAAGCATGAAACTGCTCGTAAATCACAAAGAGAGATTGTCGGCAATCCAGTATCCGCTTCGGCTGCCCAACAGACCCGTAATTACATGATTACGGTAGGGACTGATCCTCAATTTGGTACCCTCTATTCATCGGATGGTCCTATTATCCAAGTAGCTGGACAAAATGTTGCTGTTAAATCAGGGACAGCCCAAATTGCGACAGCTAATGGCTACTTGGAAGGCGAAAATGATAATATCAACTCGATTGTTGTCATGACACCTGCTGAAGACCCAGATTTTATTATGTATGTGACAGTTCAACAGCCTGAAGTCAGCTTTAGTCCAAAGAGCTGGCAAGAACTGGTCAATCCAGTCTTGGAAGATGCGGTTGCTTTGAAGGATGAGTTGAATCTGGTAACTGAAACCAAAGCCTTGGATGGGGTCACGAAAGAGGACACCTATAAGATGCCGTCGGCAGAATCCTTGTCGAAAGAATTGAACTTGAAGCAGACCATCAGCCCAGGTGGCTTCGCAGATGAACTGCGTCGCAATCTGATCCAGCCGGTCGTCCTAGGAACTGGAAAGAATATTAAAAAGATGTCTGTATCAGCAGGAACGAAATTAAAAGCAAATGAGCAAGTGTTATTATTAACAGATGACTTGGATTCAGTTCCGGATATGTATGGCTGGACCAAGGAAAATGTTGATAAATTTGCGGAATGGACGGGCATTGAGATCACCTATAAAGGGGAAGGTTCTCGTGTGAGCAAACAAAACGTCAAAGTAAAAACTGCTTTAAAGAAGACGAAGAAAATAACAATTACATTAGGAGATTGATATGTTACTTGCTACCCTAGTAGTATCATTTATTCTAACGGTTATTGGCATTCCTGCCTTTATCCGTTTCTATCAACGGGCCCATATTTCGGGCCAACAAATGCACGAAGATGTGAAGCAACACAAAGCCAAAGCAGGCACTCCTACTATGGGGGGAGTGGTCTTCTTGATCACTTCAGTCTTTGTCACCCTTGTCTTTAGCTTCCTAACTGGGAACTTTACGCGTCCTGTTCAATTGATCCTCTTTATTTTGGTCTTGTATGGAATCGTCGGTTTCTTGGATGACTTCTTGAAGGTCTTTCGTAAGATCAATGAAGGGTTAAATCCCAAGCAAAAATTAGCCCTGCAATTGTTGGGAGGGATTATTTTCTATCTCTTCTCTGAACGCCATGGAGGCGGTAGCCTTCTCAATGTCTTTGGTTGGGATGTCTATTTGGGACATTTCTACATTGTCTTTGCCTTGTTCTGGTTGGTTGGTTTTTCAAACGCAGTCAACTTGACGGACGGGATTGATGGTTTGGCTAGTATTTCGGTGACCATCAGTTTAATCGCTTATTCCATCATCGCTATTTGGCAAAGACGAATCGATATCCTCTTTGTGACTATCAGTATGATTGGAGCTCTATTAGGTTTCTTCGTCTACAACCACAAGCCAGCCAAGATTTTCATGGGCGATGTTGGAAGCTTGGCCCTAGGTGGGATGCTTGCGACTCTATCCATGGCTCTCCACGTAGAGTGGACCTTGCTCTTGATTGGAATTGTCTACGTCTTTGAGACTAGCTCAGTTATGCTCCAAGTGTCGTACTTCAAATGGACGAAAAAACGGACAGGGGAAGGACGCCGGATCTTTCGCATGACGCCTTTCCATCACCATTTAGAATTGGGGGGTCTGTCTGGTAATGGTCCAAAATGGTCTGAGTGGAAGGTCGATGCCTTTCTTTGGAGCGTCGGTGCAGGAATGAGTGCCTTGACCCTCTTGATCTACTTTTTAACCAATTCGTAAGTCATTAAAAATAATAGGTTGGGATGCTATCTCAACCTTTTTCGCTTGCTAGGAATTGCTGTCCAAAAGAAGAGCGGGAAGAAGACTTTTCTGATATAATAGTAGAGATGATGAAAGGATAAGAGAATGAAATTTACAGATTTTAAGTTTAAGGACTATATTCATGAGGCCTTAAAAGAGATTAATTTTATCGAAGCAACAGAAGTTCAAGAAAAACTCATCCCGATTGTTTTAGTAGGTCGAGATTTGGTTGGTGAATCTAAAACAGGAACTGGAAAGACCCATACCTTCCTCTTGCCTATTTTTCAAACCTTGAACGAAGATAGTAGCCATGTTGAAGTGGTCATCACAGCACCGAGTCGGGAATTGGCTACACAGATTTACCAAGCGGCTCGTCAGATTGCTGGCCACTGTGAAAAAGAAATTCGGATTGCCAACTACGTTGGGGGAACTGATAAGGCTCGTCAAATCGATAAGCTCCAAGTAGCCCAACCCCATATTGTCATTGGGACACCTGGACGGATCTATGATTTGGTCGCTTCTGGAGACTTGGCTATTCATAAGGCTCACACTTTTGTGGTTGATGAGGCGGATATGACTCTCGATATGGGCTTTTTGACGACGGTAGACAAGATTGCATCCAGTCTTCCAAAGAAGCTTCAGTTTTTGGTCTTCTCTGCTACGATTCCGCAAAAGTTACAACCCTTCTTGAAGAAATATTTGTCTAACCCTGTCATGGAGCAGATCAAAACCAAAACGGTGATCTCGGACACCATTGATAACTGGTTGGTATCGACAAAAGGGCGCGACAAAAACGAGCAGATTTATCAACTGACGCAGGCTCTTCAACCTTATCTGGCTATGATTTTTGTAAATACCAAGGACAGAGCGGACGATTTGCATGCTTTTCTAGTAGAGAAGGGGCTCAAGGTCGCTAAAATCCATGGGGGGGTTCCTCCACGGGAGCGCAAGCGAATCATGAACCAAGTCAAAAACCTGGATTTTGAATATATCGTGGCAACGGACTTGGCAGCGCGTGGGATTGATATTGAAGGGGTCAGTCATGTCATTAACGATGCCATTCCACAGGACTTATCCTTCTTTGTTCACCGCGTTGGCCGGACTGGTCGGAATGGTCTTCCTGGTACAGCTATCACCCTCTATCAACCGAGTGATGACTCAGACATTCGGGAGCTTGAAAAATTGGGCATCCAGTTTGTCCCTAAGGTCTTGAAGGCTGGAGCTATCGAAGATACCTACGACCGGGATCGCCGGGCTAATCGTGAAAAACGCCAAGAAAAACTCGACATTGAGATGATCGGCTTGGTCAAGAAGAAAAAGAAAAAAATCAAACCAGGCTATAAGAAAAAAATCAAATGGGCTGTGGACGAGAAACGTCGGAAAGCCAAGCGAGCTGAGAATCGTGCTCGCGGTCGGGCAGAAAGAAAGGCGAAACGCCAAACCTTTTAGTGATAAAGAAAATTAAAGATTTCCATAAAAATTAACTATTTGGTCGCTGATTTATTTTGTGATAGACTATCTATAGATAGTCTATTTTTTTGCTTTTGCGGGAGATGCTTGCTTGTTATCACATCAGACCTGAAGCATGATTTACGAACGATCAGTAGCAAAACTCAGCATTTTAACTGTAAATATGATAGAATGATTCATTATCGAGGGAGGAAGTAACGAAGATGTTTACAACTACTTATCTGGCATCTGGCTGGTATGAAGAGTTTTTAAAATGGATACCAGAAGGAGAAATCTTTAACCTACGCGTCGTTTTTGAAGCTATTCCCGGAATTTTAAAAGAGCTTCCAAATACGATTTTGTTAACCTTGGCAGGAGCCTTTTTTGGTTTATTGCTAGCTCTATTGTTTGCCATTGTCAAAATCAATCGGGTAAAAATCCTTTACCCGATCCAAGCCTTGTTTGTGAGTTTTTTAAGAGGGACACCAATTTTGGTCCAGTTGATGCTGACCTACTATGGAATCCCGCTCCTATTGAAGGCCATTAACCAACAATATGGAACAACCTTTAATATCAACGATGTGCCAGCCCATTTATTTGTCATTGTGGCCTTTGCCTTCAATGAGGCAGCCTATGCCAGTGAGACTATTCGGGCAGCGATTCTATCTGTTGATGCGGGTGAAATCGAAGCAGCGAAGAGTCTCGGGATGACCAATGCCCAAGTTTATCGTCGGATTATTATTCCAAATGCAGCAGTGGTTGCGACTCCGACCTTGATCAACTCTTTGATTGGTTTGACCAAGGGGACTTCTCTGGCCTTTTATGCAGGTGTTTTGGAAATCTTTGCCCAAGCCAAGATTATGTCGGGGAATGACAGTCGTTACTTCGAGCGCTTTATCTCTGTTTCATTGATCTACTGGGCCATTAATATTTTGATTGAACAATTGGGACGTTGGATCGAACAGGTACTCGCTATCAAAGATCCAAAAGTTGTTACCCAAACCTTGCAAGAGGAGGAACGAGCAGCATGATTCGGATTTCACAATTATCAAAATCTTTTTCCGGTCAAGTGGTACTAGACCATCTCGATTTGGAAGTTCAAAAAGGGGAAGTTGTTGCCTTGATCGGTTCTTCTGGAGCTGGGAAATCAACCTTCTTGAGAAGCTTGAACTATTTGGAAGCCCCAGATAGTGGCAGTATTGAGATCAATGGGGAAAAGGTAGACTTTGAAAACATTAGTAAGGACGAGATCCTGACCCTTCGAAGAAAGCTAGCCATGGTCTTTCAACAGTTTAATCTTTTCAGCCGCAAGACAGCCTTGGACAACGTCAAGGAAGGACTAATCGTCGTCAAAGGCTTATCCGACCAGGAAGCGACCAAGATTGCCAAAGAAGAACTCGCAAAAGTCGGTCTGTCGGACCGCGAAACCCATTACCCTCGTCATTTGTCAGGAGGGCAGAAACAGCGGGTGGCCTTGGCACGTGCCCTAGCCATGAAGCCAGAAGTCCTCTTATTGGATGAGCCAACTTCAGCCCTCGATCCGGAATTGGTCGGAGAGGTAGAAAAAGCCATCGCAGCAGCAGCTCAGGCAGGTCAAACCATGATTCTGGTCAGCCATGATATGAGCTTTGTTTCCCAGGTGGCAGATAAGGTCTTGTTCCTCGACAAGGGGAAAATTATTGAATCTGGCACTCCAGAAGAGATTATGAAAGCTCCTAAAGAAGAGCGGACAAAAGAATTCTTTGCTAGTTACAAACGAACATTTGTTTGATATAATATATAAGAGCTCGAGTCTGGAACGCGATGTTTCAGACTCGGATTTTTCTTTGAGTAGGTGCCTCAGGAGAAAATGATTATTAGTAGTCCATTTTTTCCGCATAAATAGGTGTTTCAAGTTTATCCAATGGTGAACGAAACGAATCGGCATCTCGTCCCCTCATTCCAATCTTGGATACTAAGGAGATCTTATGTTAAACCAATTGCTATCTCTCTATATCGAGAGCCTAATCATCACTTCAATTGGGGTGTTGGTTGCCTCAGCTATTTGGATAGGCTTGCGAGCGGCTCGTAAGACGGATAAAACAGCTAAGGAACGCCAGTTACACCTCTATGATATTTTATTAATTGATATTATGACAATTCCAGTCCTTACCTTTGCAGTCATTGGAGTTCTGTTTATTCTTCGAGCAAGATAATTGCAAAATGGTTCAATTGGAGTTGGAATCAAGATAGTTACAACTAAAGGAGAAGCTTATGTATGATACACTGATTATCGGTGCAGGACCTGCGGGTATGACTGCAGCCCTGTATGCAGCCCGTAGCAATCTAAAGGTTGCCTTGTTAGAAGCTGGAATTCCTGGCGGACAGATGAACAATACGTCCGATATCGAGAATTATCCAGGCTATGCCAATATCAGTGGACCTGAATTGGCTGAAAAAATGTTTGAGCCACTAGAAGCCCTAGGTGTGGAACACTTGTTCGGTAGAGCCGAAAATATTGTTGATCAAGGAAGTTACAAGGAAATTACGACAGATGATGGCCTCTTGCAAGCCAAGACCGTTATTATTGCGACAGGTTCCAACCATCGCTTGTTGGGAGTTCCGGGTGAAGAAGAATTAAATAGTCGTGGGGTTTCTTATTGCGCTGTCTGTGATGGTGCCTTCTTCCGGGATGAAGACCTCATGGTTGTTGGTGGAGGAGATTCTGCGGTTGAAGAGGCAATTTTCCTGACGCAGTTTGCTAAGTCTGTTACCATTGTTCATCGACGCGATGCCCTACGTGCCCAAAAAGTTCTTCAAGACCGAGCTTTTGCCAATGAAAAGATTCACTTTGCTTGGAATACAGTGGTTGAAGAGATCAAAGGGGACAACCGTGTGACCAGTCTGGTCTTAAAAGATGTTCAAACAGGTGAGGTTCGCGAGCAAGCAGCTGGTGGTGTCTTTATCTATGTGGGCTTGGATCCTGTTAGTGACTTTGCCAAAGACCTCGGTATTCTAGACGACCAAGGTTGGGTGATCACGGATGATCACATGAAGACCTCCGTGCCGGGTGTCTTTGCGGTTGGAGATGTCCGCCAAAAAGATCTTCGTCAGGTCACTACAGCTGTTGGGGATGGCGCTGTCGCCGGTCAAGAAGCTTATAAATATATTACTGAACACGAAGAATAAGAGAGAAGAAAGGGATGTTCGTCTGATGGAAAGAGGCGAAGATCCCTTCTTTTTTACGATAAAAAATGAGGCTCAGCCCGGATTAAAGTCATGTGGTCCTGCTTAAAATGTGCTATAATGTGTTTAAAATTATTTTGGACTGTGCCAGTTGACAGAGCGTGACTGGTGCCATGACGTAAGAAAAAAGAAGAGGGATCAAACATGTACCCAGATGATAGTTTAACTCTCCATACTGATTTGTACCAAATCAATATGATGCAGGTTTACTTTGAGCAAGGCATCCACAATAAAAAGGCGGTCTTCGAAGCCTATTTCCGCCAGCAACCCTTTAAAAATGGCTATGCCGTCTTTGCAGGTCTTGAGCGCATTGTCAACTATTTGAAGAATCTACGTTTTTCAGAGTCGGATATTGCCTACTTAGAATCCTTGGGCTACGAAGGAGCCTTCCTGGATTACTTGAAAAATTTTAAAATGGAATTGACTGTTCGTTCTGCCAAAGAAGGGGACCTAGTCTTTGCCAATGAGCCGATTGTCCAAGTAGAAGGACCGCTTGCCCAGTGTCAGTTGGTCGAAACGGCCCTCCTCAATATTGTCAATTTCCAAACCTTGATTGCCACAAAAGCCGCTCGGATTAAGGCTGTGATCGAAGAC
This sequence comes from Streptococcus sp. SCPM-O-B-23252 (M501), assembly GCF_058200355.1. Classification (NCBI taxonomy): domain Bacteria; kingdom Bacillati; phylum Bacillota; class Bacilli; order Lactobacillales; family Streptococcaceae; genus Streptococcus; species Streptococcus sp. SCPM-O-B-23252 (M501). Next base: position 56,593 of record NZ_JBYQGS010000004.1, read on the forward strand.
GAACCTTTGATGGAGTTCGGGACTCGTAGAGCACAAGAAATGGATGCAGCTATTTGGGGAACCCGTGCAGCCGTTATTGGGGGCGCTAACGGGACCAGTAACGTACGTGCAGGAAAACTCTTTGACATCCCTGTCCTTGGGACCCATGCCCATGCCTTGGTGCAGGTCTATGGCGATGATTATAAAGCCTTCAAGGCATATGCTGAGACCCATCGCAACTGTGTCTTCCTGGTGGATACCTATGATACGTTACGCATCGGAGTTCCAGCTGCGATTCAGGTGGCGCGTGAGATGGGCGATCGTATCAACTTCCTAGGAGTGCGGATTGACTCTGGAGATATTGCCTACATCTCGAAAAAGGTTCGCCAGCAGTTGGATGAAGCTGGTTTCACAGAAGCGAAGATCTATGCTTCAAATGATTTGGATGAGAACACCATCCTCAACTTGAAGATGCAAAAGGCTAAGATTGATGTCTGGGGTGTCGGAACCAAGTTGATCACAGCCTATGACCAACCAGCCCTCGGAGCAGTCTATAAGATTGTTGCTATCGAAGACGAAAATGGTCAAATGCGAAATACCATCAAGCTGTCTAACAATGCTGAAAAAGTTTCAACCCCAGGGAAGAAGCAAGTTTGGCGTATTACCAGTCGGGAAAAAGGCAAATCTGAAGGGGATTACATCACTTACGATGGAGTAGATGTCAATGAACTGACAGAAATTAAGATGTTCCATCCGACCTATACCTATATCAAGAAGACGGTTCGTGATTTTGATGCCATCCCACTCTTGGTTGACATTTTTAAAGATGGAAAACAAGTCTATGAATTGCCAGCTTTGATGGATATCCAAGCCTATGCTCGGAAGGAATTCGACAAACTCTGGGACGAATACAAACGTGTCCTCAATCCACAACATTACCCAGTGGACTTGGCCAAGGATGTATGGCAAGATAAGATGGACCTCATCGATCAGATGCGTCAGAAAGCCTTGGGAGGTGAAGAAGAATGAGCCTACAAGAAGACATTATTGCCCAATTAGGGGTCAAGCCAGTCATTGATCCTCAAGAAGAGATTCGCCGGTCGATTGATTTTTTGAAGGACTACCTGCAAAAACATCCTTTTCTAAAGACCTTTGTCTTAGGAATTTCGGGAGGACAGGACTCGACCCTAGCAGGTCGCTTGGCTCAATTAGCCATGGAGGAAATGCGGGCAGAGACTGGAGATGCTAGTTATCAGTTTGTTGCTGTCCGCTTGCCCTACGGTGTCCAAGCGGATGAAGCAGATGCCCAAAAGGCCTTGGCCTTCATCCAGCCAGACGTCAGCCTAGTCGTGAACATCAAGGAATCGGTCGATGCCATGGAGCGTGCTGTCGAAGCGACAGGAACGGATGTCTCAGACTTTAACAAGGGCAATATCAAGGCACGGAGCCGGATGATTGCTCAGTATGCTTTAGCGGGTGCCTATAGGGGAGCCGTCATTGGGACGGACCATGCAGCCGAAAACATCACTGGATTCTTTACCAAGTTTGGAGACGGTGGAGCCGATATTCTGCCTCTCTACCGCCTTAACAAGCGCCAAGGCAAGCAGTTGCTTCAGGCACTGGGAGCTGATCCAGCCTTGTATGAGAAGGTACCGATTGCGGATTTGGAAGAGGAGAAGCCAGGTATCGCTGACGAAGTAGCTCTTGGGGTGACCTATGCAGAAATTGATGACTACCTAGAAGGGAAATCAGTTAGCCCGGAAGCTCAAGCAACCATTGAAAACTGGTGGCACAAAGGCCAACACAAACGTCATCTACCGATTACGGTATTTGACACCTTCTGGCGTTCATAGGAAAGAAAAGTCGGTTGAGCCGACTTTTTTAAAACAGGATAGGAGGAAAGAGAATGAGAAAATTAGGTACTATTGAACTGAAGACCAAGCGTTTATTACTAAGATGCTTTGTTGTAGAGGATGCAAAGGCAATGTTTGAAAATTGGGCATCTGATACAGATAATCTTAAATATGTGACTTGGGATCCTCATCCAAATCCTAAAGTGACTCGGGCTTCGATCGAAAGGTGGCTCCGTCAGTACCAAGAGGAAAACACCTACAAATGGGCGATTTGCAAGAAAGATGATCCCGCACAGGTGATAGGTGATATCAGTGTCGTTTCTCAGTATCCACAAAAAGAACTGTGTGAAGTCGGCTATATTCTAGGGAAGAACTTCTGGGGTCAAGGTCTGATGACAGAAGCCCTCCAGGCTGTTTTACACTTTTTGTTGGTAGAGGTGGGATTCAAGGAAGTTCAAGCCAAGTATGTCAGTTTGAACCCTGCTTCGGGAAGGGTTATGGAAAAAGCTGGGATGCAATATCTAGCTACTCTCCCAAATGCTGTTGTCAGAAAAGGCTATGTTGGAGATCAAATCATCTACACGATCCATTCTTCTGACCTTTAAAACAATTTTTACTTGAAGATTTTAGCCAATGGTCTATAATGGTAAGTAGCTTTACAAAGGAGAATCATATGTCAGAATTAACACAAGAATTTACAGATCAACTCTATGCGAATTACCAAGCAAATGTGAAATTTGCGGCTCTCGAAAATGCCATCACCCACAATGGGATTCATGCAGCTTTAGAGACACGCAAAAGTGCAATTGAAAACACACCCGTCTTTTCTCTTGATTTAACCAAGGACAAGGTGACGGACCAGAAAGCTTCTGGTCGTTGCTGGATGTTTGCGGCTCTGAATACCTTCCGTCATAAAATGATTGCCAGCTTCCAATTAGAGGATTTTGAGTTGTCTCAAGCTCATACCTTCTTCTGGGACAAGTACGAAAAATCCAACTGGTTCTTGGAACAAATCATTGCGACAGCGGACCAGGACTTGACCAGCCGCAAAGTGGCCTTCCTCCTTCAAACCCCTCAACAAGATGGTGGTCAATGGGATATGGTCGTTTCCCTTTTTGAAAAATATGGGGTCGTACCCAAGTCTGTCTATCCAGAATCTATCTCATCTAGCAATAGCCGGGAGCTCAATACCTACTTAAACAAATTGTTGCGTCAAGATGCGCAGATCCTGCGCGAATTGCTTGCGACTGGAGCAAATCAAGCAACGGTTCAAAGCAAGAAAGAAGAGCTCCTCCAAGAAATCTTTAATTTCTTAGCTATGTCACTGGGCTTGCCCCCTCGTACATTTAGTTTCTCTTATCGCGATAAGGACAATAACTTCCACACAGAGTCTGGCTTGACACCTCAAAGTTTTTACAAAAAATATGTGGATCTTCAGTTGGAGGACTACGTTTCTGTTATCAATGCGCCAACGGCAGACAAGCCTTATGGCCAGTCCTACACAGTTGAGATGCTGGGGAATGTGGTCGGTAGCCGGGAAGTCCGCTACCTCAACGTTCCGATGGAGCGCTTGAAAGAATTGGCCATTTCCCAAATGAAAGCTGGGGAAACTGTTTGGTTTGGATCGGATGTCGGCCAAGTCAGCAACCGGAAAGCTGGAATCCTGGCAACAGATGTCTATGACTTTGAAGCGGGAATGGATATCCAGCTGACTCAAGATAAGGCAGGGCGTTTGGATTATGCAGAAAGTCTCATGACCCATGCTATGGTCTTGACTGGTGTGGACCTGGACGAAGCTGGACGCCCTCTCAAATGGAAAGTTGAGAATTCTTGGGGAGACAAAGTCGGAACAGATGGATACTTTGTAGCTTCCGATGCCTGGATGGACGAATACACCTACCAAATCGTCATCCGCAAGGAACTGTTGACGGCGGAAGAATTGGCTGCCTATGAGGCAGAGCCAATCGTCTTGGCTCCATGGGATCCGATGGGTGCCTTGGCTTCTAAATAATATACATAAAAAGAGAGTGGGACAGAAATCGGTAATTCGTTAGAATTCGATTTCGTCGTCCCACCTCCGCACAGTTGAGTAGGGCTGTAAAAGCTGATGAAATCAGCGTAGTAGAGCCCACTCAGCCACTGCGTCTTGCTCGATAATCCAAAGACAATTGAGAGGCTAGGACTTTTGTCCCAGCCTCTTTATTAATATAGTGTGGTCTAATTAGTGATTATGCTCATTCTCTTTAGAAGATGATTCTGTGTGTTCAGAATTCTCTTCTGAGCTAGATGAACTTGAGCTTTCTTCTGTTGATTCGCTCGTTTCTTCAACTGTATAGCTTGGCTCATAATAGTAGTAATTGTAGTTGTTCTTACCATTATTGAGATAGAGGTAGGAACCGCTACGGTATACGCCACTTGGTTGGGTCCAGTCTTCGCTACCTGATCCGTATTGCTCATACAAATACAGCATCATTTGTTTGTAGACATCCGTCGCGACTTTGGTTCCATCATCAAGGACTGGAGTCAAGCGATTGGTATATCCTGTCCATACAGCCATAGAATATTGCGTGGTGTAACCCACAAACAATTCATCAGGTGTCACAATACTTGAGTAATTGTAGTCTTTGGTCAGTTTTTTTAATTCGTTGTCGGCATAGTTAGAGGTACCTGTTTTACCAGCGTGATAAAGACCAGAGATATTTGCATTGTATCCTGTACCAGCTGTGATAACTGATTTCAACATATCTGTCATCATGTAAGCTGTGGCTTCTTTCATCACTCGTGTTCCAGAGGTATCGAAGTTCTTCGTTGTACCATCGCTAAAGACAACCCGATTCACATATTGTGGCTTGTAATAGGTACCGCCATTTGCGAAGGTTGCATAAGCAGCGGCCATTTTCTCACTGCTAGCCCCGTATTTGTTGCTAGAGTCGCTGGTATTACTTGAGATGGCATTTGCATATACCATTTCTGGATAATCGATTCCGATGCTGCTCAAGAATTTCTGAGCCTTCTTCAAACCAACTTTTTCAAGGGCCCGGACCGCAGGAACGTTACGGGATTGTTGGAGAGCATAGACCATGCTGATATTGCCATAGTATTGTCTATCCCAGTTATAAAACTGCGTATTTGTACCAGGGAAGTTGTAAGGTGTATCAGGAATGGTTACTCCAGTGGAGCTATATTCTTCATGTTCAATCGCGGGAGCATAGTCTGAGATAGGTTTCATTGTAGAACCCCAATCTCGGTTTGTTTCGACAGCTTGGTTGGTACCGAAGGATACATTAGATGATTGATGACGGGATCCCAACTGAGCAATGACTTTTCCGTTTGTCACGTCGATGATAGTAGAAGCAACTTGCAACTCATTATCTGGATAATTGACATATTCGTCAGAGTTGTAAATATCCCACAGACGTTTTTGAGCTGCGGTATCGACGTTGGTGTAGACATCCATACCAGTTGTCAAGACATTGTAGCCTGTCTCTTCTTCGACTTGTTGGATGACTTCTTTAAGGTAGTTATCCATATAAGCAGGATAGTTGCTTGAGCCTGTCAGACTTTGTAAGCCATCTGTAACAGGTGTATTGACGGCACTTTCGTACTGTTCGTTTGTAATGGACTTCATGTCCAACATTTCTTTGAGAACAAGATTACGGCGTTGGAGTGCAGCTTCCGGATTGGTATAAGGGTCGTATTGGTTGGGGGCTTGAGGCATCCCGGCTAATAGGGCCACTTGTGGCAGAGAAAGGTCCTTCAAGTCTTTTGCATAGTAGCTACGAGCAGCTGTTTGCATTCCGTAGTTTCCGTTAGACATGTAGACTTTGTTGATGTAGTAGGTCAAAATCTCTTGTTTAGTGGCTTTTTGTTCTAATTGTGTCGCAAGCCAAGCTTCTTGGATTTTCCGAGATAGGGTTTGGTCGGACGAAGAAGTAGAGAAGTAAGTGAGCTTGATCAATTGCTGTGTAAGAGTGGATCCCCCTTGGCGACCTCCTCGGAGGTTACTGAAGAAGGCTCCTCCAATACGAATAAAGTCGACCCCTCTGTGGTTGAAAAAGCGGTGGTCTTCAATCGCCACAATCGCATTGACCAAGTCGGTTGGGATTTCATTTGTTTTTACGTTGATTCGTTTTTCAGCACCCAAGTCGGCAATCAGATTGTTTTGATTGTCATAGATTTTACTGGAAGTCGTTGCGATGAGGTCTTTCTCAGAAAGAGTCGGTGCTTTTGAGGCATAGTATCCAAATATCAATCCACCCAGAATAAGTAAAAGGAAAAATAAGGAAATAGCCGCAATCGCTGCATATTTTAACCACTGGATAACTGTTTGTTTGTTCATTTAATTACCGCCTAGTAGATTCTGTTCGATAATATCGAGATAAGGGACGCTTGGAAGGCAATCTGTCTCGATACGATAACCATTTTCCTGTATATAGGTCAATGGCATAGATTTACTGCCGTGATCGATGTTGTAAAAGTCTATTAAGGAAGGAGCGGGCAGTAGATAAGTCTCATTGAGCTTTGCAAAATGCAAGAGCACAAAACAAATTCCTCCCTGTTGGACGACCGCAGCCATGTGATCAATCTGGTGCTGATGAAAGTTCTTCATCGGCATGGATTGTTTCTGCTGGGTCTCTTTTGCTTCAAAATCAATGTAGTGTCCTTTATAAACACCAGAATAGTCTGTGGTAGACGCCTGGCGAAAATAAGCTTCCACAATCTTTGCCCGACTGCGATGAGGATAGTCCACCTTTACAATCTGGATGGGTGTCGGCTTTTTATGAATCACCGCTAGCCCTCTAGAAAGGTAGTACTGATTGCTCTCATTGATCATTTTTTCAAATGTCATCCCCCGATTGGCAAAGTTTACACTTTGCTTCCTCTGGATGGGCGAAGAAGATTTCTTGCTAAGTTTGTGAGGATAGTTGACCATAATTCTCCTTATTGGTACAATTACATCACTCTATTATATCACAAAATGAAGAAGGGAGGGGAAATAATGAATAGTTTACTGATTACAGGATACAAGGCATTTGAATTGGGAATTCTGACAACAAAGGACCCTAGACTTCCCATTATTAAAGAGGCGATTCGCAGGGATTTAGTCCGTTTTTTGGAAGAGGGGGTCAAGTGGCTGATTTTTACGGGTAATCTAGGTTTTGAAGCCTGGGCCTTGGAGGTTGCCCAGGAATTAAGAAAAGAATACGAGATACAGTTGGCCACGATTTTTATGTTTGAAAACCAAGGAGAGAACTGGAATGAGGCCAACCAAGAACTCCTTAGTCGCTTTAAGCAGGTTGATTTTGTCAAGTATGCCTATCCCTCTTATAGCCAGCCAGGCCAATTTAAAGAATACAATACATTTTTGTTAGAAAATACAGATGGCGCTTATTTATTTTACGATCCAGAACACGAAACAAATCTCAAATATCTTTACAAAATGATGCTAGAAATGGATCAGTATCATGTCAAAAGATTAAACTTTGATGACTTAAATGAAGTAGCGGAAAAAATTTACGAAAAATAAGTGATTTACCTTGATTTTTGCTCCTCATTTTTTATATAATGATTATGATTAACTAGAACGGAGAGAATGATGGCAAGTATTATTTTTACTGCGAAAGATATTTTTGATCAAGATTTCAAAAAAGAAGTTCGTGGATTTAGTAAAGTTGAGGTAAATGAGTTTTTGGATGATGTCATCAAAGACTATGAAACCTATGCTGCCTTAGTGAAGGAATTGAAAGAAGAAAATGCTCGGCTCCGTGAAGAATTAGCGAAGAAAACGAGCCAAGCAACTCCGAGTCCATCAGTTCCTGAATCTGCTCCAAAGCATGAGTTTCCTCAGGTCACTACTACGACAAACTTCGATATTTTGAAACGCTTAAATCGTCTTGAAAAAGAAGTCTTCGGGAAACAAGTCGTAGATCGTGATTTTTAAGACATAAAAGATGAATCGTGCAATTTTTGGATAATCGCGTGAGAGCTTTCTCTCATGAGGAAAGTCCATGCTAGCACAGGCTGTGATGCCTGTAGTGTTTGTGCTAGGTGAATCCATAAGCCTAGGGACTTGATCTTCAAGTTACGGCGAGCGAACGGGCTAAGTCTTAGGATAAGTTCTACTAGCTCTGAAAGTGCCACAGTGACGTAGTTTTTAGGGAAACCTAAAAAGTGGAACGCGGTAAACCCCTCAAGCTAGCAACCCAAACTTTGGTCGGGGCATGGGATGCATGGAAACGAACATAGCATTCTGACTGGAAACAGTAGACAGATGATTATCGAAGGAAATGGTACCTAGTCATTTCTGGAACAAAACATGGCTTATAGAAAATTGCATATAGGTGGTGAGGGGGAGAGAAATCTCAACCTCCTTTTTTAAACAATGAGGAACAAATGAAAAAACAATTTGAATTAATTGCGACAGCTGCTGCTGGATTAGAAGCAGTGGTTGGGCGTGAATTACGAGAGCTCGGCTACGATTGCCAAGTGGAAAATGGACGAGTCCGTTTCAAAGGCGATGTTCGTGCAATCATCGAAACCAATCTTTGGTTGCGGGCTGCAGACCGAATCAAGATCGTCGTAGGATCCTTTCCTGCCCGTACCTTTGAAGAACTCTTTCAAGGAGTTTTTGCCTTGGATTGGGACCAATACCTCCCTTTAGGAGCGCGTTTCCCTATCTCCAAAGCAAAATGTGTCAAATCCAAACTGCATAACGAACCGAGTGTACAAGCGATTTCGAAAAAGGCAGTTGTCAAAAAGTTGCAAAAACACTATGCCCGACCAGAAGGTGTTCCTCTAATAGAAAATGGAGCAGAGTTCAAGATCGAAGTATCGATCCTTAAAGACCAAGCTACTGTCCTGATTGACACGACTGGTAGTAGCCTCTTCAAACGTGGTTATCGGACGGAAAAAGGGGGAGCTCCTATTAAGGAAAATATGGCGGCAGCCATTCTTCAACTTTCCAATTGGTACCCAGACAAGCCCTTGGTTGATCCGACTTGTGGATCAGGAACCTTCTGTATCGAAGCAGCGATGATGGCTCGCCAGATAGCACCGGGCTTGAGACGGACTTTCTCGTTTGAAGAGTGGAATTGGATCGACAATCGTCTGATTCAAGAAGTTCGCACAGAGGCTAGTAAAAAAATCAATCGGGACCTTGTCCTAGACATCATGGGAACCGATATTGATGCGCGGATGGTTGAGATTGCCAAAGAAAATGCTCAAAAAGCGGGTGTTGCGAGCGACATCACCTTTAAGCAAATGCGGGTGCAAGATCTGCGTTCAGATAAGATTAATGGGGTCATTATCTCCAATCCACCGTATGGTGAACGCTTATCCGATGATGCAGGGGTGACAAAATTGTACGCTGAAATGGGAGAGGTCTTTGAGCCCTTGAAGACTTGGAGCAAATTTATCCTGACCAGCGATGAAAACTTTGAAAAGAAGTTTGGGCGACAAGCGGATAAAAAAAGAAAATTATATAACGGAACCTTAAAGGTTGACTTGTATCAGTTCTTTGGGGAGCGGGTACGTCGACAAGCGACTAGTGAGAAAGGAAACATATGACAAAAGAAGATAAACAGCAGTTGGGCCAAGAGGCAGAGTCAGTTCTTGATTTTAAGGACGCCAAAGAGATGACGATTGGCCAAGCAAACCGCAAAGCTGAAGAAATCGAAGCAGGGGTCAAGGAAACAGATAATGTCCTCGATAAATACATCAAACAGCACCGTGACGAAATCGAAGCTCATAAGTTTGATACCATCGTCATGAAGAAGGAAATGTTGGCTGAGGCAGAGGAAGCAGCCACTGTGGATGCGACGGACCCGATTCCAAGTGAAGAGCCAGTGAAGGAAGTAGCACCGGCTGAAGTAGGTCAAAAAGAAGGCGCGTCTACTCGCATTCCAGATCCAATTCCTGGGGAACGCCCTGCAAAAATTAAGTTTGGTCCAGAGCCAACAGAACCATATGTGGATGAAGAAATTGAGATTCCTGAAGAACCGAAAAAGAGCCGGGTAAAACCAATTCTGTTTTCAGTTTTAGCTCTGACAGCAGTTGCTACGGCTAGTTGGTTGTCTTATCAATGGATCCGTAACCAGTCTAAAGGGGAAACGACAGTCGTCTCTTCTACTAGCTCATCTAGCAAGAAGTCCTCTAGTTCTTCTTCCTCAACGAGCACGAATACAGAGGCTTTGCTGAAGGATTTTAACGATCAGTATGCAGCTTTCTTTACAGATGACACGCAGACGAAGTTGAAAAATGATTCTTTTGGTAATTTGGAAAAACTAAAAGCCAGTTTAGATAAATTGAAAGACACCAAGGAATACGATGCAGCCAAAAGTAAATACGATGAATTGGTGAAGCAGGTTTCTGCTATTCAAACAGTAAACTCTCAGTTTACCAGCCCAGTTATTAAGGATGGGGCCATCGATACCAAGGCGCAGGTAAAGAGTGATGCAGTCTTTTCAGATGTGTCAACATCTAATACACAATTGAACCAATTATTGAAGGATGCAGCTTCTCAAGGACGCTCGCAACAAGTTGCGACTCCAGCACCCGTGACAGATGGTGGTGGCAGTGCTACAGGTGGAAATGCAGTTTCTTCAGGAACGGTAACCAGTCCTGCTCCTACACAAGCCCCAGCTACTGAAGGCAACACGACAGGCGGAGTGAACCCAGGCTATTCTGGCTTTGGTCTTCAAAGTACTGGTGTGCCACTTCAACGAAACTTGAGCCGGGTGCCATACAACCAAGCAACGCTTGACGATGTAAACAATCCTGCATGGACCTTTAACCCTGGTATTTTGGAGAAGATTCTGAAGATTGCCCGGGAACGTGGTCATATCGTTGGGGATCAATACATCTTAGAACGCGTGAATATTATCAACGGCAATGGTTATTACAACCTCTTTAAGCCAGATGGAACATATTTGTTTAGTATCAATGCTAAAACCGGCTACTTTGTCGGAAACGGGAAAGGCCATTCCGATGCATTGGATTATTAAGAATTAAAAAAGACTTCTCTTTGAAAGAGAAGTCTTTTGTTATTTATACGATATGGCGTGTGAATGGATCGTCAGAAATACCTTGTTCGAGAATCAATTTGCACCACTCTTTGGCAGAAAAGAGGCTGTGATCTTTATAGTTTCCGCAAGATTCAATCGTCGTTCCTGGCACGTCTTCCCAGCTTGTTGCTTCAGCAATTTCCTCTAAAGAAGATTTAATCACTTGTGCAATGGTTTTTGGATCGTGCTGACCCCACATAATCATATGAAATCCAGTACGACACCCAAATGGGGAACAATCGATCATCCCATCAATGCGCTTACGGATCAACATAGCTAATAGGTGCTCAATCGTATGTAAACCAGCAGTCGGGATAGAGTCTTCATTTGGTTGAACCAAGCGGATATCATAGTTTGAGATAACATCTCCTTTTGGTCCAGTTTCCTCTCCGATTAGGCGGACGTAAGGGGCTTTTACAGCAGTGTGGTCTAGTTCAAAACTTTCCACAATAACTTCTTTCGTCATGTATCTTCCTCAATTTCTTTTTTCTTGATTATAGCACAATTGGCGCTGGAAGAAAACACAAGAGAAGATAGTGGCAAGTAGCCGTTGAAATAGGATTCAGAAGCTTGTTTTTAGGGTGTTTTCCCGTTAGAATCAAGGGAAAGAAGCATTAGAATGATAGCAGAAATAGATTAGTTTTCGCTAGAAAATTTGTTTGTTAATTTTGTAAAAATATGATAAAATAATAAAGAATTTTTTAATTCAACTATTCATTAGATTAGGGGTAAAAACATGGAATTTGGAATTGCAATTGTTTTTGCCGCAATCATTGGTTTAGTCATTGGATATGTAGGGATCTCAGTCAAGATGAAAGCATCGAAAGAGGCTGCAGAACTTACTCTTTTAAATGCTGAACAAGAAGCAACGAATTTACGTGGACAGGCAGAGCGCGAAGCTGATTTGATTTTGAAAGAAGCTAAGCACGAGTCTAGTTCACTTAAAAAAGAAGCACTTTTGGAGGCAAAGGAAGAAGCCAGAAAATATCGAGAAGAAGTCGATGCTGAGTTTAAATCAGAGCGTCAAGAATTAAAACAATTAGAAACCCGCTTAGCGGAACGTTCGAATAATCTTGATCGCAAAGATGACAATCTTACGAGCAAAGAGCAAGCTCTTGAACAAAAAGAGCAAAGTCTTTCAGATAGAACTAAACACATTGATGCGCGTGAAGAACAATTACATGAGCTAGAAAAGAAGAAAGAAGAAGAATTAGAAAAAATTGCTTCTCTGACTCAATCGGAAGCACGTGATATTATCTTAACGCAAACAGAAGAACGACTTTCCAAAGAGATTGCGACTCGAATTCGAGAAGCAGAAGTGGAAGTGAAAGAACGTTCAGATAAAGTTGCAAAAGATATCCTGGTTCAAGCCATGCAACGGATGGCCGGGGATTTTGTGGCAGAACAGACCAACTCAACGGTTCATTTACCAGATGATGGAATGAAGGGCCGGATTATTGGTCGCGAAGGTCGAAATATCCGAACCTTCGAAAGCTTGACAGGTGTGGATGTGATTATTGATGACACTCCAGAAGTAGTCACCCTGTCTGCATTTGATCCGATTCGTCGGGAAATCGCACGAATGACCATGGAAAGTCTCTTGAAAGATGGTCGCATCCATCCAGCTCGGATTGAAGAGTTGGTAGAGAAGAACCGTTTGGAAATTGACCAACGGATTCGTGAATATGGTGAAGCAGCAGCCTATGAAATTGGCGCACCAAATCTACATCCTGATTTGATGAAGATTATGGGACGCTTGCAATTCAGAACTTCTTATGGACAGAACGTCTTGCGTCACTCCATTGAGGTTGCTAAGTTATCTGGTATTATTGCTAGTGAGCTTGGTGAAAATGCTACCTTGGCTCGTCGAGCTGGTTTCCTTCATGATATTGGTAAAGCCATCGACCGTGAGGTAGAAGGCAGCCACGTAGAAATTGGTACTGAATTAGCTCGTAAATACAAAGAGCATCCAGTTGTTGTCAATACGATTGCTAGTCACCATGGTGATGTTGAACCAGAAAGTGTCATCGCAGTTATTGTTGCAGCAGCAGATGCCTTGAGTGCAGCGCGTCCAGGTGCCCGGAGCGAGTCTCTTGAAAGCTACATCAAACGCCTGCAAGATCTTGAAGAAATTGCAAATGGCTTTGAGGGAGTTAAGACCAGCTTTGCCTTGCAAGCAGGTCGTGAAATTCGAATTATGGTCAGCCCTGAAGAAGTCAAGGATGATAAGTTGACCATCTTGGCTCATGATATCCGTGAGAAGATTGAGTCCAACTTGGAGTACCCTGGTAACATCAAGGTAACCGTTATTCGTGAATTACGTGCCATTGATTATGCAAAATAGAGCTTGTTAAAAGCCATATATAAAAAGATAGTCAGCGAAGGTGGAACAACCTTAGTTGGCTATTTTTTGTGAGTCGTGTTAAAAATGGGATAGCACAGATGAGATGGTTCATTGGTAGAGAAGTGGTTAGGGCCTTGCCTCTAGGAAAAATCTATTGAAAAATCTTTCTATTTTTGTTACACTAGATAGAAAGACAGCGAAGGAGATAAAATGGCGGATCGAGGATTATTAATCGTTTTCTCAGGGCCCTCAGGTGTTGGGAAAGGAACGGTTAGACGTGAGATTTTTGAAAGCTCAGATAATCAATTTCAATACTCAGTATCGATGACAACGCGTGCACAACGTCCAGGCGAAGTGGACGGAGTAGATTATTTCTTCCGGACACGTGAAGAATTTGAGGAGTTGATTCGTCAAGGTCAAATGCTCGAATATGCTGAATATGTTGGCAATTACTATGGGACTCCCTTGACCTATGTGAACGAAACCCTCGACAAAGGGATCGATGTCTTCCTTGAAATTGAAGTTCAAGGGGCTTTGCAGGTCAAGAAAAAGGTACCAGATGCCGTCTTCATTTTCCTGACTCCTCCGGATTTGGATGAGTTGCAAGATCGTTTGGTTGGACGTGGCACAGACAGTGCTGAAGTCATTGCCCAGCGGATCGAAAAAGCAAAAGAAGAAATTGCCCTCATGCGTGAGTACGATTATGCCATTGTCAACGATCAAGTACCTTTGGCTGCGGAACGTGTCAAACGTGTGATTGAGGCAGAACATTTCCGTGTTGATCGGGTCATTGGTCACTACCAAGAAATGCTTCCCAAAGCCACTCAAGTGGTACGATAATTAGAATAGGAATTAGGTAAAAAGATTATGATGTTAAAACCATCTATTGACACATTGTTGGATAAAGTACCGTCAAAATACTCTTTGGTTATTCTTGAAGCCAAACGAGCTCATGAGTTAGAGAGTGGTGCAACTCCTACTCAAGAATTTCAATCAGTAAAATCTACCTTGCGTGCCTTGGAAGAGATTGAATCAGGAAATGTGGTGATTCACCCAGATCCAGAAGCTAAGCGTGAAGCGGTTCGTCGTCGAATCGAAGCAGAACGCTTGCGTAAAGAAGAAGAAGAGCGTAAAATTAAAGAACAAATCGCGAAAGAAAAAGAAGATGGTGAAAAAATTTAAGGTTGGGTTCGCTCAATCTTATTTTTTGCTATTTAGCGCTAGGACAGGAAGGAGGTGGAAGCATGCTAGCACAAGTCATCGTTGATGTTCCCTTGATGCAAACAGACAAGCCCTATAGTTACCAGGTACCAGAAGAGTTTTCTCCTTTCTTGGAAAAAGGAATGCGGGTGCATGTTCCCTTTGGAAAGGGAAATAGGCTCATTCAAGGGATTGTGGTTGGCCTTGAAGAGACCACTCTAGCAGTTAAAGATCAAGAATTGAAAAGTATCGTGGAGGTCTTAGACTACCAACCGGTTCTAGGAGAGGAGCAATTTTGGCTAGCAGATCAGTTGCGAAAGACGGTTTTTGCCTACAAAATCACCCTCTTGAAAGCCATGCTACCGAGTGTTTTAAATTCTTCCTATGACAAAATTCTCCATCCGACAGAACTGTTATCGCCAGAGGATCGAGAAGACATTTTTGGAACAGCGACCAGCTTGGCCTTTTCTTCTTTGGATATTGATGCTCAAGCACGAATGATGCGACTGACTCGTAAGGGAGAGCTGGAAGTAGAATACCAAGCAGTGGATCGTAAACATATCAAAACAGAAAAATGGTATCGAGTAAATCAACCCCTACTTGAAAATTTGGAAATCGCCAAGAATGCTAAGAAGCGCTTGGCCTTGCGAGACTTTGTCCAAGGTCAGGAAGAGGAAGCTCCTTTGAGTGATTTATTGGCGGAATTCTCTCGCCCAGTGGTTAACTATTTCATTGATCAGGGAGCCTTGCTTATTTTTGAAAAAGAAGTCAATCGTGCGGCTGCCTACTTTAAAGACAAAGAGTCGACAGAGGCCTTGGTTTTAAATGCTGAACAAGAACGAGCCGTTCAAGCGGTAACTCGTCAAATCGGGCAGGAATCCAAACCCTTCTTGCTAGAAGGAGTGACAGGAAGTGGGAAGACGGAGGTTTATCTCCAAATCATCCAAGAGGTGCTAGAAAAGGGGAAAACAGCTATTATGTTGGTTCCTGAAATTTCCTTGACGCCTCAAGTGACGGATCGCTTTATTTCTCGCTTTGGGGATCGGGTGGCCATCCTTCATTCAGGTCTATCCAATGGTGAAAAATACGATGAGTGGAGACGTGTTGAACGCGGAGAAGCTCAAGTGGTCGTAGGAGCGCGGTCTGCCATCTTTGCTCCTCTGAAGAACCTAGGAGCTATCATTATCGATGAAGAACATGAGGCTACCTATAAACAAGATAGCAATCCTCGCTACCATGCGCGTGAAGTAGCTTTACTTCGGGCTCAGTATCACCAGGCTGTTTTGGTCTTGGGGTCGGCGACACCTAGTCTAGAAACACGAGCCCGTGCAGGAAAAGGTGTCTATGGCTTTCTTCAATTGACCCAACGAGCCAATCCTCTTGCCCGTATTCCAGAGGTGGAAGTGATTGATTTCAGAGATTATATTGGCCAGCAAGAATCCGGAACCTATACACCTAAGTTGCTAGAAGCGATAGCAGAACGTCTGCAGCGAAAAGAGCAAGTTGTTCTCATGCTCAATCGCCGGGGTTATTCCAGCTTTGTGATGTGTCGGGAGTGTGGTCAGGTAGATACCTGTCCGAATTGTGATATATCCTTGACCCTTCACATGGATACCAAGACGATGGATTGCCATTATTGTAATTACCATAAGGCCATTCCAACAGTCTGCCCTAATTGTCAAAGTCAATCGATTCGTTATTACGGGACGGGGACCCAGAAGGCCTACGATGAGCTACAAGCAATTTTCCCAGAGGCTCGTATTCTGCGGATGGACGTTGATACTACTCGGAAAAAAGGGAGTCACGAGGCTTTGTTGGATCAGTTTGGTCAAGGACAAGCGGATATTTTGCTCGGGACCCAAATGATTGCCAAGGGCTTGGATTTCCCCAATGTAACGCTAGTCGGTGTCCTCAATGCTGATACAGCTCTAAATTTGCCTGATTTTCGCTCGTCAGAGCGGACTTTCCAACTGTTAACCCAGGTGGCAGGGCGGGCTGGTCGTGCGGATAAAGAAGGACAGGTTCTGATCCAGACCTATAATCCTCATCATTATGCCATTGAATATGCGAAACGCCAAGATTATGAAGGGTTTTATGCCTATGAAATGAAGGTGCGCCACCAGTTAGGTTATCCACCTTATTATTACACGGTAGGTTTGACCCTCTCTCACAAACAAGAAGAGGTCGTGGTTAAAAAAGCTTATCAGGTGATGGATCTGTTGAAAGCAGGTCTATCGGACCAAGTCCAAATATTAGGACCAACGCCAAGACCGATTGCTCGCACGCATAATTTATTCCATTACCAGATTCTGTTGAAGTACCGGTTTGAAGACCACTTACCACAGGTTTTAAATCAGATTTTGGACTATACTCAAGAGCGGGAAAATCAAGATCTTCGAGTCAGCATTGACAATGAACCGCAAAGTTTTATGTAGAAGGAGAAAAAATGACAAAAATATTATTTATGGGAACGCCTGATTTCTCAGCTACAGTCTTAAAAGGCTTGATTTCTGATGAATGCTATGAGATTCTAGCCGTTGTGACCCAACCAGATCGGGCAGTTGGCCGGAAAAAAGAAATCCGAATGACGCCAGTAAAAGAAGCGGCTTTAGAAGCAGGCTTGCCAATCTATCAGCCGGAGAAACTATCTGGAAGCCCAGAACTAGAAGATTTATTGGCTTTGGGAGCAGACGGGATCGTCACAGCAGCCTTTGGACAGTTTTTGCCGAGTCGTTTGTTAGAGGCGATGAAGTTTTCTGTCAACGTGCACGCTTCTCTTCTTCCAAAATACCGTGGTGGAGCGCCTATTCATTATGCCATCATGAATGGGGATAAAGAAGCTGGTGTGACCATCATGGAAATGGTCAAAGAGATGGATGCTGGAGATATGATTTCTTCTCGCGCCATCCCTATTTTAGAGGAAGACAATGTGGGAACCCTATTTGAGAAATTGGCTCTTGTCGGTCGGGATCTTCTTTTAGAAACTCTGCCAGCTTACCTTGCGGGAGAGCTTAAGCCCCAACCGCAGGATCCCCAACAAGTCACCTTCTCTCCAAATATCAAGCCAGAAGAAGAACGCCTGGATTGGACACGAACCAACCGTGAACTCTTTAACCAAGTTCGAGGCATGTATCCTTGGCCAGTTGCCCATACCTTATGGAAGGGTGAACGCTTTAAGATTTACCAAGCAAAACCGTGTGAAGGTCAAGGAAAGCCAGGAGAAATTTTAGCTCTCCATAAAAATGAAATCGTTGTTGCGACGGGTGAGGGAGCCTTAGCTTTGACCCTTGTTCAGCCAGCCGGTAAACCCAAAATGCCTGTCGGAGATTTCTTAAATGGTTTAGGACGACAACTGCAAGTAGGTGATCAATTTGGTAAATAAGATGCAGACTGCACGAGGGGTGGCCCTATCTACTCTAGGAGAGATTTTCCAGGACGGTGCTTTTTCAAATATCGCTCTCAAAAAATCCTTGGGCAAGGCAACCTTGTCAGATGTGGATAAAAGTCTAGTAACCGAAATCGTCTATGGGACGGTTTCACGCAAACTAACCTTGGAATGGTATCTATCGCACTTTGTCGCTGATCGGGACCAGGTAGATCCCTGGATCTATCATCTTTTATTGATGAGCCTCTATCAGTTCGTCTATCTGGAGAAGATTCCTCCCCATGCTGTTGTCCATGAAACAGTAGAGCTTGCTAAGCAACGGAAAAAGGGGAGCGAAAAATATGTCAATGCTCTCTTACGGAAAATGCTACGAGAGGAGCTTCCATCAATTGACCAGATAAAACGAATCAACAAACGACTTTCAATCCGCTATTCTCTTCCGGTTTGGTTGGTGAAAAAGTTGATGGACGAGTATGGTGAAGAACGGGCCATTGCGATTTTTGAGAGTCTCTATGTTCGCAACAAGGCCAGTGTTCGTGTTGTCGATCTGGATCAAAAAGAAGACATCAAGGAGCAATTGCAGGCTTCGGATTCTTTATTGGCTTCAACTGCCCTCGTAAAGGAGAATGGCTATTTTGCGGGCTCTGATTACTTCAAACAAGGGAAATTAACCATTCAAGATGAGACCAGTCAATTGGTCGCTCCGGCTTTAGAGGTCCAACCATCAGACCAGGTCTTGGATGCCTGTGCAGCACCTGGGGGCAAGACCACCCATCTAGCTTCTTATCTAGTTGATGGGCAGGTTACAGCGTTGGACTTGTACGATCATAAGCTCCAATTAATTCAGGAAAATGCGGAACGTCTGGGAGTTGCAGATAAAATCCAGACAAAAAAACTGGATGCCAGCAAGGTGTTTGAAGCTTTTGGAGCGGATGCCTTCGATAAAATCTTGGTAGACGCCCCTTGTTCTGGGATTGGTTTGATCCGCCGTAAGCCAGATATCAAGTACAATAAAGACAATGCTGACTTTGCGTCTCTACAGGCGATTCAATTGGAAATATTGGATGGAGTTTGTCAAAGTGTGCGGAAAGATGGTATAATAGTCTATAGTACATGCACAATTATAGGAGAAGAGAATTTTGATGTGGTTGACCAGTTTTTAGAAACCCATCCAAATTTTGAACTCGTGCCATTAGATCATGAACGAAAAGATATTCTGAAAGATGGCTGTATTTTAATTACACCAGAATTGTATGGAAGCGACGGTTTTTTTATTAGTCGTTTTCGAAGAATATCGTAATCTCAGGAGGATACGGACAGTATGGAAATTTCTATCTTAACCGATGTAGGTCAAAGACGGACAAATAACCAAGACTATGCAAATCAATATAAAAATAAAGCGGGAAAATCCATGGTTTTTCTAGCTGACGGGATGGGGGGGCATCGTGCTGGTAATATTGCTAGCGAGATGGCTGTTACCGATCTCGGCGCTGCTTGGGTAGCGACTGAAATCAGCACCATTAACGAAGTCAGAGAGTGGTTTGCGGAGTATCTGGAAAAAGAAAACCAGCAGATCCATCGCATTGGTCAAGATGAAGAACATAAAGGAATGGGAACAACTCTCGAAGCTGTTGCCGTTATTGATGACCAAGTCTTATTTGCGCATGTAGGGGATTCCCGAATTGGACTCGTGCGTAATGGGGAATACCATCAATTGACCAGTGACCATTCTTTAGTAAACGCCTTGCTCAAGGCAGGACAGATTACGGAAGAAGAGGCAGCTCATCATCCCCAACGCAATATCATCACCCAATCCATTGGACAAAAAGATGAATTGCAGCCGGATTTTGGTATGGTTACGGTTGAAGCGGGAGATTTCATTGTTATCAATAGTGATGGATTAACCAATATGATCTCTGGCGATGAAATCCGTGATATCGTTGTCAGTGATTTATCGATTGAAGAAAAGGCAAAAACCTTGATTCGCTTTGCGAATAATGCTGGCGGTTTGGACAATATTACAGTTGTACTGATTCGCTTTGCTGAGGAGGATATGGCATGATTCAAATCGGCAAAATTTTTGCCGGACGATATAAGATAATCCGCCAAATCGGGCGTGGAGGAATGGCAGATGTCTACCTCGCTCGGGATTTAATCTTAGATGGTGAAGAAGTTGCAGTTAAAGTACTGAGGACCAATTACCAAACAGATCCAATTGCAGTTGCTCGCTTCCAACGAGAGGCCAAAGCGATGGCAGATTTGGATCATCCAAATATCGTTCGGATCACGGATATCGGTGAAGAAGATGGCCAACAATACTTGGCGATGGAATATGTCGCTGGTTTGGACTTGAAACGCTATATCAAAGAAAATGCTCCTCTCTCAAATGAAGAAGCTGTTCGCTTGATGGGGCAAATCCTTCTTGCTATGCGCTTGGCGCACACGCAAGGCATTATTCACCGTGATTTGAAACCTCAAAATGTCCTTTTAACATCGGACGGAAATGCCAAGGTTTCTGACTTTGGGATTGCAGTAGCCTTTGCAGAGACCAGTCTCACCCAGACCAACTCTATGTTGGGTTCGGTTCATTATTTATCACCAGAGCAAGCCAGAGGATCGAAGGCTTCTATTCAAAGTGATATCTATGCAATGGGGATCATTTTCTACGAAATGCTGACGGGTCATATCCCTTATGATGGGGATAGTGCAGTGACCATTGCGCTGCAACATTTCCAAAAACCACTTCCGTCCATCATTGAAGAGAACAAAAATGTTCCGCAGGCTTTGGAAAATGTGGTGATTAAGGCCACAGCAAAGAAACTATCCGATCGCTATAAGTCGGTAGCTGAAATGTATGTCGACTTGTCAAGTTGTCTATCTTATGAACGCCGTAATGAGAAAAAATTAGTCTTTGATGACGCTTCAAAAGCGGATACCAAGACCTTACCAAAGGTGAACGTGGTTCCAAAACCGGCTCCACTTCCAACATCGGAAGCTCGTCCTGCAGTTCATGAGGACCGACCAGTGGCTTCAGAGGATCGAACAGCTCCAGTTTCTCCAAAAAATAAACCACGTCGTCGTTTGCGGACGCGCTACAAGGTCTTGTTTGTCGCCCTAGCTTTGGTACTAGCTGCCTTTGCCTTTCTTCTTTACATGAGTCCAGCCAACAAAACAGTTCCGGATGTATCTGGAAAAACGGTAGCAGAAGCTCGGGCTATCATTGAAGATCAGGATCTTCAAGTGGGAGACGAAAAAGAAGAATACAGTGATTCGGTGCTGGAGGGCTATGTAATCCGTACCAATCCAAATGCAGGAGCTCAGAAAAAGGAAAACAGCAAGGTTGATTTGGTTGTCTCGAAAGGGCCAAGCACCTTTGACATGCCGGACTATACTGGTAGGTCTAGAGAAGATGCGGAAAACGATCTGAAAACCACCTATAAGCTTTCTAGCAAGCTCATTTCGATTGAAGAAGTCGAGACCAATGAAGTGGAGCCAGGAATCGTGCTTGAGCAATCTCCTGCTGGTGGTCAAAAATATGATTTGACTTCTAATACCAAGGTTGTTCTGAAAGTATCGAAGGAAAGTAATTCGATTGAGTTACCAAGTTATGTTGGTTCTAATTATGAATTTGCTGTCTCTAATCTCGTACAGATTTACGGGGTGAAGGAAGCAAATATTGAACGGAAGACCACATCGCATCTGCCGGACGGAGTAGAAGTCTTACCAGGTCATATTGTGAGTCAGACTCCAGAAGCTCAATCGAGCATCGATATTAAAAAGACTCGCATTGTCTTAACCGTATACGAACCGAAAACAGAATCATCAAGTAGCACGAAAGCTTCAAGTAGTTCATCAGAAAGTTCAACCTCTACAACTGTAGAATCCCATTCCAATACGGAACCTTCGGCTACTACTGAACCAGAATCTTAACATGATGACCTTATAAAACCAGACCCGATCGGTCTGGTTTTTTTAGTAAAGAGAGAGTTGGAATGAATCCTTCTAGAGGCGGAAGCGAATCCTTTAGAATTTTGATAAAATAGAATGGAGAGGTTCAATTATGTGGAAGATTCAATTGTTTGTGTTTGTTGAAGCTTTGTTACTCACCATGGCTGCAATCACTATTTTGGCGGGAAATATATCTCGTATTGTCCTAATCGTGGTTCTGTGCTTGCTCCTATTGTATTATTACATTGGAAAACAGCGGAGTAATTTTCTTTTAGTGGCATCCAGCATTCTGCTGTTTTTTATTGTCATGTTAAATCCTTATGTCATTGCTGCGCTTTTGTTTGCTGTTGTCTATGCCATGCTGGTGGCTTATCCCTATTTTTACCGTGAAAACGAAGAAGTGAAGATAGATTATGAGGAAGATGTAGAAATCCGACAAGAGAAAACGCCTTGGATTGGGGATCTGCATCATTTTTCAAAGGTAAACTGCCATTTTCGTGATTTAACGATTACTCGTTTAGTGGGGCGGGATACGATCCATTTAGACGAAGTGATTGTTGTGAATCATGACAATGTCATCATCATGAGAAAGATGTTTGGCAATACGAAAATTATTTTACCGGTGGATGTGGAGCTGAGCTTGCAGGTGAATACCTTATATGGAGAATTGCGTCTCTTCTCTCAAAAACCTAGAAAATTGAGAAATGAGACAGTAAGCATGGAGACACCGAATTATCGAAGTTCCCATCGAACAGTGAAGCTTGTTATTGCGGGGATTGTAGGAGATGTGGAGGTCGTCAGAGGATGAAACGAACAGACTATCTTTTAATCTTCCTTTATACGGTTTTAATTCTAGCTGTTATTATCCATTCAATCTTTGGGCTCTTTGACTTTCAGTGGACTTATCTATTGGAAGATTTATCCAAACTGCGTGCTTTTCTGTTTATTGGTTTTGGTTTGACGGTTGCTCTGACTATTTTGATGATTCTATTGATTAAATTGATTCAATTTACAATCATGAATACCGTCCAAAAAAACCTGAGAAACTTGCTCGAAGGCAAGAAGCTAAAACTCGGAGAAAACAAAGAGATTAATGAAGAGTTTCAACGCTTGGATCGTAAGCTCAAACGCCTGACAGAAAATTTGCAACGAACAGAAAATCGGGTCATGCAAAATGAAGAAGAGATTGTAGAAAGAGAACGACGGCGAATTGCCCGAGATCTCCATGATACAGTGAGTCAAGAATTATTTGCAGCTAATATGATTTTGTCTGGTGTAGCCAGTCAGGATCAAGTTCTTCAACTGCCTAAAGTAGGGCAACAGTTGAAGGGGGTCACAGAAATTCTAAACACCGCTCAAAATGATTTGCGGATTCTCTTATTACACTTGCGGCCGACAGAATTAGAAGGTCGAAACTTGGTAGAAGGTCTCCAGGTGATTTTTAGAGAACTACAAGAAAAGAGCAATTTAGAAGTATACTTTGAACACAATGTTCAAAGACTCCCTAAAACAATTGAAGAGCATATTTTTCGTATTGTGCAAGAAGTAGTGAGCAATACACTGAAACATGCCCATGCGAAGCGCTTGGATGTTTATCTGTTGCAAACAGAACAATCTCTCCATCTGAAATTAGCAGATGATGGAGTGGGATTTGATCCAGAATCTTTGGGTGAACTAAGTTACGGTATGAAGAATATTCAGGATCGAGTAGATGACATGGCAGGAAGGATTAAGATTTTGACCAGTCCCAAAAAGGGAGTGGCTATTGATATTAAAGTGCCGTTAGTAGAAGGAGAAGATGATGAAATTATTACTAGTAGATGATCATGAAATGGTCCGATTAGGATTGAAAAGTTATTTAAGTATGCAAGACGGGATTGATCAAGTCTTAGAGGCCAGTGATGGTCAAGAGGGTGTTGAGTTAGCCTTAAAGGAGCGACCAGATGTCATCATTATGGATATTGTCATGCCCCATATGACTGGGATTGAAGCGACACTCGCAATCCTAAAGGAGTGGCCAGATGCAAAAATATTGATCCTGACCTCCTATTTGGACAATGAAAAAATCTATCCTGTCTTGGATGCGGGTGCCAAGGGCTACATGCTCAAAACGTCCAGTGCAGAGGAAATTTTACGGGCTATTCGCAAGGTGGAACAGGGAGAGTTGGCAATTGAGACGGAGGTCAGCCAAAAAGTAGAGTATCGGAAAAACCACGTGGAACTCCATGATGACTTGACCGCGCGTGAACGAGATATCTTGGCTTTGCTAACCAAGGGATATGAAAATCAACGGATTGCCGATGAGTTATTCATTTCATTAAAAACGGTCAAGACCCATGTGTCGAATATTTTGTCAAAATTAGAAGTGAGCGACCGTACTCAGGCAGTGGTCTATGCCTTCCAGCATCACTTGGTTTCTCAGGAAGATTTTTAGTCAAAAACATGCTATAATAGACAGCATACTGAATGGAGACCCACATGGATGCAAAAACACGCTACAAAGCAAAAAAGATTAAAATAGTATTTTTTGATATTGACGATACCTTACGAAATGTTGAGACCGGCTATGTTCCGGCTTCGGTCACCAGAGTATTCTCTCAATTACGAGAAAAAGGAATTTACACAGCCATTGCTAGTGGAAGAGGGATTTTTGGAGTTCCAGAAGAAATCAAGGCTCTCCAACCCGATTTCTATGTCACTCTGAATGGTTCCTACGTGATTGATCGTAAGGAGCATGTCATTTATGAAGAAAGGGTACCAAATCCACTTGTTCAGGACTTTATTGCGTGGGCTAAGCAGGTAGGGATTCATTATGGTTTGGTTGGGAGTCATCAAGCAGCTCTTTCGACTCGGACAGAAGAGATAAGTCGGGCTATTGACCCCATTTATCCAAAGCTACCAGTAGATCTTGATTTTGCTGCCAAACATCCCATCTATCAGATGTGGACTTTCGAGACTGGTAAAACAGTTGATGCCCTACCTGAGAATTTGGAGCAAAAATTGCGTTTGGTTCGCTGGCACCCAATCTCATCAGATGTTGTCTTGGATCAGCAATCAAAAGCTCATGGTGTCTCAAAAGTAGTCGAAAAATTGGGATTCAAACCAGAAAATGTCTTAACATTTGGGGATGGATTGAACGACTTAGAACTATTTGACTATGCTGGTTTAGCGATTGCCATGGGGAATGCCCAGGATGCATTAAAAGCTAAAGCAGATTATGTCACAAAAAATTTAGAAGAAGATGGCATCTTACATGCCTTAGAGGAGTTAAAAATGGTTGAAAAAGAATTGCATTTACCACAAACAAAAATGGATCAAGAAACAGGACCAATTGCGACGATTCATACCAACTATGGAGATCTGAAGATTCGTCTCTTCCCTGAACAAGCTCCGAAAACAGTGGCAAATTTTATTGCACTTGCAAAAGATGGCTACTACAATGGAGTGATTTTCCACCGCATCATTAAAGATTTCATGATCCAAGGTGGGGACCCAACTGGAACAGGTATGGGTGGAGAATCCATCTATGGAGAGTCTTTTGAAGATGAATTCTCAGAAGAGTTGTACAATATCCGTGGTGCGTTATCCATGGCCAATGCCGGTCCAAATACCAACGGTAGTCAATTCTTCATCGTTCAAAACCAACACCTTCCTTATTCTAAAAAGGAAATTGCCCGTGGTGGTTGGCCTGAAGCTATTGCAGAAATTTACGCAGAAGAAGGAGGGACTCCTCATTTGGACCGTCGTCACACAGTTTTCGGTCAGTTGATGGATGAAGCTTCTTATCAAGTATTGGATACAATTGCGGCAGTTGAGACAGGTGCCATGGACAAACCTAAAGAAGACGTGGTCATGGAATCGATTGACATTGAGGGAGAGGCATGAGAATCGGGGATAAACTCAAGGGTGTTGTGACAGGCTTGCAACCTTATGGAGCCTTTGTTGAATTAGAGACAGGGGTAACCGGTTTGATCCATATTTCTGAAATCCGCAGTGGATATATCGACAACATTCATGATATCTTAAAAATTGGGGATCAAGTTTGTACTCAGGTTATTGATATAGATGAATACTCTGGGAAGGCTAGCTTGTCCCTTCGAGCCTTAGAAGCTGGGAACAGAAAGCATTTTCGCCATCATCGTTTTTCAAATGATCGCCATAAGATTGGTTTTACTCCTTTAGCCAAACAATTACCGATTTGGATTAAAGAAAGTAAAGAATTTTTGAGTGACACTAGTCAAGGAAAATAAAAATTTATTTCTGCAGATAGAAAGAAAAGAGGCTACATCGTAGCCTCTTTCTTATTCTTGATCAAAATCGTAAAGGGTAGTTGAAAGGTAACGTTCCCCATTATCCGGTGCCAAAGCCAAGACTTTTTTACCAGCTCCAAGCTCTTTAGCGACTTCAATTGCTGCATAGATAGCGGCGGCAGATGAAATTCCAACTAAGAATCCTTCTTTTCCACCAATGTAGCGACCTAATTCTAAAGCTTGTTCAGAAGTGACGCGGATTACGCCATCATAAGAATTGGTATCCAACGTTTCTGGAATGAAACCTGCTGACAATCCTTGGATTTTATGTGGTCCAGGTTTTTCACCAGAAAGAATCGCTGATTCATCTGCTTCGACTGCATAGACTTGGACAGCTGGGTTAACTTTTTTCAAGGCATGAGAAACACCTGAAATAGTTCCACCAGTTCCAACACCACTGACGTAAGCATCCAATCCATTTGGTCCGAAAGCTTCTAAAATTTCTTGTCCTGTTGTTGCTTCATGGACTTCTGGGTTGGCGCTATTGTTAAATTGGAGGGGAAGGAAACCGTTTCGTTCTGCAGCGATTTCTTCTGCTTTAGCAATAGCTCCTTTCATTCCTTCACTACCTGGAGTTAAGACAAGTTCTGCTCCATAAGCTTGAATGATTTTTCGACGTTCAACACTCATGGTTTCAGGCATGACGATAACGACTTTATACCCTTTGGCAGCCCCGACCCATGACAAACCAATTCCTGTATTTCCGCTGGTTGCTTCAACGATAGTAGAACCAGGCTGAAGAAGTCCATCTCGTTCTGCTTTTTCAATCATGCTAAGAGCAATCCGGTCTTTAACAGATGACCCAGGGTTGAAGGCTTCTAATTTAACATAGACATCAGCAACCCCTTCAGGTACTAGGTGATTCAATTTTACAATAGGTGTTTTTCCGATTAATTCTGTAATATTTTGATAGATTGGCATACGATATACACTCCTTTGTTAGTGTATCTAGTATACCGCCAGTAAGAAGGTTTGTAAAATATAAAAAAGCTATCGATGCGATAGCCTTTTTTTATAACGGGATAGGAACTTCCACTTCCTTTAATCCCTGATCACTAATCTCAACTTTTCCATGGTAAAAATCAATCAGGTCCGCAATCACATCCTCTTTTTGCTCTTTATCTACATAGATCAGACTAAAGACAGCATCGGTGAAGTCTGTCTGGTATTCTGTTAATTGGTGAGCGGATAAAAAGTTCGCAAACTCTTGGTATTGGGGATAAGTCAAGCTAATCCCTAGACCAACCTGCTCTTTGATCTCAACGAGACCGATTTCTTTCACCGCTTGTGCGACACTGCCAGCATAAGCGCGAATGAGTCCACCGGCTCCAAGCTTGATGCCTCCAAAATAACGAGTGACAACGCAACAGACATTGGTCAGTTCGTGGTTCTCTAAAACACCAAGCATGGGCACGCCAGCAGTCCCACTAGGTTCGCCATCGTCACTAGTCCGTTTAATTTCAAATTGCTCTCCAATGACAAAAGCAGAACAATTGTGAGTTGCCTTATAATGTTCCTTCTTGATAGCGGCTATAAAGTCGCGAGCTTCCTCTTCAGTATAAACTCGTTTAACATGGCAAAGAAAGCGGGATTTTTTAATTTCTTCTTGGACGAGACCGTCCTCTTTAAAAGTCTTGTATTCCATACATTTATTTTACAAAAAAACTCTTAAAACTGCGAGCTTTTACGAATATATAAGTATGAAACTTGAAGATTGTTATGGACGTTTGTTCACCCAAGACCAACTGGAGGATGACCTGCTTGAGCAGGCTCAGCAACTACCAGCTATAGTGCAGGAAAAGACGGCGTTGATTTGTAATCGGTGCGGAACCCAGATTGATAAGGCTAGATGGAAACTACAGATAGGAAGCTACTATTGTAGAACCTGTATTCAATTAGGAAGAGTTAGGAGTGACCAAGCACTCTACTACTTTCCCCAACAAGCCTTTCCGCAAGAAGAAGTCTTAAGATGGCAGGGCACCTTAACTCCCTTTCAAAGTCGGGTTTCCCAGGAGTTGGTTCAATCCTTGACAGAAAGCAAGCCAATGATGGTACACGCGGTAACAGGAGCAGGTAAAACGGAAATGATGTACCAAGTGGTGGCGGAAATGATTAAAAAAGGGACATGTGTATGCATTGCTACACCAAGGATTGACGTGTGTATTGAATTGTATAAACGGATGACGCTGGACTTTTCCTGTCCCATCTCCTTGTTGCACGGTGATTCAGATCCTTATTTTCGAACGCCTCTTGTCATATCCACTACTCATCAACTACTAAAATTTTATCAAGCTTTCGATCTCCTCATAATCGATGAAGTCGATGCCTTTCCTTTTGTTGACAACCCCGTTCTCTATCATGCAGTTTCAAATGCCGTAACCAAGAATGGGAAGCTCATTTATTTGACGGCTACCTCCACAGAAGAATTGGATAAAAAGGTCAAAAAACAGGAGATAAAACGCGTTAGTCTACCTAGACGCTTTCATGGTAATCCCCTTGTGGTCCCTAAAAAAGTATGGTTAAAAGATCTACGTAAAAAAATAGAAAAGAAACAAGTGCCAACGAAGTTGCTCAAGCTAATAAAAGAACAACGGAAAACCTCCTTTCCCCTGATCCTATTTGTATCAGAAATCGAATTAGGAGAAAAAATCCTCAGTCTATTAAGAAGGGCCTTCAAGAATGAGATCATCGAACTGGTAACCTCAAAAACGGATAATAGGTTGGAACTGGTAGAAAAATTTCGCAATCAAGAAATCACTATACTTGTGTCAACGACCATTCTCGAACGGGGGGTCACCTTCCCTAAAGTAGACGTGTTTGTGATTGAGGCCAACCATCGATTGTTTACCAAGAGCGCTCTGGTTCAAATCGCAGGTCGTGTGGGAAGAAGTATGGAAAGACCCACAGGGGAATTACTATACTTGGCAGAAGGTAGTAGCAAAGAGATGACGCAAGCTATTAAAGAAATAAAAGAAATGAATCGGGAGGCAGGTTTTTGAGTAATTGTTTGCTATGTGATGAAGAGATTTCCAATCAAGAATCCTTAAAGAGCCTGATCCTAATGAAAAAGGATAATCCAACAATGTGTGACAACTGTAAAAACAAGTTTGACCCAATTAGTGAAGCTAGTTGCAAGACTTGTTGTAAAAAAAGCACAGAGACTTTTTGTGAAGATTGCCAAGAGTGGAAACGAAAAGGAAAGAAGGTAAACCATAGAGCGCTTTACTATTATAATGAAGAAATGAAGGAATATTTTCAAAGGTACAAATTTCAAGGTGACCAATTGTTAGCTTGTCTCTTTGCTGAAGAAATGAAGGCAGAGCTAAAAAAATATAAAGGCTATACCATAGTTCCCATACCTTTGAGCGATGAGAGAAAAGAGAAGAGAGGCTTTAATCAAGTAACAGCCATATTAGAATATGCAGGGATTCACTATCAAGACCTATTGAGAAAAAAGGATACAAAGGCCCAATCACAAAAAAATAAAAAGGAAAGATTGAAAGCAGAACAAGCCTTTGAACGAATAGAGCCAGAAAATCAAAGCTGGCCTGAGAATATAGTGATAGTGGATGATATCTATACAACAGGAGCAACCATCGAAAGAGCCAAAGAAATGTTAATTGTAAATGGGGTGAAAGAAATAAGATCTTTTTCATTAGCAAGATAGAATAATCAAAAATATATTTGCAAAAACAAAATGAAAGCGTTATAATATAGATATAAAAAGAAAAACGTTTAGAAAGAAGGTACTTATATGATTAAATATAGTATCCGTGGTGAAAACCTAGAAGTAACAGAAGCCATTCACGACTACGTCGTTTCTAAACTCGAAAAAATTGAAAAATATTTTCAAGCAGAGCAAGAATTGGATGCCCGCGTAAACCTAAAAGTTTATCGTGAAAAAACTGCAAAAGTTGAGGTCACGATTCCACTTGGTTCCATTACACTTCGTGCAGAAGATGTTTCTCAAGATATGTATGGATCAATCGACTTGGTAGTTGATAAGATTGAACGTCAAATTCGAAAGAATAAAACAAAAATTGAAAAGAAAAATCGTAGCAAATCTGCAACCAGCAAAATCTTTACAGACGCTCTGGTTGAGGAAAGCGTTGCTCTTGAAAAAGTTGTCCGCACAAAAACGATTGACATTGAACCAATGGAACTAGATGAAGCCATTCTACAAATGGAACTATTGGGACATGATTTCTTCATCTACAAAGATGTGGAAGATAATACAACAAATGTTATTTATCGTCGCGAAGATGGAGATGTAGGACTTCTTGAAGTCAAAGAAAAATAAGCTAATACACTAAGAAAGCTCCTGTAGAACATACAGGAGCTTTCCTATGTTAAAGGAAGATAAAGTTTCTAAATAAAAAAACAACAAAAAA
>NZ_JBYQGS010000005.1:0-75440 GCF_058200355.1 Streptococcus sp. SCPM-O-B-23252 (M501)
TTTCTTTAATAATAAGCGGGTGTAGTTTAGTGGTAAAACTACAGCCTTCCAAGCTGTTGTCGCGAGTTCGATTCTCGTCACCCGCTTTGAACATTTGTTCATTACCAAGTTTTTAACTTGGGCGCGTAGCTCAGGTGGTTAGAGCGCACGCCTGATAAGCGTGAGGTCGGTGGTTCGAGTCCACTCGTGCCCATTTTGGAGAATTACTCAAGAGGCTGAAGAGGACGGTTTGCTAAATCGTTAGGTCGGGTAACTGGCGCGGGGGTTCGAATCCCCCATTCTCCGTACGGAATCAAGTTAGCTTTCTAGCTAACTTTTTTTGTTACTTTGATACATCAATAGAAATAAAATTGTAACAAAGGCGTAATATAAAATCTTTCATTTTCTGTTATACTAGTTAGTGTCTTATATGAAGGAGTCTTTTATTTTATGAAGAAAAAATTATTAACGACTATTTTACTTAGTACAGTTGCTTTATCACAAGTAGGTACAGTTATTTCTGTAGGAGCTGATTCTACTGATGATAAAATCGCAGTACAAGATAGTAAGATTGCTGATTTGAGTTCAAAAGAACAAAGTGCACAAGCAGAAGTTAATCAAATTCAATCTCAAGTTTCTGAAATCAAAAAACAACAAGAAAGTCTTAAAGCTGAGAATGAACGTTTGAATGAAGAGTCTGCTCGTCTTTCTGCTGAGATTGAAGAACTTTCTAAAAACATTGTAGCTCGTC
Organism: Streptococcus sp. SCPM-O-B-23252 (M501); assembly: GCF_058200355.1. Classification (NCBI taxonomy): domain Bacteria; kingdom Bacillati; phylum Bacillota; class Bacilli; order Lactobacillales; family Streptococcaceae; genus Streptococcus; species Streptococcus sp. SCPM-O-B-23252 (M501). Next base: position 731 of record NZ_JBYQGS010000005.1, read on the forward strand.
AAGACTCATTGGCGAACCAAGCACGTAGTGCTCAAACAACAGGAACTGCTACAAGCTACATTAATGCTATTGTAAGTTCTGGTTCTTTGACTGAAGCTATTTCACGTGTTTCTGCAATGAACGAAATTGCTAGCGCCAACAACAAAATGTTGGAAGAGCAAAAACGCGATAAAGAAGCTATCGATGCGAAGCAAAAAGAAAACAACGATGCAATTAATACCGTTATTGCTAACCAACAACAGTTAAATGACGATGAACAAGCTTTGGCAACTAAGGAAGCTGAGTTGAAGGTTGCACAATTGAATTTGGCAGCTGAAAAATCAACTGCAGAAAATGAAAAGAATGCCTTACTTGCAGAAAAAGCGGCTGCAGAAAAAGCAGCAGCTGAAGCAGCAGCAGCTGAAGCAGCATATCGCGCACAACAAGAAGAGCAACGTAAGGCTGTAGAAGCATCTGCTAATACGAACTTGCAAGCACAAGTTCAGGCTGCTACTCAAACACCAGCAGCTGATCCAGCACAACCTCAAGCAACTGTTGCAACTCCTGCAGCACCAGCAGTTCAAACTCAAACTGTCGCTACACCTGCTGCAACTAGTCGTCCAACTTACAGCTCATCTGCAAGTTCATATCCAGTAGGTGAATGTACTTGGGGTGCCAAAGTATTGGCTCCTTGGGCTGGTGATTACTGGGGGAATGGAGCACAGTGGGCTGCAAGTGCAGCAGCTGCTGGATTCCGTACTGGTAGCCAACCACAAGTTGGAGCGATTGCTTGTTGGAATGATGGTGGATATGGACACGTAGCAGTTGTTACAGCTGTTCAGTCACCTACAAGTATTCAAGTATCTGAATCTAACTACTTAGGTATCCGTAGCATTGGGAACTACCGTGGATGGTTTAACCCAGTGAATGCACAAGGATCACTTACTTATATCTATCCAAACTAAGAATTTGAAACACCCGCTTTAGTGGGTGTTTTTTACTATAGTTACTATTTTAATTTTTGGTGGATTATGGATTGAAAAATCATGTAAAAAGGGTTACAATGGGTAAAGAGAAGATTTGTACAATTCGTACATTGTGGTTAAATTTATGTGGAGGAAATCATGTCGTTTTCGGATTTAATGCTGTTTGCTTTATCTTCTAACCAAGATTTGGCTGAACGTGTCTCTAAGGAGATGGGACTGCCACTTGGTAAGTCGACCGTACGTCAATTTTCAGATGGGGAAATCCAGGTCAATATTGAGGAGTCTATTCGTGGTAAAGAGGTTTATATTCTTCAATCTACGAGCTCTCCTGTTAATGATAATTTAATGGAAATTTTGATCATGGTAGACGCTCTAAAACGTGCCAGTGCTCAAACCATTAATGTTGTGATGCCCTATTATGGTTATGCTCGTCAAGACCGTAAAGCTCGTGCTCGTGAGCCGATTACATCCAAATTGGTTGCCAATATGTTAGAGATTGCGGGTGTGGATCGTCTCTTAACCATTGATTTGCATGCAGCTCAGATTCAAGGGTTCTTTGATATTCCAGTGGATCATTTGATGGGGGCTCCATTGATTGCAGACTACTTTGAACGTCGTGGCATGATTGGTTCTGACTATGTGGTAGTTAGTCCAGACCACGGTGGTGTGACTCGTGCTCGCAAGCTAGCTGAATTTTTGAAAACACCGATCGCCATCATTGATAAACGTCGGAGTGTTGATAAAATGAACACCAGCGAAGTCATGAATATCATTGGGAACGTTGAAGGGAAAACTTGTATCCTGATCGATGATATGATTGATACTGCGGGAACCATTTGCCACGCTGCGGATGCACTTGCTGAAGCAGGAGCAGTGGAAGTCTATGCAAGTTGTACGCACCCTGTATTGTCTGGTCCAGCTATGGACAATATTCAGAAATCAGCGATTAAGAAGTTGGTGGTGTTGGACACTATTTACCTACCTGAAGAGCGCTTAATCGATAAAATTGAACAAATCTCCATCGCAAAACTATTAGCAGAAGCGATTATCCGCATCCATGAAAAACGTCCTCTGTCTCCTCTATTTGAAATTGGAAATGCGAAAAAATCTTAAAAATATAAAAAGAGGTTATAAAAAACCTCTTTTTTGAAGAAAGGAAAGATATGTTTTTCAACTGGTTAAAAAAAGGAAGTAAGATCAATAATCAGAGGGAGGAGTTGCTGAAGGAAGCACAAAAAAATGAGGATAGATTGGATCCTTGTCTACCCAAAAAGGCCTTGCCAAAGAGTGGTGTAGTCAAATAGAGTAAGGAAAATGCCTTAGAAAATCAAATAGTTTGTTTCCTAAAAAAAAATTAAAAAAAGTTTTAAATTAGCTAAAAAATTTGTTGACAGATATATGATATAGTAGTATACTTAAACTAGTTACGAAGTAACGAAATATTTTTAAAATGAAAAAAGGAGATAAAACAATGAAAAAAGTTTTATTATCATCAGTAGCAGCACTTGCAGTATTTGCAGCAGCAGCACCAGTTTTCGCAGCAGACGATATCCCATTTGGTGGACCTAACGGCGTTCTTGCACCAGGTTATGTAGATACTGATAAACCAGCATCTCTTGAAGAAGCTAAAGCATTTGGTGATGTAGCTCAACAAGAAAACTCTAAAGCTAAAACAGGTGAAGCTAACAACGCAGTTGTAGAACCTAAGAAAGATGCAAAAGGAAACGTTATCGAAAACGAATTCGTACTTCGTGAAAAAGGTCCTAAAGCTGATAAAGCTGAAGGAAAGAAAGACGCTAAAAAAGAAGAAGGAAAAGCTCCAGCTGCTGGACAAAAAACTCTTCCAAAAACAAGCGCAGTTAAATAATTTAATTATTAATTAGCTCATAAAAATACACTGGGTCCTTGGGCTCAGTGTATTTTTTAGAAAAAATCGAATACTTATTAGGAGAATTCTAATTTATGAAACGAGCAGAGAAACAGACGACTTCAAAAGGAAAGGGATTGGGAATTCTTTTTGCCTTAGTAGCCGTTGTAGCACTTGTTCTTGGGTTTATTTTCTTCAATCCATTTGGTAAACAAAAATCCACATCAACACATCAGGAAACTGCGAAATCTACAAGCGGTTCGACTAGTTCTAAACAAGAGGTAAAATATACCCCTAGTCAAGAGGAGAAAGATTACTTAGCAAATCGTTTTGCTCAATTTACTGCAGTCAATCCAGAGACGATTGCTTATGTTTATGCTCCTGGTACGGAGTTAGATGAGCCAGTAGTTCAAACGGGTGATAATGCTACTTACTTGGATAAAACTTTTGATGGTGGCTATCAACCGTATTTAGGTACGGTCTTCATGGATACGGATAACAAAAAAGATTTTAGTGATCGGTTGACTTGGTTATTCGGTCATGCTCGTGGTAGCAAGGTTGCAGATCATCGGATGTTTAACGATGTTAACTTCTATGATAACCAAGAGTACTTTGACCAACATCCTTATGTAGTTATTGAAACACCTGAGCGTAAGTATTATTATGAAGCAATGTGTTTGGTCATTGTTCCTGAAACGACTGCTTTCTACCGTACAAGCTTTAAGGATGATGAAGATTTCACTACCCAATTGAAGCATAACTATGAAGGATCGCGGACAAAGAATCCAAATATTAAAATCAAAGCTTCTGATAAGTACTTAGTATTGTCTACTTGTCGTGAAGAAGATGAAACGATTCGTTCCAATCTCTACCTTCGTCAAATTCCGGATTCGGAAATGAAGGATTTCTTGGCGAAACATGGTGATCAGTTGAATTATGTTGCAACACGTGGTCAAGAATAGAAAAGATTTGGAAAATTTATTCAATGAGAGGATTTAGCATGTGCTAAGTCCTTTTTTGATGCGAAAGGTCATTATTGTATCAATTTAGTTGGGGCTAGCCCCTTTTTTGCGATGCTTTTCCATTTATAGTATAATGGTGATAGAACTTTTTTTGGAGGTGGCTATGGATTTAACAAAACGGTTTAATCAAAATTTGAATCGAATCGAGATTTCTTTGATTCGTCAGTTTGACCAAGCCATTTCTTCTATTCCAGGTGTCTTACGTTTGACCTTGGGTGAGCCAGACTTTACGACACCAGATCATGTAAAGGAAGCAGCAAAAGCGGCTATTGACGCCAACCAGAGCCATTATACGGGGATGAGTGGCTTGCTAGCTCTACGTGAAGCTGCTAGTCAGTTTGTAGCTGAAAAATATAACCTACAGTATCGACCAGAGGATGAAATTTTGGTCACGATTGGGGCAACGGAGGCCCTTTCTGCGACCTTGACGGCTATATTGGAACCGGGAGATGTAGTGCTATTACCAGCACCTGCTTATCCTGGTTACGAACCCATTATAAAACTGATGGGGGCTAGTGTCGTCGAAATCGATACGACAGACAATCGCTTTATCCTCAGCCCAGAGGCTTTAGAAAAGGCCTTAGAAGAGCAAGGGGATCGCGTCAAGGCGGTTATTCTCAACTACCCAGCTAATCCGACAGGTGTCACCTACTCTAAGGAGCAGATGCAGGATTTGGCTAGTGTTTTAAAGAAATATGAAGTTTTTGTCGTTTGTGACGAGGTCTATTCAGAATTAACTTACACAGGTCAGCCTCACGTTTCCTTGGGATCCTATCTACGGGACCAAGCCATTATTATCAATGGCTTATCTAAGTCTCATGCTATGACAGGCTGGAGACTTGGTTTTATCTTTGCGCCTGCTTCCTTGACAGCTCAATTAATCAAGAGTCATCAGTACTTGGTGACTGCGGCGGGGACCATGAACCAGTATGCAGCCATTGAAGCCTTAACGGTTGGTAAAGACGACGCAGAGCCGATGAAACGGGAATACATAGAGCGTCGAGATTATATCATCAAAGAAATGTCTGCCATGGGCTTTGATATTATCCGCCCGGATGGGGCCTTCTATATTTTTGCTAAGATCCCACAAGGATATAACCAAGACTCCTTCGATTTTTTGAAGCTCCTAGCCCAAGAAAAGGCTGTTGCCTTTATCCCAGGAATGGCTTTTGGCCCATATGGAGAAGGCTATGTGCGCTTGTCCTATGCAGCAAGTATGGAAGTGATCCAAGAAGCGATGAGTCGGTTGAAGGAGTTTATGAAAGAACATGCTGGAGAGCATTGAGAGTCGTGGCATCGTCCTCTACCATCGGGATTACCGAGAGGATGATAAGCTGGTTAAAATCTTTACAGAGCAAGCTGGCAAGCTCATGTTTTTCGTGAAACATGCCAATCGTTCTCGGTTGAATTCTATGATCCAACCTTTGACTTTAGCGGATATGTATCTGAAAATCAATGATGACGGACTCAGCTATATCGAAGATATTCATGAGGTTCAAAGTTTCCAAGTGATTAATCAAGATCTTTTTCGTCTTTCCTACGCAACCTATATACTGGCCTTGGCAGATGCTAGTATACAGGATCGTCAACCTGATCCAGCTTTATTTGCTTTTTTAGAGCAGACCTTGCAATTGATGGATCGGGGCTTGGATTATGAAATCTTGACCAATATTTTTGAAATGCAGATTTTATCCCGATTTGGTGTCGCCTTAAACGTCCATGAGTGTTGTGTCTGTCATCGAGTGGGGCTGCCTTTTGATTTTTCATTCCGCTTGGGTGGTGTCCTTTGCCCAGATCATTATGATCGTGACGAAAGACGGGCCCACTGGGATCCAAATGCCCTCTATTTGCTGGATCGTTTTCAAGCCGTGAAATTTAGTGAGTTAGAGACGATTTCCATCCATGATGCGATGAAGAAAGAGTTGAGAAAGTGCCTAGACCAACTCTATGATGAATATGTCGGCATTCATCTAAAAGCTAAGAAATTTATTGATTCCCTGGGAAGCTGGGGAGAGATCTTAAAAGATCAGTCTGGAGGTAAGAAATGAAAAAAATTGCAGTTGATGCAATGGGTGGAGATCATGCTCCACAGGCCCTAGTAGAAGGGGTCAATCAAGCCATACAAGAATTTAAGGATATTGAAGTCATTTTGTACGGAGATGAGGCTAAAATTAAGCAATACCTGACAGCAACTGAGCGGGTAACCATCGTCCATACGGATGAGAAAATCAACTCAGATGATGAGCCGACTCGTGCGATTCGTCGGAAAAAGCAAGCTAGCATGGTCTTAGCAGCTCATGCAGTTAAGAATGGGGAAGCGGATGCTATGCTTTCTGCAGGGAATACAGGTGCTCTTCTTGCCTCTGGTTACTTTATTGTTGGTCGGATCAAGGTCATCGATCGTCCAGGTTTGATGTCGACTCTTCCTACCCTTGATGGGAAGGGCTATGATATGTTGGATCTGGGGGCAAATGCTGAAAATACGCCAACACACTTGCACCAATATGCGATTATGGGAGCCTATTATGCAGAGAATGTCCGTGGCATTAAGCGGCCTCGTATCGGTCTCTTAAATAACGGAACAGAGGAAAGCAAAGGGGATCCCCTACGCAAGGAGACCTATCAACTATTAGCAGCGGATCCTTCTCTTAATTTTGTAGGAAATGTGGAAGCGCGTGACTTGATGGATGGAGTTGCTGACGTCATTGTGACAGATGGATTTACAGGTAATGCTGTCCTTAAGACTATGGAAGGAACTGCTCTGGGCCTATTTAAACAGTTGAAAACGGTCCTTAGTGGTGGTGGGTTGAAAGCTAAGATTGGAGCTTTCCTCTTGAAGAATGATCTACGAGGTTTGAAAAAGACCTTGGATTATTCAGATGTTGGAGGTGCGGTCTTGTTTGGCTTGCAAGCCCCTGTCGTGAAAACCCATGGTTCTAGTGATGCCAAGGCAGTCTATAGCACAATCCGCCAGATCCGGACCATGTTGGAAACAGATGTTATTCGTAAATCTGTGGTTGAATTATCAGAATTGGAGGAAGAGAAATGAGTCGTCATCAAGAAATTTTTAAACTAGTTGAAGGGTTGATTCAAGATAATAAGGGATCTGACTATGAGGTCTCTTTGGATTTGGATTTACGAAAAGACTTGGAAGTGGATTCCGTTGATCTCATGGAATACATTATTTATTTGGAAGAAGCCTATCAAATTAATATTCCAGACAAGGATATTGATGCCATGGCAACTGTTGGAGATATGGTAGACTACGTTTTGAAGAAAACAAGCAAATAAAGTTCGGATTTTACGAACAAACAAACATCTAAAAATAAGAGGTTGAATCTTTTTGATTCAATCTCTTATTATTTTTGTGTTACAAGCGAACAAGATACGGATTTAACTTGAAAAAACAACCTCTCTGTGATACACTGAAAGGGATAAAAGATGAAAGGCGAACAAGAAGATGTCCGATCAATTAATTTATACGGGGAAAGCAAAAGATATTTATAGTACAGAAGACGAACATGTGATTAAGTCCGTTTATAAGGACCAGGCCACCATGCTGAATGGAGCTCGCAAAGAGACCATTGAGGGGAAAGGTGTGCTGAATAATCAGATTTCGTCTCTTATTTTTGAAAAATTGAATGCTGCGGGTGTAGCGACTCACTTTATCGAGCGTATTTCTGATACCGAACAATTGAACAAGAAAGTGACCATCATTCCTTTGGAGGTTGTGCTTCGTAATGTGACTGCGGGTTCTTTCTCAAAACGTTTCGGTGTTGAAGAAGGTTTGGACTTGAAAACTCCAATCGTTGAATTTTACTACAAAAATGATGAGTTGGATGATCCATTCATCAATGATGAGCATGTGAAGTTTTTGGATATTGCCAATGATGAACAAATTGCTTATATCAAGGAAGAAACGCGTCGTATCAATGAGTTGCTGAAAGATTGGTTTGCACAAATTGGTCTGCGCTTGATTGACTTCAAATTGGAATTTGGTTTTGATAAGGATGGCAAGATTATCTTGGCAGACGAATTCTCACCAGACAACTGCCGCCTTTGGGATGCGGAAGGGCACCATATGGACAAGGATGTTTTCCGTAGGGACTTGGGCAGCCTAACGGATGTATATAAGGTTGTGTTAGAGAAGTTGCAAGACTTGAAATAATTTGGTTGAAACGGAAAACCTTCGTCTTCGATAACCTATTTGAATAGAAATAAAGGAAATAAAATGGATAAACGTATTTTCGTTGAGAAAAAAGCTGATTTTCGTGTGAAATCGGACTCTTTAGTAAAAGAATTACAGCATAATCTTCAGTTGAAAACCTTGAAGGATCTTCGGATTGTTCAGGTTTACGATGTCTTTGGTTTGGCAGAGGACTTGTTTGCGCGTGCGGAAAAACATATCTTCTCTGAGCAAGTGACCGATACTGTTTTGGATGAAGCTGAAGTTCAGGCTGATCTTGAGAAATATGCTTTCTTTGCGATCGAAAGTTTGCCTGGTCAATTTGACCAACGTGCAGCATCTTCACAAGAAGCTTTGCTTTTGCTTGGTAGTTCAAATGATGTAACAGTGAGCACAGCGCAATTATATTTAGTTAACAAGGATATTGATGCGAATGAGTTGGAAGCTGTCAAAAACTACCTTTTGAACCCAGTAGATTCTCGTTTCAAAGATATCACTGTTGGCATTGCGAAACAGGATTTCTCTGAGTCTGACAAGACCATTTCAACTTTGGATTTCTTTGAAACTTATACGGCAGAAGATTTTGCACAGTATAAGGCAGAGCAAGGATTGGCCATGGAAGTGGATGACCTTCTCTTCATTCAAGATTACTTCAAGTCTATTGGACGTGTGCCAACTGAGACGGAACTGAAGGTGTTGGATACTTACTGGTCTGACCACTGCCGTCACACCACTTTCGAGACTGAGTTGAAACACATCGACTTCTCAGCTTCTAAATTTGAAAAACAATTGCAGGCGACTTATGACAAGTATATTGCCATGCGTGATGAGTTGGGACGTACAGAAAAACCTCAAACTTTGATGGATATGGCGACTATTTTTGGCCGTTATGAGCGTGCTAATGGTCGTTTGGATGACATGGAAGTGTCTGATGAAATCAATGCCTGCTCAGTTGAAATTGAAGTGGATGTCAATGGTGTCAAAGAACCATGGCTTCTCATGTTCAAGAATGAAACCCACAACCACCCAACGGAAATTGAACCATTTGGTGGAGCGGCTACTTGTATCGGTGGTGCCATTCGTGACCCATTGTCAGGGCGTTCCTACGTTTACCAAGCCATGCGTATCTCAGGTGCTGGTGATATTACAGCTCCAATTTCAGCAACTCGTGCTGGTAAATTGCCACAACAAGTGATCTCTAAGACAGCAGCTCATGGTTATTCTTCATATGGGAACCAAATTGGTTTGGCGACAACTTATGTTCGTGAATACTTCCACCCAGGTTTCGTTGCAAAACGTATGGAGCTAGGTGCAGTTGTCGGTGCGGCTCCTAAGGGAAATGTTGTCCGTGAAAAACCTGAAGCAGGCGATGTGATCATTTTACTCGGTGGTAAGACTGGACGTGACGGTGTCGGTGGTGCGACAGGTTCATCTAAAGTTCAAACGGTTGAATCTGTTGAAACAGCTGGTGCTGAGGTTCAAAAAGGGAATGCCATCGAAGAACGTAAGATTCAACGTCTTTTCCGTAATGGGGAAGTAACACGTCTGATTAAGAAATCAAATGACTTTGGTGCTGGTGGTGTCTGTGTGGCTATCGGTGAATTGGCTGATGGTCTTGAAATTGATCTAGACAAAGTGCCATTGAAATACCAAGGCTTGAATGGTACAGAAATTGCTATCTCTGAATCTCAAGAGCGGATGGCTGTAGTGGTTCGTCCAGAAGATGTAGATGCTTTCGTTGCAGCATGTAACAAAGAAAATATTGATGCTGTTGTCGTTGCGACAGTGACGGAGAAACCAAATCTTGTCATGCACTGGAATGGTGAAACCATCGTTGATTTGGAACGTCGTTTCCTTGATACAAACGGTGTACGTGTGGTTGTAGATGCTAAGGTGGTTGACAAGGATGTCAAGCTTCCAGAAGAACGTCAAACATCTGCTGAAACCCTTGAAGCGGATACTCTTGAAGTCTTGGCTGACCTGAACCATGCCAGTCAAAAAGGGTTACAAACCATCTTTGATAGCTCGGTTGGACGTTCAACAGTCAATCACCCACTTGGTGGTCGCTATCAAATCACACCAACGGAAGCTTCTGTACAGAAATTGCCAGTCCAACATGGTGTGACTACAACTGCTTCTGTCATGGCGCAAGGGTTCAACCCTTATATCGCAGATTGGTCTCCATATCATGGTGCTGCTTATGCGGTCATCGAAGCAACTGCTCGTTTGGTTGCTGCTGGTGCCAACTGGTCTAAGGCTCGTTTCTCTTATCAAGAATACTTCGAGCGTATGGATAAACAAGCAGAGCGTTTTGGTCAACCAGTAGCTGCTCTTCTTGGATCCATCGAAGCTCAGATTCAACTTGGGTTGCCATCTATCGGTGGTAAAGACTCGATGTCTGGTACCTTTGAAGAATTAACCGTACCACCAACCTTGGTTGCTTTTGGGGTGACAACAGCAGATAGCCGTAAGGTTCTTTCTCCAGAATTCAAAGCTGCTGGTGAAAATATTTACTACATTCCTGGTCATGCTTTGGCACAAGAAATTGACTTTGGACTCATCAAGTCGAACTTTGCTCAATTTGAAGCTATCCAAGCTGACCACAAAGTGACAGCCGCATCAGCTGTTAAATATGGTGGTGTGGTTGAAGCTCTTGCCCTTGCAACATTTGGGAACCATATCGGAGCAAACGTCGAATTAGCTGACCTTGACACTAGCTTGACAGCCCAATTGGGTGGATTCGTCTTCACATCGACTGAAGAAATTGCAGGTGTTGCTAAGATCGGACAAACAGTAGCTGACTTTACACTTACTGTCAATGGTGTAACGCTTGATGGACACAAACTTGACAGTGCTTTCCAAGGTAAATTGGAAGAAGTTTACCCAACGGAATTTGCACAAGCAACTGAGTTGGAAGAAGTACCTGCTGTAGCAACAGATGCTGTGATTAAAGCTAAAGAAACAGTTGATACACCAGTGGTTTACATCCCAGTATTCCCAGGTACCAACTCTGAGTACGATTCAGCTAAGGCCTTTGAAAAAGAAGGCGCAAAAGTTAACTTGGTACCATTTGTCACACTGAATGAAGAGGTGATTGTCAAGTCTGTTGACACCATGGTTGACAACATTGAAAAAGCCAACATTATCTTCTTTGCAGGTGGCTTCTCAGCAGCGGATGAACCAGATGGATCAGCTAAATTTATCGTTAACATCTTGCTCAATGAAAAAGTTCGTTCGGCTATTGATAGCTTCATCGAACGCGGTGGCTTGATCATCGGTATCTGTAATGGATTCCAAGCTCTTGTCAAATCAGGTCTCCTTCCATACGGTAACTTTGAAGATGCAAGCAGTACCAGTCCAACCCTCTTCTACAATGATGCCAACCAACACGTGGCTAAGATGGTGGAAACACGGATTGCCAATACCAACTCACCATGGCTTGCGGGAGTAGAAGTTGGAGACATCCACGCTATCCCAGTATCACACGGTGAAGGGAAGTTTGTCGTGACAGCTGAGGAATTCGCAGAGCTTCGTGACAATGGTCAAATCTTTAGCCAATACGTTGATTTTGAGGGCCAACCAAGCATGGATTCTAAATACAATCCAAATGGTTCTGTCCATGCCATCGAAGGAATTACCAGCAAGAACGGTCAAATCATCGGGAAGATGGGTCACTCAGAACGTTTTGAAGACGGTCTCTTCCAAAATATTCCAGGAAATAAAGATCAACATCTTTTTGCATCAGCGGTTCAATACTTTACTGGAAAATAAAAGGTATACAACATGACATACGAAGTAAAATCTCTTAATGAAGAGTGTGGAGTCTTTGGGATTTGGGGACATCCAGACGCAGCAAAACTCACCTATTTTGGCCTTCACAGTCTCCAACACCGGGGACAAGAAGGGGCAGGCATCTTGGCCAATGACCAAGGAACCTTGAGACGCCATCGGGATACAGGTCTGCTTTCAGAAGTCTTTCGGAATCCTTTAAATCTTGAAAAATTGACAGGATCTTCTGCTATTGGACATGTTCGCTATGCGACAGCGGGGGAAGCGTCTGTGGATAACATCCAACCCTTCCTCTTCCGCTTTCACGATACGCAGTTTGGTCTGGCCCATAATGGGAATTTGACCAATGCCCAATCGCTCAAATCGGAATTAGAAAAAAATGGAGCCATCTTTAGCTCGACCTCTGACTCAGAAATTCTGGCCCACTTGATCCGTCGGAGCCACAACCCTTCCTTTATGGGGAAAATCAAGGAAGCACTCAATACGGTCAAAGGTGGGTTTGCTTATCTGATGCTGTTTGAAGATAAGCTGATCGCGGCGTTGGACCCAAATGGCTTCCGTCCTCTTTCTATCGGGAAAATGGCCAATGGTGCCTTGGTTGTTTCTTCGGAAACCTGTGCCTTTGAGGTGATTGGGGCAGAATGGATTCGAGATGTGCATCCTGGTGAGCTCGTGATTTTCGATGAAAATGGTATTACCTATGATCGCTATACGGATGATACTCAACTAGCGATTTGTTCTATGGAGTATATCTATTTTGCTCGTCCTGATTCCAATATCCAAGGAGTCAACGTCCATACGGCTCGCAAGCGGATGGGCGCTCAGTTAGCACGAGAATTTAAGAACCAAGCAGATATTGTAGTGGGGGTTCCCAACTCCTCTCTCAGTGCGGCCATGGGCTTTGCGGAAGAATCCGGTCTGCCAAATGAAATGGGCTTGATCAAGAATCAGTATGTCCAACGGACCTTTATCCAACCGACTCAGGAATTGCGGGAACAAGGAGTACGGATGAAGCTCTCTGCCGTATCTGGGGTCGTGAAAGGCAAACGGGTTGTCATGATTGATGATTCTATTGTACGTGGAACGACCTCTCGTCGGATTGTGAAATTGTTGAAAGAAGCAGGGGCTACTGAAGTCCATGTGGCAATTGCCAGTCCAGCTCTGGCTTATCCATGTTTCTACGGAATTGATATTCAGAGCCGCGAGGAGCTGATCGCAGCCAACCATACAGTAGAGGAAACTTGTGAGATTATTGGTGCGGATAGCTTGACCTACTTGTCCATTGATGGCTTGATTGATTCTATTGGTATTGATACCGATGCACCAAACGGTGGTCTTTGTGTAGCTTACTTCGATGGGAAATACCCAACACCTTTATATGACTACGAAGAACGCTATTTGGAAAGCTTGAATGAGCAGACCTCCTTTTATTAGGAATGTTTGCAAGTGAATCTGATCAATCACAGTAGACTCTAGGAAGAGAAAAAGGAATAAACAAATGACAAATAAGAATGCATACGCTCCACGTCTCACTACTGACTAAAAGCTAAAGCATTTGTCAGTAGACGCTTTGTCCTATGGGATCAAAGCTAGAGACCTGACTAGTATTTTTAGATAAAAAGATGGTTTATCTAAAAATACGTCGCAATCTTTCTCAAAAAAAGAAAAGGAATGAACAAATGACAAACAAAAATGCTTACGCGCAGTCTGGTGTAGATGTTGAAGCGGGTTATGAAGTTGTTGAACGGATCAAAAAACACGTGGCACGTACGGAACGTGCGGGTGTTATGGGAGCTCTTGGTGGTTTCGGTGGCATGTTTGACCTTTCAAAAACAGGTGTCAAAGAGCCTGTTTTGATCTCAGGTACGGACGGTGTCGGAACTAAGATCATGCTGGCCATCAAGTACGATAAGCACGATACAATCGGTCAGGACTGTGTGGCTATGTGTGTCAACGATATCATCGCTGCAGGTGCAGAGCCCCTCTACTTCTTGGACTACGTCGCAACTGGTAAAAATGAACCAGCTAAATTGGAACAAGTCGTTGCTGGTGTAGCTGAAGGGTGTGTGCAGGCTGGAGCAGCCCTCATCGGTGGGGAAACTGCTGAAATGCCTGGTATGTATGGCGAAGACGACTATGACTTGGCTGGGTTTGCTGTCGGTGTTGCAGAAAAATCTCAAATTATCGACGGTTCAAAAGTAGCTGAGGGGGATGTGATTCTTGGCCTTGCATCAAGTGGTATCCATTCAAATGGTTACTCACTCGTGCGTCGTGTCTTTGCGGATTACACAGGTGAAGAAGTATTACCTGAGTTAGAAGGCAAGAAACTTAAAGACGTTCTTCTTGAAGCAACTCGTATCTACGTTAAGGCTGTTATACCGCTCATCAAAGAAGAATTGGTCAACGGAATCGCCCATATCACAGGTGGTGGTTTCATCGAAAATGTACCACGTATGTTCTCAGATGACTTGGCTGCTGAAATTGATGAAAGCAAAGTGCCAGTTCTTCCGATTTTCAAAGCCCTTGAAAAATATGGCCAAATCAAACATGAAGAAATGTTTGAAATCTTCAACATGGGTATTGGTCTCATGCTTGCGGTCAAACTAGAAAATGTGGAACGTGTCAAAGAACTTCTTGACGAACCTGTTTATGAAATTGGTCGGATTGTCAAGAAGACAGATGCAAATGTGGTGATAAAATAATGGCTAAAAAAATTGCTGTTTTTGCTTCCGGAAATGGTTCAAACTTCCAGGTGATCGCGGAACAATTTCCAGTAGAATTTGTTTTTTCAGATCACCGGGATGCCTATGTCATAGAACGTGCCGAAAAGCTAGGGGTATTAACCTATGCCTTTGAACTCAAAGAGTTTGAGAACAAGGCAGACTATGAAGGAGCCATTGTCGAACTTTTGGATAAACATCAGATTGACTTGGTTTGCCTCGCAGGCTACATGAAAATCGTTGGCCCAACCTTACTAGCAGCTTATGAAGGTCGAATTATCAATATTCACCCAGCCTATCTTCCGGAATTTCCAGGTGCTCATGGTATTGAGGATGCTTGGAATGCAGGTGTAGCTGAGAGCGGTGTGACCATTCACTGGGTGGACTCTGGTGTTGATACCGGTAAGGTCATCAAACAAGTCCGTGTACCACGCCTTGAAGGGGATACCCTTGCTACTTTCGAAACGCGCATCCACGAAACAGAGTACAAGCTCTATCCGGAAGTCTTGGATAGTTTGGGAGTGGAGAGGAAGAAATGATTATGGACCAATACTATATGGAGTTAAAGAATAAGTTATCTAACAGACCAATCCTACTGGATAATACTAATGATTTTCTTTTTGTTTTAGTAAATACAGTGAAAGCTATGATAGAAAATACTGATAAAAGTCAGCTTTCAGTGTTAGATAAAATTTTAGACGGTGTCACAAGTCAAGAATTAAAACTTGCCTATGATTTTTGTCAAGGAAAATTCGGTCAAGCAGGTTTTTCTTATCGTCGGCACCCGAATTATTTTTATTTGTCCAGTTTAATTGCGACCTTTCCAGAATTTGAGTTGTCTAAAGCAGACCGAGATTACCTCAAAGGAATCATAAATTTTGATAACTACCTTTTATATGAGTTAGATTAGTCTTTAATCACCTCAAAATCCTATTTATTCAAAAGGAGAAAAATGATTAATCTGAAATTAGTAGATGAGAGCAGTTTTCAGGCAGTGCTGGATTTGAAAATATCTGATGCTGATGAACGAGCGCGTTTTGTAGCTCCCAATGTGCGTTCTTTAGCTGACGCATGGTTCTACCGAGAGAATGGGGATGTGTTTCCCATGGCAATCTATTGGAATGAGCTAGTAGTTGGTTTTCTACTGTTGGAAATAGATAAGGATGAGGCAGAATACTTTATCTGGCGGATAATGATTGGCCAGCAGTACCAAGGAAAAGGTTATGGACGAAAAGCCTTGGAAGTTCTGATCAAAGAGGCTCAGATGGATAGAGATTGCAATCATATTATCGCAGATTATGTGGTTGGAAATGAAAAAATGAAGTACCTGCTGACTAGTTTGGGTTTTCAGGAAACAGGATTTATAGAAGAAAATAACGAAGTCGCTATGCGGTTGGATCTAAAGAAAGAGGAATAGAATGACTAAACGCGCACTAATTAGTGTTTCAGATAAAGCGGGCATTGTTGAATTTGCCCAAGAACTCAAGAAACTTGGTTGGGACATCATCTCAACTGGTGGTACTAAAGTTGCCCTTGATAATGCTGGTGTTAATACCATTGCTATCGATGATGTGACTGGTTTCCCAGAAATGATGGATGGTCGTGTCAAGACTCTCCACCCAAATATCCATGGCGGTCTCCTCGCTCGTCGTGACCTCGATAGCCACCTAGAGGCTGCTAAGGACAACAAGATTGAGTTGATCGACCTTGTGGTGGTCAACCTTTACCCATTTAAGGAAACCATCCTCAAACCAGACGTGACTTACGCTGATGCAGTTGAAAACATCGATATCGGTGGTCCATCCATGCTTCGTTCAGCAGCGAAGAACCACGCTAGCGTCACAGTCGTGGTAGACCCTACTGACTATGCTGTTGTGCTTGACGAATTGGCAGCAAATGGCGAAACCTCTTATGAAACTCGCCAACGTTTGGCAGCAAAAGTATTCCGCCACACAGCAGCCTATGATGCTTTGATCGCAGAATACTTCACTGCTCAAGTGGGTGAAGAAAAACCTGAAAAACTTACTTTGACTTATGATCTCAAGCAAGCCATGCGTTACGGGGAAAACCCTCAACAAGACGCAGACTTCTACCAAAAGGCCTTGCCAACGGATTATTCGATTGCATCCGCGAAACAGCTCAACGGGAAAGAATTGTCCTTCAATAATATCCGCGATGCGGATGCTGCGATTCGGATCATCCGTGATTTCAAAGACCGTCCAACCGTTGTGGCTTTGAAACATATGAACCCATGTGGGATTGGTCAAGCTGATGATATTGAAACTGCTTGGGACTACGCTTATGAGTCTGACCCAGTATCCATCTTCGGTGGAATCGTCGTTCTCAACCGTGAGGTAGACGCTACGACGGCTCAAAAAATGCATGGAGTCTTCCTTGAAATCATCATTGCACCAAGCTACACAGATGAAGCGCTTGAAATCTTGACAACTAAGAAGAAAAACTTGCGGATTCTTGCGTTGCCGTTTGATGCTCAAGATGCTAGCGAAGTGGAAGCAGAATACACTGGTGTTGTTGGTGGTCTCCTCGTTCAAAATCAAGACGTTGTCAAAGAAAGTCCAGCTGACTGGCAAGTAGTGACCAAACGCCAACCAACGGAGACAGAAGCGACAGCTCTTGAGTTTGCTTGGAAGGCTATCAAGTACGTCAAATCAAATGGGATCATCGTGACCAACGACCACATGACACTTGGTGTTGGCCCTGGTCAAACCAATCGTGTGGCATCTGTCCGCATCGCTATTGACCAAGCTAAAGACCGCCTTGACGGTGCTGTCCTTGCTTCAGATGCCTTCTTCCCATTTGCAGATAACGTGGAAGAAATCGCCAAAGCAGGTATCAAAGCGATCATCCAACCAGGTGGTTCCGTCCGTGACCAAGAGTCGATCGAGGCTGCTGACAAATATGGCTTAACCATGATCTTTACAGGTGTTCGTCACTTCAGACATTAATCTAAAAAGGCTGGGCAAAAAATGTCCAGCCTTTGATGTTTGATAGGAATAGCTGCAAGACGCAGTGGTTGATTGGTATCTTTTTCGCTTTTTAAGCTCCAAAGATAACTTAATCAACTGTGCGGGGGTGGGAAGACGAACTCCTTTTAAATAGTCGGAGTTCTTTCCCACTCCCTTTCTACTGGTTAGGAATTCCTTAATTTGGATAGATATAGCTGACCGTTCCCCAGACAACATTCGTGGGGTCAAACCAGCCACGGAAATTGTTGATGGTCCGATTTCCATTGTAATTAGCTTCCTTCACTTGGATCTTTTGATCATGTTCGACCTCCGTCACGACTGCAACGTGGCCATAGCCTCCATTATCCCAACAGGCGATAGCGCCGACCTCTGGGGTATTTCCTGTCCGGAAGCCCGCAGCGCGTGCACTAGCTGCCCACATGCCACCGTTTCCCCACCAGTTTTGTGACCAAGGAGCTAGTTCTTTTGCCGCCCAGGTACATTCGCCGACGGGATAGTAATTATCCGATTGGGTGACCATTGGAGCAGGTTTAGCCCGCTCGACCTGAAATTCAGTGGCAAGTAAACCTTTTAAGTGCCCCTTGTCTTTTTGGTAGACGTGGAGATGAAAGGTTCCTTTCCCTGTATGTTTCTCGGCATTGAAGGATAATTGGTAGCGACCAGGTGCCGTCTTTTTTGCGGGATACCAGATCAAGTCGTCTTGGCCATCTTGTTCAGACCAGATGGGAAAGAAGACCTCCTCCACATCTTCAAAAAGCTGGAGTTGGATCTCAAATAGCTGTGTAGTGCTAGGTCGGACTGTAATCTTGGGTTGGGAAGAAGCCAGGTCTTTTTTTTCAACGATTGTCTGTAGAGGAAACAGTCCTTCAATATTTCCGTTAGAATGGATCCCGTAGACATGGATGTGATAAAGTCCTGCTTGATCCAAATGATTGGTCAGAGGCACTTGCAAATCAAATCCATTTTCACCTCGTTGAACAGGATACCAAATGAGGTCGTCCTGGCCATTTTGCTCGGACCAAATGGGGACGCTAACGCTTTGGAAGCGGTCTGGAACGGTCCCGAGGTGGACAACTAATTGTCCTTTTTCCTTGTAGATATAATTGACGTTTTGCTCTGCTCTTGCAACTTGTGAAGCCCCTGCCCAGAAAAGACAAGCTGCTAAGAGTAGTTTCTTTATTCTCTGCATAAAACTCCTTTTTAAAAAATATTAGAGGTCTCAATTATAATATTCGTAAAAAGGAGCAGAAATTTAAAAAATAATGAAAAAAGTTTGTTTTCTAATGAAAATCATCGGATATTCCTTGAAATATTAGAATAAAACGAACGATTATGATATAATTTAATAAAATAATTCGCAAAAGAGGTTCGAGATGAAACTTTTGGTTGTTGGATCTGGCGGTCGTGAGCATGCGATTGCCAAGAAGTTGTTGGAGTCTACAAACGTTGAGCAGGTTTTTGTGGCTCCTGGTAATGACGGGATGCGATTGGACGGTCTTGATTTGATCAATATCGGAATTTCCGAACATTCTAAGCTGATTGACTTCGCAAAAGTCAATGAGATTGCTTGGACCTTTATCGGTCCAGATGATGCCCTTGCGGCTGGAATCGTGGATGACTTCAATGCAGCTGGACTCAAAGCCTTTGGTCCGACTAAGGCTGCGGCTGAGCTGGAGTGGTCTAAGGATTTTGCCAAGGAAATCATGGTCAAATACGACGTTCCGACAGCAGCCTATGGGACCTTTTCAGATTTCGAGGAAGCCAAGGCCTACATCGAAGAAAAAGGCGCTCCAATCGTCGTCAAGGCAGACGGTTTGGCCCTTGGGAAAGGTGTCGTCGTTGCGGAGACAGTTGAGCAAGCCGTTGAAGCGACTCACGAGATGCTGTTGGACAATAAATTCGGTGATTCAGGTGCGCGTGTGGTCATCGAGGAATTCCTTGATGGAGAAGAGTTCTCTCTCTTTGCCTTTGTCAATGGGGACAAGTTCTACATTATGCCAACGGCTCAGGACCACAAACGTGCTTATGATGGCGACAAGGGTCCTAACACTGGTGGGATGGGGGCCTATGCACCAGTTCCTCACTTGCCACAAAGCGTGGTTGACACAGCGATTGACACCATTGTCAAGCCAGTTCTTGAAGGCATGATCAAAGAAGGGCGTCCGTATCTTGGTGTCCTTTACGCGGGGCTTATCTTGACAGCTGATGGACCGAAAGTTATCGAGTTCAACGCTCGTTTTGGTGATCCTGAAACGCAAATTATCTTGCCTCGTTTGACATCTGACTTTGCACAAAACATCACTGACATTTTGGATGGCAAAGAGCCGGCCATCACTTGGACGGACAAGGGGGTGACACTGGGCGTGGTTGTAGCATCCAACGGCTACCCACTCGCTTATGAGAAGGGTGTCAAGCTTCCAGCCAAGACAGATGGTGATATCATCACTTACTATGCCGGTGCCGAATTCGCTGAAAATGGACAAGAGCTTCTCTCAAACGGCGGACGCGTCTACATGCTGGTTACCACAGCAGACACCGTCAAAGACAGCCAAAACATTATCTACAACGAACTCAACAAACAAAACACAAAAGGCCTGTTCTACCGTAAGGATATCGGTAGCAAGGCGAATAAATAAAACTCTTTGAAAATCTTCGATTGACTGTGTTAAATCTCCTTGATGAACTTTAGTTCTATCTTCGTCGCTTTGCCTTGTCACTCTATGATTTTCTTCGAGTTTTCGAATATCAATGCTATATTAGGCGACGAAGTCGCCAAACACGATGATGGTCGCCGTGGTGAAAAGACCAGAACAGATCCTGTTCTGGTCGGGGGAAACTTTGAGACCTTAGGCTCAAAGTTTAGGAATGAAACCGAAGGTTTGCTTCCGTCCCCACCACCTAAGAACATTATCAAAAAAAGAAAAAGGAAAAATTATGACTAAACCAGTAATTTCCATCATCATGGGCTCAAAATCCGACTGGGCAACCATGCAAAAAGCTGCTGAAGTCCTCGATAACTTCGACGTCGCTTACGAAAAGAAAGTTGTTTCCGCACACCGTACACCGGACCTCATGTTCAAACATGCGGAAGAAGCACGTAGCCGTGGCATCAAGGTCATCATCGCGGGTGCAGGTGGCGCAGCTCACTTGCCAGGGATGGTTGCTGCCAAGACCACCCTTCCAGTTATTGGGGTACCCGTCAAATCACGTGCCCTTAGCGGTGTGGATTCACTTTATTCCATCGTTCAGATGCCAGGTGGGGTACCTGTCGCAACTATGGCGATCGGTGAAGCTGGAGCGACTAACGCGGCCCTCTTTGCCCTCCGCCTTCTTTCAGTAGAGGACCAGGATATCGCGACAGCCTTGGCGGATTTTGCAGAAGAACAAGGAAAAATCGCAGAGGAGTCGACAAATGAGCTCATCTAAAACAATCGGAATTATCGGTGGTGGTCAGCTGGGTCAGATGATGGCCATTTCTGCTATCTACATGGGGCACAAGGTTATCGCGCTGGATCCTGCGGCGGATTGCCCAGCCTCCCGTGTGGCGGAAATCATCGTGGCACCTTATAACGATGTGGACGCCCTCCGTCAGTTGGCGGAGCGTTGCGATGTTCTGACCTATGAATTTGAGAATGTAGATGCTGACGGTCTGGATGCTGTCATCAAGGATGGACAGCTCCCTCAAGGAACAGATCTACTTCGCATCTCCCAAAATCGCATTTTTGAGAAGGACTTTCTCGCAAATAAGGCCCAAGTCACTGTAGCACCATATAAGGTCGTAACTTCTAGCAAAGACTTGGCAGATATCGAACTGCCTAAAAACTATGTCCTCAAGACAGCGACTGGTGGCTACGATGGTCATGGACAAAAGGTTATTCGTTCAGAAGCAGACTTGGAAGAAGCCTATGCGCTAGCTGATTCAGCAGAATGTGTCTTGGAAGAATTTGTCAACTTCGACCTTGAAATCTCCATTATCGTGTCTGGAAATGGCAAGGACGTGACAGTTTTCCCAGTGCAGGAAAATATTCACCGTAACAACATTCTTTCTAAAACGATTGTGCCTGCTCGCATTTCTGATAAGTTAGCAGAAAAAGCAAAAACCATGGCAGTGCGAATTGCAGAACAACTTAACTTATCTGGAACGCTTTGCGTGGAAATGTTTGCGACCGCTGATGACATTATTGTCAACGAAATCGCCCCACGACCCCACAATTCAGGGCACTACTCGATTGAAGCTTGCGACTTCTCGCAATTCGACACGCATATCTTGGGTGTTCTGGGAGTACCACTTCCAGCAATCCACCTGCATGCCCCAGCTGTCATGCTCAACGTTCTCGGCCAACACGTCGAGGCTGCTGAAACATATGTGACAAAAAATCCAAGCGCACACCTCCACTTATATGGTAAACTAGAAGCAAAGCACAACCGCAAAATGGGACATGTGACTTTGTTTAGTATTGAACCAGATAAGGTTGAGGAGTTTGGGGAGTAAGACAGGACCCCAGCAATAAGGTCCGTCGTCTTACCCCTGCAAGGTTGACTAGGCTTGTCGCAGGTGAAAAATCGACAAGAGAAGCCAGACAACTACTGCTGGAAAGGAATTGATTTTTAAGTGAAAATAGCGATTCTAGGACTTGGAGTCATCGGGACCACTTATGCCTACGCCTTTCAAAAAGCAGGCCATCAAGTAGAGCACGTACTGAGAGATAGTAAGAAAAGCACTGCTCCGAAGGAATTGTCGGTTGATCTACTAGATGGTCGCTATCATTCCAAGGGTGAGAACAAACACGATACCTATGAGGTTCGTGTGGCAGAAGCTGATTCGGAATATGATTTTATTTTTCTGAGTGTGCGTCATGGGCTTGTCAAAGAGGCTGTGGAGACCTTGCTAAAAAATAATATCAAAGGCACCCTTGTTTTCTTCTGTAATTTTTGGGATACTCGAAAAGAGGTCCAAGAGTGGGCAGGAGATTATGACTATATTTTAGCTTTTCCAACAGCTGGAGGTCACATGCAGGAGGACCATTTGGATGGTGTCTTGTTCGACCATTTAATGCTAGAAGGTGAGCAAAAAGCACAGATTTCTAACTATGCTGATCTGACAACTTTACTGACTTCTGCAGATTTGAAGTGGGAAGTGCCTCATGATATGGTCGAGTGGATTTGGATTCACATGGCGATTAACGCAGGTGTTACTTCGACAGCCGCACGTTCGGGAAATCTGGAAAATCCAGAAGAATTGGCTTTGAACTTGATGAATAGTTCTTCGGAATTATCATTAGCCATCAAGGCCATTCGAGAGGCTTTGAAAGTTGTAGAAGCGCGTGGCGTGAATTTGAAGCTTTATAAAGCCGAGCTCTTGCCATACAAAATCCCTGCTTGGATAGCCGGAAAAGCCATGAAAATCATGTTTGCGAAAAATGAGCTGACTCGAAAAATTATGACCTTACACAATGATAAACAGGATATCTTCTATTGTTGTCAAAGTGTCTATCAGACTGGTCAGGAGTTAGGTGTGAAGATGCCTATTCTGGAAGCAAATATGAAGGGAATTTCGATTTAGGAGGTTTTATGATTCAACTCATCGTCAACGCATTTGTTGAAAAAGATAAGACTGGAGCAGTCGTCGAAGTCTTGTATGCTAGTAGTGATCATGAAAAAGTGAAAGCTAAGTATGAAGAGCTAGTTACACAATATCCTGAAAACTATTTAGCCATCTATGATCTACCGTTAGATACGGATTTGAATACACTGGATCATTATCCATCAGTGTGGATTGGGAAAGAAGAATTTTAATAAAACGACTTTTGTTCGTTAAACGGATGTTTCACGCCGTGGGGAAAGCGTAAGCGACGGAAATCTTGAGACTAGAGGCTCAAGATTTAGTCATGAGATTCCGGAGGAAGCTGCTGACGTCCGCCCCACATAAGTGAAACATCAAAAGAAAGGAAAATTAAACATGATTGATAGATATAGTCGCCCAGAAATGGCGAATATTTGGACTGAAGAAAATAAATACCGTGCTTGGCTTGAGGTGGAAATCTTGGCTGACGAAGCTTGGGCTGAATTGGGAGAAATCCCTAAGGAAGATGTGGCTTTGATTCGTGAAAAAGCAGACTTTGACATCGACCGTATTTTGGAAATCGAGCAGGAGACTCGCCACGATGTGGTTGCCTTCACACGTGCGGTTTCTGAAACGCTTGGTGAAGAGCGCAAGTGGGTCCACTATGGGTTGACTTCTACCGACGTGGTGGATACGGCCTATGGTTACCTCTACAAACAAGCCAACGATATCATCCGTAAGGATCTTGAAAACTTCCTTAACATCATCGCTGACAAAGCGAAAGAACACAAGTTCACTATCATGATGGGTCGTACCCACGGGGTGCACGCTGAGCCGACAACTTTTGGTTTGAAATTGGCAACTTGGTACAGCGAAATGAAACGGAACATCGAACGTTTCGAGCATGCGGCTGCTGGTGTGGAAGCTGGTAAGATTTCGGGTGCGGTTGGTAACTTTGCCAACATCCCACCATTCGTTGAAAAATACGTCTGTGATAAGCTTGGTATCCGTGCTCAAGAAATCTCGACACAGGTCCTTCCTCGTGACCTTCACGCTGAGTACTTTGCAGTTCTCGCTAGCATCGCAACATCGATCGAGCGTATGGCGACTGAAATCCGTGGTCTTCAAAAATCTGAACAACGTGAAGTAGAAGAGTTCTTTGCCAAAGGTCAAAAAGGATCTTCAGCAATGCCTCACAAACGCAATCCAATCGGTTCTGAAAACATGACAGGTCTTGCACGTGTGATCCGTGGTCACATGGTCACAGCTTATGAAAACGTAGCCCTTTGGCACGAACGCGATATCTCTCACTCATCAGCTGAGCGGATCATCGCACCAGATACAACCATCTTGATCGACTACATGCTCAACCGTTTCGGAAACATCGTTAAGAACTTGACAGTCTTCCCTGAAAACATGATCCGCAACATGAACTCTACATTTGGTTTGATCTTCAGCCAACGTGCGATGTTGACTTTGATTGAAAAAGGTATGACACGTGAGCAAGCTTACGACCTTGTTCAACCAAAGACAGCTCAATCATGGGATAACCAAGTAGATTTCAAACCACTTCTTGAAGCAGATCCAGAAGTGACATCACGTCTTACTCAAGAAGAAATCGATGAAATCTTCAACCCAACTTACTACACTAAACGGGTGGATGAAATCTTCGAACGCATCGGTTTAGGTGACTAAGCCCCTCATAAATTTGATAAAAAAAGAGGCTGGGACAAAAGTCCTAGCCTCTTAATTGTTTTTGGATTGTCGAGCAAGACGCAGTGGTTGAGTGGGCTCTACTACGCTGATTTCATCAGCTTTTACAGCCCTACTCAACTGTGCGGAGGTGGGACGACGAAATCGAATTCTAACGAATTACCGATTTCTGTCCCACTCTCTTTTTCTTTGCCGATATTAGGTGCTCTAGACACGGAATTTATCATAATAAATTTTGACTGATTAAACTATTTATAGGAAGTCTATCACTAATTATAGATTATTCGTTTTACATGTTTTAGGAACTATTTTTTCATGCTATAATTTGTATCATAAAAGTCTGAGGCCAAACCCCAGACTTTGAATGATCAATGATCACGATCACAAGAGATAAATTTGATTTTATAGTAGTCGCCGCGTTTATAGGTTTCGCTATATTCGAGAATTTGACCGGTCGCTTCCAATTTTGTCGTCTTCACTTGACGAACAGTTGGGAAGTTTTCATCGATATTCAACACAGAAGCGATTTTGCTTGGTGTTGGAAATACAATATCATTGATTTCTTCAAAGTGTTCATCATTCATATGGATATGATAATCTTCTTTAAAGCGATCATAAATCGAACTATAGTAATCTAAGCTCGGATAATTTGGGTTAATATATTGCTCTGGGACATAAGTCTGGTGGTAGATATAAGTATCTTCACCAATATGACGGGTCCGATCAATCTTATAATAGAATTGAGTTGGAGCAAGTCCTAGTTTATCCAAGATGTTCAGTGCGTTGCCACGCTTGATAGAGAGAACTTTTACGGTCGCTTTTTGGATAGGGAAGGTTTCAACGTCTGAAAACTCAACCAGCTTGTGTTTTCTAGCGCGCGAAACAAAGGTTCCTTTTCCTTGTTGGCGGACGATGTATCCATCACTAGCCAAATCGTTCAAAGCACGAACAACAGTAATCGAGCTAACATTATAAATCTTAATCAACTCGGCTTCTGTGTAAAATTTATCTCCATTTTCAAATTTACCTGAGATAATTTGTTGCTTCAAATCATCTTTGATGTGTTGGTATTTTGGGATTGCCATGTACTTCACCTCTTTTTTCGATATCTCTTGTTAATATTATTTTAACATATTTTTTTGAAAGTGGTTGACATTTTTTCGTTAATATATTATATTAATAAATGAAAAGGGTTTCTTAGAAGGAGGTTCTCAGTATGGGGGCATTTGAAATCCGTGAAGATTTTTATTTAAATGATCAACCTTTTAAGATTTTATCTGGTGCAATTCATTATTTTCGGATCGATCGTGAGGATTGGTATCATTCCTTATATAACCTAAAAGCTCTAGGTTTCAATACTGTTGAAACCTATGTTCCATGGAATGCTCATGAGCCGCAAAGAGGCCATTTTCACTTTGAAGGGAATTTGGACCTGGAGCACTTTATCCAAGTGGCTCAAGAGTTGGATCTGTATGTGATCCTCCGTCCATCACCGTTTATTTGTTCGGAGTGGGAATTTGGGGGCTTGCCAGCCTGGTTAATCGAAGAAGACCTTCGGATTCGTTCATCAGATTCGGCCTTTCTCGAGGAAGTGGCTCGCTATTACGACGAACTCCTGCCACGTGTGGCCAAGTACCAATTGGATCGTGGGGGCAATATCCTCATGATGCAGGTAGAAAATGAATACGGCTCTTACGGCGAAGACAAAGCCTATCTTCGGGCGATCAGAGATCTAATGATCGAGCGGGACATTACCTGTCCACTCTTTACTTCTGATGGACCTTGGAGGGCGACTCTTCGAGCAGGGACTTTGATTGAGGATGGACTCTTTGTAACCGGTAATTTTGGTTCGCGAGCAAATTACAATTTCTCTCAGATGAAAGAGTTCTTTGCGGAGCATGACAAAAAGTGGCCACTCATGTGTATGGAATTTTGGGATGGCTGGTTCAATCGTTGGAAAGAACCCATCATCAAGCGAGATCCAGAAGAGTTGGCAGAAGCAGTCCATGAGGTCTTACAAGAAGGCTCTATCAATCTCTACATGTTTCATGGTGGGACCAACTTCGGATTTATGAACGGTTGCTCAGCGCGAGGGACCGTGGATTTACCTCAAGTAACATCTTATGACTATGACGCTCTCTTAGATGAGCAGGGCAACCCGACTCCTAAGTACGATGCAGTCAAAAAGATGATGAAGACCTACTATCCAGAGTATCCACAGTCAGAACCACTTGTGAAGTCGAGTTTATCTGAACGAACATTGGAGTTGACCCAAAAGACTAGTTTGTTCGGCAATTTAAACGAGATTGCTCAAGTCACAGAAAGTCTTTACCCACAGACCATGGAAGAAATCGACCACCCATTAGGCTATCTGCTCTATGAGACAGAAGTGGAAATGGATGCGGAAGAAGAGCGCTTGCGTATCATCGATGCGCGTGATCGGGTGCAGGTTTATGCCAATGATCAGTTGATTGCCACTCAATACCAAGAAGAAATCGGTCAAGATCTTTTTTTAAACGGAGAAAAGAAAACGATTACAAACCTAAAATTCTTGATCGAAAACATGGGAAGAGTCAATTATGGGCACAAACTCTTAGCGGACACCCAACGAAAAGGAATCCGAACAGGAGTTTGTATCGATCTTCATTTCAAGCTTCATTGGAAACAATATGCGCTTGATTTTAGCCAGCTGGATCGCTTGGATTTTTCGAAAGAATGGCAAGAAGGTCAACCAGCTTTTTATCAATTTGCTTTTCATCTAGATCAGGTTGAGGATACCTTCCTTGATATGACTGGATTTGGAAAAGGGATCGTTCTTGTAAATGGCCACCATATCGGTCGTTTCTGGGAAGTCGGTCCAACACTCTCCCTCTACATCCCTCATGGTTTTCTCAAAGATGGGGAAAATGAGATCCTCGTCTTTGAGACAGAGGGCACTTGGAAGGAGACCTTAAAACTTGTTTCACAACCTACATTCAAAGAAGTAAAGGGGGAAAACTTATGACTATTGTAGGATGCCGTATCGATGGACGTTTGATCCACGGGCAGGTAGCCAACCTATGGACTACCAAACTTAATATTTCACGTATCATGGTGATCGATGATGAAGTCGCTCAAAATGATATCGAAAAAAGTGGCTTGAAATTAGCGACACCACCTGGTGTTAAGCTTAGTATCTTGCCAGTGGCAAAGGCTGCAGAAAATATCTTGGCTGGAAAATATGACAGCCAACGTCTCTTCATCGTAGCCCGCAAGCCAGACCGCTTCCTTGGTTTGGTAGAAGCAGGTGTACCACTTGAAACCTTAAACGTAGGGAACATGTCTCAATCAGATGAGACTCGTCCGATTACTCGTTCGATCAACGTAGTGGATGCCGATGTGGAAGCTTTCCACAAGCTAGCTGAAAAAGGAGTTAAGTTAACTGCTCAAATGGTTCCAAATGATCCAGTTGAAGACTTCTTGAAGTTGCTCAAATAGTTTATAAATAAAAAAGAAAAATTTTAGGAGGAAATTGTCATGATACAATGGTGGCAAATTTTACTACTTACTTTGTACTCAGCTTATCAAATCTGTGATGAGTTGACGATTGTTTCATCAGCAGGATCACCAGTCTTTGCTGGTTTCATTACTGGACTTGTCATGGGAGATTTAAAGACAGGTCTCTTTATCGGAGCTTCTCTTCAATTGACAGTACTCGGTGTTGGTACTTTTGGTGGAGCTTCTCGTATTGACGCGACTTCTGGTGCCGTTCTTGCGACTGCCTTCTCAGTAGCACAAGGGATTGATGCAGAGCTTGCTATTGCTACAATCGCTGTGCCGGTAGCAACTTTGTTGACCTACTTTGATATTCTTGGTCGTATGACTACAACTTACTTCGCTCACCGTGTAGATGCTGCAATCGACCGCTTTGACTACAAAGGTATCGAACGCAACTACCTTCTTGGAGCGATTCCTTGGGCTCTTTCTCGAGCTCTCCCAGTTTTCTTCGCTCTTGCTTTTGGTGGAGCTTTCGTAGAAACTGTTGTTACAGGTCTTGCTAATGTACAATGGTTGGCAAACGGTCTGAAACTTGCGGGTCAAATGCTTCCAGGTCTTGGATTTGCGATCTTGCTTCGCTACCTTCCTGTTCGTCGTAACCTTCACTACTTAGCACTTGGCTTTGGCTTAACAGCAATGTTGACAGTGCTTTATAGCAATGTTCAAAGTGTTGGTAACGCCGTTTCAGCAATGCTTGGAACAGATGCTTTTGCAAAACTTCCAAAAGAACAAATGGTTGCCTTCACAAACAACTTCAAATCTGTATCTATGATTGGTATTGCCATTATCGGTATCTTCCTTGCAGTACAACACTTCAAAAACAGCCAACGTACTGTTGTAGCTGCTCCAGTAACTGAATCAGAAAGCGGGGAAATTGAAGATGACGAATTCTAATTACAAACTAACAAAAGAAGATTTTAAACAAATCAACAAACGTAGCCTCTTCACCTTCCAATTGGGTTGGAACTATGAGCGGATGCAGGCTTCTGGTTACCTTTATATGCTTTTACCTCAGTTGCGTAAAATGTATGGTGATGGCACTCCAGAATTGAAAGAAATGATGAAATTGCATACGCAATTCTTCAATACTTCACCATTCTTCCACACTATTATCACTGGTTTTGATTTGGCCTTGGAAGAAAAAGATGGTGTGAAATCGAAAGATGCGGTTAACGGGATCAAGACAGGTCTCATGGGACCATTTGCCCCTCTTGGAGACTCAATCTTTGGATCATTGGTGCCAGCTATTATGGGTTCAATTGCAGCAACTTTGGCTGTTGCAGGAAACCCAGCCGGTATCTTATTGTGGATCGCTGTGGCAGTTGCTTATGACATTTTCCGTTGGAAACAATTGGAATTTGCCTATAAAGAAGGGGTTAACCTCATCAACAACATGCAAAGTACCTTGACAGCTTTGATCGATGCAGCTGCCGTTCTGGGTATCTTCATGGTTGGTGCCTTGATTGCCAGCATGATTGGTGTTGAAGTTTCTTGGACTCCACACATTGGGGACAAAGCGATTGAAATTCAAGATATGCTCAACCTTATCTTCCCACGTTTGGTACCAGCTATCATCACAGGTGTAATCTACTGGTTGCTTGGACGAAAGGGTATGAACTCTACAAAAGCTATCTTGCTCATCATCCTTGCAGCAATCGCATTCTCAGCATTTGGCCACTTCTTCTTTGGAATGGCATAATGGAGTAAGGTATGGCAAAACACCTAGTATTGGTCAGTCATGGTCGCTTCTGTGAAGAGCTCAAGGCCAGCACAGAAATGATTATGGGACCACAAGACAACATTCATGCCGTGGCCCTCTTGCCAGAGGAAGGTCCTGAGGAGTTTACAGCCAAGTTTGAAGCCTGTGTTGCAGACTTTGAGGACTACATCGTCTTTGCGGATCTTTTGGGAGGCACTCCTTGTAATACGGTTAGCCGTCTGATTCTTGAAGGGCGCGCCATTGACCTCTATGCAGGGATGAACTTGCCAATGGTAATTGAATTTATTAATAACAGCCTGGTCGGAGGAGAAGAAGCTTATCCAGCGCGTGCACAAGAAAGCATCGTGAAGGTTAATGATCTCTTATCCAACTTTGATGACGACGAGGATGAGTAAAATACGATAGCGAAAACCGCTTGAACATTCGGAATGGGGCTGGGACAATTGTCTCGGCCTCTTACCGCTTATAAGGCGGGTAGAAAAGAGGAGAAGCATGCTAGATTATACAAAAGAAGAACTGCTGGAACTGGGGGCTGAAATTACGACACGCGAAATTTACCAGCAACCGGAAGTTTGGAAAGAGACCTATCGTCTCTATCAAGAGAAAGCAAAAGAAATCCAAGAGTTTTTGGAGGCTATTGGGAAGCGTCATGGCTACATCAAGGTCATCTTGACAGGGGCAGGGACCTCAGCCTATGTGGGGGATACTTTGGTTCCGTATTTGCAGGAAGTGCACGATGAACGTCACTGGAATTTCCAATCCATTGCGACGACAGATATCGTGGCGCATCCACAAACCTATCTCAAAAAAGAAGTACCAACTGTCTTGGTTTCCTTTGCACGAAGTGGCAACTCCCCAGAAAGTGTCGCAACCGTGCAGCTGGCCCAAGACTTGGTCAATGAACTCTATCAAATCACCATTACCTGTGCGGAAGAAGGGAAGCTGGCTCAGCAGGCTCACGGAGATGAGCGCAATCTCTTGCTCTTACAGCCGAAAGAAACCAACGACGCCGGCTTTGCCATGACCTCCAGCTTTACCTCTATGCTCTTGACAGCCCTCTTGGTCTTTGATCCAAGTGAGGAAGCAATCAAGGCAAAACGAGTAGAAGAATTGATTCACCTGTCAGAACAGGTCTTGGAAAAAGATCGCGAGGTTAAGGAAGTTGTAGACTTAGACTTCGAGCGCGTCATCTATCTGGGGGCAGGACCTTTCTTTGGGCTCGCTCATGAAGCTCAGCTCAAGATTTTGGAATTGACTGCCGGTAAAATCGCGACCATGTACGAGAGTCCTGTCGGCTTCCGTCACGGTCCGAAATCCCTCATCAATGATCAGACTCTCGTCTTGGTATTTGGATCGATTGCCCCTTATACACGCCAGTACGATCTAGATTTGGTTGGAGAAGTAGCCGGAGATCAGATTGCCCGTCAGGTCGTCCTCTTGACGGACCAAGCTGCAGGCATTGAGCATGTACGAGAAATTTTGGTAGCATCTTCAGCCGATTCACTGGATATCTACCGTGCCTTCCCATACATTATCTATGGTCAATTGATTTCTCTCTTGACTTCGCTCAAGGTTCAAAATCGTCCAGACACGCCATCACCAACCGGTACCGTCAATCGGGTTGTACAAGGAGTGGTGATTCACCCTTTTCACTAGAATGAATGATCTTGGAGGAGACAACTTGTGAAACACTATCAAAAATATCTATTTGGTCAACTGGACGGCCAAGACGTAGAAGCTTATCGCCTCGAAAATGACTTAGGTTATCAATTGTCTGTCATGACCTATGGGGCGACGATCTTAGAGTATGTGACACCAGACAAGCATGATCAATTCGCTAATATTGTATTGGGCTTTGACAATTTTGATGCCTATGTCGGCAATAGCCCCAAGTATGGAGCTAGCATTGGCCCAGTCGCGGGCCGGATTGCGGAGGCAAGTTTTGAGCTCAATGGTCAAACCTATCACTTAGAAGCCAATAATGGTGCCAACTGCAACCACAGTGGACCGACTGGCTGGGACAGCGCCTTGTTTAGCGTGGAATCCGTGACAGACCAAGAAATCACCCTGTACACAGAGCGTGCGGATGGTACCGGCGGTTTCCCTGGAAATCTCAAGATCTGGGTGACCTATGGCTTGACGGAAGCAGGGGAGTTGGAAATCAGCTATCGAGTAGAAACGGACCAAGATACTCTAGTTAATCCGACCAACCACAGCTATTTCAACCTATCAGGCAACTTCACTCAGCCGATTAATGACCATGTCTTTCAGATCAACCATCAAGGGCTTTACCCTATCCATCCCGACGGTGTCCCTCTTCACACTGTGGACAAAGAAAGTCCGGTTGTTCAGCATCTCTACCAAGCTATGCTCTTAGAGGATCTCTTTAAGGATTCTGATCCGCAAATCCGCCTGGTAGAAGGCTTGGACCATCCATTTGCTCTTCCAGAAGGGCATGAGAATGCAGGCTTCTTCTATCATCAGCCGTCTGGACGCTTTTTGACCTTCAAGTCAGAAGCTCCCGCCTTGGTGGTGTATTCTGCTAACTTTGTGGATGAAACGGTTTATCTGGAAGGCAAACCAATGGTTCAACACAATGGCTTGGCTCTAGAATTCCAAATCGTACCAGATGCCATTCATAGCGACCAAGCTGAAAAGGTTATCTTGAGAGCGGGTCAAATCTTCACCAGCAAGACCAGCTACCATGCCATTGCTAAGAAATAGATAAGAAAGAGAGGGTGACAAACAAGGATGTGAAATCTTTGCTTGGAACCTCCTCTTTTTTTGAAAAAAATTTAAAAAATGACTATAAGGAAACTTTAAGCTTCCCGTCGTATACTAATACCATCATCAAAGACCTCCTAACTTTGAATGATAAAACTCCTAAAACTTTTTCATAATAATCTCCCTATAAGAGCCACCAAAACCGGTGGCTTTTTTTCTGGGAGTGAGACAGAACAATTTTTTAAAATTGTTCGTTGTCTCACCCCCGCACAGTTGATTAGGTAATCTTTGGAGCTATAAGAGCGAACAAAGATACCAATCAACCACTGCGTTATGTAATTATTACTAAACCTATTTCATCTAACCAAGCCTGATAGGGACGTAGACGAGTTTAGGTACGTTGACGCAGTTTGAGCGGAGCGAAAACTACGTTCCTTATTCTTTACGAGTATTAGCGAGTTTAGGTACATTCCTTAAAAAGAAACAAGGTAGTTTAAGAGGGGAATCGATTCCCAACACCCAACAATCAATAATTAGTGACATATTGAATAGAATATGATTTTAAATCATCAGAGGCATCATTTTTTGCTATAATAGACTGTATGAGTAGAATTTTAGACAATGAGATCATGGGCGATGAAGAGGCTGTTGAACGGACGCTGCGCCCGCAATATTTACATGAATATATCGGTCAAGATAAGGTCAAGGACCAGTTAAAAATCTTTATCGAGGCAGCCAAGCTTCGGGATGAGGCGCTGGATCATATCCTTCTTTTTGGTCCTCCGGGACTAGGGAAGACTACGATGGCTTTTGTTATTGCCAATGAACTGGGCGTCAATCTAAAGCAGACTTCCGGTCCTGTCATTGAAAAGGCTGGTGATTTGGTAGCTATCCTCAATGATCTAGAGCCAGGCGATGTTCTCTTTATTGATGAAATCCACCGTCTTCCTATGTCAGTCGAAGAAGTACTATACAGTGCCATGGAAGATTTTTACATCGACATCATGATTGGTGCTGGCGAGACCAGCCGGAGTGTCCATCTGGATCTTCCTCCCTTTACCTTGATTGGTGCGACGACTCGAGCTGGGATGCTGTCCAATCCCTTGCGCGCTCGCTTTGGAATTACCGGTCATATGGAATACTACGAGCAAGATGATCTGACAGAGATAGTCGAGCGGACCGCCGAGATTTTTGAGATGGAGATTACTCACGAGGCTGCCGAGGAGCTTTCTCTTCGTAGTCGGGGGACTCCTCGGATTGCCAACCGTTTGCTGAAGCGGGTGCGTGATTTTGCTCAGATTATGGGTGATGGCTTGATTGATGACACCATTACTGACAAGGCCCTCTCTATGCTAGATGTGGACCATGAAGGACTGGACTATGTCGATCAAAAGATCCTGAGGACCATGATTGAGATGTACGGTGGCGGCCCGGTTGGCCTTGGGACTCTATCGGTTAATATTGCCGAAGAGCGAGAGACCGTAGAAGATATGTATGAGCCTTACTTGATTCAGAAAGGCTTTATCATGCGGACCCGGACAGGGCGCGTGGCGACCCGCAAGGCTTATGAACACCTGGGTTATCCCTACAATGGAGACTAGAAGAAGATGCTAACGGAAAAAGCGATAGTAGAGCAAATCCAAGCGGATCAAGAGATGATGACTGTCTTGGCCATTATTCGGGATCTCAACCTGGCAGACGCTTGGCTTGCAGCTGGTGCGGTGCGCAATTTCGTCTGGAACCAGCTCTCTGGAAAACCAGGGTTTGATGCGACGACCGATATGGATCTGGTCTTTTATGACCCTACGATTAGCTATGAGGAGACTTTGCAGATCGAGCAGGGATTAAAGAAGACCTATCCTCAGTACGCTTGGGAAGTCAAAAATCAAGTCTATATGCACCAGCATAGTCCGGGGACGGCTCCTTATCGCAGTGCTTGTGACGCGGTTTCTAAATACCCCGAGCAGTGTACAGCAATTGCAGTTCGCTTAAGGAAAGATGGTCAGCTAGAGCTCTTTCTCCCCTATGGGACAAGGGATATCGAAGATTTCATCGTTCAGCCGACTCCACATTTTTTAGCCAGTCCCGAGCGTTTGGCGGTTTATACAGAGCGTATGCGGAAGAAAGATTGGAAACGAAAATGGCTATCCCTTCAGATCATCCTGCCTGAATAAAAAAAGAAAGTCAGCCCACCTCAACGATGGACAGGCTTTTTTCGTCTTGCCTCAAAAATATAATTTTAGCAGATTATATTTTTCTTACATTCTGTTATAATAGAAAGGAGGTGCTGTCATGAAAAAAATTGTATTTGTGTGTTTAGGAAATATTTGTCGGAGCCCCATGGCAGAGTTTGTCATGAAGGACTTGACCAACCAGTATGAGATTGAAAGTCGTGCCACTTCTAACTGGGAGCACGGGAACCCTATTCACCAAGGGACTCAAAAGATTTTTCGTAGTCATGGCGTGCCCTATGATGCTTCTAAAACATCCCTTCAAATCAGCGACCAAGATTTTCATGCCTTTGATCTGATCTTAGGAATGGATGAGAACAATGTAGCTGACCTCAAACGAATGGCACCTCCTGGAACAGAGCACAAGATTCATCTCTTTGCAGGAGAAAGTGTTCCAGATCCATGGTACACAGGAGATTTCGAAGAGACCTATCGCCGTGTTCTAGCTGGTTGTCAAGAGTGGTTGGATCGATTAGAAGATTAGTTTCGGACTGGCTCCTGAAATGAGTAACCGGCTGAAGATAAAAAGAATGAACAGAGTATGGAAAAAATAAAAGAATTATTTGAGACCTATAAGGTCTATGTTACGAGAGAGAATATTGAACGATTGTCCTTGGGGATTATTGTTCTGTCTGCTTTGTGGGTATTTCTTTCCTCCATTCCTTTCGGAGGTGTGTTGACCCTCGATAAGGGAGCTATTCGCTACGACGGAAGTGTCGTCCGAGGCAAGATGAATGGCCAAGGGACGGTGACCTTTGAGAATGGGGACACCTACAAGGGCAATTTTGTCAATGGAACCTTTAGTGGTTATGGAACCTTTACAGCCAAGGCTGGTTGGAAATATGAAGGTGAATTTGTCAATGGTCAACCAGAAGGACAGGGAACCTTGACGACAGAACAAAATGTCGTCTATAAGGGAACGTTTAAACAAGGAATTTATCAAAATGCGAATTAAATGGTTTTCATTGGTACGGATAACGGGACTTCTTCTCGTTCTTCTCTACCATTTCTTCCAAAAGGTTTTTCCTGGTGGATTTATTGGAGTAGATATCTTCTTTACTTTCTCAGGATTTTTGATCACGGCTCTTCTGATCGATGAGTTTGCCCGTCATCAAAAAATTGATCTCAAGGGCTTCCTTAGACGACGCTTCTACCGGATTGTCCCACCTTTAGTCTTTATGGTCTTGCTGGTCATGCCTTTTACCTTCTTGGTCAGACGAGACTTTATTGCTGGGCTTGGGACACAGATTGCTGCCGTCTTTGGCTTTGTGACCAATTTCTATGAGATGTTAAGTGGCGGAAGTTACGAAAGTCAGTTCATCCCCCATCTTTTCATTCATACTTGGAGTTTGGCTCTTGAAGTTCATTACTACGTCCTCTGGGCTCTTTTGGCTTGGTTTTTGGGTAAAAAAGCTAAGTCAGTTGGCCAATATAGAGGCTATATCTTCCTGTCGTCGACAGGTCTCTTTTTGGTGGCCTTCCTGACCTTCTTTGTCGGAGCGCTGGTCACCAAGAATTTGTCCAATGTCTATTTTTCTAGTATCGCTCACGTCTTTCCTTTCTTTGTGGGGAGTGCTTTAGCGACAGTGACAGGGATTACAACGACCAGCCCAAATCTTACTCAATTAGTGAAGAAGCTATCTCTACAGAAGACGTTAACGATTTTAGCGGGTGCTTTTCTAGTTTTGTTGGTCTTGACATTTATTCTTCCATTTGATAGTGTTTGGACCTATTTATTTGGATTTTTAGTAGCAACTCTTGCTGCATCTGTGATGATTGTGATGACGCGTGTCCTTCATGAAAAGACACCAGATCAAAAAGAACCAGCAGTGATTACCTTTATTGCAGATACAAGTTATGGGGTTTATCTCTTCCACTGGCCATTTTACATCATCTTTTCTCAATTAATGACCAATGGATGGGCTTCTCTACTAACAGCGCTTGTATCATTTAGTCTTGCTGCCTTGAGTTTCTATATTATTGAACCAACCTTAGCTGGACGTGAACCGAAGATTTTTGGAATCTCGATGGATCTCAGAAGTTTCACGAAACCACTCTTTTACAGCGCGATTCCCTTGACCTTGCTCATGTTTGGGATTGCACTCTTTGCGCCACGCGTCGGAGCCTTTGATGAAAATCTGATTACCGAAGGGCTTCGTCAATCCGACAGCAAGATGCAGATCACGCGTGCCCAAGTTGACAATGCTTCAGCGACTTCCTACAATGTATCAGATGGCGTGACCATGATCGGAGATTCTGTAAACCTCCGGGCATCAGATTATCTGAAACAAGTTCTGCCAGATATCCAACTAGATGCTTTGGTGAGTCGCAATCTGGACTCAGGCTTAAAGGTATATGAAACGGATATTGCCAATAGAGTCTTGCTCAAGAACGTGGTGATCGCACTTGGAACTAACTCTTCTAATAATTATCAAGAATTGTTGGATAAGTTTGTTCAAGAACTACCAAAAGGACATCGCTTAATCTTTGTGACCCCATATGATGGACGTGAAGCAAATGATAGCAAGAGCGTCACCGTTCAGACTCGAAAGTATGAGCTAGAGTTAGCTAAAAAATACGATTATGTCTATGTAGCGGACTGGCATCAAGTTGCTGTCGAAAATCCAGCTATCTGGGCTGGAACGGATAGTGTCCACTTTGGTTTAGAATCAGATGGCTCCATCGATGTTGGGGGAAATCTATACGCTAACGTCGTAAAAGAAGCAGTTGATCAAGCAAATCGGGGGCCAGTTAAGCCGTAAAAATTACTAAACGACTTAAGCAATTTTCACTTGAAGAAAATTGCTTTTTTTAGTAAAATTAAGAAAACGCTTACAAAAAATGCGTGAAAATATTTGTTTGTGAAATTGAAGTGCTTTCTCAAAAAAATTCTTCAATTTTTTCTTGAAAATACTCCTGTATAGAAGGAGAAGGAGGATTCATGATAAAAAGTTAAAAAAATCTTTGTGAAACTATTTACAAATTTTCTAAAATAGAGTACAATAATATTGTGAAAAAATTAACAAATCGAAATTTCTTACACTATTCTTGAAAGTTTCTGAAAACAGGAAAAAGTTCCGGAAAAGGATAAGGGTTTCAAACATTGGAGGAAAGCATCAAATGGCTGATAAAAAAACTCAATCACCTGAAGAAAAGAAACTCGCTGCTGAAAAACATGTAGACGAGTTGGTGCAAAAAGCGCTCGTAGCGCTTGAAGAAATGCGCAAATTGGATCAGGAGCAAGTAGACTACATTGTGGCGAAAGCATCTGTAGCTGCTCTTGACGCTCACGGTGAGCTCGCTCTTCATGCCTATGAAGAAACTGGTCGTGGAGTCTTTGAAGACAAGGCGACTAAGAACTTGTTCGCTTGTGAGCACGTTGTAAACAACATGCGTCACACCAAGACAGTTGGTGTCATTCAAGAAGATGATGTCACTGGTTTGACCTTGATTGCTGAGCCAGTCGGAGTAGTCTGCGGGATCACACCTACAACCAACCCAACTTCAACAGCAATCTTTAAAGCATTGATTTCCTTGAAGACACGGAACCCTATCGTCTTTGCTTTCCACCCATCAGCGCAAGAATCATCTGCTCATGCGGCACAAATCGTCCGCGATGCAGCGATTAAAGCAGGAGCTCCTGAAAACTGTGTGCAATGGATCACGCAACCATCTATGGAAGCAACCAGTGCCCTTATGAACCACGAAGGGATTGCGACTATCCTTGCAACAGGTGGTAACGCAATGGTGAAAGCTGCCTATTCTTGCGGTAAACCAGCTCTTGGGGTCGGTGCCGGAAACGTTCCTGCTTATGTCGAAAAATCAGCTAACATCCGCCAAGCTGCACACGATATCGTCATGTCTAAATCATTTGACAATGGTATGGTCTGTGCGTCTGAACAAGCGGTCATCATCGATAAAGAAATCTACGATGAGTTTGTTGAAGAATTCAAATCTTACCACACTTACTTCGTCAACAAAAAAGAAAAAGCCCTTCTTGAAGAGTTCTGCTTTGGTGTAAAAGCTAACAGCAAAAACTGTGCGGGTGCGAAATTGAATGCGGACATCGTTGGGAAACCAGCAGCATGGATCGCTGAACAAGCTGGCTTCTCAGTTCCAGAAGGAACCAATATCCTTGCGGCAGAATGTAAAGAAGTTGGCGAAAAAGAGCCTTTGACTCGTGAAAAATTGTCACCAGTCATCGCTGTCTTGAAATCTGAAAGCCGTGAAGACGGAATTAACAAAGCTCGTCAAATGGTTGAATTCAACGGTCTTGGTCACTCAGCTGCCATCCATACAGCTGACGAAGAATTGACCAAAGAATTTGGTAAAGCAGTTAAAGCCATTCGTGTGATCTGCAACTCTCCTTCGACTTTCGGTGGTATCGGGGATGTTTACAATGCCTTCTTGCCATCATTGACACTTGGATGTGGTTCTTACGGACGTAACTCTGTTGGGGACAACGTTAGTGCCATCAACCTCTTGAATATCAAAAAAGTCGGACGCCGGAGAAATAACATGCAATGGATGAAACTTCCTTCAAAAACATACTTTGAACGTGATTCAATTGAATACCTACAAAAATGTCGTGACGTTGAACGTGTCATGATCGTTACAGACCACGCTATGGTAGAGCTTGGTTTCCTTGATCGTATCATCGAACAGCTTGACCTTCGTCGCAACAAGGTAGTTTACCAAATCTTTGCAGACGTTGAACCAGATCCAGATATCACAACTGTTGAACGTGGTACAGAGATCATGCGTGCCTTCAAACCAGATACTATCGTCGCTCTCGGCGGTGGATCTCCAATGGATGCGGCTAAAGTAATGTGGCTCTTCTATGAACAACCAGAAGTGGACTTCCGTGACCTTGTACAAAAATTCATGGATATCCGTAAACGTGCCTTCAAATTCCCATTGCTTGGTAAGAAAACTAAATTCATCGCGATCCCAACAACATCTGGTACAGGATCTGAAGTAACTCCATTTGCCGTTATCTCTGATAAAGCAAACAACCGTAAATACCCAATCGCAGACTACTCATTGACTCCAACGGTTGCCATTGTAGACCCTGCCTTGGTATTGACAGTTCCTGGATCTGTTGCGGCTGATACTGGTATGGACGTATTGACTCACGCGACTGAAGCTTACGTATCACAAATGGCTAGCGACTACACTGATGGTCTTGCTCTTCAAGCCATCAAACTTGTCTTTGAAAACTTGGAAAGCTCAGTGAAGAATGCAGACTTCCATTCACGCGAAAAGATGCACAATGCGTCAACGATCGCAGGTATGGCCTTCGCCAATGCCTTCCTCGGTATTTCTCACTCAATGGCCCACAAGATCGGTGCGCAATTCCACACCATTCACGGACGGACCAATGCGATCTTACTTCCATACGTTATCCGTTACAACGGTACACGTCCAGCCAAGACAGCTACATGGCCTAAGTACAACTACTACCGTGCAGATGAAAAATACCAAGATATCGCTCGTATGTTAGGACTTCCATGCTCTACACCAGAAGAAGCCGTTGATGCTTACGCAAAAGCTGTGTACGAACTTGGTGAACGCTGTGGTATTGAAATGAACTTCAAAGCACAAGGGGTTGATGAAAAAGAATGGAAGAAACATTCTCGTGAATTGGCCTTCCTTGCTTACGAAGATCAATGTTCACCAGCTAACCCACGTCTTCCAATGGTAGACCATATGCAAGAAATCATCGAAGATGCTTACTATGGTTACAAGGAACGTCCAGGACGTCGTAAATAAGACGCCAAGGAACAACTGATGTTTATCAGCTACCCCCACTCGAAAGAGCGGGGGATTTTTGCTATTTGGGTCCAAAACTCGTTTTTTCATAAAAAATTAGACTTTTTTTCAGAAATTGTGTTATTTTTATAGCATTCCGAGCTATTTTATGTTACCCTATAGTGTGTGAATCTGCTTGTAGCTGAAGGGTTAGGATCCTTTTTCAGTTATAGGAAACGAAAAAACAAATCCAAGAAAGGAGGCCATCTCAAATGGAGTTAGAAGGTGAAGTGCAAGATCAGGCCCAGAAAATTATTGAAATGCCCCAACGAGATCGGGCA
This sequence comes from Streptococcus sp. SCPM-O-B-23252 (M501), assembly GCF_058200355.1. NCBI lineage: Bacteria > Bacillati > Bacillota > Bacilli > Lactobacillales > Streptococcaceae > Streptococcus > Streptococcus sp. SCPM-O-B-23252 (M501). The sequence goes on from NZ_JBYQGS010000005.1 coordinate 41,847, forward strand.
ACGTCCGCTTCAGAAAATCAGCCATCATCTGCTTCGGTGGTCTCCATGTATGGGCAGGAAAGGCCCAGCATTCCGAGTCTCCATCAGCAATTGGCAGGAGCATCTGGTACCCAGACCATTCAATTGCGGGAGGAATTGGTACTGGCAGTAGCGCAAAATGCTTCAGCGCAAGCGACGGTCTTTGAGGCCGAGCTCAAAGATCAGCTAGAAGTGGCCAAGGAGACGGTTTCCCATAAGGTTGCTGAGGTGTCTCAAATGGCCCACAGCATGGCCCAATTTTTAACAGACGCAGAAGTGGAGCAACTATTAGGAGAGTTCTCCATGGATACTTGCTGGGACCAAGCGGTCGAGGCGGAAAACCTGGCCCAAGCAAAGGTCTACTCGACACGTCTGTCAGATTTGGCAGGCCAACTGGAAGCTGCATCAGCCCAATTGGTGGACTTGGATAAGGGACAAGCAGTGGCCTTTGATTTTCATAAGTAGGAGAAAAAGATGTTAGAGATCCTGGGAGAGGATAGAGAACGTATTGAGGAGCTCCATCGAGAGATTAAAAAGGAGCAAGAGCGGATTGCAATTCGGAGTTTGATTGCAACGCAAAAAGCCTTGATGATGTTGGAAGGGATGAGTTTGCAGGTGACTTTGAGCGGTCAATCCGAAAAAATGCGCTCTTTTGCTACAACAACTCTAGTTAATGATTTGAAAGATGGATTTACAGGAGGAGCAGCGGACGCGGCAGAAGCAGCACTGAAATCAGTGAAAAAGCCGATTTTATTGAGTCCGATTAAAGGAGGTATGTGATGTACCATTCAGGAAATAGTGAATTAGAACAACTAGAAGATCGACATTACCGCTTCAACCAGAAACTTAGCGAGTTGGAGTGGGATTATGCGGATATGCGTATGGATGTCCGCCAACATACAGAAAATTTAGTAGACTGGCTGAGTGCCCTGCATTTTCAAGCCCCAAGTGCGGAGGCTCAAAGTGGCTTGGAGCGTTTATTTGCCTTGCAAGAAGAGTTTGAGGCAGAACTAAAGCGCTATGAAGAGCGTTTAGAAGAAGAACGTGAGCGCGAGCAGCAAGAGTACTATAAGCAGCGCCAACAATTAGAACAAGGTGATTGAAACATTCCTCTGGTAGAGATAAGAGGAATGTTTTTGTTTGCTCAAAAAACTTTTAAAAATGTGCTCATAAAATCTTGTAAGCGTTTACTTAATATGTTATAATATTCACAAAGAAACGAAAATAAAATGGTTTTATCAAACCAACAAAGAAAAGGAGTCGCTTATGAAAGCTGCAACTTATGTATCTGCAGGCAATCTGCAACTGCTGGATCAACCAAAACCAATGATCAAAAATCCAACGGATGCCATTGTGCGTGTCTTGAAGACAACCATCTGTGGGACAGACCTTCACATCCTAGGAGGAGATGTGCCAGCTTGTAAAGAAGGCACGATTTTAGGCCACGAAGGAATCGGGATCGTCGAAGAAGTCGGCGATGCAGTGAATAACTTCAAGGTAGGCGACAAGGTCATCATCTCTTGTGTCACAGCTTGTAATACCTGCTACTACTGTAAACGTAATTTGCCTTCTCACTGTGAAGATGGTGGTTGGATTTTGGGTCACTTGATCAACGGAACCCAAGCAGAGTATGTCCACATTCCACATGCGGATGGTAGTCTTTATCATGCGCCTGAAACTGTGGATGACGAAGCCTTGGTCATGCTCTCAGATATTCTCCCAACCTCTTATGAAATCGGGGTCCTCCCATCTCATGTAAAACCTGGGGACAATGTCTGTATCGTTGGAGCTGGTCCGATCGGTCTTGCAGCTCTCTTGACTGTGCAGTTCTTCTCACCAGCTACGATTATCATGGTGGACTTGTCTGAATCTCGTCTTGAAGCGGCTAAGAAATTTGGAGCAACTCACACCATCTGCTCCAGCGATATCGCTGAAATCAAGGCCTTTATCAATGAAGTGACCGAAGGTCGTGGTGTCGATATCTCCATGGAATGTGTGGGCTATCCTGCTACCTTTGATGTCTGCCAAAACGTCATCTCTGTCGGCGGTCACATCGCCAATGTCGGTGTTCACGGAAAACCAGTTAGCTTCAATTTGGACGAATTGTGGATCAAGAACATTACCCTCAACACCGGTCTCGTCAATGCCAACACCACTGAAATGTTGCTCAATGTCCTAAAATCTGGTAAGATCGATGCAACCAAGCTCATTACCCACCACTTCAAACTCTCAGAAGTCGAAAAGGCCTATGATGTCTTTAAACATGCGGGTGAAAACAATGCACTCAAGGTTATTATCGAAAATGACATCAGTGAATGATGTGCTCATTACTCTTTGTTCATAGTTTTTTTAGTAGGGCCAGAGATATTCTGGTCCTATTTTCAGTTCCAGCTAACCGATTTCTCCTTGCAAAAAAATTTCTTTGTCTTATAATATAAGTGTAGAAAACGATTATATGGATAGAAAGGTGTGATCTTATGAAGGGCTTTCGTTACCATCGTGAATTCTGGTTGGACTTTCATTTCTGGATCTTGGTCTTGCTTTTAGCGGCTGTAGCTTTGACGATGCGGGCTCCGCTTTCGGTAGTTAGCCTCGCTTATCTTGCTTTTGTTGGGATTTTGATTCTGTTGCAGGTCTTTCAACCGCCTGTATCGACACGGAAGTACACGGAAGGTAGCTACCATTTCAATTGGACCTTCTATCGGGATATCAGACTCTATATCGATCTCTTTTTATTAGCAGGTCTCTTGGCAGGCCCAATTGCGTCATCAGATATGGCCTATTGGATCTTGCTTGGAGCTGTCGTTGGCTCTATCGGCTTTGTATTTGTCGTAAAGGAAAAAGCGACTCAAAAGATGGCCTAGTGAATCCTCACCATGTCGATCTCTGAAACTAGTTTCAGAGATCTTTTTATTTTTCCCAAAATGCGAAACTATAAACCAATTGCAAGAATAATATTGTAAGCGCTTTAAAAAAGAGCTATAATCAATTTACAAGTACTCGAGTTGCCTTAGTATCAAAGGAGAAGGAGTTATGTCAAAGATTACAAAAGATGAATTGATCCAGCAAATCAAAGATGGCATCATTGTTTCTTGTCAGGCTCTCCCTCACGAACCGCTCTATACAGAAACTGGAGGAGTCATTCCTCTCTTGGTTAAAGCGGCTGAGCAGGGTGGAGCTGTCGGGATCCGAGCCAATAGTGTCCGGGATATCAAGGAAATCAAGGAAGTGACCAAGTTACCGATCATTGGGATTATCAAGCGTGACTACCCACCGGAAGAACCCTTTATCACGGCTACCATGAAAGAAGTCGATGAATTAGCAGCTTTGGATATCGCGGTCATTGCTCTGGATTGTACCCAACGTCCCCGTCATGATGGCCTTTCGATCAGTGACTTTATCCATCAGGTCAAAGAAAAATATCCCGATCAGCTTTTGATGGCCGATATCTCGACCTTGGAAGAAGGATTGACGGCTGTTGAAGCGGGGGTAGACTTTGTCGGAACGACCTTATCTGGCTATACAGACTACAGTCCAAAGGTCGATGGACCAGATTTTGAACTGATCCATAGCCTCTGCCAAGCAGAAGTGGATGTCATCGCAGAAGGCAAGATCCACTCTCCTGATCAGGCCAAGAAAATCCATGATCTCGGGGTGCGCGGTATCGTCGTAGGTGGCGCTATTACCCGACCAAAAGAGATCACCGAGCGCTTTGTCGCAGCTTTAAATTGAGAAAACAAAACAGAAGATTGAAGGAGGAGACCCAATAGAGACTAGTCGAATTCATTTAATGAGAATGTTTCAGTGAAGGATAACGATGAAGATTTCAAGAAGGGAGTCATATTTGCTTAACTTTCTGCAACATAAATCTAGTGTAAAAGGAGAAATAGATGATATTTGATGATTTAACAAACATAAAATTGTACAAAGGGATTCATCCTAATCTGGATCAAGCGATTGATTTTCTCTATGAACACCGGAAAGATTCTTTTGAGCTAGGGAGATATGATATCGACGGTGACAAGGTCTTTCTCGTTGTTCAAGAAAACACCCTTAACAAAGATGAAAATGATCGCTTTGAACATCATCGCCGTTATGCCGACCTTCATTTATTAGTTGAAGGGCATGAATTCTCTAGCTACGGTTCCCGTATCCTAGATGAAGCTATTCCATTTGATGAAGCAAGTGATATTGGCTTTGTTCATTGTGAGAAATTCTATCCACTTCATTTGGGTTATCATAATTTTGCAGTCTTCTTCCCTGGGGAACCTCACCAACCAAATGGTTATTCAGGTCAGGAAGAAACAGTCAGAAAATATTTATTCAAAATTGCGATTGATTAGATGTCTTAAATAGAAAATGGAGGAGATAGGCAATATAGTTAGTTTTTTCGGAGAAGTTAAGTCTTCAAAGCGCTGATTACATATTTTGTATTTAAAACAGAAAGAGGAAAACAATGAAAAATAGTAAGAAAATTCTTTTCGCTTTGGTTCTCGCGTTATTCGCCTTGTTTGTCACTGCATGTTCATCTTCAAAAAATGATGCAGAAGGAAGTAATAAATCTGGAGAATTATCTGGTGAAATTGTAATGTGGCATTCATTTACTCAGGGACCTCGGTTAGAAAGTATTCAAAAATCAGCTGATGAGTTCATGAAGAAGCATCCAAAGGTTAAAATCAAGATTGAGACATTTTCATGGAATGACTTCTATACAAAATGGACGACTGGATTAGCAAATGGCAATGTTCCAGATATTAGTACAGCTTTGCCAAACCAAGTTATGGAAATGGTGAATTCAGATGCTTTGGTTCCATTGAATGATACTATTAAGACAATTGGAGAAGACAAATTTAATAAAACAGCATTAGATGAAGCGAAGGTTGATGGCAATTTTTATTCCGTGCCTTTGTACTCACATGCTCAAGTTATGTGGGTTCGCACTGATTTATTGAAACAATATAATATTGAAGTTCCAAAAACATGGGATCAGTTGTATGAAGCTTCTAAAAAATTAAAAGAAAATGGAGTTTATGGATTGTCTGTTCCTTTCGGGACAAATGATATGATGGGGACACGCTTCTTGAATTTCTATGTACGAAGTGGCGGTGGTAGCCTGTTGACTAAAGATTTGAAAGCTAACTTGACAAGCAAACTGGCTCAAGATGGAATTAAATATTGGGTGAAGATGTACAAAGAATTTTCTCCGAAAGACTCATTGAACTTTAATGTCTTGCAGCAAGCTACTTTGTTCTATCAAGGAAAGACAGCATTTGACTTTAACTCAGGCTTCCATGTAGGTGGTATTCAAGCAAATAGTCCTCAATTGATTGATGCGATTGACGCCTACCCTATTCCAAAAATAAAAGAATCAGATAAAGATTATGGTATTGAAACTTCTAATATTCCATTGGTAGTTTGGAAGAATTCCAAACATCCAGAAGTAGCGAAAGCATTCTTAGAATCTTTGTATGAAAAGAAAGATTATATTAGCTTCTTAGATTCAACTCCTGTTGGAATGTTGCCTGCCATCAAAGGAATTAGTGATGATCCAGCCTATAAAGATAATGACATCCGCAAGAAATTCCAACATGCAGAAGAAGTTATTACAAAAGCAGCGGAAAAAGGTACAGCTATTGGATATGAAAATGGTCCAAGTGTTCAAGCTGGAATGTTAACAAACCAACATATCATTGAACAAATGTTCCAAGATATTATTACAAATGGTAAAGACCCAATGGAGGCTGCTAAGGATGCAGAAAAACAATTGAACGATTTATTCGAAACTGTAGCAGTTGATGTTAAATAATAATAGCAGAGGCTACAATAATGTAGCCTCTGTTTTTAGAGAGGAAAAAGCATATGGTCAAAAATAGAAATTTGACTCGATGGGTGTTTGTGTTACCTGCTATTATCATTGTTGGACTATTATTTGTTTACCCATTTTTCTCCAGCATTTATTTTAGCTTTACAAACAAACATTTGATCATGCCGCGGTATAAATTTGTAGGATTAGCAAATTATAAAGCAGTTTTATCGGATCCTAATTTCTACAATGCCTTCTTCAACTCCCTTAAATGGACAGTCTTTTCTCTTTTGGGACAAGTGCTTGTTGGTTTTGTGTTAGCACTTGCATTGCACAGAGTTAGACGTTTTAAGAAGTTATATAGAACATTGTTGATTGTTCCTTGGGCCTTCCCAACAATTGTTATTGCCTTTTCTTGGCAATGGATTTTAAACGGGGTATATGGTTATCTACCTAACTTGATTGTGAAATTGGGACTGATGAATCATGTTCCTGGATTTTTGACAGAAAGTACCTGGGCCTTTATCTGTTTAGTATTTATTAATATTTGGTTTGGTGCCCCTATGATCATGGTCAATGTTCTATCTGCCTTACAAACGGTTCCGGAGGAACAGTTTGAAGCCGCTAGGATTGATGGGGCTTCCAGTTGGCAAGTTTTTAGATTTGTTATTTTACCTCACATTAAAGTAGTAGTCGGATTACTTGTTGTACTGAGAACAGTATGGATCTTTAATAACTTTGATATTATTTATCTGATTACTGGTGGTGGCCCTTCAAACGCAACAACAACATTGCCAATATTTGCATATAATCTCGGTTGGGGAACAAAACTTCTTGGGCGTGCCTCAGCGGTAACAGTCTTGCTATTTATTTTCTTATTGGCAGTATGTTTCATTTACTTTGGAGTAATTAGTAAATGGGAGAAGGAGGGTAGAAAATGATGAAGAGAAGAACAAATGTACTCCTTGATATTGGGTCACATGTTGTTTTAGTTATTTCAACTATTATCGCAATTTTTCCTTTAATTTGGATCCTTCTATCTTCTGTAAAAGGAAAAGGTGAATTAACCCAGTTTCCAACAAGATTTTGGCCTAAACAGTTTACTCTCGATTATTTTACGCATGTTATTAATGACCTACATTTTATAAATAATATAAAAAATAGCTTATTAATCGCATTAACGACAACTGTCATCGCTATTATTATTTCTGCAATGGCTGCTTACGGTATTGTTCGCTTCTTTCCAAAATTAGGGGCGATCATGTCTCGGTTGCTAGTCATTACCTATATCTTCCCTCCGATCTTGTTGGCAATTCCTTATTCTATTGCTATTGCAAAAGTTGGATTAACCAATAGTTTAATTGGTTTAATGATTGTTTATCTTTCATTTAGTGTCCCTTATGCAGTGTGGTTGTTAGTAGGATTCTTCCAAACCGTTCCAATTGGAATCGAGGAAGCAGCAAAAATAGATGGCGCGAATAAATTTGTTACCTTCTATAAAGTGGTGTTGCCAATTGTTGCACCAGGTATTGTTGCTACAGCGATCTATACCTTTATCAATGCATGGAATGAATTCCTTTACGCACTGATCTTGATCAACGATACAAGCAAGATGACGGTTGCAGTAGCTTTGCGTTCATTAAACGGTTCGGAAATACTGGATTGGGGAGATATGATGGCGGCATCTGTAATTGTGGTATTGCCTTCAATCATCTTCTTCTCAATTATCCAAAACAAAATCGCAAGTGGTCTTTCTGAAGGATCCGTAAAATAGTAAAAATAGAAACAGGAGAAAAACAATGGTTGTAAATTATGGTGTTGTTGGCACAGGATACTTTGGTGCTGAATTGGCAAGATATATGAAAGAAAATGACGGAGCAGTAATTACAGTTGTGTATGATCCAGAAAATGCAGAAGCTGTAGCAGAAGAATTAGGTGCCCGAGTGGCTTCATCACTCGATGAATTGGTTCAAAGTGATGATGTGGACTGTGTGATTGTTGCTTCTCCTAATAATCTGCATAAAGAACCCGTGATTAAAGCTGCTCAGAATGGAAAAAATGTATTTTGTGAAAAACCGATTGCTTTATCATATGAAGATTGTAAAGAGATGGTAGAAACATGTAAAGAAAATGGTGTGATTTTCATGGCTGGTCACATTATGAATTTCTTTAATGGTGTCCATCATGCTAAAGAATTGATCAATCAAGGGGTTATTGGGGACGTTTTATACTGTCATACAGCGAGAAATGGCTGGGAAGAACAACAACCATCCATTTCATGGAAAAAAATTCGTGAAAAATCAGGCGGGCATCTTTACCACCATATCCATGAGTTGGATTGCGTGCAATTTTTAATGGGAGGTATTCCTGAAACAGTTACAATGACAGGTGGAAATGTAGCTCACCAAGGAGAAAACTTTGGTGATGAAGATGACATGATTTTTGTCAATATGGAATTCCCTGGCAAGCGATTTGCCTTGCTGGAATGGGGTTCTGCCTATCGTTGGGGAGAACACTATGTCTTGATTCAGGGAACGAAGGGTGCTATAAAATTAGACCTATTTAATTGTAAAGGTACTCTGAAAGTAGATGGAAAAGAATCATATTTCTTAATTCATGAATCTCAGGAAGAAGATGATGACCGTACAAGAATTTATCATAGCACGGAGATGGATGGTGCTATTGCCTATGGCAAACCTGGGAAACGCACGCCATTATGGCTCTCATCCGTGATTGATAAAGAAATGAAATATCTTCATGATATTATGAATGGTGCTCCTGTATCAAAAGAATTTGAGAAATTATTAACGGGAGAAGCAGCATTGGAAGCAATTGCGTCTGCTGATGCCTGCACTCGTTCCATTAATGAGGACCGCAAAGTTAAATTATCAGAGATCATGGGGTAATGAACTCATTAGTGACAAAAGGAGAAAAAATGTCAGATTTAAAAAAATATGAAGGAGTCATCCCGGCTTTTTATGCCTGCTATGATGACCAAGGAGAAATTAGCCCGGAGCGGGTACGTGCGCTGGTAGAATATTTTATCGCGAAAGGTGTGCAGGGCTTGTATGTCAACGGATCCTCCGGCGAATGTATCTACCAGAGCGTAGCCGATCGCAAGTTGGTCTTGGAAGAAGTCATGGCAGTGGCTAAAGGAAAATTGACCATCATCGCTCATGTAGCTTGTAACAATACCAAGGATAGTGTGGAATTGGCACGACATGCGGAAGAACTAGGAGTGGATGCCATTGCGGCCATTCCACCGATCTATTTCCGCTTGCCAGAATACAGTGTGGCCCACTACTGGAATGAAATCAGTGCAGCCGCACCCAATACAGACTTTGTCATCTACAATATCCCGCAATTGGCAGGGGTCGCTTTGACACCGAGCCTTTACAAGGAAATGTTGAAAAACCCACGGGTGATTGGGGTCAAGAATTCTTCGATGCCTGTTCAGGACATTCAAACCTTTGCTTCTTTAGGAGGCGACGACCACATCGTCTTTAATGGTCCGGATGAACAATTCTTAGGTGGCCGTCTCATGGGAGCGCATGCTGGGATCGGTGGCACCTATGGTGCGATGCCAGAACTTTTCTTGAAGCTCAATCAGCTGATTGCTGAGAAAGACTTGGAGACTGCGCGTGCCTTGCAGTTTGCCATCAATGATATTATTGGAGTCTTGACATCTGCTCATGGTAATATGTATGCGGTCATCAAAGCGGTTTTGCGCATTAATGAAGGTTTGGACTTGGGATCTGTTCGCTCCCCTTTGACGCCAGTAGTAGAAGCGGATCAAGAAGTGATTCAACGTGCTGCTCAACTCATTCAGGACATAAAAGCCAGATTCCTTTAATCAAAGGAGGTCTAGATGAATCCATATGTTGTAATTGATATCGGAGGGACCAGTATCAAGTATGGTCTAGCCGATGCAAAAGGGCAACTCCTAGAGACCCATGAAATGCCAACGGAGGCCCAAAAAGGAGGACCTCACATTCTTAACACAACAAAGGAAATCGTAGCCCGTTATTTGAAGAAGCATCCCTTGGCAGGGGTTGCGATTTCTTCGGCCGGAATGGTAGATCCTGATAAGGGAGAAATCTTTTATGCAGGCCCACAAATTCCCAACTATGCAGGCACCCAATTCAAAAAAGAAATCGAAGAGACCTTTCAGATCCCTTGCGAGATTGAAAATGATGTCAACTGTGCTGGTCTCGCAGAGGTCACTACAGGCCATGCAAAAGGATCGAACAATGCTGTTTGCCTGACAATTGGAACGGGGATCGGCGGTTGCCTCTTGCTTGATGGTCAGGTCTTTCATGGTTTTAGCAATTCAGCCTGTGAAGTTGGCTATCTTCATTTGCCAGACGGTGCCTTTCAGGATCTAGCTTCAACGACGGCTTTGGTCGAGTACGTGGCAGAACATCATGGTGATCCTGTGGAACAGTGGAATGGTCGCCGGATCTTCAAGCAGGCAACTGAAGGAGATAAGATCTGTATGGCTGGAATTGATCGGATGGTGGCCTATCTCGGAAAAGGACTGGCCAATATCGCCTATGTGGTCAATCCAGAGGTCATCGTTCTTGGAGGGGGGATTATGGCTCAGGAAGCCATCCTCAAGCCAAAAATCTATCAAGCCCTGTGTGCCGAATTGGTTCCTAGCCTAGCAGATAAGATCCGTTTGGAATTTGCCCACCATCAAAACGCCGCAGGTATGTTGGGGGCTTACTATCACTTTAGACAAAAACATGAAACATAAAACAAGTCGCGTTGGCGACTTGTTTTTGATTCATCAAAAAAAGCATGAAAGATGAAGAAAGCCTGATCTTTCATGCTTTTTAAATAGGGAGACCATATTAGGATTTTCGAGAACGTTGACTAGAAAGCTTTTTGTTTTCCCAGTAGCTATTAAAGACAATTTCCTTTTGTTCTCGGCTTTTATTAAGGAAATGAGCATAGATCAAATCGACCACAATGAGGAGTGGTAAAATTGCGGAAATTCGATCGATATAGGTACTACTAGGAAGAGGTGCGGCCGGTAACACTTCTGTGAATCCTTGGTGGATGGCGGCCGGGTTAGCCGTCACAAGAACCGTTTTAGCCCCTTTTTCTTTGGCGTCCAGGAGACTGTCTGTAATGGAGTTGGTGCCTCCTGACAATGAGAAACCGATGACTAAACAAGAGGAATCGAGAATACTGGTCGTCCAAGCAAAGCCATCTTGATCAGTCAAGGCTTCACAAACGACGCCCAGTCGCATAAAGCGCAATTTCATTTCTCGAGCAACTAAACCGGAACTACCGATCCCGAAGAAATAGACTCGGTCTACTTGATCGATTAGTTCAGCTACCCGATCTAATTGAGAATCTTTTACCAGACTTTCAGTGACGTTACTGATATGGTGGTAGCGTTGCAAGACGCTCAGCGTCAGCTCGTCATGCTCTTGCACCTGTTTTTGATTTTTGGTTTCTTCGTTAAAGTGATAGACAAATTCCCGATAGCCGGAAAAACCACATTTTTGAGAGAAACGCGTCAAAGCTGCCTTTGAGACATGGAGTAACTCAGTTACACGAGAAGAGGACAGGGAGTGCTGTCGTGCTTCGGATGATAAAAAATATTGGGCAATGTCGCGTTCCATATCCGTTAACTCAGCTTCATGGCTGGCGATAATGGCGCGTAAATCTTGATCTTGTTTCACAGCAATCCTCCTTTCTCACGAGATGAAATAACAGGATACTCCTATAATATATTACACATTATAACATGGGTAACCGCTTTATTCAAGTAAAAGAAATCAAGAAATACTGAAACTAGGAACAGGATATGCGAAAAGAAGAGAACGCTACCAATCTTGGCAGTAGGGGCTTGCTGGCTGTCCAAAATTTTCTGAAAATTCCCGGTTGGGCCTGAACAAACGATATGAATTGTGGTATAATTTAAGATAATTGTACTGTTGTTGGAAGAACAATAGTTGAATAAGGAGGTGTGACGATGTCGAATGCAACACTCGAGATGATGCAAGAGATCGAGCAAGCTGCTCAGGGCGTGATCGTAGGCTATGAAGCTCAAGTCGAACAAATCCGAACGGATTCGCGCGATCGCCTTGCAACAGTGGCACAGCATTACGATGAGGAAACCAAGCAATTGGTCACAGAGGCAGAAAAAAACGCCCAGGAAAGACTCGTCCGTTTAACGAAAGATCTGGAAGAAACGGTTGCGCGCAATGATGCCAAGGTGCAAGAGGCGATGACCGACAAGCGAGCTGGGTTAGTTGAAGCCATTGTAGAAAAGGTGGTAGCAAGCTATGGCCGTTAGTCAGATGCAAAAACTGTCCCTCATCTTGCCCAAAGATGACTTGGACAGTCTCCTACTAGCGCTACAGTCTGAGGCAAAAATTCAGATTTATGACCTCAGTGAGCATGAAGAATGGCAGGCTGCCTTTGAGGCAAATACCTTGTCTCAACCCTTGACAGAGGACAATCGTCAAGCCTTGGTAGAGCTACAAAAACGTCAAGAACAAGTTGAAAAAATGATTCAGACTCTAGAGCCCTACATGCCTGAGAAGAAGGCCCTGCAAGCTCTGAAGGAAGAACCCTTAAGCTTGTCTTTTGATGACTTGCAGGCCCACGGGATGATTCGAGACGAGGATCTTCTATTGACCAAGTTGAAACGCCAATTGCGCGTGTTAGACAAGGCTCGTCAGAAGATTGCGGATGCAAAGGGAGAGATAGAGCGCTTAGAAAAATGGCGACCGTTAGAGGTGACGCCAGCTGCTCTCGCTACTTTTCACTATGTGCATGGCTTGATCGGGACGATCCCAAATAGCGATACAGACGCCGTTCGTTCTTCCTTAAAAGCTCATCCTGAGCTGGAGTTAGAAGAAGTCTTTACGTCTGAAATCGAACACGGTTATGTCATCTTGTATCGCTCGGGAGATCGTGTAGCTGTTCAGGAGCTACTGGAAGACCATGGGTTCAAAGAATTGGACTATGAAGAAGAGCAGGTCCCGGCCGCCTACTTGGATCGCCTAGAAGGGGAAATCAAAGAGCAAGAAGCTGTAGTTGCAGCAACCCTAGCCGAGTTACAAAACTCCCAGAAGGAGTTGGACCAGCTCAAGTACCAGATGGATTACTTGCTGAGTTCGGGAGCTCGTGAGGAAGCCAAGTCGCTTCTTGCCAGTACGCAAAGCTTGGTAGCCCTAGAGGGTTGGATTGAAACATCCCAAGTGGCCTCATTGCGAGACTTCTTGCAAGAAGGTTTTGGTTCTCGGGTCTTACTAGAGACGCGCGATGTGACGGAAAAAGATTGGGATGACGTTCCGATCCAGTTGCGAAATAATGCCTTGGTAGAGCCCTTTGAATTAGTCACAGAGATGTACGCCCTGCCTAAGTATTACGAGAAAGATCCGACACCGATCGTTTCTCTCTTCTACTTTGTTTTCTTTGGCATGATGGTCGCAGATATCGGTTATGGACTGTTGCTAACGGTAGCGACAGGCTTTGCCCTTAAAGCCTTCAAGCTCAAGCCTAGTACAGCCAAGAACCTTCGTTTCTTCAGCCTCCTCGGAATTTCAGTTGCCCTTTGGGGTGTGGTCTATGGCTCTTTCTTTGGATTTGAGATGCCTTTTGCCCTGATCAGTACGACCAGTAACGCCATGACCATCCTGATCCTCTCAGTGGTCTTTGGTTTTGTCACTGTCTTGGCGGGCCTCTTCCTAGGGGGAATGAAAAATGTCCGCCTCAAAGACTACACGGAAGCCTATAATGCGGGCTTTGCTTGGGTCCTGATCCTACTTGGCTTAATGCTTCTAGCAATAGGCAATATCTTGCCAGGGATGAGCCTTCTAGTTCCGATTGGCAAGTGGTTAGCTATTTTGAATGCCATTGGGATCTTGATTGTTTCCATTGTCAGCGCTAAGAAGCTATCCGGTCTAGCGTCTGGTCTCTTTAACCTCTACAATGTTAGTGGCTATGTTGGAGACTTGGTCAGCTTCACTCGTTTGATGGCCTTGGGCTTGTCTGGAGCCAGTATCGGTTCGGCCTTTAACCTCATTGTCAATCTCTTTCCACCGCTTGGGCGGTTTACGGTAGGGCTTCTGCTCTTTATCGTCCTACATGCCATTAATATGTTCCTGTCCTTCTTGTCGGGATATGTGCATGGAGCCCGTCTGATCTTTGTGGAGTTCTTCGGTAAGTTCTACGAAGGAGGAGGCAAGCCATTTCGTCCTCTCAAACCTTCTGAACGCTATATTAAAACAAAAAAATAAGTATTATCTTTAATAAATAGGAGTATATTCATGGAATCTTTAGCATCATATTTTTCAGCCCATGGGGGCGCCTTCTTTGCAGCATTTGGTGTGGCGATCGCCGTTGCACTTAGTGGAATGGGATCTGCCCTTGGGGTTGGTAAAACGGGTCAAGCAGCAGCAGCGCTCTTGAAAGAACAACCTGAGAAATTTGCCCAAGCCTTGATTTTGCAATTGTTGCCAGGTACACAAGGTTTGTACGGTTTCGTTATCGGGATCTTGATCTGGTTGCAAATTAAGCCAGATATGCCACTTGAAACAGGGGTTGCTTACTTCTTTACAGCTCTTCCAGTTGCGATCGTTGGTTATTTCTCAGCAAAACACCAAGGAAATGTTGCGACAGCAGGGATGCAAATCTTAGCCAAACGCCCTGAAGACATGATGAAAGGGGTTATCCTTGCGGCCATGGTTGAAACTTACGCCATCTTGGCCTTCGTTGTGTCCTTCCTATTGACCCTACGCGTCGGCTAAGAGCTAGCTTTGATGGATTCGCCTTACGAGGCGAAAAACACAAGACGCATGCAATAGGAGAAAAAACGATATGGATGAACAAACCCAATTAAAGGATTCGATCTTGGCCCAAGCCCACGAAAAAGGGCGTAAACTCTTAGAAGAGGCCAAGGAAACCATCCTAAAAGAAGAGACTGCGCAAGAAGAGCGTTTGATCCAAGACAAACTTAATCAACGCTCCGAGCAGCTCAAGCGGATTCAACGTCAATTGCAACGTGAAACCCAACAAATCGAAAATAAAAAACGCCAATCCACCCTTGTCACCAAGCAACGAGTCTTAAAGGATCTCTTTGCAGATGCTTATGAAGCGATGGTGGCTTGGCCCCTTGAAAAGGAAATGCAGTTTGTAGATGCGGTCTTAGAGCGCTATCAGGGACAAGTTGTGACCCTGACCTTTGGGGCGGTGAGCGCTGCTAAATTTGATTCAGCAGCTCTTGAGAGATTGAAGCAGACGCATCAGAATGTGACAGTTGCAGATGCAACGATCCCAGCTCAAGCAGGCTTTGTCCTGTCGGTTGGGAAGATTGATGACAACTATCTCTACTTTGATTTGGTGGATTCCATTTGGGAGCAAGAAAGCTACCAGATGGCAGCCAGCATTTTCACAGATGAAGAGAACTAGGAGGTTGCAATGAGCGAACGGACCTATTCTCAAGTCAATACAGGAATCAGCGTACGTGAGGCTAGTTTTGTCAGTCCCAGTCAGTTTGAGCAGTTGCTTGCAAGTCCCTCAAGCGAGAGCCGAGAAGGCTTGCTACAAGGGACACCTTATGCTTTAGATAGCCAGGAGATCAAGGATTTATCAGTCCTTGAAGCCCGTCTGATGGCAGCCTTGTTGGCAGAATACCAATGGGCTTTTGAGGTAAGCCCTCAGTCAGACCTGGTTAGCCTTTTTACCTTGAAGTACACCTATCATAATCTCAAGGTTTATCTAAAACACAAGGCGACAGAGCGCAAGTTGGGGCACTTATTGATCCCTATCGGTCCTTATTCTCTCGATGTGCTCGAGCATTTGGTGGCGACCTTTTCTGCAGAGCATTGCCCAGCCTTTATGGCGGAAGAAGTGGCTGCAACCTGGCAAGAATTCCAAGACTATCAGGACTTGCGGGTCCTCGAAATTGGGATGGACTTAGCTTATTTTAAACACCTGAGATACTTAGGGGACAGCCTAGATCATCCGATTCTGAAGCAGTTGGTGGACGTGACCATTGACTTTTACAATGCGATTACAGTTAAGCGGGCCTTGGATCAGCAAAAACCGCATAGCTTTATGCACCAATTACTTTCAGATGAAGGGAGCCTCAGTGCCCATCAGGTGATCGACCTGCTAGAATCCGGTCAGTGGTTGACCTGGTTTTATCAAGTCAATCCGCTGGAGTACGATCTCGCCTTAGAGACTTATGAAGAAAAGATGCGCACCGGTCAACTAAAGACCGTAGAGTTGGAGTATTTAGAAAGCTTGGTGAAATTCAGTCTTCTAGACGCTGGCCGTTTTGAAGTCGATGGACCCCTACCCCTTGTTCGTTATCTTTACGGGAAAGAGTTAGAGGTGACCAACCTTCGTTTGGTCCTCTCTGGTTTGGACAATGGTTTTCCGCTAGCAGACATCAAAGAAAGGATGAGACCGATTTATGGACAAACAGACCTATAAGATCGCAGTTGTGGGCAATCGGGACGCCATCCTTCCTTTTCGCCTGATTGGCTTTCAAACCTATCCGGTCACAGAGCCACAAGAAGCGATCAATACCCTGCGAAAACTCAGTCGGGAAAACTTCGGGATTATCTACCTGACAGAGGATATTGCTCAGGCTATTCCAGATACAGTGGCTTTTTACGACCAGCAGCTGACTCCGGCTCTGATCCTTATCCCGACCCATAGAGGAACTACGGGACTGGGCCAACAGCGGATTCGTGATAATGTCGAAAAAGCAGTAGGACAGGATATTTTATGAGAACAAATGAATTTGGCCAAGCGATTGGCGATGCACTGCCGGATTTTACACCGGGGCGTCTGCCAGCTATTGAGCGGATCGAAGGTCGCTATACCGTGATCGAGCGCCTCTCAAAAGAAAAACATGGAGCAGATCTTTATCAGGTCTACGGGCCGGACTCTCCAGCAGCTATGTGGACCTTTCTGTTCAAAGGCCCTGCCCGCAATGAAGAGGAGTGGGACCACTTATTAGATGATCTCATGACAGCCCAAGGTCGCTTTTACTATGCGATTGTAGACAAAGATTCAGGCAAGGCTTTGGGGACTTTCTCTCTCATGCGGATCGATCAAGCCAATCGGGTGATCGAAGTCGGAGCAGTGACCTACTCACCAGCGCTCCAAAAGACACGCATGGCTACAGAAGCCCAGTATCTCTTAGCGCGCTACGTGTTTGAAGATTTAGGATACCGCCGCTATGAGTGGAAATGCGATGCCTTAAACCAAGCATCTCGCAAAGCAGCTGAGCGCTTAGGGTTCACCTATGAAGGCTGTTTCCGTCAGGCTGTTGTTTATAAAGGTCGTACCCGTGATACAGACTGGTTGTCTATCATTGACCAAGAATGGCCAGAAATCAAACAGCGACTAGAAGCTTGGTTGGATCCAAGCAATTTCGATGCCAATGGCCAACAAAAGCAATCTCTAAGAGAGATAGCACAAAAGTAAAACAAAGAAACAAAGGATTCCCAGGAGGAATACATGACTCAAGGAAAAATTATCAAAGTTTCCGGTCCCTTGGTGGTTGCATCAGGGATGCAGGAGGCCAATATCCAAGACATTTGCCGGGTCGGCGATCTTGGTTTGATTGGCGAAATTATTGAGATGCGTCGGGACGAAGCCTCTATCCAAGTATATGAAGAAACGTCTGGAGTCGGACCAGGTGAACCAGTGGTAACAACCGGAGCTCCCCTCTCTGTCGAGTTGGGACCAGGCTTGATTTCTCAGATGTTTGACGGGATCCAACGTCCATTGGAACGCTTCCAAGAAGTCACCGCCAGTGACTTCCTTATTCGTGGTGTGCAAGTTCCAAATCTAGACCGTGATACCAAATGGTCCTTCGAACCAAGCGTAGCAGAAGGAACAGAGGTGGTTGCCGGAGACATCGTCGGTACGGTTCAAGAGACCAATATGGTGGAACACCGCATCATGGTGCCGTTTGGAGTCAGTGGACGTGTGACCAAGATCGCAGCAGGTTCTTACACAGTAGAAGAGCCGGTTTATGAGATCGAGCAGGCTGATGGCAGTCTCTTTACTGGTACTTTGATGCAAAAATGGCCAGTTCGTCGAGGCCGTCCCTTTGCACAAAAGCTGATTCCAGTAGAACCTTTGGTTACAGGCCAACGGGTCATCGATACCTTCTTCCCTGTGACTAAGGGTGGAGCTGCAGCTGTTCCTGGTCCTTTCGGAGCTGGGAAAACAGTTGTGCAACACCAGGTGGCTAAGTTTGCCAATGTAGACATCGTAATTTACGTTGGTTGTGGGGAACGCGGAAATGAAATGACGGACGTTTTGAATGAATTTCCAGAGTTGATCGATCCAACGACTGGTCAATCCATTATGCAACGGACCGTTTTAATCGCCAACACTTCGAACATGCCAGTAGCGGCGCGGGAAGCTTCCATTTACACAGGGATTACCATTGCCGAATACTTCCGTGATATGGGCTATTCCGTTGCCATCATGGCCGATTCGACATCGCGCTGGGCGGAAGCTCTTCGTGAAATGTCTGGTCGTCTAGAAGAAATGCCAGGGGATGAAGGCTACCCAGCCTATCTTGGTAGCCGGATTGCTGAATATTACGAGCGTGCAGGACGGGTTAAGACACTGGGGACCACTGCGCGTGAAGGTTCGATTACCGCCATCGGTGCTGTTTCCCCTCCAGGTGGAGACATTTCAGAGCCGGTAACCCAAAATACCTTGCGGATCGTTAAGGTCTTCTGGGGACTAGATGCTCAGTTGGCCCAACGCCGCCACTTTCCAGCCATCAACTGGTTGAGTTCTTATTCCCTTTACCAGGATGAGGTGGGCCAATATATCGATCAGCATGAGCAGATTAGCTGGGCAGAAAAAGTGACCCGGGCTATGAACCTGCTTCAAAAAGAGAGTGAATTGCAAGAGATCGTCCGCTTGGTTGGTCTGGATTCCCTGTCTGAAAAAGACCGCTTGACCATGAATGCGGCCAAGATGATCCGTGAAGACTACCTGCAACAAAATGCCTTTGATGAGGTCGATACCTATACCTCCTTCAGCAAGCAGGTGGCCTTGTTGACCAACATTTTGACCTTTGATCAAGAAAGTCAAAAAGCACTAGAATTGGGAGCTTACTTCACAGAAATCATGGAAGGAACTGTAGACCTTCGGGACCGCATTGCCCGGAGCAAGTTCATCCATGAGGACCAGTTGGCTACCATTCAAGCCCTGAAAGAAGAAATCGTAGAAACCCTACACCAAATCGTCGCAAAAGGAGGAGTAGACAATGAGCGTGATTAAAGAATACCGTACTGTCAGCGAAGTTGTTGGCCCCTTGATGATTGTTGATCAGGTCGAAGGGGTTCACTACAATGAACTCGTAGAAATCAAGCTTCATGACGGAACGACCCGCCAGGGACAAGTCCTCGAAGTCCAAGAAGACAAGGCCATGGTCCAGCTCTTTGAAGGATCTAGCGGGATCAACTTGGAAAAAGCCAAAGTGCGCTTTACTGGACGTCCCCTAGAACTTCCTGTGTCTGAAGACATGGTCGGACGCATCTTTAACGGGATGGGCAAACCGATCGATGGTGGTCCAGAAATTATCCCAGAGAAATACTTGGACATTGATGGTCAAGCCATCAACCCTGTTTCACGGGACTATCCGGATGAATTTATCCAGACAGGGATCTCAGCCATTGACCATTTGAATACCTTGGTTCGGGGCCAAAAACTCCCAGTCTTCTCAGGTTCTGGTCTCCCTCACAAGGAATTGGCAGCCCAGATTGCCCGTCAAGCGACAGTTCTTAATTCGGAAGAAAACTTCGCCGTGGTCTTTGCGGCTATGGGGATTACCTTCGAAGAAGCCGAGTTCTTTATGAACGACCTTCGGGAAACAGGGGCGATTGATCGCTCTGTCCTCTTTATCAACCTAGCTAATGACCCAGCTATCGAGCGGATTGCCACTCCTCGGATCGCCTTGACAGCTGCCGAGTATTTGGCCTATGAAAAAGACATGCACGTCTTGGTTATCATGACCGATATGACCAACTACTGTGAAGCCCTTCGGGAAGTATCCGCTGCCCGCCGGGAGGTTCCAGGACGTCGGGGCTATCCAGGTTACCTCTATACTAACCTTTCAACCCTCTACGAACGTGCGGGACGCTTGGTTGGAAAGAAAGGATCTGTGACCCAAATTCCGATCCTCTCCATGCCAGAAGATGACATCACCCACCCCATCCCTGACTTGACAGGCTACATCACGGAAGGTCAGATTATCTTGTCCCGCGATCTCTACAATAGTGGTTATCGTCCACCGATCAATGTTCTTCCCTCCCTTTCCCGTTTGAAGGACAAGGGTTCTGGTGAAGGCAAGACTCGGAAAGACCATGCAGCGACCATGAACCAGCTCTTTGCGGCTTACGCCCAAGGAAAACAGGCAAAAGAGTTAGCCGTGGTGCTTGGAGAATCCGCCTTGTCCGATACAGATAAGCTCTATGTTAAGTTTACCGATCGCTTTGAGAAGGAGTACATCAACCAAGGCTTTACCACCAATCGGACCATTCAAGAAAGTCTGGATCTAGGTTGGGAATTGCTGGCTATCTTGCCACGGACAGAGCTCAAGCGGATCAAGGATGACATGATTGACGAATACCTCCCAAAAACTTCTCAGGAAGCACAAGCCTAGGAGTAGAAAGGAGGAAGTCAGATGGCACGATTAAATGTCAAACCCACTCGGATGGAGTTAAACACCCTCAAAGAGCGTCTGAAAACGGCAACCAGAGGACACAAACTTCTCAAGGACAAACGAGACGAGCTCATGCGACGCTTCATCGAATCAGTCCGTGAAAATGACCGACTCCGCCAGAAGGTTGAAGCCGCTCTGATTGGCAATATGCAAGAATTTGTCCTGGCCAAATGTCTGGAAAATGACCTCATGGTCCAGGAAATCTTTGCAGTTCCAACGCGGGAAGTCAGCCTGCATATCGAGACGGAGAACATCATGAGTGTGCGTGTGCCTAAGATGCATGCCCATATTGACAATCCATATGGAGACGATGAGGGAGACGTGGTCTACAGCTATGTGGCTTCCAATAGCCAGATGGACAATACCATTCAAGAAATGGAAGAACTCCTTCCAGACCTGTTGCGACTGGCAGAGATTGAAAAAACTTGTCAGCTCATGGCCGATGAGATCGAAAAGACACGCCGTCGGGTCAATGGACTGGAGTATGCGACTATTCCAGACCTCAAGGAAACCATCTATTATATCGAAATGAAACTCGAAGAAGCCGAACGCGCCAACCTGGTCCGAATCATGAAGGTCAAATAAGATACAAAGCCCGCAAAATGCAAGGTGAAAATGTGGAGCAGGACAGAAGCACTGTTGTATAGAATGCTTCGTTGTCCTTCCCCCACAAGGCTGATTAGGATTTTTCCGAGCTCTTAAAGCGAGAGAAAAATCCAATCAGCTACTGTGCCTTTGAAGTTAGTACTATTACAGTTTGCGTTTTTCACACAGTATTTAGGGTGTGTTCAATTAATAAGATACAAGCCGTTAAAAACAGCACCCCAAGTGATGTCTACAAGACACGAACTTGGGGTGTTTTTTAGCTTTTATTCAACTGAAAAATCTTTCAAAATTCCCTCGTTCATGGCTTTCAAAGGCTTCTGATACAATGAATTTGTTTGATTATCCAAATAGTACTAACTGTCATTAATTGTTAAGAAAATGTAACAAGAAAGGGCTAATGTTACAAATTAGGGTCAGTTAGATTAAAAGAAAAGAAGAGCCATTCTAAAGACAAAAAATGTGGTAGAATATTAAATGTATCTGTCTGGAGATAAATCTCCGATAATAAGAAAACGAGGAAAGAACGTATGAAGAAAGTAAATAAAAAGGCTCTAATTGCTTCGACTGTTGCTATGGCGGTATTGCCATTTACAACTGGTAAAGCAGAATCAAATGGAGATTGGGTTGCCCGTTCTGTAGATGAAATTCGTGCAGATATTTCAACTTCAGAAAACAAACAAACCTACACCATCAAATATGGGGATACCCTAAGCACGATTGCGGAAGCTTTGAATGTTGACGTAACTGTTTTGGCAAACTTGAACCAAATCAGCAACATTGATTTGATTTTCCCAGGAACTGTCTTGACAACAACTGTCAATGATCAGAACCAAGTGACGGGTGTAGAAATCCAAACTCCTACAGCAGGTAATGCTGATGCAACTGTGACAACTTCTGCTGATTTGACAAACAACCAAATCAAAGTAGACAATCAAACTGTTGCAGTGGGTGATTTGACAAAACCAGTAGCAGATGAAAGCAACCAAGCTGTAGAACTCCCTCAAGCACCTGCAGTTGTAGCAGCAGTGGCAGAGCAAGTATCAGAAAGCTTGTCAACTCCAGAAGCACCAGCTGAAACACCTGCACCAGCAGCTCCAGTAGCAGAGGAAGCACCAGCACCAGTTGTTGAAGAAGCACCTGCACAACCTGCTGCAGCGCCAGCTGAAGTAGCGGCTCCTGTAGAAGCACCAGTTGTTGAGGAAGCCCCAGCGGCTCCAGTAGCTGAACCAGCTCCAGTCGTAGAAGTTCCAGCAGAACCAGAAGTTACTGCGGTTGCTTCAACACCACAATATGGTGCACCAGCACCAGTTGTTGATACGACAGCTTCAACTCCTTCAACAGCAACTCCAACTTCAAATGAAGGTCTTCGACCTCAAACAATTAAATTCAAAGAACAAGTGATTAATGAACTTGGCTTGACTGATATCGGTGGTTACCGTCCTGGTGACCCAGAAGATCACGGTAAAGGTCTTGCGATCGACGTTATGGTTCCAGAAAGTTCAGCGATTGGTGATCAAGTAGCTCAATATGCAATCGATCACATGCAAGAAAATGGCATTTCTTACATCATCTGGAAACAACGTTTCTATGCTCCAGTAAATAACATTTATGGACCAGCAAACACTTGGAATGAAATGCCAGACCGTGGTAGCGTAACAGAAAATCACTACGACCACGTACACGTATCATTTTACGAATAATTAAGTATAGCAAAGAATCAGGAATATCCTGATTCTTTTTTTGTATAAAAAATAGATCCCATTGCTCAATAGGATCTAGTGGATTAAAGGATGATATCAGATTTTTCTACTTGATAGAGAGCCATACTCATAAACAAAGCAACAACAAGAAGAAGTAGAATCCCGGGTGTCCAAGAGTGGAAGATTTGTTGGCTTGAACCAAATAAGATAGGTCCAAGTGCAGCAAAGACGTATCCTCCCGTTTGAGCTAGTCCAGAGAGCTGAGCAGTTTTCTCAGGAGAGCTAGACTTCATGGAGAAGGTAACCATGAGGTAAGGGAATAAGATACTCGTAAAACTTCCGATCAAGATATTCAGGATCAACCAGTAAATGAAGTTGTCTGTCTTTAGTAACAGCATGGCAATTCCAGTAAAACCAGCTAAAACAGTCGTTATCAGCATGATGCGACGGTTTCGTTCAGAAAGGCTGGTGGTGAGACTTGGAATGGTCATAGAGAAGGGAAGACTCATCAGGGTGAATACAGATGCTAAAATTCCTGCATTGGCTTGACTGATGCCGGCTTGGGTCGCCATGGTAGGAAGCCAGGTCATCGTGGTATAGTACAAGAGAGACTGAAGACCACAGAAGAGCATAATAGCCCAGACCTTACCATTCTTATACCAGCTAGTCTTATTTTCATTAGAAGAGGAGTTTTTTTTCAAATAATGATTATGACGAGCATTGGGGAGCCAAATCACAAGTGCAAGCGCACAGACAACTGTCAGCACCCAAACCAGACCTTGCCAAGAGGTGGCTTGGGTGATAGGAACAGCGACAGAAGAAGCTACCGCAGTAGACAAGCCCATTGCAGTGATATAGAGGGTTGTTAAGAAGCCAAGACGTTTTGGCTCATTGGCTTGGATCAAGCTTGGTAGAAGGACATTGATAAAGGCAATCGCAGCACCAATCAAAAGTGTCCCCACATAGAGGAGAGGCAGATTGATGGTACGCAGAGCAGATCCAATCGTCATTAGGATCAAAACACCAAGAAAGAGTCGCTCAATCCCAAAGCGTCTCGCCCAGCTAGTAGCAAAAGGAGAGAAAATAGCGAAGGTTAGGAGGGGGAGACTCGTCAAAAGGCCGAGAGAACTCACCTCGACACCAAAGCTAGCAGCAATATCTGATAAGACAGTGGAGAGGGTCGTAAATGGGGCCCGCAAGACCACTCCTAGTAAAAGGATCCCTGGAATGAGAAAACGTGAATGGTTTTGTTTCATAATGTACCTCCTTGCTCGAAAATGAACAGCATCCGTATCATTATAGCACAAGAACTTGGAGGAGGCAAAAGGAATTATCGGGGAATAAAGCCCGTAAAATAGCTGTTTCGCCTACAAATATAGGAAACAATAGAAAGATAGAGCTGAAAAAAATTTTTGAAGGTTTTAAAACTTTCTTCACACATCCTTTTTATAGGAGTCTAGTTATCTCCGCTCAAACTGCGTCAACGTACCTAAACTCGCTGATGCTCGTAAAAAAATAAGGAACGTAGTTCTCACTAGCGTTCGAACTGCATCAATGTACCTAAGCTCGTCCACGTCCCTATCAGGCTTGGTTAGATGAAATAGGTTTAGTAATAATTACATAACGCAGTGGTTGATTGGTATCTTTGTTCGCTCTTATAGCTCCAAAGATTACCTAATCAACTGTGCGGGGGTGAAACAACGAACAATTTTAAAAAATTGTTCTGTCTCACTCCCATAAAAAAAGCCACCTGATTTGGTGGCCTTTATGGGAGATTATTATGAAAAAGTTTAGGATTTTCTATCAAACAAAGTTAGGAGGTCTTCATTTGATGGTATTAGTATAAATCGGAAAACTTAAAGAAAACTTAAGATAAGTTCCTGTAATTTTAAATCAGTCTTAAGACGGATGGTTTGATTTGTAGCTGTCATTCGATCTCATTCTAGGTGAACTTGCATTATTGTCAGAATTGTGAGAAAATAGTCTTCATCAAAGGAGGGAAAGGATAGCGAGATGAGAGAGGATATCAAGATTAACGACCGTGCCCTGGCACTGGAGAAACAATTGATTGAAAAGTTAGAGCTTGTGTTTGATACCGATGTTGAATTGGACGTCTACAACCTCGGTTTGATTTATGAGTTGGATCTGGATGAGGAAGGGACTTGCAAGGTAGTCATGACCTTTACAGATACCGCTTGTAGCTGCGCTGAGAGTCTTCCTATCGAAATCGTCGCCCGCCTAAAAGAAATTGACGGTATTGAAGACGTCAAAGTAGAAGTAACCTGGTCGCCAGCTTGGAAAATTACCCGGATCAGCCGTTATGGGCGTATTGCCCTTGGCTTGCCACCACGATAAATCAATAAAACTCACTTTACAAATCAGTAAAGTGAGTTTTTTCTTATCTTATTGTTTACCAGACTGTTCCATATTCCAGAAGTCGGTTACGGCACCGCGTGAAGCAGAGGATACCGTGTGGGCATACTTACCGAGAACCCCACGGCTATACAGTGGTGGCAAGGTTGTTTCAGCTTTCCGTTTGGCCAACTCTTCGTCTGAGACGTGCATGGTGATTTCTTTGGTATCTTGGTCAACTGTTACCAGATCCCCTGTGTGGAGATAGGCGATTGGACCGCCGACCTGAGCTTCAGGCGCGATGTGTCCAACAACGAGACCGTAAGTACCACCAGAGAAGCGTCCGTCTGTCAAGAGGGCCACCTTATCTCCTTGGCCTTTCCCAACGATCATGGATGACAAGGACAGCATTTCCGGCATACCAGGACCACCCTTAGGTCCTACGAAACGTACAACAACAACGTCTCCATCCACGATTTCATCCGAAAGAACCGCTTCAATGGCCGCTTCTTCCGAGTCAAAGACCTTAGCAGGACCAGTGATGTTACGAACTTTCACACCTGATACTTTGGCAACCGCCCCTTCTGGAGCCAAGTTCCCTTTCAAGATGATCAATGGACCATCCGCACGTTTTGGATTTTCAAGTGGCATGATGACTTTTTGACCTGGTGTCAAATCAGCAAAGGCTTCTAAGTTTTCAGCCACCGTTTTACCAGTACATGTGATGCGATCCCCGTGAAGGAAACCATTCTTAAGAAGGTATTTCATGACGGCTGGCACACCACCGACATTGTAAAGGTCTTGGAAGACGTATTGACCAGAAGGTTTCAAGTCTGCCAAGTGAGGCACACGCTCTTGGAAATCATTGAAGTCTTCAAGGGTCAAATCCACATTGGCCGCATGAGCGATCGCCAGCAAGTGAAGAGTCGCATTGGTGGATCCACCCAGCGCCATGGTCACTGTAATCGCATCTTCAAAGGCTTCACGGGTCAAGATGTCAGATGGCTTCAGTCCCATTTCAAGCATTTTGACAACTGCACGACCTGCTTCTTCGATATCGGCTTTTTTATCAGCTGATTCAGCAGGGTGAGAAGAGGAACCTGGCAAGCTCATCCCAAGGACCTCGATCGCTGTCGCCATGGTGTTGGCCGTATACATACCACCACAACCACCAGGGCCTGGGCAGGCATTACATTCTAGTTGCTTCACTTCTTCAGCAGTCATATCACCATGGTTCCATTTCCCGATCCCTTCGAAAACAGAAACCAAGTCAATATCCTTGCCGTTCAGATTACCCGGTGCAATGGTCCCACCATAGGCAAAGATCGCTGGGATATCCATATTGGCAATGGCGATCATCGAACCAGGCATGTTCTTATCACAACCCCCGATGGCTACAAAGGCATCCACGTTGTGACCGCCCATAGCCGCTTCGATAGAGTCTGCTATGATATCACGAGAAGTCAAGGAGAAGCGCATCCCAGGCGTTCCCATAGCAATCCCATCCGCAACCGTAATAGTTCCGAATTGGACCGGCCAAGCTCCCGCATCTTTTACACCTTCTTTGGCCAATTTTCCAAAATCATGAAGGTGCATGTTACAAGGTGTGTTTTCAGCCCAAGTAGAAATCACCCCTACGATTGGTTTTTCAAAGTTTTCATCTGTCATCCCAGTTGCCCGAAGCATAGCCCGGTTAGGGGACTTGACCATGCTGTCATAGACGCTACTGCGATGGCGTGTATCTAATTCTGTCATCTGATTCCCTCTCATCGTATTTTTTATTATTATAGCACAATTTACGACCCAACGACAGAAGAAAATTCTTGAATTTTCAGACAATTTAACAGAGTGAGGATGGAGAATAGAGGATGAAAGAAATTATTTGAAAAAAGTTGTCAAGTAACTTTACTTTACAAAAAAGTTTTGTTATACTGTTAAAGTTGATGAAAATCAAACCTAATTGAATTTATATCTTAAAAGGAGAAAAACGAAATGGCAGTACCTGCACGTCGCACATCAAAAGCGAAGAAAAACAAACGTCGTACGCACTACAAAGTAACAGCTCCATCTGTAAACTTTGACGAAGCAACTGGAGATTACTCACGTTCACACCGTGTATCACTTAAAGGATACTACAAAGGACGTAAGATCGCTAAAGCTGCATCAGCTGAATAATAGAAGGGAGATACCATGCGCGTAAATATTACACTTGAACACAAAGAATCTGGTGAACGCTTGTACCTTACTTCTAAAAACAAACGTAACACTCCAGACCGTCTTCAATTGAAGAAATACTCACCAAAACTTCGCAAACACGTTGTGTTTACAGAGGTGAAATAGGGGTTCACTACACGTCAATAGATGTTAGAAACCTTGATTTTAAGCGATTCTTGAAATTCTAAATTTCACTACATTGCAATATAAATCAACCGAATCACTACCTTTTTCACTACCTTTTTTGAAATAAGAATAATGATTCGGATATATAAAAGAAGAGGAACTTTATTGTGAAGCTCCTCTTTTTGTTATGTGTTCTTTTTCTCACAGATCGTATGACCTGGTTTGGAAAGTATGAATTTCAGTTGGACTAAAAACAGCGTAATATCAAGACTTTTCTCCGCTTTTATAAAAGCGTTTTTCCAATCAAATTCAACTAATTTTATCTAAATGGTGTGGATTTTACCCCCAAAATTACAGAGAATGGAGCTGATAAACACTAAACGTTCACACCATTAGTTAAATGATTTTTTTCATCATTTTTCTTAGATGATAGAACTTCTAATTTATTTCTTATTCAAGCAAAAACAACCTGCTATAAGTAAGAAAGAGGAAGATACAAGAAAAACACGGCGTAAAAACCGATTCAGTTCATTGTCCTCAATCCTTGTCTGCTTCATTTTCTTTTACGAGATCGTTTTGTGAATCTTTTTCAGAGAGTTTTTGATCAATATACTTGTCAATGTTTTCATAAAATTCCTTGGTCGCTTCACTATCTAATGTTGGCGAGTTCTGAACTTGATTCACTTTCAATTGAACAGATTGAATACCGTAAGAGGCTTGTTTTTGGTGGAGTGTTTCTAATTCTTCTTCTGAAATCGGATCTCCAACAACCGTCAAGACCAATTCATTGTTACTTGACTTGTAGACTTGATTAATAACCGTATAATTGGCGAACTCTTTTCCTACAAACTGTTTGATCCCTTCTTTGCGCGCTTGTTCTATTGTCAGAGTAACTGCCGAATAGCTAGCTGGAAGAATCAACAATACAATCAAAGAAATCAAGCCAATTCTCATTTTAATACTCAGCTCTTTAAATGAAGTTAAAGGAGATTTTCTCATCAAAATTCTTGTTCCAACAATGTTGGCTAGCATGATAAAGACACAGTTGATCAAGAAAAGATAGAGAGCCCCCAATAAAAATCGTACATTCCCATTAGCTAAACCATAGCCAGCAGTACAGATAGGCGGCATCAAAGCTGTAGCAATGGCTACTCCTGGCACGATATTGTTTGCTTCTTTTTTCCTTGAACCGATCACACCAGCAATCCCACCAGCAATAGCAATGAGAACATCCCAAATGGTTGGAGATGTTCGTGCAATCAACTCGCTACTTGCATAAGATAAGGGAGAAATCCAGAAATATAGAGTCGATACAAGCAAACTGACCAATACTTGAGTAAATAAAACCTCTAGAGATTGCTTGATTAAACGCGTATCAAAAATAGCTAAACCAAACCCCAGTCCAACAATCGGTGTCATAAGAGGGGAAATCAGCATGGCTCCAATAATGACAGCTGTTGAATTCGTATTTAGACCTATAGAGGCAATAAAAATCGCACACATCAAAATCACTGTATCTCTTAATCGAACATGAAGGTCATCATATAATTTCTCACGGAATTCCCGTGTTGAATAATTGGCAGTCATTTGTTCTCTCCTCTTTCCTTATTTAAATCGGTATAATAATTAATAATAACAGCTGATAAACAGCCAAAAAATATGAGCCCATAAATCGTCAAGAAGACACTGGTAATCCTTCCAATCAAGGTCACAGCTAGGAGATCCCCGTAGCCGACAGTCGTCGAAGTCACAAAAGCATACCAAAGACCGTCTCCGTAATTTGTGATAGCAGGTTCAACTAGGAAAAGCACGCCTCCTGACCCAAAAACAAAGGTCACAAAACTCAGAGCAAACCGAGTAAAACCCGTAACCTGTATAATATGCCATAACATTTTTAAACGTCTCATTTGTTCTCCTTATTCATACTAGCTCCTGACCGAGCCGTTTTTTCCAATAATCAAAGTGAAGATAGGACATGATCTCCATCAGAGAAAGATAGACAAACTGATAGATCTGATTTAAGCTGATTATCAACTGATATTGTTTGAAAAATGACTGGAAGAAAGACCAGATATGACTGTCTTGAATCAGTCCCTTCTTAACATCAGACAGGATATTAGCTAAAGCTCCCAAGGACTGAAACGGTAAATCCTTGACATTTATATAGATCCGGTCCACCACATCATTCAGACTGGTATCTTGGATGGCATGAAATTCTCCAAAGAGAACTCCTGCCGCTCCAAGAGTAGAAACAAATTCCACCAAATAATTTCTGAGGAAATTTTCTCAACCTTTTCCCATAATGTGTTTAGTGCCATCCATAACGATCCCAACCAGAAAAAGGAAAGAAAACAAGCAAAGAAATTTTGCCGTAAATCCCAAAAAGCTTCAAGACTTGGTGTTGTTGGTTTTTCTAACTCTAAAATCAAGATGGTCATAATAATTGCTAGAACAGCATCTGTCAATACAATTAATCTGTCTTTCTTCATCGGATTGCATCCCCTTTCTTTTTTGTAACATTCTATCTTATCGCATAATATTGGATATTCTTTCATAATCCGACTACAAACAAAAATAAACCAAAAAGTCTGTCCCTATTATGCTATATTTAACTCTAGAAGTATTCATCCATCTAATTAATAAATATATCATATTTCACAATAAATGAATACTATCAAAGATTCATCCCCTTTCACTTCATCATTTAGTGTTGCTTAGATTTATCAAAAACAACCAAATTTGTATTAATTTCAAGTATCACCTAGTTACAAAAATTTGGGGTGAACAGAAAAAGCATCCCGTATTTTTGATACGAAATGCTTTCAATAAGTTTAAATAAGTTTTAACGTTTACTAAATTGTGATGCTTTACGAGCTTTTTTCAAGCCTGGTTTGGAAAGTTTGGGTTTCAGTTGGATTAAAAATAGCGTCATATCAAGGCTTTTCAGAACGGAATCTACTGATTAATTTCATGAAATTTGAATCAGTATTTTTTAAACAGGGGAATAGTTTAGGTCTGTAAGAATTAACTTATACATTTACAAGGTTCATTCTGATCGACTTTATAACTGTCTAAGAAAAAAGTAAAGATTCATACAGTATCTAGATTTTCCAAAAATTCTTTATCATCAAATATTATTAACAAAACTATCCAAACTAAATCCGATACATTGCTTCAAAGAATTCTTTAGTTGTTTGACTAGCGAGGTCTTTAATTAAAAAAATTTTTAAAATAATTACCACCTTGACACATAAATTCTTGCTTTCCAAGTTTAAATGTGATATATTTATAACATAAATTTTAAGTGTTATATATTTATAACATAAAAAAGGAGTCTATCGTGAAAAAAAGTCAAAAAATGCGTGGCCTCATTGCAATGATTGCCGTAGCTCTCTTTATTGATTTTATTGTTTTATTTGGTTCTAATCTTAGTTGGGGATCCAAGTTAGTTATTACTGGTATTTCAGTGTCAGGTCAAATTATAGCTATATGGAGCTGGCTACATATGAAACCACGGCCTCATAAGATTCAGAAAGGTGAGGGGAAGACTATTTTTGACTTGTCTGCTAAGCTTTACACGATACTTTTTTTTGCAGCAAGCATTTTTTATACAGTAGGGATTTGGGTTGCGACCCCAAGCGAAAGTTCTGGTATTAAAGAATGGATTTTGGGAATTGGTCTCGTTATTGAAGTGATTGTATTTGGTTTTTTCTGTTTGAAAAATGTCAAGGAAACTCCGGACGAACGCTTTTATGCTAATTTAGCCAAGGCAGCTAGCTTGATGTTTGTTTTTATACTAGGCGCACTGATGATTCTAGCAGTTATCATTGGGTATATAGGGTCTCTCACTCTTCACATGGGCCAGATCTTTATTAGCATATCTGCCTTGATTTTCATCTTTGCGGTTGTCTATCTTATCTTGGAACGGAGAGGATAAGCATGGCCAAAGAAAGCAAGATTATTACTAATCTCAAATCTGTTCGTGAGTCCACAGGCATGACCCAGCAGGAGTTAGCCGACCTCATCGGCATGCGACGCGAGACAATTCTGCACTTAGAAAATAACCGTTACAATCCTTCGCTGGAAATGGCTCTTAAAATTGCTCAAGTTTTTAATCTGAAAATAGAAGACCTCTTTGAACTCAGACAGAAAGAGGAAGCATAATTCTTTTCGAGACCTAGTATTAGGTTCATTGATTAATTAGGAATTGAAGCCAAAGGAAAAATCCTTTTTAGTCGTGATAAAGAAGTTATTTCATTGATACCTAACTTACATTGCTTAAAGAGAAATAAAAATGGAACCCCTAGTCATCCACTCTACTTATCCAAAGACATAAAACCTTCCTCATACAAAGGATAGACCTTCGACTTTCAGAAAAAAATCTTTCCCTGAAAATTTGGAATTTGAAACGATGAATATGCAAAAACAACCAGAAAAGAAACAGTTCACGACTGCTTCTTCTCTGGTTGTTTTTCATACTAACGATTTTTCCGACTTAATTGATAAGAGTACATCATAGGGATAAACACAATGGCGAGGAGGACCAGCACCAATACATAAGAAAGCGCGAATTGAAGGCCAGCTTCCAGTAGGAGGATCAAGCCTCCGAGGACCCACAACTTCCCTGCCAAGCGATGGGTTTTGTTCCAGTTGTCTTCACTCTGTAAGGTCCAGGGTAGGCGGATCCCAACCGTATGGTTCACTTTTAGCTTAGGCATGTAGTTGCCCATGATCACAAAGATGAGCCCTAGCAAAGCAGAAACAAAAATAGAAGGATTGGTCGTAGAGCCTAGCGCCTTACTATAGATGAGATGGGAGACGATTAAGGAGACTATTGGAATCAACCAGTAGATTACTTTGACCATTTTCTCATTCATAGTACGGTTCTTAGGATCACGTCCGATTATAAAAATCACAAACAGATGCACCAAGAGAAGGAAAACAGGAAGACCAAACACAGCTAGTGCTTTCGATTGGAAGTTATTGGCCTGACCAGCAGCATTAAAGTGAATCGGGATTTGGTTAGGCAATTGTGACCAAATCATCAGCCCCCAAAGTATGGGAAAGAGTGTTACGGTAGAGGTTACAGTCAATAGGGTTTTATTCGTTTTCATCAGTAGAGTCTCCTTTCAAATCAACGAGCCAGACCATTAAATCCTCCAAGACTGAAGTATTGAGTTCATAGTAGATAAAATTCTTCTCTTTTTCCTCTCGAATTAAATCTGCCTGCTTGAGTATGCTTAAATGATGGGAAATGGTCGCTCCTGCTACATCAAAGTGGCCAGCGATATCGCCAGCGGATAATTTCCCTGCCTTTAGCAGCTCTAAGATACTTCTTCTTATCGGATTCGATAAAGCTTTAAATGTTTGCGCAAAATTCATTCTCTATCTTCTCCAATCTATTTAGATTTCTTTCTAAATAGATTCTAGTACTTCCAGATAGATTTGTCAACTCTATTTTGAAAAAAATCGAAATAGGTCTAAATTGGATCTCCTTGTGACCTGCTAGAAAGATGTTGTTGCCAGTAGAAATGTTATTTTAGAAGACACAAAAAACCTCTAGCCATTAGCTAGAGGTTTCGATTTAGTCAGGTTTATTGATTTGAAAGTTTACGTTTCAATAAGATAGCACCTGATAGAACAATTGCTCCTAGGACAATGAATCCAGTAGCTGCGACTTCACCTGTACTTGGGAGAACTTTCTTACGACCTTTGCCGTCGCCGGTACCTTCAGTTGTTGAAGATGACGGAGTTGGTGTTGGAGTAGTCGTTGAAGTTGTAGTCGGTTCTTCACTTGTAGTAGTTGTAGTTGTAGTTGTTTCGCCTGTAGTGGTTGAAGTGGTTGTATCTTCTTTGGTTGTTGTGGTAGTTGAAGTTGTAGTCGGCTCTTCAGTTGTTGTGGTAGTTGAAGTTGTAGTCGGCTCTTCGGTTGTTGTGGTAGTCGAAGTTGTAGTCGGCTCTTCAGTTGTTGTGGTAGTTGAAGTTGTAGTCGGCTCTTCAGTTGTTGTGGTAGTCGAAGTTGTAGTCGGCTCTTCAGTTGTTGT
>NZ_JBYQGS010000006.1:0-37735 GCF_058200355.1 Streptococcus sp. SCPM-O-B-23252 (M501)
TCGTTGTAGTTGTAGGTTCCTCTGTGGTTGTTGTAGTTGTTGTGGTAGTTGGTTCCGGAGTTGTAGTGGTTGTAGTTTTATCACCATCAACACCACCATCTGCTCGAATATTTGATACAGAAGAATTCTTTTCTATGGCCACAACAGCTGCTTCGCCTTTTATACGATACCAGGCTTGGCTATGGTTTTCAAATTTAGCTTGATCAGGATTTGTTACTTTTGTTTTATATATAACTGTGAAACCTGTTAGTACGGCGTCTTCTTGAGGAATTTTAATTGAAATTTTTCCAGTTTGCGCATCTGCAGTAAATTGAGCATTAGGGAAATCCTTTAAGAAGTTTGTAATCGCATCAGATCCACTATAGTAACCCGACTTTTTACCTGTTACGATAATCATCCAACTATCTGTTTTTAAAGTGTGGCCTGGCTGAATTTGATCTTCAACGCGTACTTCATCATCAACATCCACCTTCATATTATTGATATTTAAGCTCCATAGAATATGATCGGGATCGTTAGCTTTCATGTCCCCGGCCTTTAAGTAAAATGGTGCAGAGGACTTTCCAGTAGCTACTTTCTTGACGGAAATCTCTACAGTTTTTGTCCCACTCGTGATACGAAAACTACCAGTGTGTTCTTTCTCAGTATTTGTTTCGTTGTGGGCTTCGATTTCAAACTCCCCCCAACCACGAATGTTTTCAAGATTTGTGATTCCGTCATTAAAGGTCACTTTGGCTTCTCCATCAGTGATTACCATATCTCCTACATACGTACCTTCAATCGTTAATTTAATGGTTTTCTTAAATCCAGCTCCATGAATTGTTCCTGAATCTGGCCAAGTTACTTGGAGGGTATCTCCTGACTTAATTTTTTGAGCATGCTCGTCAAAAGTGAATTTAACAGTTGTTTGGCCTCCGTTATACAATTCGTTTGATGAAACAGTTAATGAGCTGACATTATTGCTAACATCAGCTGCTTGCACCACTTTTTTTGGAGTGATGAGAATTAGTAGTAACGGTAAAAACGCAATAAATAGAAGCTTAGGCAGTTGTCCCTTAAAAATTCTTTTCATTTTTTCCAATATATCTCCTAAATTTTTAAAATCATTGTTTGTGTCAAGTACACGTTATAGGACTTTTTGAAAATTATTTAAAGATTCTCCTTCCTAAAGTTTTTAGTTATAAAACAATCCTATGTAGTGAATTATATCACAAGGCATACCAGATTTCAATACTATAACTTTGATTATTTAAATTAAATAGTAGAAATATCTTAATGTGTTGTGCATCAAATATCAGATAATTGGAATTGACTCTTAAATAAATTGTCGAAAACGGTAAGTATTGCTTTTTCTCTAAAAAAGCGTATAATCAAAATCATACTATTTAAAGGGAGTCTCTATGAAGAAGAGTTTTATTCACCAACAAGAAGAAATTTCATTTGTAAAAACAACGTTTACTCAATATTTGAAAGACAAACTAGAAGTCGTTGAGGTTCAAGGTCCAATCTTAAGCAAGGTAGGAGATGGGATGCAGGACAACCTATCCGGAGTGGAAAACCCTGTCTCTGTAAAGGTCTTACAAATTCCTAATGAAACTTATGAAGTGGTTCATTCCCTTGCAAAATGGAAGCGTCATACCTTGGCGCGGTTTGGCTTTGGGGAAGGGGAAGGTCTCTTCGTCCATATGAAGGCTCTTCGTCCAGATGAAGATTCTTTGGATGCAACCCACTCAGTTTATGTCGACCAATGGGACTGGGAAAAGGTCATTCCAAATGGGAGCCGTAACCTAGCTTACTTGAAGGAAACAGTTGAAAAAATCTACAAGGCCATTCGTTTGACGGAGTTAGCAGTTGAAGCTCGCTATGATATTGAATCGATCCTGCCGAAGCAAATCACCTTTATCCACACAGAAGAGTTGGTAGAGCGTTATCCTGACTTGACACCGAAAGAACGGGAAAATGCCATCACCAAAGAATATGGAGCTGTCTTTTTGATTGGGATTGGTGGCGTCTTATCAGATGGCAAACCACACGATGGACGGGCACCAGACTATGACGACTGGACAACAGAAACCGAAAATGGCTACAAGGGCTTAAACGGGGATATCCTTGTTTGGAATGATAACCTAGGGGCGGCATTCGAATTATCTTCTATGGGGATTCGGGTTGATGAAGACACCCTCAAGCGCCAGGTTGCTATTACAGGAGATCAAGATCGTTTAGAATTGGAATGGCACCGCGCGCTCTTGAATGGCCTCTTTCCACTAACTATAGGAGGTGGGATCGGTCAATCGCGGATGGCTATGTTCTTGCTTCGTAAGAAACATATCGGAGAAGTCCAAACCAGCGTCTGGCCGCAGGAAGTTCGCGAACAATATGAAAATATCTTATAAAATAGTTGAAAGTAAAGAAACGAAAGAAATCGAGCCTTGCATGTGATGCGGGCTCTATTTTTAAGGGCTGGAGAAGTTACCTTTTTCTATTCCTGATAGGCTTGTAGACTGATTTTATCGCTTGAGCACTGTCACGGACTATAAATTATGATAGAATAAATAGTACAAAGCAAGCAAAGGAGTGGTGTCTATGAAATTACAAAAACCAAAAGGAACCCAAGATATCCTGCCACAGGAATCCGCTAAGTGGCAATATGTAGAAGGATTTGCTCGCGAAACCTTTAAAAAATACAATTACGCAGAAATCCGAACACCTATTTTTGAACATTACGAGGTCATTAGTCGTTCGGTAGGGGATACAACGGATATCGTGACCAAGGAGATGTACGACTTCTATGACAAGGGTGATCGTCATATTACTTTGCGTCCGGAAGGGACAGCACCAGTGGTCCGCTCCTATGTTGAAAATAAACTCTTTGCACCAGAGGTTCAAAAACCAAGCAAGGTCTATTATATCGGCCCTATGTTCCGTTATGAGCGTCCTCAGGCTGGCCGTTTGCGTCAGTTCCACCAGATTGGCGTAGAATGCTTTGGATCTAGCAATCCTGCAACAGACGTTGAGACGATTGCCATGGCTGACCAATTCTTCAAAGAGATTGGCATTGAAAATGTCGTCCTCCACTTGAATACCCTTGGTAGCACCGCTAGTCGGGCAGCTTATCGTCAAGCTTTGATCGACTACCTCCTTCCAATGAAGGACCAACTTTCAAAAGATAGCCAACGTCGTCTAGAGGAAAATCCGCTCCGCGTCTTGGACTCAAAAGAAAAAGAAGACAAGCAAGCGGTTGAGAATGCTCCATCTATCCTGGACTATTTAGACGAAGAAAGCCAGGCACACTTTGATGCCGTACGGGCTATGCTAGACGGTCTCGGAATTGACTATGTCATCGATACCAATATGGTACGTGGCCTAGACTACTATAACCACACTATTTTTGAGTTCGTGACAGAAGTAGATGGGAATGAGTTGACCGTTTGTGCGGGTGGTCGTTACGATGGCTTGGTAGAATATTTTGGTGGACCAGAAACGCCAGGTTTCGGTTTTGGGATGGGACTTGAGCGTCTCTTGTTGATCCTCGATAAACAAGGAGTTGAGCTTCCTGTTGAGACATCGTTGGATGTCTACATTGCTGTGTTAGGTTTAGAAGCAGAAGTAGCCGCTTTGGAATTGGTTCAGGCCCTTCGTCGTCAAGGCTTCATCGCAGAACGTGATTACCTAGGCCGTAAGTTGAAGGCTCAGTTCAAGTCAGCTGACGTCTTTGGGGCCAAAACCATCATTGCTCTTGGTGGTAGCGAGGTTGAAAGTGGGCAAATCACCGTCAAAAACAACCAGACTCGCCAGGAAGTGACCACGTCCATCGAAGAAGTAAAAAATGATTTTCAGACTATTTTGAATCAACTATAAAAAGAAAAGACGGATGCCGAGAAGGTATCGGTCTCAGATTGAAGGAAAAATTCTTAGAAACTTTCCTTAGGTGAGTACGGACGTCAGCGAACTTCGTAGAAGTTCGCTGACTTATTAAGATACAAAGGGCGTCTGCGGATAAAGTCAAAATAGGAAGTTTGACGCAGAATCTTTAGATTCTAGGAGAACTTATCTTTTTGACACAATCCGCAGCCTGTGTTCAATTCGTTTTGAACCCCCTCGCTCTTTAATTTCCGGGCTCAGGCTAAAACAGTTTCCCAAACTGTTTTACTCCCAAAACTCCCGAGTACTTGAAAAAATGGTGTTTCAAGCATTTTTCTCACAGCGGAAAGTTTCAGAGATTCTTAAATGACTCAAAGTAATAGAAGTCAATTTTTTGAAAAATTATCTAGCTATTTTAAGTAAAAAATAGTCTGTCTTTTTTGTCTGTCCTCTATTTTCTCCTTGTGGAGAAAGCTGACAGTTGGGTCCATTTTTGATATACTAGTAGGGTATGCATGTGCTCTCAAGCACTTGCAAGTCTAGTAAAGGAAAAACAAAGTATGAGTGAGAAAGAAAAAGAATCGCATAAACTTGGCTTAAGTGTCGGGTCCAGTTTTCAAAATACTCAAGAGCTACGAAAGGTATTGGAACAATCGATTAGTCGGGAAGAAGAAGTTTTGACAGCTAGTCAACCGGTGGAATCAGAGCAGAACCAGGAAGAGAGCCAGGCTGCTGGAGAAGCGATGGAAACAGAAGCTTCGGCCGGAACTCTAAGTCGCCTATCACGATCTGGTCATCGTCGCAAAGAGAAGGTTGAAGCGAGATCGAAAGACCAAGAGGATGTAGAAGAGTCGTTAGAAGACCAAGAAGATGAAAAGTCGTTGGGGCGCTACGCCACTAAGCGACCAGTTCCCTTGTCACTACCAATTGCTTTTAGTGTCCTACTTGGGCTGGTTCATGTAGCCCTTCCTTTTATCAACTTACTGGCGACCAATCAACAAACCCAGGACTTATATGCCGGTTGGGCAATGTCTCAAGGTCAAGTTCCCTATGGTCATTTCTTTGGGGTCAATGGTTTGCTCTACTACGGAATCAGCGCTTTAGGAAGTTTGGTAGGAGGTCAAGTTCTCCTGGTGGTCTTCCAGATTTTAGCCTACTTTTTTGCTGGGACGAGCCTGTATCGGATGGTCAGAAGCTTAGTTGCAAGTGAAAAAATTGCAGGACAAGTTCAGCTACTCTTCTACCTTCTTGCTGGAGTGCTTGGATTTGGCGGCAATTACGCTGTCTTTTACGCCCTGCCCTTCCTATTTGGCTCTATGAATTTCATTCTCGCTTATCTAGAGGGTGAGAAAACAGATGAATCCTTTGTCGCTTATGGCGCAGGAGCCTGTTTGGCCTTTATGATGGTGCCATGGCTGAGTGTGATTTTTTATCTGCTTGCTTTTCTTGGATTGACAGCCTATCATGTGAAGCAAAAGAAATTTGCCCACGGCTTCTATCAATTCCTTGCTGCCCTCTTGGGTTTCTCTCTTGTCTTTTATCCCTTAGGCTACATCACCGTGTGGAACGGCTCTTTTGGATATGCGATTCATCAGACCTTGTATAGTCTTCGCTCCCTCCAGTTTGATGCGGGGCACCTATTTGCCAACTTAGTTTATTACTGTTTATTGCTGTTAACGCTTGGTTTTGCTTCAGCTTTCGTCATGTCCTTCCGAAAAGTATCGACAAGTGGTCAACGTTTGATCCGGTTTATGAGTTGGTTTGGTCTTCCGCTAGTTGTTGCAATTGTGGTTGGTACACCAGAGCAAGGGGCCTATCAGTTACTTAGCTTGTTACCTTTTGGTCTTCCCTTATTCGCTCTTTGGTTTGCCGGGGATGAGTCCACTTATCAGCGCCGGAAGATGAAGAATAATTCTATCTGGGAGCTTTATTTCTCCAGTCAAGCCTTCCTACCGATCTTAGCAATAGGTTATTTAGTTGGGTATCCAGTTGTGAATCAATTGGTTCTCCAAAACAACCTAGCGAGTGAACGAAGTACGATTGCCCACTATATCAAGAGTCATAGTGATTCCAAGGATACCATATATGCTTGGGATCAGACGGCCCATCTCTATCAGGAAAGTGGTCGCTTGGCCGCTTCAGCCCTTCTAACTCCGACAGCCTATCTGGGGCCGAAGGAAAACCGAACTAATCTGACGAATCAGATTAAGCAAGACAAGCCGAAGTTTATTGTGGTCAATAAGGACCTAGATGTAACGTCTGCTATGCAAAAGGTTTTAACCCAAAGTTATGAAAAAGTGAACCAGCAGGGTTCGCATTACACCTTGTACCAATATAAATAGACTATCAATATCTTGTGGTTTGAAAATGAAATGACATTTTTTGACACAAGATATTGATTTTTTATTTTTGAGTGATATAATATGGAGTGAATTCTATTTGTATAAAAAAGAAAGTGGGCGAGCTTATGATAACGTTACGAGAAGAGCATATCCAAAGTCTCCCCCAACTCTTTGTAGAAAAGAGAGATGGGCGGAAGGTCAAGTTTGATGTCGATAAAATTTACCGTGCTTTGGTCAAAGCGACAGAAGAAGTGACCGGTCTCACTCCGGCCTTGGAAGCGAAATTAGAAACCGTAACAGACCGGATTGTGGCTGAAATTTTGGAACGCTTCCCTCGTGGCGTAAAAATTTACGAGATTCAAAATGTCGTTGAGCATGAGTTGTTGCAAGCCAATGAATATGCGATTGCCGAGAGCTATATTACCTATCGCACGCAGCGTGATTTTGAGCGCTCAAAGGCAACGGATATCAACTTTACCATCGGCAAGCTCCTCAACAAGGACCAAGCTGTCGTTAATGAAAATGCCAATAAGGACAGCGATGTTTTTAATACCCAGCGCGATTTGACAGCAGGAATTGTCGGCAAGTCTATTGGTCTTAAAATGTTGCCCAAACACGTAGCCAATGCCCACCAAAAAGGGGATATCCACTACCATGATTTGGACTATAGCCCTTACACTCCGATGACCAACTGTTGTTTGATCGATTTTGAAGGCATGCTGCGCAATGGTTTTAAGATTGGGAATGCAGAAGTAGAAAGTCCCAAGTCCATCCAAACTGCAACGGCACAGATCTCGCAAATCATTGCCAATGTAGCCTCTAGCCAGTATGGCGGTTGCTCAGCTGACCGGATCGACGAAGTCTTGGCTCCTTATGCAGAAAAGAATTATCAGAAGCACTTGAAAGATGCAGAGGAGTGGGTTCTCCCTGAAAAACGCGAGGACTATGCTTGGAGCAAGACTCAAAAAGATATCTATGATGCCATGCAATCCTTGGAGTACGAGATCAATACCCTCTTTACCTCAAATGGGCAAACGCCCTTTACTTCGCTGGGCTTTGGGCTTGGAACCAATCGCTTCGAACGGGAAATTCAAAAGGCCATTCTGGAAATTCGAATCAAAGGACTTGGTTCAGAACACCGGACCGCTATTTTCCCTAAGTTGATTTTTAGTTTAAAAAGAGGCCTCAACTTAGAACCAGGTAGTCCCAACTACGACATCAAGCAGTTGGCCTTGGAATGTGCGACCAAACGCATGTATCCAGACGTTTTGTCTTATGACAAAATTGTTGAGTTGACGGGCTCCTTCAAGGTGCCCATGGGATGTCGTTCTTTCCTTCAAGGTTGGAAGGATGAAAATGGTGTGGAAGTCAATTCTGGTCGGATGAACCTAGGGGTTGTGACAGTCAATCTCCCTCGGATTGCCTTGGAGTCAGAAGGGAATAAAGAAAAGTTCTGGGAAATTTTTAATGAGCGGATGAACATCGCGGAAGATGCTTTGATCTATCGGGTAGAGCGGACCAAGGAAGCGACTCCAGCCAATGCCCCAATTCTCTACCAATATGGCGCTTTTGGGAAGCGTTTGGGTAAATATGCCCAGGTAGACCAGCTCTTCCGTCATCGCAGAGCAACCATTTCACTCGGCTATATTGGATTGTATGAAGTAGCGACTGTCTTTTATGGTCCAAATTGGGAAGAAAATCCAGAAGCCAAACAATTTACAATCGAAATCATTAAGGATATGAAGAAACGGGTCGAAGAATGGTCCGACCAATATGACTACCACTTCTCAATCTATTCGACGCCATCAGAAAGTTTGACAGACCGCTTCTGTCGCCTGGATACGGAGAAATTTGGGAAGGTTCCGGATATCACAGACAAGGAATACTACACCAATAGTTTCCACTACGATGTCCGCAAGAACCCAACCCCATTTGAGAAGCTGGATTTTGAAAAAGTCTATCCAGAAGCTGGGGCGACTGGTGGTTTCATCCACTATTGTGAATACCCTGTGCTCCAACAAAATCCAAAAGCCCTTGAGGCGGTTTGGGATTATGCTTATGACAGGGTTGGTTATCTCGGAACCAATACCCCAATTGACCGTTGCTATAAGTGTGACTTTGAAGGAGACTTCACGCCAACCGAGCGGGGCTTCACCTGTCCTAATTGTGGCAATAGCGATCCGAAAACAGTTGATGTGGTTAAAAGGACCTGTGGCTATCTTGGAAACCCACAAGCTCGCCCCATGGTCAATGGTCGTCATAAGGAAATCGCTGCGCGGGTCAAACACATGAATGGGTCCACGATCAAATCAGCTGGACACCAAGTGACAGATTAGAAAAGGAAGATTATGGGAAAATACCAACTAGACGATAAGGGC
Source organism: Streptococcus sp. SCPM-O-B-23252 (M501) (assembly GCF_058200355.1). Taxonomy (NCBI): domain Bacteria; kingdom Bacillati; phylum Bacillota; class Bacilli; order Lactobacillales; family Streptococcaceae; genus Streptococcus; species Streptococcus sp. SCPM-O-B-23252 (M501). The sequence continues at coordinate 8,582 of NZ_JBYQGS010000006.1, forward strand.
AAGGCCCAGGTTCAACGATTCCACGAAAAGCATTCGACAGGCGGAATCAATAAAAAAGACCGAGTAGCCAGCCTAAGAGAGCAATTTTTAAAAAAGACTAAGAAAAAATAAAAGTGAGAGTTCGCTCTCGCTTTTCTCGTATGAGGAGGTAAAGATGGAATTACGCAGACCAACTCTAGCAGATAAAGAAACTGTATTAGACATGATGGCAGAGTTTGAAGCGAATCAATCAGCTCACGATGGCGGATTTTGGGATGCTGAGAACTTTGACTACGAAGAGTGGTTGGAGACAAATATGCAAAAAGAAATGGGAATAAATTTGCCTGAAAATCGTGTTCCATCAATTCAGTACGTATTGTTTGATAAATCAGGCCATGCTTTAGGTTTTTTGAATCTACGGCTGAGACTAAATGAGGGGTTGCTGAATTATGCTGGTCATATCGGCTATAGTATCCGTCCCTCTGCGCGTGGGCAAGGATTGGCAAAAGAGCAGCTGCGGCAAGGCTTGCAAGTAGCCAAAAGTAAAAATATCAAACGTGCTTTAGTGACTTGTGATAGTGACAATGCTGCCAGTCGAGCAGTGATTCTGACTAATGGCGGAGCTTTAGAGGATGTTCGAGGCGGGAAAGAGCGCTATTGGATTGATTTAGATTGAGGAAAGTTTATGAAGTTACAACGACCAACTTTAGAAGATAAAGACGCGATTTTAGAGATGATTACTGAGTTCGATGCTGCAAAATCCTATATGCACGGTGGCATGGGCTCCACTTGGAAGCGAGCAAAGGATTTTGCGGATTGGTTGCGAATTGTAGAGCAGCAGGAGGATACTGAGAATCTGCCAGAATGCTGGGTTCCTACCATTCAATTTTTATCCTTTGATGAGACTGGCTACCCTCTGGGCTTTTTAGCCCTGCGCTTGTCCTTGAATGACAAATTATTTGTAGAGGGTGGTCACATTGGCTATTCCATCCGGCCCAGTCAACGCAGAAAGGGCTTGGCTAAGTTGCAGCTAGAGCTAGGACTAGCAGAGGCTCGAAAACAAGGACTAGAACGAGTGCTGATTACCTGTGATGAAGACAACGAAGCTAGCCGTCGCACGATTCTATCTGCTGGCGGTGTTTACGAAAATACAATCGACAGAAGTCAGCGCTACTGGATAGAGTTAGATGGGGAGGTGTCATGAACAATCCCAAACCTCAAGAATGGAAAAGTGAAGAACTGAGTCAAGGGCGCATCATCGACTATAAGGCTTTTAACTTTGTGGATGGCGAAGGAGTACGCAACTCCCTCTATGTAGCAGGTTGCATGTTTCACTGTGAGGGCTGTTACAATGTAGCCACCTGGTCTTTCAACGCAGGCATTCCCTACACCAAAGAGTTGGAAGAGCAGATCATGGCCGATCTGGCCCAACCCTATGTTCAGGGCTTGACCTTGCTTGGGGGGGAACCCTTTCTCAACACTGGCATCCTGCTGCCCTTGGTCAAGCGGGTGAAAAGAGAATTGCCCGACAAAGATATCTGGTCTTGGACCGGCTACACCTGGGAAGAAATGATGCTGGAGACGCCGGACAAATTGGAGCTACTTTCGCTGATTGATATTCTGGTGGATGGTCGCTATGATAAGAGCAAGCGCAACCTGATGTTGCAGTTTCGTGGCTCTTCCAACCAGCGGATCATTGATGTTCAAAAATCCCTCAAAGAAGGAAAAGTCGTCATCTGGGACAAGCTCAATGATGGCAAGGACTCCTATGAACAAGTGAAAAGAGAGTAGCCAGAGTCGGAGGGCATATAAATTGATGAAGAGAGGTTTTTCGTTGATTTTCAGTTTGCAAGCAGTGGGCTCTTTTTTCAGACAATTTCATTCTCACTGACAAAATTCACAAGAATTCATGGTATAATGGAATAGATTGTACGAAAGTTAGAGGAGTCTAATTCGTATCTTAAGGAACAGAATGAGGAAATGTACATGACATTAGTTTATCAATCAACGCGTGATGCGAAAAATGCCGTAACAGCCAGCCAGGCGATTTTGCAAGGTTTAGCAACAGATGGAGGCTTATTTACTCCAGTGAGTTATCCAAAGGTGGACTTGGATTTTGACACATTAAAAGATGCTTCTTATCAAGAGGTAGCTAAACTTGTCTTGTCAGCCTTCTTGGATGACTTTACAGCTGAAGAGTTGGACTACTGTATCACCAATGCCTATGACAGCAAGTTTGATACACCAGCTATTGCCCCTCTTGTCAAACTTGATGGTCAATACAACTTGGAATTGTTCCACGGTTCAACCATCGCATTTAAAGACATGGCCTTGTCGATCTTGCCTTACTTCATGACGACAGCTGCTAAGAAACACGGCTTGGAAAACAAAATTGTTATCTTGACAGCGACATCTGGTGACACTGGGAAAGCTGCTATGGCAGGGTTCGCGGATGTTCCAGGTACTGAAATTATCGTCTTTTATCCAAAAGACGGTGTCAGCAAGGTGCAAGAGTTGCAAATGACCACTCAAACGGGCGAAAATACCCATGTCATCGCCATTGATGGAAACTTTGACGATGCTCAGACAAATGTGAAGCATATGTTCAATGATGTGGCCCTCCGTGAAAAATTGGCAGCCAACAAGCTCCAGTTCTCATCAGCTAACTCTATGAATATTGGTCGTTTGGTCCCACAGATTGTTTATTATGTTTATGCCTACGCTCAACTTATTAAAACTGGCGAGATTAATACTGGTGACAAGGTTAACTTCACTGTACCGACAGGAAACTTCGGAAATATCTTGGCGGCATTTTATGCTAAGCAAATCGGCCTACCAGTCGGTAAGTTGATTTGTGCTTCAAATGACAACAATGTCTTGACAGACTTCTTTAAGACTCGTGTCTATGACAAGAAGCGTGAGTTTAAGGTAACCACTAGCCCATCTATGGATATCTTAGTGTCTTCAAACTTGGAGCGTCTCATTTTCCATCTTTTGGGAAATGATGCGGTTAAGACAGCTGAACTCATGACTGCCTTGAATACGCAAGGTCAGTATGAATTGACAGATTTTGATGAAGAAATCCTTGACCTTTTTGCAGCCGAGTATGCGACAGAAGCAGAAACAGCAGCAGAAATCAAGCGTGTTTATGAGTCAGATGCTTATATTGAGGACCCTCATACAGCAGTTGCTTCAGCAGTTTATAAAAAATACCAAGTAGCGACAGGCGATGCGGCCAAGACCGTAATTGCATCAACAGCTAGTCCTTACAAATTCCCAGTGGTTGCGGTGGAAGCTGTAACAGGGAAATCAGGTTTGAGAGACTTTGAAGCCTTGGCTCAATTACATGAAATCTCAGGTGTAGCCTTGCCACCAGCAGTGGATGGTCTCGAAACTGCTCCAGTTCGTCACAAGACAACTGTTGCAGCAACAGATATGCAGGCTGCAGTTGAAGCCTATTTGGGATTGTAAGTGGGAGTCCCAAAATTAGAAAGCAGAAGTCTCTAGGACTTGACTGAATAAATCTCACAATAGTTCTACAAGCAGAACTCAGTTAGGCAACTAGCTGAGTTTCTTTTCATCAGGAGGAAAGTGTGTCACGTCAACAACAAGTAGATCGACAAATTTTAAGAATTGCCCTTCCAGCCATCGGAGAGAACTTTCTCCAAATGCTCATGGGTATGGTAGATAGCTACTTGGTTGCTCAGTTGGGTTTAGTAGCTGTATCGGGTGTATCCGTTGCAGGCAATATCATTACGATTTACCAAGCTATTTTTATCGCTCTTGGAGCAGCGGTCGTGAGTCTCTTGTCCAAAAGTATGGGACAAAAAGATCAGAAAGCCATAGCTCGTCAGGCGACTGAATCTATTAAAGTCACGGTTTTATTAAGTTGTATCTTGGGGGTCTTATCCCTCTGCTTTGGCAAGGAATTGATTGCCCTCTTGGGGGTTGAAGTAGCGGTTGCAGAAGCCGGAGGAATTTATTTATCCCTTGTCGGAGGAAGTATTTTGCTTTTAGGTCTGATGACTACCTTGGGAGCCCTAGTCCGTGTGGTCCATAACCCGCGACTACCCATGTATGTCAGTTTGTTGACCAATGTTTTGAATGCTCTATTATCGAGCATCTTGATCTTTGTTTTTGGGCTGGGCATCGCCGGGGCTGCCTTAGGAACGGTTCTCTCTCGCTTATTAGGGGCTTTCTTGCTCTGGCGTCAGGTTCAACTTCCCTTTGCTCCTTTTCGTTGGGGCTTGGATCGAGACTTGCTGTCCTTAGCTTTGCCTGCTGCTGGTGAACGCCTCATGATGCGAGCAGGGGATATTGTTATCATTGCCATGGTGGCCGTTTTTGGTACTAGAGCGGTAGCTGGGAATGCTATTGGGGAAGTCTTGACCCAGTTCAACTATATGCCGGCCTTTGGAATTGCGACAGCGACGGTCATGTTAGTCGCCAAAAGTTTGGGACAGAATGATTTACAAGGGATAAAGCAAATCACCAGTCGGAGTTTTTGGATTTCCTTTCTCTCCATGCTCCCCCTCGCCCTTACCATCTTCTTGTTTGGAAGTCCTTTAACAGCCCTTTACACTAAGGATCCAGGAGCCCTTGCTGCCTCCTTATCCGTCATTTTGTTCTCCTTACTTGGAACGCCTCTGACAGCTGGGACAGTCATCTATACCGCGGTCTGGCAAGGTCTGGGTAACGCCCGCCTTCCTTTTTATGCGACAACGATCGGCATGTGGGTGATTCGGATTGGCACAGGTTATCTGATGGGGGTTAGCCTCGGTTGGGGCTTGCCAGGGATTTGGGCAGGTACCCTCTTGGACAATGGTTTTCGCTGGTTTTTCTTAAAAACACTCTATCATCGGAAATGGAAGGAATAAAATGTATGACACGAGCTTTTATTTGGGATTTGGATGGAACTCTTTTGGATTCTTATGAAGCTATTTTAGATGGGATTGCTGAGACCTATGCCCATTACTCTTTGGACTTTGATCGAGAAGCGGTCCATGCCTTTATCCTTCAACAATCTGTCCAGGTACTTCTTGAAGAAGTGGCTAGAGAACATGGTTTGGATGCGGAGGAGATGAATAGTTATCGTGCTTCTAGCTTGCGTGAGAAAAACGCCCAAGTGCATCTGATGCCAGGAGCTAGAGACATTCTAGCTTGGGCTAAAGAGGAAGGGATTGTCCAATTCGTCTATACCCACAAGGGGAAGAATGCTTATCCAATTCTGGAAGATCTAGGGATCTTATCCTATTTTCAAGAGATTGTCACAACGGACAATGGCTTTAGGAGAAAACCAGATCCAGAAGGAGTCGATTATCTAGTGGATAAGTATCAACTGGATCGGAGTGAGACCTATTATATTGGAGATCGAACTCTGGATGTTGATTTGGCAGACAATGCAGGAATCGGGAGTATTAATTTTTTGGATTACAAGCCGGATGTCAATCATGCGATTCGTCATTTGGATGACATTCGCCTCTATTTTGAAGAAGAAAAAAGTTAACTTATTTAACAAAGCTAGGCTTCTTTGTTGCTGGAATGGCGCTATGAAAAGAATCCGTAAACAATTTGTTTTGGAAATGAAATAATTCCTTAAGAAATCTTTAAGATAAATCCGATATAATAAAACCATAAACAAAGACCTCCTAACTTTGTTTATGAAATCCTAAAACTTTTCTTTTTCATAATAATCTCCCTAAAAGGCCACCAAATCCGGTGGTCTTTTACTTTGCTTTTCTTAGGAGGAAATTATTTCGTTTGAGGTAAGCAAATTTATTGCTTCGATTTTTTAAAATGATATACTTGATAAATCAATTATTGATAAGTCAATAAAAAAGATCGGAGAGAAGGAATGTCAGAAATGCATGACTTGCTTTATCAGTTGAAGCTAGCTGATCAGTCTTCAACCCAATTATTTGAAAAACAATTGGGCATTAGTCTGACTCGTTATCAGATGCTTCAGTTGTTAGTAGCAGAAGCGCCGTGTAGCCAAGCGGCCCTTCAGGAGAAACTAGCAATTGACCCTGCAGCCTTAACCCGCCACTTCAAAGTCTTAGAAGCTAGTGGCTATGTTACTCGTACTCGCAATCCAGAAAATCAACGGGAGATTGTGGTGGAACTTACGGAGTTTGCCAGAGATCGGTTGTTGGTCCACCCCCCAGCACATCATCTACAGGTAAAAGGCCAGATGGATCAGATTCTTTCTGAAAAAGAGCGGAATCAGTTGAGTCACTTACTCGAAAAGTTGGTGTCTGGCCTCGAGCAAATTACATTTTAAAAGGAGAATAATATGTCTATCTTAACCATTGTTTTAGCAAGTCTTGCTGCTTTTGAGCATTTCTATATTTTTTACCTTGAGAGTTTAGCAACCCACTCGGCATCGACTGGTCGTGTCTTTAATATGGATCAGGAAGAATTGCATCGTCCATCTGTGACGGCTCTCTTCAAAAACCAAGGCATTTATAATGCTCTGATTGGTGTCTTCCTCCTCTACGGCCTCTTTGTAGCTAGAAATAGTGAAATTGTCACGATCTTTCTGCTCTTTATTATTGGTGCAGCAGCTTATGGGGCTGTAACTTCTAATAAAAAAATCATCTTGACCCAAGGTGGTCCAGCAATAGTCGCTTTAGCCAGCCTTCTTCTGCTTGGATAAGGATCAACTCTTCCAGATTGGGAAGAGTTTTTCTTTCCTATTCTTAGGGCTGCGATGGCAAGGGCTCCGTCTTCAGTTACCAGCTTGCAGCAAAAACAACTGCATGCTTTGCGCCTCAGCTTTTAGTTTTCTTGAAGCTTTCTATAAGGAATGGTTTAGGTTTCTCTTGTATACTAAACTCATCCAATAAGAAATGAAGTACAGCAAATGAAAATCTCAGTTAATTATCCAAAACGCTTTAAGAAATTGCCACAACAAGGTTCTTGTTACGGCGAATAAACACTTCTCTTCATTTTTCATAAGAAACTCCTAAAGAAGGCTCTACCCGAAAGGGTAGAGTTTTTATGTACCAGAGACCTTGTGATTCGTGATATAATAGGCCTATGGAAAAAAAGAACAAATTACTACTCATCGACGGGTCTTCCGTCGCTTTTCGTGCCTTTTTCGCACTCTATAATCAAATCGATCGCTTCAAAAATGCCAATGGGTTGCATACCAATGCGGTCTATGGCTTTAACCTCATGTTGAGCCATCTCTTGGAGCGCATCCAACCGACTCATGTCCTCGTTGCTTTCGATGCAGGAAAGACGACCTTTCGGACGGAGATGTATGCCGACTACAAAGGAGGTCGGGCAAAAACACCAGATGAATTCCGTGAGCAGTTCCCTTTTATTCGCGAGCAACTAGATCATTTGGGGATCCGCCATTATGAGCTAGCCCAGTATGAAGCGGATGATATTATTGGAACGCTAGATAAGATGGCAGAAACTAGCTCGGTGCCATTTGAAGTCACCATTGTCTCTGGGGATAAGGATTTGATCCAGCTGACAGATGATAATACGGTGGTTGAGATTTCCAAAAAAGGGGTAGCAGAGTTTGAGGAATTCACTCCAGCCTATCTGAAAGAAAAAATGGGTCTGACGCCAGAGCAATTTATCGACCTCAAGGCCTTGATGGGAGATAAGTCGGATAATATCCCAGGTGTTACTAAGATCGGAGAAAAGACAGGGATCAAACTACTCCTAGAGTATGGCTCTCTCGATGGTATTTACGAGCATATCGATGAGATGAAGGCTTCTAAGATGAAGGAAAACCTCATCAACGACAAGGAGCAGGCCTATCTGTCCAAGACTCTCGCGACCATCGATACCAATGCGCCCATTGAGATTGGCCTGGATGATATCACCTATACGGGCCCCCATCTAGAAAATCTCGCCAAGTTTTTTGAGGAGATGGGCTTCAAGCAACTCCGTCAGGCCTTGGATCTCAGTGGAGAAGAGGCGGCTCCTGTAGCTATTGACTATACAGAAGTCGAGCAAGTCACTCCAGATATGCTTACGGAAGATAGTTTCTTCCATTTTGAGATTTTTGGGGACAACTACCATACGGAACCCATCATCGGTTTTGCATGGGGGACCAAAGGTCAGCTCTACGCAAGTACTGGTACTGATCTTTTACAAACACCGATTTTCAAAGAATTTCTCGAAAAAACGCCCCTCAAGGTCTATGACTTTAAGCGGGCCAAGGTCTTGCTCAGCCACTTGGGCATTACCTTGCAAAAGCCAGCTTTTGACAGTCGATTGGCCAAGTATCTCTTGTCGACCGTAGAGGACAATGAAATTTCAACCATTGCGAGCCTCTATAGTCAGATTGCGCTGCCACTGGACGAAGTTGTTTATGGCAAGGGAGCCAAAAAAGCGATCCCAGAAAAGGCGGTCCTATTAGAGCATTTGGCACGGAAAGTCGCTGTTCTACTGGATACCGAAGAGCCCATGGTGGAGCAGTTGCAAGCCCATGACCAGCTGGATTTGCTCTATGATATGGAGCAACCACTAGCAGCTGTTTTGGCCAAGATGGAAATCGCAGGGATCAAGGTAGAGCGCCAGACCCTCAAAGACATGCAGGTGGAAAACGAAGTGGTCTTGGAGCGCTTAACCCAAGAAATCTACGAGCTTGCTGGAGAAGAGTTTAATATCAATTCTCCAAAACAATTGGGGGTCATCCTCTTTGAAAAATTGGAACTCCCACTTGAATATACTAAGAAGACCAAAACTGGCTATTCAACAGCTGTTGATGTCTTGGAACGCCTAGCTCCAATCTCACCGATCGTGTCTAAGATTCTTGAATACCGCCAGATTGCCAAGATTCAGTCGACCTATGTCATTGGTCTTCAAGATTGGATTTTGGAAGATGGGAAGATCCATACCCGCTATGTGCAGGATTTGACGCAGACGGGCCGTTTGTCCAGCGTGGATCCCAACCTGCAAAACATTCCTGTCCGTTTGGAACAAGGTCGCCTTATTCGTAAGGCCTTTGTCCCAGAAGAGGAAGACAGTGTCTTGCTCAGTTCGGACTATTCACAGATCGAACTGCGCGTTTTAGCCCATATTTCAGGAGATGAACATTTGATTGATGCCTTTAAACATGGGGCAGATATCCATACATCGACTGCTATGCGGGTCTTCAATATTGAAAAACCAGAAGATGTGACGCCGAATGACCGTCGTAATGCCAAGGCAGTAAACTTCGGTGTGGTTTATGGGATTTCCGACTTTGGACTGTCTAACAACCTAGGGATCAGCCGAAAAGAAGCCAAGGCCTATATTGAGACCTACTTCGAACGCTACCCTGGCATCAAGGACTATATGGAGAGAGTGGTGCGGGAAGCGCGTGACAAAGGCTATGTGGAGACTCTCTTCAAGCGTCGTCGGGAGATTCCAGATATCAATTCTCGTAACTTCAATGTTCGAGGCTTTGCGGAGCGGACAGCTATCAACTCACCAATCCAAGGATCGGCGGCAGACATCTTGAAAATTGCCATGATCCACTTGGACCAAGCGCTAGAAGCAGGAGCATACAAGACCAAGATGCTTCTTCAGGTCCACGACGAAATTGTTCTACAAGTACCAAGTGATGAACTGGCAGCGATCAAAGAACTCGTCAAAGAGACCATGGAATCCGCTATCAATCTTGCAGTTCCACTAGAAGCTGATGAGAATGAAGGCAAAACATGGTATGAAGCCAAATAAGATTGAGTTTGTCCAAAAAAGAAAGCGGTAGGAGACTTTTCAGTTTCCTACCGCTTTTAATGACTAACACTTGCAATGCCCTTCGTATTGTTATACTATTTAAAGAAAGGAAACGCATACAAAAGGAGATTCATATGGCTTATTCATTTCGCAATCCTAGTGATGGCATTATCAAACATTACCTAGAAACCAGCAAGATCATCGCTGTAGTTGGATTATCTGATCGTGAAGACACAACCAGTCATCGTGTCAGCAAGGAGATGCAAGAGCGGGGCTACCGGATTATTCCCGTTAATCCTCGTGCAGCCGGTGGCCAAATCCTTGGAGAAAGGGTGTACGCTAGCCTGCAGGAAATTCCTTTCCCAGTAGATATCGTCGATGTTTACCGTCGCAGTGAGTTTTTGCCAGATGTAGCGCGTGACTTTATCGAGTCGGATGCGAAGATTTTCTGGGTGCAACTAGAGCTGGAAAATCAAGAAGCAGAAGAAATCCTTCGTGGAGCTGGACGAGAAGATATCGTCATGAACCGCTGTATCAAACGCGAGCACACTCGTTTGATCTTAGGAGAAGGATAGCCTTTGATTTATCCCAGAACCTCGCGTCTTTCATCCAGTGATTAAATTGATACGAGAGATGAAATAAATACAGACGGATTTCCCTAACAGAGAAAAAAGAACCCACCTAGCGATGTGGAGGAATGAACTCCAATCGAAGGTGGGTTTTCTTGTTTTCTTTGTTAATCAAGTGGATTAGACTTTGGTAGATCCGGCGCTTTTTGCTGGAAGCGACTGTCCGCCTGCATCCGTTTTTGAAGGAGGGTATGGTAGAAGATGATTTGGCAACTGGTTGCATAAGGTTTAACATAAAAATTCGCCATTCCTAAAGTGAAAAAAGATAGAATTTGCCAACCGAGCAGACTCAAATCAAGAACAAGGCGGTGGCTCTTAAAACCTTTCATCTCTTCCTTACTTTGGCGGAGGATAGACATGGGACCGTCATAGGTTCCTGTCATCAGTCGACTATATAGGATCAATTCGACCAAACTATACTGGTAATAAAAAGGGAGGAAGAGTAGGAGCCCAACCAGAGCCATTAAGAGGCCGGTCGTCATCGTTGGAGCTAACTTAAGAATTGCTTGAACTTCTGGAGTATCCGCTCTAAGGGTAGACGTAGTGGAGGAGGATTCATTGATAGCGAGAACGTGATAGCTGACCACCGTTAAGAGAAGTTGACTCACATAGAGGAGGCTCCCCCACAAAGACAGGATAACTTGCTTAATGAATAGCGTCAAAAACGCAGGTGTAAAATACTGGCTCTGAAAGATGGTGAAGATACCAAAGTTCTTTTCTCCCTTGCTAGAGGCAGAAATCAAAAAGCGAAAAGTTGCCCCTAAATAGAGAAAAGAAAGGATAAACCCAATAATCGCAGGGAAAATTTGCCGACTTAGAAGAAAGAGCATCCCTTCTCTAAGTTCCATGTGAGCAAGTGTTTCAGTGATGTCTGTCCCTGTCAACATGTAACTTGCAAGGATTGTCAGGAAAGTTGGCAAGGCAAAGTAGGAGAAGACTTTGGGATGTTGCAATTGCAGCTGACGAGCTTGAGCACGAACCAATTTGATATTCATAATGTCCTCTTTCATGGTAGTAGTACCCTTTATTATAACACAAGTCCGTGACAGAGCTGGTAAAATTTGGTACAATCGTACAGGTGCTCACAGGAGATCCTGTGACAGGAATAAGAAGGCTGGGACTGTTTTTCCCAGTACGGAGGTAACCATGACAGATTCACCGATTCAATATCGATTAATCAAAAAAGAAAAGCATACAGGAGCTCGTCTGGGAGAAATTATCACCCCCCACGGGACCTTCCCAACTCCAATGTTTATGCCTGTAGGGACTCAGGCAACCGTTAAGACCCAATCGCCAGAAGAACTCAAGGAAATGGGTTCCGGAATTATTTTGGCCAACACCTACCATCTCTGGCTTCGTCCGGGGGACGACTTGGTCGCAAAAGCAGGAGGACTGCACCAGTTCATGAACTGGGACCAGCCCATTTTGACAGATAGCGGAGGCTTCCAGGTCTATTCACTAGCGGATACCCGCAATATCACCGAAGAAGGGGTAACCTTTAAAAACCACCTCAATGGTTCGAAGATGTTCCTCTCCCCAGAAAAGGCCATCTCGATCCAAAATAATCTAGGGAGCGATATCATGATGTCCTTCGATGAATGTCCTCAGTTCTATCAACCCTATGATTATGTGAAGAAATCAATCGAACGGACCAGTCGTTGGGCAGAACGTGGCCTGAAGGCTCATCGTCGCCCTCATGATCAAGGTCTTTTCGGGATTGTCCAAGGGGCTGGATTTGAAGACTTGCGCCGTCAGTCTGCTCAAGATTTGGTCAGCATGGACTTTCCAGGTTATTCTATCGGTGGGTTAGCTGTTGGGGAAAGCCATGAAGAGATGAATGCCGTGCTGGATTTCACAACTCCGCTCTTACCAGAGAACAAGCCTCGCTATCTCATGGGAGTAGGAGCTCCAGACAGTCTGATCGATGGCGTTATTCGTGGAGTGGACATGTTTGACTGTGTCTTGCCGACGCGGATTGCGCGAAATGGCACCTGTATGACTAGTCAAGGACGTTTGGTAGTGAAAAATGCGCAATTTGCAGAAGACTTTACACCGCTAGACCACGAGTGTGATTGCTACACTTGTAAGAATTACACCCGTGCTTATCTTCGCCACCTCCTCAAGGCTGATGAGACCTTCGGCATTCGCTTGACCAGCTACCACAACCTGTACTTCTTGATCAACCTCATGAAGCAGGTCCGTCAAGCCATCATGGATGACAATCTCTTAGAATTCCGTGAGCATTTCGTTGAAAAATATGGCTATAACAAATCAGGACGGAATTTCTAGGAAGAGCTAAATAGAAAGAACAAAGATTACAGCCATCTGAGAATAATAGGAATAACTGCTAGACGCAGTGGTTGATTGGTATCTTTGTTCACTTGTTAAGCTCCAAAGATAACCTAATCAACTGTGCGGGAGCGAGACGACGAACAAATTTGGAAATAAATTTGTTCTGTCTCGCTCCCTTTTTTCTATATAATAGCAACTTTTTTAGCACACTTTTTCTTTCGAAAACACTTTCATCAAAAAAAACGAAAAAAACTGCTCAAATTCCTTGCATTGGGGCTTTCATTGTGTTAAACTACTATGGTGCTGTGAAAAACAGCTATTAGCTTTGATGCAAGAGGTTGCGACACGCTCGGTTGCATTGCCACGCAACGCGCGTCGGTTTTCTTGTGGAGCTAGCCTATTATCTTAAATAGACGAAAAGGAGAAAAAGATGGCAAACAAAAAAATCCGCATCCGTTTGAAAGCGTACGAACACCGTACACTTGACACAGCGGCTGCAAAAATCGTAGAATCAGCTACTCGTACAGGTGCACAAGTTGCGGGTCCAATCCCACTTCCAACTGAGCGTAGCCTCTACACAATCATTCGTGCGACTCACAAATATAAAGATTCTCGCGAACAATTCGAAATGCGTACACACAAACGTTTGATCGACATCATCAACCCAACTCAAAAAACAGTTGACGCTTTGATGAAATTGGATCTTCCAAGTGGTGTAAATGTAGAAATCAAACTTTAATCTAAAGCTTGATACCTTGAGCATAAAAAACGCTCGTTAAAAACTTTTTGAATAAAAAAACTATAGAAAAGGAACTATTTTCTCATGACAAAAGGAATCTTAGGGAAAAAAGTGGGAATGACTCAAATCTTCACTGAAGCTGGCGAATTGATCCCTGTAACAGTTATCGAAGCAACTCCAAACGTTGTTCTTCAAGTTAAAACTGTTGAAACAGATGGTTACAACGCTATCCAAGTTGGTTTCGATGACAAACGCGAAGTATTGAGCAACAAACCTGCTAAAGGACATGTAGCAAAAGCTAACACGGCTCCTAAGCGCTTCATTCGTGAATTCAAAAACGTTGAAGGCTTGGAAGTTGGTGCTGAAATCACAGTTGACACTTTCGAAGCTGGAGACATTGTTGATGTAACTGGTACTTCTAAAGGTAAAGGTTTCCAAGGTGTTATCAAACGCCACGGACAATCACGTGGACCTATGGCTCACGGTTCTCGTTACCACCGTCGTCCAGGTTCTATGGGACCTGTTGCACCTAACCGCGTATTCAAAGGTAAAAACCTTGCAGGACGCATGGGTGGCGATCGTGTAACTATTCAAAACCTTGAAGTTGTACAAGTTGTTCCAGAAAAGAACGTTATCCTTATCAAAGGTAACGTACCAGGTGCTAAGAAATCTCTTATCACTATCAAGTCAGCAGTTAAAGCTGGTAAATAATAAGGAAAGGGGAATACAGTCAAAATGGCAAATGTAACATTATTCGACCAAACTGGTAAACAAGCGGGCGAAGTTGTTCTTAACGATGCGATCTTTGGTATCGAACCAAACCAAGCAGTTGTATTTGATGTGATCATCAGCCAACGTGCTAGCCTTCGTCAAGGAACTCACGCAGTTAAAAACCGCTCAGCCGTTTCAGGTGGCGGACGCAAACCATGGCGTCAAAAAGGAACTGGACGTGCTCGTCAAGGTTCTATCCGCTCTCCACAATGGCGTGGTGGTGGAATCGTCTTCGGACCAACTCCACGTAGCTATGCGTACAAACTTCCTCAAAAAGTTCGTCGCCTTGCGCTTAAATCTGTTTACTCAGAAAAAGTTGCTGAAAACAAATTTGTAGCCGTTGATTCTCTTGAATTTACAGCTCCAAAAACTGCTGAATTTGCAAAAGTTCTTGCAGCTTTGAGCATCGATTCTAAAGTCCTTGTTATTCTTGAAGAAGGAAACGAATTCGCAGCTCTTTCAGCTCGTAACCTTCCAAACGTGAAAGTTGCGACTGCTACAACTGCAAGTGTTCTTGACATCGCAAATAGTGACAAACTTCTTGTTACTCAAGCAGCTATCTCTAAAATCGAGGAGGTTCTTGCATAATGAATTTGTATGATGTTATCAAAAAACCTGTTATCACTGAAAAGTCAATGGCTCAACTTGAAGCAGGCAAATATGTATTCGAAGTTGACACTCGCGCTCACAAACTTTTGATCAAACAAGCTGTTGAAGCTGCCTTTGAAGGTGTAAAAGTTGCGAATGTGAACACTGTAAATGTAAAACCAAAAGCTAAACGTGTTGGACGTTACACTGGTTTTACTTCAAAAACTAAAAAAGCTATCATCACGCTTACAGCTGATTCAAAAGCAATCGAGTTGTTCGCTACTGAAGCTGAATAATCTAAGGAGGAAATATCGTGGGAATTCGTGTTTATAAACCAACAACAAACGGTCGCCGTAATATGACTTCTTTGGATTTCGCTGAAATCACAACAAGCACACCAGAGAAATCTTTGCTCGTTTCATTGAAGAGCAAAGCAGGTCGTAACAACAACGGACGTATCACTGTTCGTCACCAAGGTGGTGGACACAAACGTCATTACCGTTTGATCGACTTCAAACGTAACAAAGATAACGTTGAAGCAGTTGTAAAAACAATTGAGTACGATCCAAACCGTTCTGCAAACATCGCTTTGGTACACTACACTGACGGTGTGAAAGCATACATCATCGCTCCAAAAGGTCTTGAAGTTGGTCAACGTATCGTTTCAGGTCCAGAAGCAGATATCAAAGTCGGAAACGCTCTTCCACTTGCTAACATCCCAGTTGGTACTTTGATCCACAACATCGAGTTGAAACCAGGTCGTGGTGGAGAATTGGTACGTGCTGCTGGAGCTTCTGCTCAAGTATTGGGTTCTGAAGGTAAATATGTTCTTGTTCGTCTTCAATCAGGCGAAGTTCGTATGATCCTTGGAACTTGTCGTGCTACAGTTGGTGTTGTCGGAAACGAACAACATGGACTTGTAAACCTTGGTAAAGCTGGTCGTAGCCGTTGGAAAGGTATCCGTCCAACAGTTCGTGGTTCTGTAATGAACCCGAATGATCACCCACACGGTGGTGGTGAAGGTAAAGCACCAGTTGGTCGTAAAGCACCATCTACTCCATGGGGCAAACCTGCTCTTGGTCTTAAAACTCGTAACAAGAAAGCGAAATCTGACAAACTTATCGTTCGTCGTCGCAACGAGAAATAATTTAGAACTAGTCGCTTAAGCGCTAGATGATCCGCCAGCTCGGTAGCGCTCCTTGTGAGCGCAAGCCGCTGTGGTACTATATTTAAAGGAGAAAATAATAAAATGGGACGCAGTCTTAAAAAAGGACCTTTCGTCGATGAGCATTTGATGAAAAAAGTTGAAGCTCAGGCTAACGACGAAAAGAAAAAAGTTATCAAAACTTGGTCACGTCGTTCAACGATCTTCCCAAGTTTCATTGGTTACACTATCGCAGTTTATGATGGACGTAAACACGTACCTGTTTACATCCAAGAAGACATGGTAGGTCACAAGCTTGGTGAATTTGCACCAACTCGTACTTACAAAGGTCACGCTGCAGATGACAAGAAGACACGTAGAAAATAAGGAGAACATAAATGGCAGAAATTACTTCAGCTAAAGCAATGGCTCGTACAGTGCGTGTTTCACCTCGTAAATCACGTCTTGTTCTTGACAACATCCGTGGTAAAAGCGTAGCCGATGCAGTAGCAATCTTGAAATTCACTCCAAACAAAGCAGCTGAAATCATCTTGAAAGTGTTGAACTCAGCAGTAGCAAACGCTGAAAACAACTTTGGTTTGGAAAAAGCAAACTTGGTAGTATCTGAAGCATTCGCAAACGAAGGACCAACAATGAAACGTTTCCGTCCACGTGCGAAAGGTTCAGCTTCACCAATCAACAAACGCACAAGCCACATCACAGTGGTTGTGACAGAAAAATAAGGAGGTAACATCGTGGGTCAAAAAGTACATCCAATTGGAATGCGTGTCGGCATCATCCGTGATTGGGATGCCAAATGGTATGCTGAAAAAGAATACGCGGATTACCTTCATGAAGATCTTGCAATCCGCAAATTTATTCAAAAAGAATTAGCTGACGCAGCGGTTTCTACTATTGAAATCGAACGCGCAGTAAACAAAGTTAACGTTTCACTTCACACTGCTAAACCAGGTATGGTTATCGGTAAAGGTGGAGCGAACGTCGATGCACTTCGTGCAGCTCTTAACAAATTGACAGGTAAACAAGTCCACATCAACATCATCGAGATCAAACGTCCTGACTTGGATGCTCACCTTGTTGGTGAAGGCATTGCTCGTCAATTGGAGCAACGTGTGGCTTTCCGTCGTGCTCAAAAACAAGCGATCCAACGTACTATGCGCGCTGGAGCTAAAGGAATCAAAACTCAAGTATCAGGTCGTTTGAACGGTGCAGATATCGCTCGTGCTGAAGGATACTCTGAAGGTACAGTTCCACTCCACACACTACGCGCAGACATCGATTACGCTTGGGAAGAAGCAGATACAACTTACGGTAAACTTGGTGTTAAAGTATGGATCTACCGTGGTGAAGTTCTTCCAGCTCGTAAAGACGCTAAAGGAGGTAAATAACCAATGTTAGTACCTAAACGTGTAAAACACCGTCGCGAATTCCGTGGTAAAATGCGCGGTGAAGCAAAAGGTGGAAAAGAAGTATCATTCGGTGAATACGGTCTTCAAGCTACAACTAGCCACTGGATCACTAACCGCCAAATCGAAGCTGCTCGTATTGCCATGACTCGTTACATGAAACGTGGTGGTAAGGTTTGGATCAAGATCTTCCCACACAAATCATACACCGCTAAAGCTATCGGGGTACGTATGGGATCTGGTAAAGGGGCGCCTGAAGGTTGGGTAGCACCAGTTAAACGTGGTAAAGTAATGTTTGAAGTTGCTGGTGTATCTGAAGAGATCGCTCGCGAAGCGCTTCGTCTTGCAAGCCACAAATTGCCAGTTAAATGTAAATTCGTAAAACGTGAAGCAAAATAAGGAGAGGTCATGAAACTTACAGAAGTAAAAGAATTTGTTAAAGAACTTCGTGGTCTTTCTCAAGAAGAACTCGCGAAGCGTGAAAATGAATTGAAAAAAGAATTGTTTGAACTTCGTTTCCAAGCTGCTGCAGGTCAATTGGAGCAAACTGGACGTTTGAAAGAAGTGAAAAAACAAATCGCTCGTATCAAAACTGTTCAATCAGAAGCTAAATAATAGACTAGGGAAGGAGAATTTCAATGGAACGCAATAATCGTAAAGTCCTTGTAGGACGTGTTGTGTCTGACAAAATGGACAAAACAATCACAGTTGTAGTTGAAACTAAACGTAACCACCCAGTCTATGGTAAACGTATCAACTATTCTAAAAAATACAAAGCTCATGATGAAAACAACGTTGCCAAAGAAGGCGATATCGTTCGTATCATGGAAACTCGTCCGCTTTCAGCTACAAAACGCTTCCGTCTTGTAGAAGTTGTTGAAGAAGCGGTTATCATCTAATCAAACCTGAAAGGAGAAAACTGAAATGATTCAAACAGAAACTCGTTTGAAAGTCGCAGACAACAGCGGTGCTCGCGAAATCTTGACTATCAAAGTTCTTGGTGGTTCAGGACGTAAATTTGCAAACATCGGTGATGTTATTGTGGCATCTGTAAAACAAGCTACTCCTGGTGGTGCGGTTAAAAAAGGTGACGTTGTAAAAGCTGTTATCGTTCGTACTAAATCAGGTGCTCGTCGTAAAGATGGTTCATACATCAAATTCGACGAAAATGCTGCAGTGATCATCCGTGAAGACAAAACTCCTCGCGGAACTCGTATCTTTGGCCCAGTCGCTCGCGAATTGCGTGACGGTGGATTCATGAAGATCGTATCACTTGCTCCAGAAGTACTTTAATTTAAAAAATCACAAACACAGTCCCCTGGCTAACTAGCCAGGGTGCCCATCGGGCGTAAGAATAAAAGGAGAATAAAATGTTTGTAAAAACTGGCGACAAAGTTCGTGTAATTGCTGGTAAAGACAAAGGTGTTGAAGCTAAAGTCGTTGCTGCTCTTCCAAAAGTAAATAAAGTTGTTGTTGAAGGTGTAAACCTTGTTAAAAAACACCAACGTCCAAATAACGAAAACCCTCAAGGTGCTATCATCGAAAAAGAAGCTCCAATCCATGTATCAAACGTTCAAGTCTTGGACAAGAACGGTGTTGCTGGACGTGTTGGCTACAAATTTGTAGATGGTAAAAAAGTTCGTTATAACAAAAAATCAGGCGAAGTGCTTGACTAATCACGAAGGAAAGGAGAAGTATAATGGCTAATCGTTTAAAAGAAAAATACCTTAATGAAGTAGTTCCAGCTTTGACTGAACAATTTAACTACTCATCAGTTATGGCAGTGCCAAAAGTTGATAAGATCGTTTTGAACATGGGTGTTGGAGATGCTGTTTCTAACGCTAAAAACCTTGAGAAAGCTGCTGAAGAATTGGCATTGATCTCAGGTCAAAAACCACTTATCACAAAAGCTAAAAAATCAATCGCCGGCTTCCGTCTTCGTGAAGGTGTAGCGATCGGTGCGAAAGTAACTCTTCGTGGCGAACGTATGTACGAATTCTTGGACAAATTGGTTTCAGTTTCACTTCCACGTGTTCGTGACTTCCATGGTGTTCCAACAAAATCATTTGACGGACGCGGAAACTACACACTTGGTGTGAAAGAACAATTGATCTTCCCAGAAATCAACTTTGATGATGTTGATAAAACTCGTGGTTTGGATATCGTAATCGTAACTACTGCGAACACAGACGAAGAATCACGTGCATTGCTTACTGGCCTTGGTATGCCGTTTGCAAAATAATATAGGAGGTAAAACTAATGGCTAAAAAATCTATGATTGCTAAGAACAAACGCCCAGCGAAGTTCTCTACTCAAGCATACACTCGCTGTGAACGTTGTGGACGTCCACACTCAGTTTACCGCAAGTTTAAACTTTGCCGTGTTTGCTTCCGTGAATTGGCATACAAAGGACAAATCCCTGGTGTCACTAAAGCATCTTGGTAATAGCATGATACAAAGAGCGTGACAATCTCAGCAAAAATAGGAGATTTGATGCAGGAGCGATGCTCCAAGACAAATCTATCTTTTTTGCCCAGATTGTAGCTCGTGTTCAAATGAGAAATCCTCATTTGTATGTATCAAAACTTTCTGAGCCTAGCTCAATCATTAACTAGCAAGTGAAACATTCAAACTACTAGTAAGAGGAGAAATATAAAATGGTTATGACTGACCCAATCGCAGACTTCCTAACTCGTATTCGTAACGCTAACCAAGCAAAACACGAAGTACTTGAAGTACCTGCATCAAACATCAAAAAAGGGATTGCTGAAATCCTTAAACGCGAAGGTTTTGTAAAAAACGTTGAAGTAATCGAAGATGACAAACAAGGTATCATCCGCGTGTTCTTGAAATACGGAGCAAACGGTGAAAAAGTTATCACAAACTTGAAACGTGTTTCTAAACCAGGTTTGCGTGTTTACAAAAAACGTGAAGATCTTCCAAAAGTTCTTAATGGACTTGGAATTGCTATCCTTTCAACTTCTGAAGGTTTGCTTACTGATAAAGAAGCACGCCAAAAGAACGTTGGTGGGGAAGTTATCGCTTACGTTTGGTAATATTTAGCTCCCAATTTCGTTGTCACTCTTCGTTATCGTCTCTTGCCTAACACTAAGTTATGTCTGCGAGACGATGCCTCGATTCACTTAGAAATTGAGACCTAAACATTAACTTTTAAATCATAATGATTTAACCCCGTGAAAACTGGCCTTCAAAGGCCTGACAATTTAACAGGAGAATAAAAACATGTCACGTATTGGTAATAAAGTTATCGTGTTGCCTGCTGGTGTTGAACTCACTAACAATGACAACGTTGTAACTGTAAAAGGACCTAAAGGAGAACTTACTCGTGAGTTCTCAAAAGATATTGAAATCCGTGTGGAAGGTACTGAAGTAACTCTTCACCGTCCAAACGATTCAAAAGAAATGAAAACTATCCACGGAACTACTCGTGCCCTTTTGAACAACATGGTAATTGGTGTTTCAGAAGGATTCAAGAAAGAACTTGAAATGCGCGGGGTTGGTTACCGTGCACAACTTCAAGGATCAAAACTTGTTTTGGCTGTTGGTAAATCACATCCAGACGAAGTTGAAGCTCCAGAAGGAATTACTTTTGAACTTCCAAACCCAACAACAATCGTTGTTAGCGGAATTTCAAAAGAAGTAGTTGGGCAAACAGCTGCTTACGTACGTAGCCTTCGTTCACCAGAACCTTACAAAGGTAAAGGGATCCGTTATGTTGGTGAATTCGTTCGCCGTAAAGAAGGTAAAACAGGTAAATAATGTAGTTTGGTTGTTTTTCAACCAATCTTCATCTTACCAACTCAGTGCTTAGCACATGATTTTAAAATTAAGAGGTGAAAATTGTGATTTCGAAACCAGATAAAAATAAAATCCGTCAAAAACGCCACCGTCGCGTTCGCGGAAAACTCTCTGGAACTGCTGATCGCCCACGTTTGAACGTATTCCGTTCTAATACAGGCATCTACGCTCAAGTAATTGATGACGTAGCGGGTGTAACGCTCGCAAGCGCTTCAACTCTTGACAAAGAAGTTTCAAAAGGAACTAAAACTGAACAAGCCGTTGTTGTCGGCAAACTTGTTGCTGAACGTGCAGTTGCTAAAGGTATTTCTGAAGTGGTGTTCGACCGCGGTGGATATCTATATCACGGACGTGTTAAAGCTTTGGCTGATGCAGCTCGTGAAAACGGATTGAAATTCTAATAGGAGGACACTAGAAAATGGCATTTAAAGACAATGCAGTTGAACTTGAAGAACGTGTAGTTGCCATCAACCGTGTTACAAAAGTTGTTAAAGGTGGACGTCGTCTTCGCTTTGCAGCTCTTGTAGTTGTTGGTGACCGTAACGGACGTGTTGGTTTTGGTACAGGTAAAGCTCAAGAAGTACCAGAAGCAATCCGTAAAGCAGTAGAAGATGCTAAGAAAAACTTGATTGAAGTTCCTATGGTTGGAACAACAATTCCTCATGAAGTAACATCAGTATTTGGTGGAGCTCGTGTATTGTTGAAACCAGCTATCGAAGGGGCTGGGGTTGCTGCAGGTGGTGCAGTTCGTGCCGTTGTTGAATTGGCAGGTATTGCAGATGTAACATCTAAATCACTTGGATCAAACACTCCAATCAACATTGTTCGTGCAACAGTGGAAGGTTTAGCTCAATTGAAACGCGCTGAAGAAGTTGCTGCCCTTCGTGGTATTTCAGTTTCTGACTTGGCTTAAGAAAGGAGATTCAAATGGCTCAAATTAAAATTACTTTGACTAAGTCTCCAATCGGACGCATCCCGTCACAACGTAAAACTGTTGTAGCACTTGGACTTGGCAAATTGAACAGCTCTGTTATTAAAGAAGATAACCCAGCAGTACGTGGTATGATCACTGCAGTATCTCACTTGGTAACAGTTGAAGAAGTAAAATAATCTATTAAAAAATAGAAACAAGGTTTTCAGGGGTATGAGAAATTTCTCATCCCCTAAAACTAAATATAAGTATAGGCGAGTTTGTAGTCGGGACACCTTTTCCTGATTACAAGCGTTAGCAATTTACAAAAGAGGAGAAAATAATAATGAAACTTCATGAATTACAACCTGCTGCAGGTTCACGTAAAGTCCGCAACCGTGTTGGTCGTGGTACTTCATCTGGTAATGGTAAAACTTCTGGCCGTGGTCAAAAAGGTCAAAAAGCTCGTAGCGGTGGCGGTGTACGTCTTGGTTTTGAAGGTGGACAAACTCCATTGTTCCGTCGTCTTCCAAAACGTGGATTTACAAACATCAATGCTAAAGAATATGCTATTGTGAACCTTGATCAGTTGAACGTCTTCGAAGATGGTGCTGAAGTAACACCAGTAGTACTTGTGGAAGCAGGTATTGTAAAAGCTGAAAAATCAGGAATTAAAATTCTTGGTAACGGAGAATTGACTAAGAAATTGTCTGTTAAGGCAGCTAAATTCTCTAAATCAGCTGAAGAAGCTATCACTGCTAAAGGTGGTTCAGTAGAAGTCATCTAAGAGGGGTGACCTATGTTCTTTAAATTATTAAAAGATGCATTTAAGGTTAAACAAGTAAGATCAAAAATTTTATTTACTATTTTTATCATACTTGTCTTCCGAATCGGGACCACGATCACGGTTCCTGGTGTGAATGCGAAAATCCTTAACAACTTACAAGATGTTTCCTTCTTGAATATGATGAGCTTGGTGTCAGGGAATGCCATGAGAAACTTCTCTGTCTTCGCCCTCGGGGTGAGTCCTTACATCACGGCTTCCATCGTAGTTCAGCTCCTTCAAATGGATTTGCTTCCGAAATTTGTTGAGTGGGGGAAACAAGGAGAAGTTGGGCGGAGAAAGTTGAATCAGGCAACACGCTATATTGCCTTGGTTCTAGCTTTCGTTCAATCCATTGGAATTACAGCTACTTTCCATACTTTGTCACAAGCTAAATTGGTATCCACACCGAACGTTGAAACTTACATCTTGATTGGTGCGATTTTAACGACGGGTTCAATGATTGTCACTTGGCTTGGAGAACAAATTTCCGATAAAGGATACGGGAATGGTGTTTCTATGATTATCTTTGCGGGGATTGTTTCTTCAATTCCAGAGATGATCAAAGGTGTTTACGAAGATTCATTTGTTAACGTTCGTCATGGACAATTGACTAATTCACTAATTTTCATAGGTGTGTTAATCTTAGCGGTATTAGTGATTGTTTACTTCACAACCTTTGTGGAACAAGCACAGTATAAAATTCCAATTCAATACACAAAAATTGCACAAGGAGCACCATCTAGCTCATATCTTCCATTGAAGGTAAACCCAGCTGGAGTTATTCCTGTCATCTTTGCTAGTTCGATCACAGCTGCACCGGCAGCAATTTTCCAGGTCATTAGTGCCATGGGTTACAATGCTGGATGGGTTCGAACAGCACAATCTATGTTAGCGACCAATACACCAACAGGTGTAGCAATGTATGCTTTGCTAATCATTTTGTTTACTTTCTTCTACACATTTGTACAGATTAACCCAGAAAAAACTGCGGAAAATCTACAAAAGAGTGGTGCCTACATTCCAGGTGTACGTCCTGGTAAGGGAACGGAAGACTACATGTCACGTCTTCTTAGACGGTTGGCTACGGTTGGTTCTCTCTTCCTTGGATTCATCACCATTATTCCAATCCTTGCTCGGGATGTCTTTGGTTTGACAGATACAGTTGCTCTTGGAGGAACTAGTCTCTTGATTATCATCTCAACTGGTATTGAAGGAATGAAACAATTAGAAGGTTACTTATTGAAACGCAAATACATTGGTTTCATGGATACAACAGAATAGAATTAGGTTGACATTGTCAACCTTCTATTTTGTTTTTGAATAAGTTTGTTAGATCGTAACAGACTTATTTAAAAACAAAATAAGGAGCAAATGATTATGAATCTATTAATCATGGGATTGCCTGGAGCAGGTAAGGGGACACAAGCGGCTAAGATTGTAGAACAATTTCAAGTTGCACATATCTCAACTGGGGATATGTTCCGTGCTGCAATGGCCAATCAAACCGAAATGGGTGTGTTGGCAAAATCATTCATCGATAAAGGTGAATTGGTGCCAGATGATGTGACAAACGGGATTGTAAAAGAACGTTTGGCTCAAGACGATATTAAAGAAAAAGGATTCCTCTTAGATGGTTTCCCTCGCACGATTGAACAAGCACATGCTTTGGATCAAATCTTGGTCGACCTTGGTCTTGAACTTGAGGGAGTGATCAACATCGAAGTAGATCCATCTTGCCTTCTTGAACGCTTGAGTGGACGTATCATTCACCGTGAAACAGGTGAAACCTACCATAAGGTATTCAATCCACCAGCTGATTACAAGGAAGAAGACTATTACCAACGTGAGGACGATAAGCCAGAAACGGTTAAACGTCGCTTGGATGTGAATATTGCTCAAGGTGAGCCGATTCTTGCTCATTATCGTGCAAAAGGGTTAGTCCATGATATCGAAGGAAATCAAGACATTAACGACGTCTTTAAAGATATCCAAAAAGTCTTGGAGAATTTGAAATAAAAACGTTTTAGTCACTTGCAATAATTGACAACAAGTGATACAATGAATTAGTCTGACTTATAATTGTTACCTCTGTGCTCAGAGGAATGAATCGAAATTTATGGAGGTACTTTTGCGTGGCAAAAGACGATGTGATTGAAGTAGAAGGCAAAGTAGTCGATACGATGCCGAATGCTATGTTTACGGTTGAACTTGAAAATGGACATCAGATTTTAGCAACAGTTTCTGGTAAAATTCGTAAAAACTATATTCGTATTTTAGCGGGAGATCGTGTTACAGTGGAGATGAGTCCGTACGATTTGACACGTGGACGTATCACATACCGCTTTAAATAATCGAAAAACTTGGAGGGATAAAAATGAAAGTAAGACCATCGGTCAAACCAATTTGCGAATACTGTAAAGTAATTCGTCGTAATGGTCGTGTTATGGTAATTTGCCCAGCAAATCCAAAACACAAACAACGTCAAGGATAAGATAGAAAGGAGAAAACATGGCTCGTATTGCTGGAGTTGACATTCCAAATGACAAACGTGTAGTAATTTCATTGACTTATGTATACGGTATCGGACTTCCAACATCTAAGAAAATTCTTGCTGCTGCAGGCGTTTCTGAAGATATTCGTGTTCGCGACCTTACACCAGATCAAGAAGATGCTATCCGTCGTGAAGTTGACGCAATTAAAGTAGAAGGTGACCTTCGTCGTGAAGTGAACTTGAACATTAAACGTTTGATGGAAATCGGTTCATACCGTGGTATCCGTCACCGTCGTGGACTTCCTGTTCGTGGACAAAACACTAAAAACAATGCTCGCACTCGTAAAGGTAAAGCTGTTGCGATTGCTGGTAAGAAAAAATAAGAAAATAAAATAAGGAGGTAAAAATCTTGGCTAAACCAACACGTAAACGTCGTGTGAAAAAGAATATCGAATCAGGTATTGCTCATATTCACGCAACATTTAATAACACAATTGTTATGATTACTGATGTGCATGGTAACGCAATTGCATGGTCATCTGCAGGTGCTCTTGGTTTCAAAGGTTCTCGTAAATCTACACCATTTGCTGCACAAATGGCTTCAGAAGCTGCTGCAAAATCAGCTCAAGAACATGGTCTTAAATCAGTAGAAGTTACTGTTAAAGGTCCTGGTTCTGGTCGTGAGTCTGCTATTCGTGCTCTTGCTGCTGCTGGTCTTGAAGTTACTGCAATCCGCGATGTGACTCCTGTGCCACACAATGGTGCTCGTCCTCCAAAACGTCGCCGTGTATAATCATCAACAATTACACAGCTTTTCGTTTCAGAGGGAGTATAGCAAATGATTGAGTTTGAAAAACCAAATATAACAAAAATTGATGAAAATAAAGATTACGGTGTATTTGTAGTAGAACCACTTGAACGTGGTTATGGTACAACACTAGGGAACTCTCTTCGTCGCGTATTATTAGCTTCACTTCCAGGTGCTGCTGTTACTTCAATTAACATTGAAGGTGTATTGCACGAATTTGATACAGTTCCAGGTGTCCGTGAAGACGTTATGCAAATCATTCTTAACGTTAAAGGGATCGCTGTAAAATCTTACGTCCAAGACGAAAAGATTATTGAACTTGATGTAGAAGGTCCTGCAGAAGTGACTGCTGGAGATATTCTTACAGATAGTGATATTGAAATTGTAAACCCTGATCATTATCTTTTCACAATCGGTGAAGGATCAAGCTTCAAAGCGACTTTGACTGTAAACAGCGGTCGTGGTTATGTTCCAGCTGATCAAAATAAAAAAGATGATGCACCAGTAGGTACACTTGCTGTAGATTCAATCTATACGCCAGTGACAAAGGTTAATTACCAAGTTGAACCAGCTCGCGTTGGTAGCAACGATGGTTTTGACAAACTAACCCTTGAAATCTTAACAAATGGAACAATTATTCCAGAAGATGCTTTAGGTTTATCTGCTCGTATTTTGACAGAACACCTTAACCTCTTTACGAACTTAACAGAAATCGCGATTGCGACAGATGTTATGAAGGAAGTAGATACAGCATCAGATGATCGAGTACTAGAACGTACCATCGAAGAATTGGATCTTTCTGTTCGTTCATATAACTGTTTGAAACGTGCCGGTATCAATACTGTGTATGATTTGACAGAAAAATCTGAACCAGAAATGATGAAGGTTCGTAACCTTGGACGTAAGAGTCTCGAAGAAGTTAAAGTTAAGCTTGCCGATTTAGGCCTTGGGCTAAAAAACGATAAATAGAGGAGGAATACATGGCTTACCGTAAACTAGGACGCACTAGCTCACAACGTAAAGCAATGCTTCGTGATTTGACTACAGATCTTATCATCAATGAAGCAATCGTAACAACTGAAGCACGTGCAAAAGAAATCCGTAAATCAGTTGAAAAAATGATTACTTTAGGTAAACGTGGTGACTTGCATGCACGTCGTCAAGCAGCTGCTTACGTACGTAACGAAGTTGCATCACAAAACTTTGATGAAGAAACTGGTAAATATTCAGAAACAACTGCACTTCAAAAATTGTTCTCTGAACTTGCACCACGTTATGCTGAGCGCAATGGTGGATATACTCGTATCCTTAAAACTGAACCACGCCGTGGGGATGCTGCGCCAATGGCAATTATCGAATTAGTATAAAATCATCAATTTTGTTGAGTGTTATGATGTTGGAAGGACTGAATGGTTCTTCTTAGTCTAGCTCTGGTCTGCCGCTAGGATTTATCCTAGCGGTAACACTCATCATATTGAGGTAAATGGTAGACGCTTGTTTACGAAATTGCTTTAATTTAAAACAATTTCGTAAGCAGGCGTTTTTTTGATATAATAGAAGAGTTATGACAGTAAAAGAAAAATCACAAGCACTCGCCCAGCAATTATTGGCAAAGCGTTACCTTGCCTCGCTAAAAGATAATCCAGAGCAGTACATTGGGGTTGAACTCGAATTTCCAATCGTAAATACAATGGGGAATAAAACGGATGTACTGGTTACAAAGGCTCTTTTTAAGCATCTGCAAGAAGTTGAAAAGTTTATTGCGATTAAAGAAGATGAAGATGGGAACCCAGTCCAGTTACAGCATAAAATAAACAAAGATCAAATTGTATTTGAGTTATCTTACAATACCATTGAATTTGCTTTTGAAAAGACTAAAACCATCCAAGAAGTCGAAAGACGGTTTCAACACTATTTAGGAATCATTCAACCATTCTTAAGAGAGAGGCAGCATCAAATAGAAGGAAAAGGCATCCATCCTTATTGGAGAATAAATGAAAATCAACCTGTAAAAATTGATCGTTATAAAATGCTGATTCAATTCTTACAACTGTCTGGACAAGATCCTAACCATCGATTCCATCATTATCCAGACTATGGAACCTTTATTTGTGGCAATCAAGTACAATTAGATGTTTCAAGAACGAATTACTTGGAAATAATTAATGCGATGAATAAGGTAGAGCCAGCAAAAGCATATCTGTTTGCTAATTCCATTTTCGATGGAGAAGACTGGGATACGAAGATCTCAAGAGATATTTTCTGGGAAGATTCCATGCATGGCTATTATCAGGAAAATATTGGTGTAAATCCTAAAGCGTTTATAAATGAACAGGACTTTCTAGAATATTTAGCGAAGACAGCCTTGTTTTATGTTTATCGTGAGAATGAAATCTTATATTTCGAGCCTATTAGAGTAGAGGATTATCTCGCAAAAGAAAAAATAGTAGCCTATCGCTTAGATAGAACTAGACAAGAAATAAAACCGCAAGAAGAGGACCTGAAGAATCATAGAAGCTACCATTTTCAAGATTTAACAACAAGAGGAACCATCGAATATAGAAGTGTTTGTACTCAACCATTAAATAAAACATTTGCACCAATTGCATTTCATGTCGGATTGCATCATAATATCAAAAAATTAGACGAGTATTTAGCTAAAAATATAGTTTTTGATTTTAGTAAAGAAAATCCGAAAGAATTAAGAAAGCAATATTCGAAAAAACAGTTAACTGAAAGTGAATTGGTGAAAATTAAACAATATTCGTTAGATCTGTTAAAAATATCAAAAAGAGGATTGATGGATCGTGGAAACCAAGAAGAGGTTTATCTCGAAGAAATCATAAAAGAGCTTGGGGAATGCTGATTTAACAGCATTTCCTTTTTTTAAATCAAAAAAACAACAAAAAAAATTAAAAAAATAGAAAAAAGATATTGACAAGTATTTATGGTCGTGATATACTAATATAGTTGTCGCGCGAGAGCGACAAAGACCTTTGAAAACTGAACAAGACGAACCAATGTGCAGGGCGCTACAACTAAGGTTG
>NZ_JBYQGS010000007.1:0-2290 GCF_058200355.1 Streptococcus sp. SCPM-O-B-23252 (M501)
CTACAACTACAACGACTACAACAACCACAGAGGAACCTACAACCACAACAACCACTTCATCAAGCGAAGAAGAAACCACAACAACTACTACAGTAAGTGAAGACGCAACTACAACAACTACTACAGTAAGTGAAGATACAACTACAACAACTACAACTGGAAATCCTGGCGGAAAACGTGGTACAACCACCACAACAACTACAACACCAGGAAACCCTGGCGGAAATGGAGATGGTAACGGTGGTGGACGCAAAGTTCTTCTCCCAAGTACAGGTGAAGTCGTAGCGACTGGCCTAGTATTCTCAGGAGTACTTGTCCTATCAGGTGCTATTGTAATGAAACGTAAAATGTCTAATAACTAGCGGTCTGTATTTTAACTTACTAATTTATCTTAAAGTTTGACAAAAGGTTTTAAAAGGATTTACTTCTAATTTAGAGGTAAATCCTTTTTCTAATCCTTAACTCTTTAAAATAAACTTCAAAATTATTTGCTCCACTCTAATATATGCATCTCTATTAAAATTGGATATATAGCTCACCTCATCAATTTATGCTATATTTTGATATGATTTTATAATATACAAACATATTTTGGGTTGATACATTGTTTTATTTGTGATATAATTCACTTTGTAGAAAATATATTTGATTTCAAATCCCAACAGGAGCTTGCATATTAAACAATATTTCCTACAAAGTTATGTAGTAGCTGTGTGTCTTATAAACGATTATTTTATTTACACTCTTCCTTAATAAAAGTGTAAATAAACGATTTTTTATAAAACGCCCAATTTTATGAAAAAGGAAAGTAAAAATGGACAAAAAGAAAAAGTTTAGTATTTTCTCATTTTTGATCTTTGTATTGACAACTATTTTCGTATTTAGTTTGAATAAAACTTTTGCTGAAACTCCTGAGGTTTCAGTGTCTGGAAAATTTGTTGATACAATCCAAAATGTTAAAGTATCAAATAACGAAGGCGGAGTTCTCGACTGGGACTTACAACAGTGGGCAACCTTCCGAATCAACGCTGATTTTGATTTGTCTGGAAAAAATGTTAAAGCAGGAGATTCAACTGTAGTTACTGTTCCAGATGCTTTGATGATTACTTCAAGTTCGTTTCCAATTAAAGATTTAAATACGAATGAAGTTATCGCAAATGCTAAAGTAAACCCAGATAATAAATCCATTACAATTACCTATACGGATTATGTTGAAAAACACTCAGATACAAGCGGATCATTCTTCTTTTACGCTCGTATCGATTTCAAAAAACACCCTCAAAAAGGTGAGGTTCCAATAGAAATCACCGTTAATAAGGAAACAAAAATTGCTGGTAAAGTTTCATTTACTGGTGTTGGCGACGGAAATCCTAGACTTTTAACAAAGACTAGTTGGGTAAACGCAGGGGACCAAAGGGAAATTCAATACACGATTTCTGTCAATCGTACAAAGCAAAATATTAAGAATGCCACACTCGAAGATCACTTACAATTTACGAATGCTTCTTACGAAAAAGATAGCATTAAAATTATTAAAGGTAAATTCTCTTATGATGCTGGTGAATGGGTATTCTCTGATAGAGTTGATGTAACAGACCAACATAAGATTACAATTAGCGAAGATGGTCAATCATTTGTTATCGATTTAGGTGATGTTACTGAAAATGACCAATATCGTATTGCTTATAATGTTCGTTTAAATTATGATCCTGCCGACGGAGAGGTCTTGAGAAATGAAGCAACTCTTAAAGGTCTAGGTATTGAAACCAAAAATGTAACGAATGCTGCTGCCGTTCAAATTCCTGGTGGTGCTGGTCTTGGTTATGTTTACTCAATCAATATTCATAAAGTCGATGATGCTAACCAACCACTTAAAGGTGCTAAATTTAGAGTTGTTCGTCAAGCTAATAATCAAGTTATCGGTGAGTTTGAATCAGACGAAAATGGTAATATTGCCGTTGGTAAACTGTTAAAAGATAAATATATCTTAACTGAAATTGAAGCCCCTTCAGGTCATATCATCAAAGAAGCCGATACTGTGGTTAATGTAGAAGATTTTGGAGCAGATCATTCGGTAACCAAAACGATTGTGAATCCGAAGGAAGAAACTACTACAACAACTACAACCACCACAACCACTACAACTACGACTACTGAAGAGCCGACTACAACTTCAACTACCACAACAACCGAAGAGCCGACTACAACTTCAACTACCACAACAACCGAAGAGCCGACTACAACTTCAACTACCACAACAACTGAAGAGCCGACTACAACTTCAACTACC
>NZ_JBYQGS010000008.1:0-2210 GCF_058200355.1 Streptococcus sp. SCPM-O-B-23252 (M501)
CTAAGCACTCCTCTTAACCTTCCAGCACCGGGCAGGCGTCACCCCCTATACATCATC
Organism: Streptococcus sp. SCPM-O-B-23252 (M501); assembly: GCF_058200355.1. Lineage (NCBI taxonomy): Bacteria > Bacillati > Bacillota > Bacilli > Lactobacillales > Streptococcaceae > Streptococcus > Streptococcus sp. SCPM-O-B-23252 (M501). The sequence goes on from NZ_JBYQGS010000008.1 coordinate 58, forward strand.
TTACGATTTAGCAGAGAGCTGTGTTTTTGATAAACAGTTGCTTGGGCCTATTCACTGCGGCTGACATAAGTCAGCACCCCTTCTCCCGAAGTTACGGGGTCATTTTGCCGAGTTCCTTAACGAGAGTTCTCTCGCTCACCTGAGGCTACTCGCCTCGACTACCTGTGTCGGTTTGCGGTACGGGTAGAGTATGCTTAACGCTAGAAGCTTTTCTTGGCAGTGTGACATCACTAACTTCGCTACTAAACTTCGCTCCCCATCACAGCTCAATGTTATAGAACTAAGCATTTAACTCAATTCACACCTCACTGCTTAGACGTGCACTTCCAATCGCACGCTTTAGTTAGCCTACTGCGTCCCTCCATCACTACATACTCTAGTACAGGAATATCAACCTGTTGTCCATCGGATACACCTTTCGGTCTCTCCTTAGGTCCCGACTAACCCAGGGCGGACGAGCCTTCCCCTGGAAACCTTAGTCTTACGGTGGACAGGATTCTCACCTGTCTTTCGCTACTCATACCGGCATTCTCACTTCTATGCGTTCCAGCACTCCTCACGGTATACCTTCTTCACACATAGAACGCTCTCCTACCATACCATTAAAGGTATCCACAGCTTCGGTAAATTGTTTTAGCCCCGGTACATTTTCGGCGCAGGGTCACTCGACTAGTGAGCTATTACGCACTCTTTGAATGAATAGCTGCTTCTAAGCTAACATCCTAGTTGTCTGTGCAACCCCACATCCTTTTCCACTTAACAATTATTTTGGGACCTTAGCTGGTGGTCTGGGCTGTTTCCCTTTCGACTACGGATCTTAGCACTCGCAGTCTGACTGCCGACCATAATTCATTGGCATTCGGAGTTTATCTGAGATTGGTAATCCGGGATGGACCCCTCACCCAAACAGTGCTCTACCTCCAAGAATCTTAATGTCGACGCTAGCCCTAAAGCTATTTCGGAGAGAACCAGCTATCTCCAAGTTCGTTTGGAATTTCTCCGCTACCCACAAGTCATCCAAGCACTTTTCAACGTGCCCTGGTTCGGTCCTCCAGTGCGTTTTACCGCACCTTCAACCTGCTCATGGGTAGGTCACATGGTTTCGGGTCTACGACATAATACTAAGACGCCCTATTCAGACTCGGTTTCCCTACGGCTCCGTCTCTTCAACTTAACCTCGCATCATATCGTAACTCGCCGGTTCATTCTACAAAAGGCACGCTCTCACCCATTAACGGGCTCGAACTTGTTGTAGGCACACGGTTTCAGGTTCTATTTCACTCCCCTCCCGGGGTGCTTTTCACCTTTCCCTCACGGTACTGGTTCACTATCGGTCACTAGGGAGTATTTAGGGTTGGGAGATGGTCCTCCCAGATTCCGACGAGATTCCACGTGTCTCGCCGTACTCAGGATACTGCTAGGTATAAAGACTATTTTAAATACGAGGCTATTACTCTCTTTGGCCTACCTTCCCAGGTAGTTCTTCTATAATCTTTAAGTCCACATTGCAGTCCTACAACCCCGAAGAGTAAACTCTTCGGTTTGCCCTCCTGCCGTTTCGCTCGCCGCTACTAAGGCAATCGCTTTTGCTTTCTCTTCCTGCAGCTACTTAGATGTTTCAGTTCACTGCGTCTTCCTCCTCATATCCTTAACAGATATGGGTAACAGGTATCACCTGCTGGGTTCCCCCATTCGGACATCCCCGGATCTAAGCTTACTTACAGCTCCCCGAGGCATTTCGTCGTTTGTCACGTCCTTCTTCGGCTCCTAGTGCCAAGGCATCCACCGTGCGCCCTTATTAACTTAACCTTATTAACCTAATTTCTTAAAAAATTAGAAAACTCATTAAATATTCACAGCGTTTTCGGTTTATTTTCTTGTTACTATTTGATATAGATATTCAATTTTCAATGTTCATCCTTGGTGATCTCTCACCAATGGAGCCTAGCGGGATCGAACCGCTGACCTCCTGCGTGCAAAGCAGGCGCTCTCCCAGCTGAGCTAAGGCCCCACAAGACCTCTCAAAACTAAACAAGACGAACGTGCAGGTTTCCTTATCCTTAGAAAGGAGGTGATCCAGCCGCACCTTCCGATACGGCTACCTTGTTACGACTTCACCCCAATCATCTATCCCACCTTAGGCGGCTGGCTCC
>NZ_JBYQGS010000011.1:0-842 GCF_058200355.1 Streptococcus sp. SCPM-O-B-23252 (M501)
AGGTCCCGTAGTGTAGCGGTTATCACGTCGCCCTGTCACGGCGAAGATCGCGGGTTCGATTCCCGTCGGGACCGTAGAAACTTAGTTTCTAGCAGATAATGATACGACTCGTTAGCTCAGTTGGTAGAGCAATTGACTTTTAATCAATGGGTCACTGGTTCGAGCCCAGTACGGGTCATTATAGCGGGTTTGGCGGAATTGGCAGACGCACCAGATTTAGGATCTGGCGCTTTACGGCGTGGGGGTTCAAGTCCCTTAACCCGCATAAAAGAATAATAATGAGCCGGCTTAGCTCAGTTGGTAGAGCATCTGATTTGTAATCAGAGGGTCGCGTGTTCAAGTCATGTAGCCGGCATTTTTTTATATAAAGAAACAGATGCGAACGTAGTTCAGTGGTAGAACACCACCTTGCCAAGGTGGGGGTCGCGGGTTCGAATCCCGTCGTTCGCTTGAGGAGGCCGGGGTGGCGGAACTGGCAGACGCACAGGACTTAAAATCCTGCGATTGGTAACGATCGTACCGGTTCGATTCCGGTCCTCGGCATAGACTTAGGTTGGAGAAGAAGCACCCTTAGCTCAACTGGATAGAGTACCTGACTACGAATCAGGCGGTTAGAGGTTCGACTCCTCTAGGGTGCATGGTCGCAAGACTATGTAGCAATTGAATAGAAACGAGCACCCTTAGCTCAACTGGATAGAGTACCTGACTACGAATCAGGCGGTTAGAGGTTCGACTCCTCTAGGGTGCATAAAGCGTAAGCTTTAGTTCGGGAAGTAGCTCAGCTTGGTAGAGTACTTGGTTTGGGACCAAGGTGTCGCAGGTTCGAATCCTGTCTTCCCGAT
>NZ_JBYQGS010000012.1:0-379 GCF_058200355.1 Streptococcus sp. SCPM-O-B-23252 (M501)
CTAATATTAAGGAGGATGTGGGATTCGAACCCACGCACGCTTTTACACGCCTGACGGTTTTCAAGACCGTTCCCTTCAGCCGGACTTGGGTAATCCTCCAATATAATATAGTCCGTACGGGATTCGAACCCGTGTTACCGCCGTGAAAAGGCGGTGTCTTAACCCCTTGACCAACGGACCATAATATTAAAAATGGGCACGAGTGGACTCGAACCACCGACCTCACGCTTATCAGGCGTGCGCTCTAACCACCTGAGCTACGCGCCCAAGTTAAAAACTTGGTAATGAACAAAAAGTTCAAAGCGGGTGACGAGAATCGAACTCGCGACAACAGCTTGGAAGGCTGTAGTTTTACCACTAAACTACACCCGCTTGAAAA
>NZ_JBYQGS010000013.1:0-312 GCF_058200355.1 Streptococcus sp. SCPM-O-B-23252 (M501)
GGTTACCTCACCGACTTCGGGTGTTACAAACTCTCGTGGTGTGACGGGCGGTGTGTACAAGGCCCGGGAACGTATTCACCGCGGCGTGCTGATCCGCGATTACTAGCGATTCCGACTTCATGTAGGCGAGTTGCAGCCTACAATCCGAACTGAGACTGGCTTTAAGAGATTAGCTTGCCGTCACCGACTTGCGACTCGTTGTACCAGCCATTGTAGCACGTGTGTAGCCCAGGTCATAAGGGGCATGATGATTTGACGTCATCCCCACCTTCCTCCGGTTTATTACCGGCAGTCTCGCTAGAGTGCCCAACT
>NZ_JBYQGS010000014.1:0-276 GCF_058200355.1 Streptococcus sp. SCPM-O-B-23252 (M501)
TTATGGCGGTGTAGCTCAGCTGGCTAGAGCGTCCGGTTCATACCCGGGAGGTCGGGGGTTCGATCCCCTTCGCCGCTATACTATTGATCTTGTCGGACCTTTAGCTCAGCTGGTTAGAGCTCTCGGCTCATAACCGAGTGGTCGTAGGTTCAAGTCCTACAAGGTCCATAATTAGCTGGAGGATTACCCAAGTCCGGCTGAAGGGAACGGTCTTGAAAACCGTCAGGCGTGTAAAAGCGTGCGTGGGTTCGAATCCCACATCCTCCTTAATATTAA
>NZ_JBYQGS010000015.1:0-205 GCF_058200355.1 Streptococcus sp. SCPM-O-B-23252 (M501)
ATGGGAGTTAACGGGATCGAACCGCTGACCCTCTGCTTGTAAGGCAGATGCTCTCCCAGCTGAGCTAAACTCCCAAATGGTCGTTTAACTCAGCCAACGGTGAGAAACTGCGTTTCTCTTATCCGCCGATTGGAATCTCGATTGCCTCTCAATTCCAACTAAGCTAAACTCCCAAATGAGCCTAGTTTCCACTAGACTCAACCTT